>NZ_JAVDWM010000001.1:1871489-2472234 GCF_031457495.1 Sphingopyxis sp. BE259
GACGCTGTAGCCGACGGCGAGGCGGCCGAGAAACAGGGCGGTGACTGGCGCCCATGCGAACCAGTTGGCCCAGTTGAAAATCGTCCATTGCCGGTGCCAGCCGGTATCGACGTCGAGGCCCAGGTTGCGCGGGATGAAGGTCTGGACATAGTCGACCCCGCCGCGCAGCGCGAGGCCGAGCATCTGGGCGGTCGGTCCGGCGATCAAAACAAAGGCGATGATCGCAAAGAACAGCCAGGTGTTGAGCACCGAAAGCCCGGCGATCCCCTTTTGCAGGCCGGTGGCGGCGGAGATCAAGAAGCTGCCGACGATCGCAGCGGCGATCGCCCAGCGCAGCGTAGTACCGCCGACAAAGCCGCCGATCCCCTCGACCCCGCCCGCCAGCGCCAGAATGCCCGCGCCCAGCGAAGCCGCCATGCCGGCGACAAGGGCGTAGAGGCAGATGATGTCGATGCCGGTGCCAACCGGGCCATGCGCGCGCTCGCCAATCAGCGGCACGAACAGCGACGACAGGCTGAACGGTTCGCAGCGGTTGTAATAAACGAGTGCAAAGGCCAGCCCGGCGACAGTGTAGATCGCGTAGGGCGTCAGCGTCCAATGCAGGAACATCGTCGACATCGCGAAGGTCGCGGTGGCATCGCTGCCTGGCGTCAGCCCCAGCATCGCGGGCGGATCGTTAAGATGAAACAGCGGTTCGGCCGCGCCCCAGAACAATATGCCGGTCGCGATGGTGGAGCAGAGCGTGACGGCAAACCAGCGCCAGCGGCTCAGGATCGGTTTCGCTTGCGGTCCGCCGATGATCCGCCCGCCCAGCGGCGAGATGGCGATCCCCGCAAGCAGCGCCAGAAAGGCCAGCCCGGACCAAGCGAACAGCGGCGAGAAATGGCGCAGAATCCAGTCGTTGATCGCGGTTTCGGCGGCGAGCACCGCTGCGCCCTGCCACAGGCTCAGGGTCACCGCGGCGAGCAGGATGGCCAGCGGAATGAAAAAGACGGGACGATTGAGCGGATGCTTCGACGATACTGGCAAAGGACGGGCCGATCGGGCAGGATGAAGGGGTAACATGGCGCTTGCCCGCGGCGACGTCAATTCGATGTCGGGAACGCCCCACCGGGCCGGGCGTTGGAGCGGCAGAGTATCAAATTGCAGGAGAGCTTCGATGACAAGAATGACTTTGGCGGCCACTACGGCGCTGGCGCTGCTGGGTGCGGCGCAGGCCGCGGCCTTTCAGGCGCCGACCGAGACCCCGGCCACTGCTACCGCGACCGCAAAGAAACTGCCCGACGGCACGACGGCGGAGGAACGGTCCAACACGGCGCGGCTGAATGCCGAGCAGGCATCGCGGGCCAAGGCGGAGACCGTGACCTATGAACAGGAAGTGTCGGCCGCCGCGCAACAGGTCGCGCATGATCAGAGCGAGTTCGCCGAAGAAACCGCCGTTTACGAAGCCGAAAAAGCCCGCGTTGCTGCAATGTCGGCGGAAGAGCGGATGAAGTGGGAGGCGGACGTCGCGGCGTGCAAGGCCGGCGACACGACGCGTTGCGCCAAACCGGTGACGCCACCGCGCTAGCCTGTCTTTATGCCGACGGCGGCGGCCGCATTGTGTCTGCCGGCGCCTCGTCGGCGGTCAACGGACCTGCCGCGATCGCATCCACTGGAGGCGCGGCGATCGGCGTCGGCGGTTCGGGATCGGGAAAACGGCCGCCGTACTTATAGTCGTCAATCGGGTCCGCCGTCCGTGGCGGGATGATGTCTACCGCGCCAAGATCGCGAAACTCATTGCTCATCCGCTGCTCACGGTCGGCGCGCAGCTTGGCGCTCACGCCGTAGCTATCTGGGCAGTCCAAGCAGGGCGGGGCGCCTCCGTCCGCCGCATTTTGTGAATCGGGATTGGCGCTGAGGCCCGAAAAAGACACGGTCGCGGCGGCACGTTTTTCGGCAAGAGGCTCAGCGACGATGTCGCCAAGGATGACTCCGCCGATTGTCCCGGCGATCGCGACGATCGACCAGCGGGCCAATCTGTTCGCGCGCGATCGATCCTTGCCTGATCGAGTCGCGATGAAAGATAATTTCGGCACCATTACACAATTTGGTCATGTCGAAGTGTCTGGCGCAAGTCTGGCGCCACGAAATTACCCGTCCGTCGTCGGTTCGTCGATGGGTGAGCCGCCTTCGTCCGTAAATCGAGCCGCCGTTTGCGCCGATCGATCCAAAGGCGATTCTGATGACGTCTAGGGAGTATCACCCTTTTGCGGGATGCGGGAGCCTCGGTCTCCCCGGTCCGGAGCTCTCGTGTCCCGCATCATACCCCCAAGAGAGGACTCCCCCATGGCGAAACTTTCCCTGATCCTGCTGAGCGTGCCGGTGGCGTGCATCGGCCTGAGTGTTCCGGCGGCTGCCGAGGATGAATTTGGCGAACGACGGAGCGTCGTCGTGCCTTATCATGACCTGAATCTGGCCAGCGTCGAAGGCCGCGACCGGCTGAACGCGCGGGTCAAGTCGGCCGTGCTTTCGGTGTGCAACAGCCGCCCGCACTATCGGCCCACGCTGCAAGAGCGCGCGCAGTCCCAAATTTGCGAGAAGGCGACGATGGCCGATGCCAATGTCAAACTGGCGGGGCTGCTGAATGGCGGCGGCACCCGGCTGGCCGATCGCGGTCAGACGATATTCGTGTCCGCACCCTGAGGGCCGCGTTGCCCGTTGGCGAAAGGCGGTCATGCCCCGATGATGGGCATGGCCGTTTTTTTTTGTCGCTCAGGCGTGCATGATCGCTTTGACGTCGTGCAGATAGGTGCGGCCGATGCGGTGAACGCCGCCTTCGCCCAGATCGACGCTCCACGCGCCATCACCATGATGTTTCAGCCCGACGATCCCGTCGCGGCGCACCATTTTCGACCGGTGGATCCGCATGAACTGATCGGGGTTCATCCGCGCTTCCAAGGATTTGATCGTCTGGTGGATCAGCCAGCTACGCGCGCCAAGGTGTAGCCGCATGTAGTCGCGCTCAGCCTCGATCAGGTCGACTTGGCCCGCGTCTATCCGCAGCATTTCGCCGCGGTTCTGGACCCAGAATTCGTTGATCCATTTGCTCTTTTGCGTTGGCGCCCGTTCGGTCGCGCGCCATTCGCGGACCCGCGTCAGCGCCCGCGCCAGGCGTTCGGGTGATACCGGTTTGAGCAGATAATCGACTGCCGCGACGTCGAACGCCGCAACCGCATATTGGTCGAACGCGGTGACGAAAATCACTGCGGGGGGATTGTCGAGCCGGTCGATCGCGGCGGCAACCTCCAGCCCGTTGAGGTCGGGCATCGCAATGTCACAAAGGACGAGATCGGGCGCGAGGGCGTCGACCATGCGGAGCGCGGAGGCACCGTCGCTGGCGGTACCGACCAGCGACACCCCGTCCTGTTGGCCGGTCAGGATTTGCAGTCGCTCGATCGCCAGCGGTTCGTCATCGACGATCAGGGTGCGGAGCGTCTGGATCATGGGCAGGATGTCTCTCGTGATAGCGGCAGCCACAGCGAAACGACAAAGCCGCCCTCATCAGAGGGGCCCCATTCGCACCCGGCGGTGGGGCCATAGCGGGTCAGCAGCCGTTCGCGAACATTGCCGAGGCCAAGGCCGGTGCCCGACGCAGGCGAAGGCGCCTTGGCGTCGATGTCATTGTCGATCCGCAATACCAGCAATCCGTATTCGGCGCTGGCGTGCAGGCGGATGGCGATTTTGCCCTTGGTCGGCGCAACGCCATATTTGATCGCATTTTCGATGATCGGTTGCAGGATCAGCACCGGGACGCACGCATTTTTCAGTTCGTCGGGGATCGTTACCTCGACCTGCAAGCGGTCGGGGAAACGCGTCTGTTCGATATCGAGATACAGGCGTTGCAGTGCGATCTCTTCGTCCAGACTGACCAGCTGTTCGGGGTCGATCGCCAGGCTTGAGCGGAGGAAGGACGACAGGTTCATGATCATCGTCTCGGCCTCGCTTTTCGAACCTTTGAGGACAAGGGTCGACAGCGAATTGAGGGTGTTGAACAGGAAGTGCGGATTGACCTGGTAATGCAGCGCCCGCAGCTGGGCATTTTTGGCCTCGAGCCGGAAATGATTGGCGCGCCGTTCGACCGCGCGCATTTCATTTGCATAGCCGAAAGCGACATAGAGCGCGGCCCATACGGCAAAAAAGAAATACCAGCGAATCGAGCTGTCGAGGATCAGTACAGTTTCCCAGGCGCCGGGATATTTCGCCTGCATTTCTTCGATGATCTTGGCCGCTTCGGAAACCGGGAACCAGTAATAAAAAACCAGCAAATTGACCGATGCATAGACGATGACGAGCGGCACCGCGGCGCCGAGAGCCGCCGCCAGGCGGGCGCCGAAACTTTGCGGCTGGGCGCGCTGTAGCAATTGATACAGCACGAATGTGCACAGGATGCCCGCCACGACGACAATGCCGCGCCGCCCCGCGGAGGACCATTGTTCGGGCACCCCGGTCAGCAGGCCGAGACCGGTGGTGATCAGGAAATAGATCAGCCACATCGCGATGATCGAGCCGATAGCAACGCGCGGATTGACGCGGGCGTCCGACGCGCGCCAGTCGGGCGCTGCCGCCAGCATTTTGGCGCGCTGGTCGCGCAGCGTGTCTTTGCGAAGAGTCATGTTCATTGCGCCTGCTTTAGCGTCAATCCCGGCAGGAAGGCTAGCAGACACCGGGCCGCCAGTCGAAGCGGCGCGCGCTTTGGTCGAAAGCCCAACGTCAGCCCGCAGCGGGTTGGGGGAGCGCACGGCGCCAGTGGCCGCGCCGATACACGGCCCAAGCCATCGCCAGCGACGCGAGCGACGAGAGCGGAAAGCTCCACCAGATCGCGTCGGCGCCGAGCGTCGGATACGCGAAATAATAGATACCGAAGCGGATCGGAAACATCGATAGCGCCAGGATGATCAGCGGCGGCACAACCGACCCATTGGCGCGCAAGGTGCCGATGATGACGATGGTGGTGCCGAAGGGCAGGAAGGTCCAGGTCGCGATATACTGGATATGCCGCGACACTTCGATCGCTTCGCTGCCGCTCCCCAGGAACAGCGCGAGCGCAGCATGATCGAACAGCAACAGCATCGCGATCAGCACCCCGGTCATCGCCAGATTGATCGTGATGCCGCTGTTGGTGATCGTCGATACGCGGTCCCAGCGCTGCGCCCCGATATTCTGCGCCGCCATCGCGCTGACCGCGGCGCCGACCGCGAGCGCGGGCATCTGGATGTAATTCCACAGCTGGAGCGTAGCGCCATAGGCGGCAGCGGTGACGAGCCCCTCGCGGTTGACCAGCCCGACCATGACGAGGCCCGCGCCCGAAATCACCAGCATCTGCGCGCCCATCGGCAGCCCGCGCGCGATAATGAAGCGCAGTTCACGCCAGCTGGGCGCCAGATAGGCGAGTTCGCGGCCGCGCAGACGGAGCGGATGATCCTTGACGTAAAACCAGATGATCATGCCGATCAGGCTGATCGTCCCGGCAATCGCGGTCGCCAGCGCGCTGCCCGCGATGCCGAGGCGCGGAACGGGGCCGAGCCCGAGGATCAGCACCGGGTTCAGCACAATGTCGATCACGACGGTCAGTACCATGAAGCGCAGCGGGGTGACCGCGTCCCCGGCGCCGCGCGAGGCCATCATCAGCGTCACCGAAATCATGCTGGCGGGGATCGCGACAAAGGTGACGCGGAGGTAGTCGTGCGCCAGCGCAAAGGCTTCGGGCGGGGTTTCGAGCAGGCGCAATATCGCGTCGGATGTGAACCAGCCGACGATCGCGATGACCACCGCGAACAGCGCGGCCAGACCGATTGCGCCGCCTGCTGCGCGGCGTGCGGCATCGATGTCGCCGCGCCCGATCGCTTGCCCGATCAGCACCGTCGCCGCCATGCCAAAGCCGAAAAAGGTCGCGAACATCAGGAACATGATGATGTTGGCATTGGCGGTCGCGGCGAGCGCGCTGTTGCCCAGAAACTGCCCGACCCAGATCGAATTGACCGAACCCGAGAGGGTTTGAAGGACGTTCGAGGCGAGCGTCGGGAGCGCAAAGATGATCAGCGTTTTGGCGATCGGCCCGCTGGTCAGGTCCATCCCGCCGCGCGCCGTCTGGCGCGGGGGGACTGGCGCCGAAGCGGGGTCGCTGGCGACGGCGACGGGGGTGGGGGTGACGTTTTCGGTCAAACGATCCTCCCCGGAACGGGGAGGGGGACCATCCGCAGGATGGTGGAGGGGGCTCGCGTCCTCACGCAGCGTTGCGGTCGGACGCCAACCCCTTCCGTCAGCCGTTCCGGCTGCCACCTCCCCGCGAGCGGGGAGGAATGGGCGTGATCGCTCACCCCAGCCTTGCCAAGGCAGCGGTCAGGCGGTCGGCCTCGGCTTCTTTCGCAGCATGGTCGGCGCGCGCTTTTTCGACCGCTTCGGGCTTGGCGCGTTCGACGAACGACGGGTTGTTGAGGCGACCCGCGAGACCATCGCGTTCCTTCGCCGCGGCGGCGAGCGCCTTGGTCAGGCGGTCGCGTTCGGCGGCGATGTCGATGACGCCTTCGAGGGGGACGGTGATCGTTTCGCCCTCGACGACGAGTTGGGCCGAAGCGCCTGCCGGTGCGGGATCGAAGCTGACGTCCTCAAGTCGAGCGATACGCAGAAGCGCTTGGTACCCCGCATTCACGCGAGGTTGCAGACTGACAGGGAAGTGGGCGATTAGCTTATCGCCCGGCTTGATCCCCAATTCCGTTCTGGCGGATCTAACTTCCTTGATGACCGCAACGAGCCAGTTGATCTGAGCGCTTGCTTCAGCGTCCACTTCAGCTCCCGGCATCGGCCAGTTGGCGGTGATGAGCGGATGGTTAGGCCGGTCGCCCATGGCATGCCAAAGCTCCTCGGTGACGAAGGGCATGAAGGGATGCAGCAACACTAGTATCTGATCGAGAACCCAGCCTGCCACTCGCCGAGTTTCATCGGCCATCGCGGGTTGGAACTGAGCATCTTCATTCAGCGTCGGCTTAATCAGCTCAAGATACCAATCGCAGAAGCGATCCCACGCGAAGCTGTAGATCGTATTAGCGGCCTCGTCGAAGCGATAGTCGGCGAACGCCCTGTCCATAGCGGCTACGGTATTCGCGACTTCGCCAATGATCCAACGATTGACCGGTAGCACGGCGTCGGGAGCCTTGATGTCCTTTGACGCCGAAATGCCATTGGCTTCGCAGAAGCGCGCGGCGTTCCACAGCTTGGTTGCGAAATTGCGGTAGCCCGCGAGGCGCGCGTCATCCATCTTGATGTCGCGGCCCTGGCTTTCCATCGCCGCCATGAAGAAACGCAGTGCGTCGGCGCCATATTGGTCGATCAGCCCGAGCGGATCGACGACATTGCCCTTCGACTTCGACATCTTGGCGCCATCGGGCGCGCGGACGAGGCCATGAAGATAGAGCGTCTTCCACGGAACATCGCCCATGAACTCCATCCCCTGCATCGCCATGCGCGCATCCCAGAAGAACAGGATGTCGAAACCGGAAATGAGGACGTCGTTGGGGTAATGGCGTTTGACAAGGTCAGTGTCCTCGGGCCAGCCGAGAGTGGCGAAGGGCCAGAGGGCGGAGGAGAACCAGGTGTCGAGGACGTCCTGATCCCGCACTAAGTGCACGTCTGCCGGATTGAAAGTGTCCGAACGGGTCGCTTTTTCAAACTCGCCGAAACTATCATGAAAAACGATCTGCTCTGGATCCCAACCTTCTGCCTTATAGTGCATCCACGCTATTTGCTCGGCCTCTGTTTCATCAGTGGCGACGAAATGTGTGTCTGGCGATATCGCGTAGGTTTGCGGAGTATAGTCCAAGCGAAGCCCACCATTGGCTGCATCTGGCCCATACCAAGCCGGAATCCGGTGGCCCCACCAGAGCTGGCGCGAGACGCACCAGGGCTGGATATTCTCCATCCAGTTGAAGAAGGTCTTTTCCCACGTCTTGGGGACGATGTTTATGCGCCCGTCGCGCACCGCGGCCATCGGCGGCTGCGCGAGCGTTTCGGCGCCGACATACCATTGGTCGGTCAGCCAGGGCTCGATCACCACGCCGCCGCGGTCGCCGAAGGGCGTCTGGATCGTGCGCGGCTCGGCGTCATGCTCGGCGCCGTCCTTGTCGACATGCGGGATCAGGAAGCCCGCTTCCTTCATCCGCTGCACGACCAGTTCGCGCGCGCCGTCGATGCCATCGCGCTTGAAGCGGTGAAGGCCGAGATACTCTTGCGGGATCAGCCCGTCGCTCGTCTGGATCACATTCGCGTCGCCGTCGAACATGTTGAGCATCTCGGCGGGTTTGAAGCCCGCGCGCTTGCCGACGTCGAAGTCGTTGAAATCATGCCCCGGCGTGGTTTTCACCGCGCCCGAACCCAGTTCGGGATCGGCATGTTCGTCTGCGACGATCTTGAAGCGGCGCCCGGTGATCGGCTGGAGAATGTCCTTGCCGATCACGCTCTTGTA
Source organism: Sphingopyxis sp. BE259 (assembly GCF_031457495.1). NCBI lineage: Bacteria > Pseudomonadati > Pseudomonadota > Alphaproteobacteria > Sphingomonadales > Sphingopyxidaceae > Sphingopyxis > Sphingopyxis sp. BE259. The sequence continues at coordinate 1,879,990 of NZ_JAVDWM010000001.1, forward strand.
GCGCGCGTCGCCCGGATGCACCGCGACCGCCATGTCGGCGAGCATCGTTTCGGGGCGCGTCGTCGCGACCACGATATGATCGCTCCCGTCATCGAGCGTCATGCCGTCGGCGAGCGGATATTTGAAATGCCAGAAGCCGCCCTGCACCTCGTGCGTCTCGACCTCGAGATCAGAGATCGCAGTCTTGAGCTTTGGGTCCCAGTTCACGAGCCGCTTGTCGCGGTAGATCAGCCCCTTTTTGTGGAGGTCGACGAACACCTTGACCACCGCGGCGGTGAAATGCGGGTCCATCGTGAACTGTTCGCGTGACCAGTCCATCGAGCAACCGAGGCGGCGGAGCTGGCCGGTGATCTGGCCGCCACTTTCCGCCTTCCACTGCCACACCTTGTCGATGAAATCTTCGCGGCTGTAGTTGGTGCGCTTGTCCTGCTGTGCCTCCAGCTGGCGTTCGACAACCATCTGCGTCGCGATGCCGGCGTGGTCCATGCCGACGACCCACAAGGCATCCTTGCCGCGCAGCCGTTCGTAGCGGACGAGCACGTCCTGCAATGTGTTGTCGAGCGCATGGCCGATGTGCAGCGCGCCGGTGACGTTCGGCGGCGGGTTGACGATCGTGAAGGGCGTGGCGTCGGGGCGGTGCGGGCGGAACAGCCCGCGGCTTTCCCATGCGTGGGCCCATTTCGCCTCGATTGCGGCGGGATCGAATGTTTTTTCCATCGGCATAATGCGCCGCGCTTTGCCAGCCATGGTGCGGCGCGGCAAGGGGGCAATGGCGCTGTTCTCCACCATCGTCACCCCGGACTTGATCCGGGGTCCATCGCCGCCTGCGCAGCTATGGATGCCGGATCAAGTCCGGCATGACGATGCTGCGATGCTACTTCTTCAAATGCCGACCGACCCAACCGAACACCGTCTGATACCATTGCACGCTGTTCTGGCCCTTCAGGATCCAGTGGTTTTCATCAGGAAACACCAGCAATTCGCCCTCGACGCCCTGCCGCTGTAACGCGTGGAATGCCGCGAGGCTCTGGCTGTAGGGGATGCGGAAATCCTTTTCGCCGTGGATGACCAGCATCGGCGTCTTCCATTTGGTGACATGGTTGACCGGGTTCCATTTCTCGGCGTCACGGCGCTGCCACCACGGGCCGCCATGATCATATTCGTCGAACCATGTTTCCTCGGTCTCGAACGCCATGGCGCGGAGGTCGAACACCCCGGCATGGTTGACCAGGCATTTGAAGCCATCGGGCCACTGACCCGCGATCCAGTTCATCATATAGCCGCCGTATGAGCCGCCGAGCGCGCAGGCGTTCGCCGTATCGACATTGGCGTCGTTCGCGCCCGCAGCGACGAGGCCGAGCTTGAGGTCTTCGAGCGGCTTGCCGCCCCAATCCTGGTTGATGCTATCGGTGAACGCCTGTCCGTAACCGGTCGAGCCATGGAAATCGACGGTCACTGCAGCATAGCCGGGGGCCGAAAACAGCCGGGGATTCCAGCGCGTCGACCAGCTGTTGCCGAAACTCGATTGCGGGCCGCCGTGGACCAGGTAGGCGACGGGCAGTTTGCCCTTGCTGTCGGCGGTCTTGACAATCTGCCCCCACACGGTGTCGCCGTTGGCACCCTTGAAGCTGAAGCGCTGGGCATCGACGGGATCGATTTCGGCGAGCTGAGCGCGGTTGACGTCGGTCAGGCGGGTGACCTTGCCCTTGGCATCGCGGACGAACAGGTCGGTCGGCACCGCAACGCTGTTGCGCGAATAGAGCAGACCGCCGCCGGAAAGCGGGGTGACGTCGCCGATATTGCCCTCATAGGCTTCAATGGTGGCCTTGAGCTTGCTCACTTTGCCGCTCTTCACATCGACCCGGAACACGGGATGATCGAGCACGTCCTGCGCGGTGACATAGAGCGACTTTCCATCCGGCGCCCAGGCGATCGAGCCGACCGAACGGTCCCAGGCGTCGGTCAGCTTGCGCGTTTCGCCGCTGGCGAGGTCGCGCAGCATCAGCACCTGCCGATCCGCCTCATAACCCGGGCGCGCCATTGCGGCATAGGCCAGCCATTTGCCGTCGGGAGACGGGGTCGGAAGGGTGTCGGTCGCTTCGTTGTCCGCGGTCAGGTTCTGCGGCATCATCCGGCTGTCGACGAGCCAGCTATAGATATCGAGGTTGGTCGAGGTCGGCTCGTCCTTGTCGGCCTTGCGCAGCGTGAAATACACCGTGCGGCTGTCAGCACCCCACGCCAGTTCCTCGCCGCCGCCAAAGGGCTTTGACGGGCTGTCGCCGATCAGCCCGCCATCGACCGCGCGTGCGGTGCTGGCCTTGCCCCCGTCGAGGTTGAAAACGAACGGGCGGCTGTAGGTGCCGGGGGTTTCCCAGCTGTCCCAGTGGCGCACAAAGCCCGCGCCGTCCTTGTACAGGCGGCCGGTGCCGGGGCCGGAGAGGGCGCCCTTATCCTTTACGTCCTTCGCATCGCAGCCGAAATCGGTGCACTCGCGCGGAATGTCACCCCAGGCGAGCAGGCGCTGGCCGTCGGGCGAAATCTTGAAACCCGAGACATCGACCGCCGTGTCGGTCACCTGCGCCGCGGTGCCGCCGACCTTGGGATCGATCCGCCAGACCTGGCTTTTGCCCGAAGCGTTCGACAGGAAATAGAGGCTGCCGTCGGGGTGGAAGGCAGGGGCGGTTTCATTCTTGTCGGCGGTGTCGGCGACGCGCACCGGCGCTGCATCCTTGGCATTGCGATCGACCAACCACAGGCCGGTCGCGCGCTTGTAGGTCGCACCGTCGGTCTCGGTCATCTGAAACACCACCCAGCGCCCGTCGGGCGACGCAGTCGGCGCCGCAACGCGCTTCAGCGTCGCCAGGTCGATCTCGGTCATCGGCCGGGCAAATGCGGGGGTGGACAGGGCGGCGGCGAGCGCGGCGGCGTTGATCAGGATATGGTTTCGCATGAAAGCGGTTTAGCGTTGCGGCGGGCGCGTTCAAGCCCGTTCGTCATTTGCCGGTCGCGGACGCTGCCACCCGGGACTGCCGCCGACAAGCCGAGCTTGGGGTCAGGAAATTCGCGTCGGCAACGGTCTTTCGTTGCATCCGCTAACCTTCTTTTAACCAGCCAACTCCACCACTAGTCCATGGCCATTTTTGGACAATTTCTTCCCGCGGCATCCGGTGGCGATCAACGTCAGGATGTGCGCCGAAAGCTGAGCCTGCTGGCCCGCGGCGTGAAACCCGATGGCACCGGCGTAGAGGTGCAGATTCACAACATCTCTGGCACCGGGCTGCTGTTTGAAAGCGATATCAAGCTGACGGCCTGCGACCGGATCGAAATCGAGCTGCCTCACGGTGGAGACATCACGGCCGTCGTCATCTGGGCCAGCGGGCGTTTGTTCGGATGCCAGTTCGAAGGGCCGGTATCGCCCGCGACGCTGAGCGCCGTGGAACTGAAAAGTGCGATTGCCCCGGCACCTGACCCGTCGCGCGACGCGCCGCCAGCGGACGTCCGGGACCTTATCCATCGCAGTCGCGAGCAGATCGCACGCGCCGCCGGACTAAGCGTCGACAGGGTCCGGATGATCGTTGAATATTGATCGAAAATCAGACCTGATTTTAAGGCATTAGCGGACGATCACGCCGCCCTTCATCACATGATCGATCTTTTCCAGGACGGTGATGTCCGTTAGCGGATCCGCCTTCACCGCGACCATGTCGGCAAACCGGCCCGGCACGATTGCCCCGACATCGTCGCGACCCATCTCGATCGCGGCGCGGCCGGTGGCCGATTGGATCGCCTGCATCGGGGTCATGCCATATTTGACCATATAGCGGAACTGACGCGCGTTCAGTCCGTGCGGATAGACGCCAGCGTCGGTGGCATATCCGATGTTGACCCCCAGGGCGACAGCCCGCCGAAAGGCGGCGCGCTGGGCGTCGGTCGTCTCGCGGTTCTTGCGCAGATATTCGGCAGGCCAGCCCTCCTTCGTGCCAACATCCTCGATGTAATCGCCGTTGTAGATGTCCATCGCCAGCCAGGTGCCGTGCCGCTTGGCCAGCCGCAGCGTCGCTTCGTCGGCCAGGCTGGCGTGTTCGATGCTGTCGACCCCGGCGGTGATTGCGTTCTGGATGCCAATGGCGCCATGGGCGTGGGCGGTAACCCTTTTGCCGCGCGCATGAGCAACCTGCACGATCGCGCGCAACTGAGCGACGGTCAGCTCGGGTGCCCCGGGTTCGGTGCCGATCGCCAGCACCGCGCCGGTGGCGATCGTCTTGATGAAATCGGTGCCTTGGTCGAGCAGATAGGTCGTCTTCGCCGCGGCTTCCTCGGGCGTCGCCGCGACCCCTAGGCGCAGGTCCGGCGGCAGTTGATCGTTCGGAACGACGCCGTTCAGTTCGCCGCCGCCTTTCGGAATGGTCAGATAGGCACCCGCGACCCACATCCGTGGTCCCGGGACATCGCCGCGCTCGATAGCGTTGCGCAGCGTCACGTCGGTGAGCCCACGATAGGTGCCGACGTCGCGCACGCTGGTGAAGCCCGCGTCCAGCGTCACGCGGGCGTTGCGCGCGCCGACCAGGACGGTTTCGGCGGGCGACGCCTTGATCGGGGCTGCCAGATCGGCGCTCTGGCCTAGATCGGCGAGGTGGGTGTGGAGGTCGATCAGTCCAGGTAGGACGGTGAGGCCCGACCAGTCGAGCCGCGTCGCGCCCGCGGGGGTCGCGCCACACGGGCCGACCGCCTTGATCCGCTCGGCCTCGATCGTGATGCACTGGCCGGTGCGAACATCGTTGGTGACGCCGTCGATCAGCCGTCCGGCCTCGACATACAGCGTCGCTGCCGACGCCGGCAACGCGGCGAGCGCCCCCGCAAGCGCTGCGATCAGATGGCCGTGTCGAACGCGTTGCACTGGCGCGGATCCCCCGATTGCAGGCCGCGGCGCAGCCACGTCATGCGCTGTTCGCTGGTGCCGTGGGTAAAGCTCTCGGGGACCGGACGCTGGCCCGCCGAGCGCATCAGCGTGTCGTCGCCGATCGCGTTGGCGGCGCGCATCGCTTCTTCCATGTCGCCCGCTTCCATCACCGGCTGGCCCGCGCTGGTCTTGGCGCGTGCGGCCCAGACACCCGCATAGCAATCGGCCTGCAATTCCATGCGAACTTGCAGCGCATTGCCCTCCGCCTGCGAAGCACGCCCTTGTGCCTGGCGAACCTGGTTCGAAATTGCACTGATCGTCTGGATATGATGGCCGACTTCGTGCGCGATGACATAGGCCTGCGCTGCATCGCCCGCGGCGCCGAATTTCTGTTCGAGCTCGCGAAAAAAGCTGGTGTCGAGATAGACGCCCTGGTCGGCCGGACAATAAAATGGACCCATCGCGGCTTGCGCGGCGCCGCAGGCGGAACTGTTGCGTTCGGTGAAGAAGTTGAGCGTCGGCTTCTGGTAACCGCTGACCAGCCCTTCCCACACGGTGTGTGTCGATCCGAACACGTTGCAGGCAAAGCGTTCGGACGCCGTGTCGCAGGCGACGTTCGCGCCGCCGCGGCTGTCGGCCATCGGATCGGCACTCCCGCCGCTGCCGCTGAGCAAGCTGGCGCCCGGACCGAGCAGGAAAAAGGCCGCCGCGCCGATCAGCAGGATCGTGCCGCAGCCCATCTTGCGCCCCAGCAGCATCGGCAGGAACCCGATCAGCAGTCCGCCAAGGCCGCCACCACCCCCGCCGAAACCCCCGCCACCGCCGCGGCCAAGGTCACGAATATCGTCGCCGGGATCATAATCGTCGAGGCGCATGGGGGTCTCCGCCGTTAAAGTGTCTGTTTGGACTAGGGTGTTACAGCAGCGGCGGGCAATTGAAAGAGGCTTCGCGAGCAACGCGGCGCTTGCAATCATTTGTGCTGCGGCGCACCAATCGCGCGATCGCGGACCAAAGGAGCCCCCGAGTCCATGCCACGCCGTGCCGCCACCCCCGCGCTTCCGCTGCCCGACCTCGTCGTGCTTGTACTGCAGGGTGGCGGTGCGCTTGGGGCGTTTCAGGCGGGGGTCTATGAGGCGCTGATCGATCTAGGCATCGAGCTCGACTGGGTGGCGGGAATTTCGATCGGCGCGGTCAACGCCGCAATCATCGCGGGCAATCCGCGCGATCAGGCAGTGGGCAAGCTGCGCGAATTCTGGGACGGGGTGTCCTCGGCGCTGCCCACGCTGCCGACCGCCGACAATGACTGGGCGCGCGAGTGGACGCATATGCTGGCGGCTGGACAAGTCGCGGCATTTGGCGTGCCCGGATTTTTCACCCCGCGCTGGCCGCCGCCGAGCTTTGCCGATCGGCAGACGCCCGAGGCGGTGAGCTTTTACGACACGGCGCCGCTGGTCCAGACGCTTGACCGGCTGGTCGACTGGGACCGGGTGAACAAAGGGAATGTCCGCCTGTCGGTTGGCGCGGTGGCGGTCGAGACCGGCAATTTCCGTTATTTCGACACCAAGGTCGATACGCTCGACGCGCGGCACATCTTGGCATCGGGCGCCTTGCCGCCCGGACTGCCGCCGGTCGAGATCGACGGCACCTGGTATTGGGATGGCGGGCTGGTGTCGAACACTCCGCTTGAACATGTCGTCGATGCCGCGAAAGAGGATATGCTGGTGTTCCAGGTCGACCTGTTCCCCGCGCGCGGCGAGCGGCCGCACGATATGGAAGAAGCCTGGTCGCGCGAGAAGGATATTCGCTATTCCAGCCGCACTCGGCGGATTTCGGACGGGCTGGTGCGGCGGCGCAAGGAGCATCGGTTGATCGACCGGATGCTGGCGAAACTGCCGCCGGAGTCGCTCGCCCTGCCCGAGGTCAAGGCGGTGCAGCGGATGGTCGATTGCAAGGCGCTGAACGTTGTCCAGCTGATCCATCAGCCGCCCAAATGGCAGACCGGGGCGCGCGATTTCGAATTTTCGCGCTCGACGATGGAAGTCAATTGGGCGCTGGGTCATGCCGCGGTCGAAGCCGCGATGAAGGACGGCCATCTGCTCGCCGACAGCATCGCCGAAGGCCGCTCGGGCAGCTTCGCGGTGCAATCCGACGCCCTGCGGCCCAAGGCCGACCCCGACATCAGCTGATACTCCCCCACCGAAAGGATTCCCAAAATGCGTCTCAAAGGAAAAACCGCCCTTGTAACCGGATCGACCTCTGGCATCGGGCTCGGCATCGCCAAGTCGCTGGCGGGCGAAGGGGCGAATGTCATCATCAACGGGTTCGGCGATGCCGCGGCGATCGAGGCCGAGCGCGTCGCGCTCGAAGGCTTGAGCGGCGGCAAGGCAACATATGACGGCGCCGACCTGACCAAGGTCGAGGCGATCGCGGAGATGTTCGCGCGCGCCGACGCCGACATGGGCGGGGTCGATATTCTCGTGAACAATGCCGGGACGCAGTTTGTGTCGCCGATCGAGGATTTTCCGGTCGAAAAATGGGATTTGATTCTGGCGCTCAACCTGACGTCGGCGTTCCACACCATTCGCCACGCGGTGCCGGGGATGCGCAAAAAGGGGTGGGGCCGGATCATCGGCACCGCGTCAGCGCACTCGATCGTCGCCTCGCCGTTCAAATCGGCCTATGTCGCCGCCAAGCACGGGCTGGTCGGGTTGACCAAGACGGTTGCGCTGGAAGTTGCCGATGCCGGGATTACCGCGAACTGCATCAGCCCCGGCTATGTCTGGACCCCGCTGGTCGAGGGGCAGATTCCCGACACGATGAAGGCGCGCGGGATGACGCGCGAGCAGGTGATCAACGACGTCCTGCTGGCCGGCCAGCCGACCAAGCAGTTTGTGACGGTCGAACAGGTCGCGGCGCTGGCGTCGTTCCTGACCCGCGACGAAGCGGCGAACATCACCGGCGCGAACCTGAGCGTCGATGGCGGCTGGACCGCGGCCTAAGCCTTCCTTCTCCCCTTGCGGGAGAAGGATAGGGAGGCTTGTGAGCGCAGCGAACTAGCGGGACTTGGGTGAGGGGTTGCGAGCCGAAGGCTCGCAACCCCTCACCCAGCTACGACTAGGCAGCAAACTGCCAACTCTGCGCAACCCTCTCCCGCAAGGGGAGAAGGAAAGGTGGCCTTGAGCATTTTCCTTCCCCCTCCTAAGGTTAATGCAACCGTATCAGGGGAGAGACGGAGAATGACGGGTCGCACCAATTATATTTTTGCCATGGCGCTGGGATTGACGGCGGCGGGGTGCCAGTCGGTGCCGGTCGTGCCGCCACTGCCGCCGTCGGCCGCCGACGAGCCGCCCGCATCGGGCAGCTGGCGCGCCACCGCGACCGATGCCGATAAAGAGCGGATTCGCGGCTGGTACAGCAGCTGGGAAGCGGCGCTCGCCGATGCGCGGGCGAAGGGCTATGGCGCCGAGATCGACCGCGAAGGCGTGCTGCTGCAACCGATGGCGGCGCTGCCCAATGCGCATCTGCCCGCGGGCGATTATCGTTGCCGCACGATCAAGATCGGCGCCAAGGGACGCGGCGGGCTCAGCTATATCGCCTATGGCTGGTTCCGCTGCCGCGTCGCACCCGAACAGGGACTGTCCAGCCTGACCAAGCTCACCGGGTCGCAGCGCCCCGTCGGGCTGATCTTTCCCGATCATCTCAAGCGCCAGGTCTTCCTTGGCACGCTGGAACTGGGCGACGAGAAGATGGCGGTCAACTACGGCAGCGACCGGATGCGCGACATGGCGGGGATGGTCGAACGGATCGGCGACAATCGCTGGCGACTGGTGCTGCCCGCCCCGGCGTATGAATCATTGGTCGACGTGATCGAATTGGTGCCGGGGGGCTGATCGCCATTTGAGAATAAGTCTTTACGCCCGTTCGTGTCGAGCGAAGTCGAGACATGCTTGAGGCGCGCTACGCTGCGGGGTGTCTCGACTTCCGGCAAATGCCGAAAGTTTATCCTGAGCGCCCACAGGGCAGTCGAAGGGCTCGACACGAACGGATTAGGTTAGGCTCATAACAGCTTGATACGGGGGAATGACGATGCAGAAGTTATGGACAGGCGCCGCCGCACTGGCGCTCGCGCTATCGGTCACCGCCCCCGCAGCGGCCCAGCAGCTTGGCGGCGAGGTGCAGAAACAGATGCCGTCGCTGATGAAAATCTATGACGACCTGCACGCCAATCCCGAACTCAGCTTCATGGAGGTGCGTTCGGCGGGCATCCTCGCGGCGGAGGCGCGAAAGCTGGGGTTTACGGTGACCGAAAAGGTCGGCGGCACCGGCATCGTCGCGGTGATGAAGAACGGCCCCGGACCGGTGGTGATGGTCCGCGCCGACATGGACGGCCTGCCGGTAACCGAACAGACCGGGCTGCCTGGCGCGTCGAAGGTGCGCGTGACCACGGCGGAGGGCGTCGAGACCGGGGTGATGCACGCGTGCGGCCACGACACGCACATGACCGCTTGGGTCGGCGTCGCGCGGCTGATGGCGGCGAACAAGGCGAACTGGTCGGGGACGCTGGTAATGATCGGCCAGCCCGCCGAAGAGCGCGGCGCGGGCGCGCGCATGATGCTGGAGGACGGGCTTTATACCCGTTTCCCCAAGCCGCAATATGCGCTGGCGTTCCACGATGCGGCGCAGTTTCCCGCCGGGATGATCGGCTATACCCCGGGCTATGCGCTCGCCAATGTCGATAGCGTCGATATCCTGGTGAAGGGCGTCGGCGGCCACGGCGCCTATCCGCAGACGACGAAGGATCCGATCGTGCTGGCAAGCCGCATCGTCGGCACGTTGCAGACTTTGGTGTCGCGCGAGATCAGCCCGCTCGACAGCGCCGTGGTGACCGTCGGCAGCTTCCACGCCGGAGCGAAGCATAATATCATTTCCGACGAGGCGCGGCTGCAACTGACCGTCCGCAGCTATTCCGACGAAGTTCGCAACCATTTGCTCGACGGGATCGCGCGGATCGCGAAGGGCGAGGCAATTGCGGCGGGAATTCCCGACGAAAAGATGCCGGTGGTCAGCGTCGCCAAGGACGAATTCACCCCCTCGACCTTCAACACCCCCGATTTCACCGAGGACATGGCGGCGTATCTGAAAACCAGTTTTGGCGAGAAGCGCGTGATGCAGATCCCGCCGGTGATGGGCGGCGAAGATTTCGGCCGCTTCTCGCGCGACGACAAGGATATCAAAAGCCTGATCATCTGGGTCGGCGGCGTCCCGCAGGCCGAATATGACGCGGCGAAAAAGGAAGGCCGGACCCTGCCGAGCCTGCACTCGCCTTTCTGGGCGCCCGAAGCGGACAAGGTGATCGCGACCGCGACCGAGGCGCTGACGGCGATGGCGATGAAGTTGATGGGGAAGAAGTAGAGCGAACGACCGAAAACCGGACGGGTGCGGCGCCGACGGTATGACGAGCGATTGGCGTGTTCGTTTGCTCAGATCGTCCTGTCGTGTCCCAAATAAATTGGGATGGACCTCATCCTGAGGCTGTGGTCAGCAAATGATATGTCCGCGAAAGAACATACGCTCGGCTTGTCCGCATATCTTAATGAACGGGAACTGGAAATCCTTCGGCTGTTGGCGGCCGGACATACGGTAAAGACCATTGCCGCGCGTCTGGGCCGCTCGGAAACATCGATAAACGAGCGTTTACGTGCCGCCCGCCGCAAGACCGGACTTGGCAGCAGTCGCGAATTGGCGCGACTTTTGGACGCCCAGGAAATTTGTGACGAAAAAATCGATCTTCCGACGCAGCACTTCAACGTGGAGAACTGGCCGCACACCGGAACCATCGGGGTTCGGGGTTCGAAAGGAATCATCGTCATGTTCTTCTCCATATCCACGGTCGCCGCGGGACTCCTTGTCGCTTCCGTCCCCTCGGTCGATCAGGTCGCCACGCCGAACGGCGCCTACAGTACATCTTCGGACCAACGGCCGCTGGCCGGAAGCTGGTTGCTCGACGCATCGCTCATCCCGGAAAAGCAGCGCCCTCGACGGGTGACGATTGATTTCCGCCCATCACAGGACGGAAAATGGACGACACTCGTGGAGATTGTCGGGCCCGACGGCTCCAGCAAGCGGGCGGAATCCACGGCTGCGCTTGATGGCGTTCCCGTGCCGATCACCGGCAATATGGGTTTCGACACCGTTGCCCTGCGCCAGCCGGCGCCTGGCACGTTGGTAATGACGTTGGGGAAGGACGGAACCCGGGTATCGACCCGTGTCTATACTGTCGCCAAGGATCAAAAATCGATGACGGAGACGATTGTCTGGACTGCCGACAATCTTCCAAAACTGGAAACGACCCACTTTACCCGTATGGATTGATCGTGGCCTAGCTTGCCGCGAAGCGGGACCCCGGATCAAGTTCGGGGTGACGAAAGAGAACGCGGCTCCCCCCAACGTTGTTACCCCGGGTCAAGCCCGGGGTGACGATGGTTTTTTGTCGCAAGGTTGGGTCTGAAGAGCTGGCACCGCGCGCGCCAAGCCAGCCGATCCTATATTGCACACCCGGCCCGCGCGGGCCTTTCCTACATCACCCATTTGTGGTTCACTTTGTCCGATGATCAGCCTGATGAGTCTCTCGGCATCCCGTCGTGACGGCCCGGCCAACGGGCGCGCCGCAGCGCATTAAGGGCGCCTGACGGAGAGAAATACCAAAGCGCGCGCCTCATTGGGCTGAACTTTACTGAACTTTGGACTGTGCCAACCCGCTGCTCCCATCGCGATCGCGCTCGAACGGCCGTCTTGCGAGCCCTTGGCGCCAGGCCGCACAGATTTTGCGCCAATATGACGGGTGCGGTCTTGAAACCGTCACATGCCCCACCTAAGTCGGTCTCATGCGGGCCGGGCCCCTCTGGCGTCGGCGGGATGTTTCCCGTCACGTGATGTCGGACCGCATCGGGTGACACCGATGCTCTGGGCCTACCTCCCCCCTACACCCGGGTCCAGCATCGGCGTCACCTGCTTGATTTTCAATCAGGAGGCCCATTTTCATGACGCTTAATCCCAATCTCTATCGGCTCACCCTGCTGCATCGCCAGCTGGACGAGGCGGCGCGGCGCGAGGCGCGGCGGCGCGGGGCCGATCCCTTTCGGCTGCTGCGGCTGAAAACGCTGAAGCTGGCGGTCAAGCGGCGCTTGGCGGCGCTGTCGCTGCGTCCGGCGCTCGCGCGCTAATTTCTTCCAATCGAGACTGGAAGCGTCGTCCCGCCGGGGCGGCGCCTTCTGGCGTTACCAGGGACAATCACCATGGAATTTCTGTTTGCCGACTGGCTGGGCACCCCGGCCTGGTTCTGGCTGGCGTTTATCGCGCTAGTCGTGGCGCTCACCGCCTTTGACCTTGGCATCCTGAATAAAGAGAACAAGGAGATGGGGATCGGTGAGAGCTTGAAGCTCTCGGCGCTCTATATCGGCATCGCGATGGCGTTCGGCGCCTGGGTCTGGGCCGCGAAGGGCGGCGAGGCGGGGCTGCAATATTACACCGGCTTCTTCATCGAAAAGGCGCTGTCGATTGACAATATCTTTGTCATCTCGCTGATCTTCGCCACCTTCGCGATCCCGCCGCGCTACCAGTATCGCGCGCTTTTGTGGGGTATCGTCGCGGTGATCGTGCTGCGCGGGATCATGATCGCGGGCGGTGCGGCGCTGGTCACCGAATATGAATGGCTGCTCTATGTGTTTGCCGCCTTCCTGGTGTTCACGGGCATCAAGATGCTGTTTGCGGGCGAAAAGCCGATGGACGTCGCGGGCAATCCGGTGGTCAAATGGCTGTCGCGGCACATCCCGATCACGAACGAGCTGCACGGTGAAAAGTTCTTTGTGCGCGTCCCCGATAGCAAGACCGGGAAGCTGGTGCTGGCGGCGACGCCGTTGTTCCTCGCGCTCGTCGTGATCAACCTCGCGGATCTGGTATTCGCGGTCGACAGCGTCCCGGCGATCTTTGCGATCACCACCGATACGTTCATCGTCTATACGTCGAACATCATGGCGATCCTGGGGCTGCGCGCGCTGTATTTCGCGCTGTCGGCAATGGTGCACCGCTTCCATTACCTCAAATATGCGCTGGCGCTGGTGCTGGTGTTCATCGGGTCGAAGATCTTCGTCGCCGATTTTATCCTGGGCGGCGACAAATTCCCGCCGCTGGTCAGCCTCGGCGTGACCGTCGCGCTGATCGCGGGCGGCATCATCTGGTCGCTGGTCAAGACCCGCGAGGAGGAAGAAGTCCTGCCGCAATGACGCGATAACGAAAATGTCCGCCGGAGGCCTTGCGGCTTCCGACGGACAGGCTTTCCTCCCCAGGAAAGCAGTGGAGGCGCGGGGGCTGGGTCGCTAGCCCCCGCACCAAGCGGGGTGGCGCGAGCGGGTGCAACGGGCCGCCCGCGCCGATCTCGTTATGCGGCGAACTGGTTCATCGTGTTGTCCTTGCCAGCGGCCTTCAGAGCCGCTTCGCCAGCGAAATATTCCTTATGGTCGTCGCCGATGTCGCTGCCCGACATGTTCTGGTGCTTGACGCAGGCGATCCCCTGGCGGATTTCTGCGCGCTGGACGCCCTTGACGTACCCCAGCATCGCCTCGTCGCCGAAATATTCCTTGGCGAGATTGTCGGTCGACAGCGCCGCGGTGTGATAGGTTGGCAGGGTGATCAGGTGGTGGAAGATGCCCGCCCGCTTCGCCGAATCGCGCTGGAAAGTACGAATGCGATTGTCGGCTTCGTCGCCAAGCGCGGTGCCGTCGTAATCGACGCTCATCAGCTTGGCGCGGTCATAGGCGCTAACGTCCTTGCCCTCGGCCTGCCAGGCGTCGAACACCTGCTGGCGGAAGTTCAGCGTCCAGTTGAAGCTCGGCGAATTGTTGTACGCGAGCTTTGCGTTGGGAACGACTTCGCGGATGCGGTCGACCATGCCGGCGATCTGTTCGATGTGCGGCTTTTCGGTCTCGATCCACAGCAGGTCGGCGCCGTTCTGCAGGCTAGCAATGCAATCCATGACGCAGCGGTCCTCGCCCGTGCCGGGGCGAAACTGATAGAGGTTCGAGGGCAGGCGCTTCGGGCGCATCAGCTTGCCATCGCGGTTGATCAGGACGTCGCCGGGGTTGCCCGCGCCGTCAACCTCTTCGCAATCGAGGAAGCTGTTATATTGGTCGGCGAGGTCGCCGGGCTCTTTCGAGAAAGCGATCTGCTTGGTCAGCCCCGCCCCCAGGCTGTCGGTGCGGGTGACGATGATGCCATCCTCGACGCCCAGTTCCATGAAGGCGTAGCGGCAGGCGCGGATTTTCGCGATGAAATCCTCGTGCGGTACGGTGACCTTGCCGTCCTGGTGGCCGCACTGCTTCTCATCCGAAACCTGGTTTTCGATCTGGAGCGCACACGCGCCGGCCTCGATCATCTTCTTGGCAAGGAGGTACGTCGCCTCGGCATTGCCGAAGCCCGCGTCGATGTCGGCGATGATCGGCACAACGTGCGTTTCGTGGTTGTCGATGCTTGCCTGAATCTGCTTCGCCTTCAGCTCGTCGCCTTCAGCGCGCGCGGCGTCGAGTTCGCGGAACAAGCCACCCAGCTCGCGCGCGTCAGCCTGGCGCAGGAAGGTGTAGATTTCTTCGATCAGCGCCGGAACGCTGGTCTTTTCGTGCATCGACTGATCGGGCAGCGGGCCGAATTCGCTGCGCAGCGCGGCGATCATCCAGCCAGACAGATAGATGTAGCGGCCCTTGACGTTGCCGAAATGCTTCTTGATCGAGATCATCTTCTGCTGCGCGATAAAGCCGTGCCAGCAGCCGAGCGACTGGGTGTAATTCGCGGGGTCGGCGTCATAGGCGGCCATGTCGGCACGCATGATGCGCGCAGTATAGCGGGCGACGTCGAGGCCGGTGCGGAACTTGTTCTGGGCGCGCATGCGGGCGATGCTTTCGCCGCTGATGCCATCCCATGTGCCGTCGTAATCGCGGATGAGGCGGCCTGCCTGTGCCATGTCTTCCTGGTAACCCATCGTCTTTGTCCTTGAGAGGAGGTGATGGGTGGATACTGGCGAAGGTGCCGCGGAAAGTGAAAAGCTTTGTCAATAATATTTGTCAAATATGGTCTATCGGTGTAAATCGGCGTGTAAATTAGTAAAGAAAGTTACAGGCGATGGCGGAGCGACGGGTGTTTGCGGGGCCGGCGGTGCGCAAGGTGCGGCGCGAGGCGGGGATGACGCAGGCGGCGATGGCCGAGTCGCTGGATATTTCGCCAAGCTACCTCAATCTGATCGAGCACGGCCAGCGGCCCTTGTCCGCGACGGTGATCGTCAAGCTGGCCGAGCGCTTCGGCTTCGATGCCGCGACGCTGGGCGTCGATGCGGTGCCGGGCGGCGCGGCGGGGCTGCGGCGGCGGTTGTCCGATGCACGCTTTGCCGATCTGGGGATCGGCGCGCAGGAGGTCGAGGAGTGGCTGGCAGCCGCGCCGACGACCGCCGCGGCCTTTGCCCGCCTGTTCGATGCGGCGCCCGAAGCGGGCGCGGCTTTACAGGAAGAAGCGCCCGAAGTTGCCGCGGTGCGCCGCGCGATCGAGAAATGGCGCAATCATTTCGCCGATCTGGACGCGAAGGCCGAGGAGCTGGCCGACGAACTGCGGCTGGCGGGCGGCGACCTTTATGGCACGATTTCCGAGCGTTTGCGCACCCGGCATCAGCTGGGCATCCGCATCCTGCCGTCGGACGTGATGCCCGATCGCCTTCGCTGGCTCGACTGGCACGCGCGGCAACTTATGCTGAGCGAATTGCTGCGCCCCGCGTCGCGCACATTCCAGGCGGCGGCGACGCTGGCGCAAATCGAGGCGAAGGCCGAGATCGACGCGCTGGTTGCGGGCGCCGAATTTGCCGAGAGCGCAGCAGCGCGCCTGTTCGAGCGGCATCTGGTCCACTATTTCGCCGCGGCCCTGATGATGCCGTACAGCCGCTTCCTGCGCGCCTGCGATGCGACGGGATACGACCTGCTGCTGCTCCAACGGCGTTTCGGCGCGGGATATGAGCAGGTCGCGCACCGCCTGACGACGCTGCAGCGCGTCGGGGCGCGCGGGCTGCCCTTCTTCATGCTGCGCATCGACCGCGCGGGGCAGGGCAGCAAACGCTATGCCGGGGCGAGCCAGTCGCCGCTGGTTGACGGCGATACGCGCTGCCCGCTGTGGGGCGTCCACGAAGCCTTTGCGCGCCCCGGCGAAGTGATCGCCGATCTGGTCGAGCTGGAGGACGGGTCGCGATGGTTCACGCAATCGCGCAGCGTTGCGGCGCCGGGGGCGACTGGCAGCGGGACGCCTGCGCGCTTTGCGGTGTGTGTCGGGGTCGACGCGAAGGTCGCGGCGCCCTTGGTCGCGGCGCGGGGGATCGACCTGATGCGCAGCCCCGCAACCCCGATTGGCCTAGGATGCCGCCGCTGCACGCGCACCGGATGTGTGCAACGGTCGATGCCGCCGCTGGGCCGGCCTTTGCGGTTCAGGGATGGCGAGCGCGGGGTAAGTGCGTTCGATTTTGCGGGCGATTGAGGGGGGGCGGCGAGCCCTAGTCGGATGCGAGCGCAATTGCCTCGATTTTGATCCGGAAACCGAAATGCAGCGGCCCTGTTGGCACCACGCTCCGTGCCGGACGCACTGGGCCGAAGAATTGGCCATAGACCTCGTCGAGTTCGGGCCAGTCGCCCATGTCGCTGAGATAGACGGTCGTTTTGACCACCTGCGACAGGTCGGCCCCCGCCTCGCTGAGGACCGACTGCAAATTGGCCAGCGCTTGCTGCGCCTGTTCCTTGAACGACGCGCTGGCCAGCGACGTGGCCCGGCCCTGTCGCCGCGGCAGCTGGCCCGAAGTGAAGATCAGGCCAGCGCCGCGCGTGAACGGCGAATAATGCGGGGAGCGGACATTTGGCGACGTCATACGATGACTCCAGACTCGATCGGGCGCGATGCCCTTCGTTCTGGGGAATATCGCGTGCGCGGGGCATGCGACATTCCCAATCGTCCAGGCGCGCCCGATTTGGCGTCAGGCGAGATCGCGCACCTTGGCTTCGCGTGCCCAATGGCGCCGCGTGCCGACCTTGGCGAAGCTATCAAGTGCGACGACGCCGCCGTCCTTTTCCACGCTTGCCTTGTCGAGCAGGATCCGGGTCGCCTCGTCGTGCGCGATCGTCTTGCAATGGCCGAAAGCGTCCATGAACCACTGCACCGCGGCGCCCTGTTTCGACAGCAGCACTGCCTGTTCCTCAGTCAGGATCGACGCGACCGCGTCGAACAAGACCGACGGCGATCCGGCGAGCTGGCCGTCGGCCTTGAGCGTGCCGCCCTTGACTTTGATACCGCCGACCTTGGGCGCGACGAGGAAAGCGGTGCCGCCCGCCTTTTCGATCGCGGCTTTTAGCGCGTCGATTGCGGCCTTGTCCGATCCTTCGGCAAAGAGGATGGCGACCTTGCGGCCTTCCATCGTGTCGTCGGCATTCTTCTGGATCGACAGCGCGTCGGAGGGTTTGAGATCGACGGGCGCGCGCGCCGCCTTTTCCTTGGCCGGAAGGTCGATGGCGAGGCCGTCGGCGACGCGCTTGGCAAGGTCGTCGTCGATGTTGCGCAGCTGGCCGACGACGCGGACGCGCACATGGTCGAGTGTCACCTTCGACAGTTCGAACACCAGCGCCGAGGCAATATGCGCTTGTTCATTTTCTGTCTGCGACAGGTAGAACATCCGCGCCTGGCTGAAATGATCGGCGAAGAGTTTGGCGCGTATGCGCAGTTTCTGCGTCGGGTCGTTGCGTTCATCGTTGGTGGCAAAGGTGCGGAAGCCGGTCGCCGCACTGGCGCGCGGCCCGCCGTTCTCGCCTGCTTCGGCCAGACTGTTGGGCTCGTAATTGGCGCGCCCGGTCGGAACCAGCGTCTGCATCATCCCGTCGCGCTGGAAATTGTGGAACGGGCATTTGGGCGCGTTGATCGGGATCTGGTGGAAATTGGTCGTACCCAGCCGCGACTTTTGGGTGTCGAGGTAGGAGAAGAGACGGCCCTGGAGCAGCGGATCGTTGCTGAAGTCGATACCGGGGATGATGTTCGACGGCAGGAAGGCGACCTGTTCGGTTTCGGCAAAGAAATTGTCGATATTGCGGTTGAGCGTCATGCGGCCGACGATCTCGACCGGTACATCTTCTTCGGGGATCAGTTTGGTCGCGTCGAGTACGTCATAGGGCTGTTTGGCGGCAAAGGCTTCGTCGAAGACCTGCACGCCCAGATCCCACGCGGGGAAGTCGCCCGCGTCGATCGCCTCGAACAGATCGCGGCGGTGGAAATCGGGGTCGGCACCGGCGATCTTGACCGCCTCGTCCCATGTTGTCGACTGGATGCCGAGCACCGGCTTCCAGTGGAATTTGACGAATTTGCCGTCACCCTTCGCATTGACGAGGCGGAACGTGTGGACGCCGAACCCCTCGATCATGCGCAGGCTGCGCGGGATCGTGCGGTCGGACATCGCCCACATGATCATGTGCATCGCCTCTGGCATCAGGCCGATGAAGTCCCAGAAGGTATCGTGCGCGCTGCCCGCCTGCGGATAGCCGCGGTCGGCCTCCATCTTGACGCTGTGGACGAGGTCGGGGAATTTCATCGCGTCCTGGATGAAGAAGACCGGGATGTTGTTGCCGACCAGGTCCCAATTGCCGCTGTCGGTATAGAGCTTGACCGCAAAGCCCCGCACGTCGCGCGCCGTATCGACCGACCCGGCGCCGCCGGCGACGGTCGAGAAGCGGACAAAGACGGGGCAGGTAGCGCCCGCAGTCTGGAGGATCGACGCGGTTGTCAGTCCCGGGATCGCTTTGGTGCATTCGAACACACCATGCGCGCCCGAGCCGCGGGCGTGAACGATGCGTTCGGGGATGCGCTCATGGTCGAAATGGAAGATTTTTTCGCGGAGGACAAAATCCTCGAGCAAGGTCGGGCCGCGTCCGCCTGCGCGCAGCGAGTTCTGGTTGTCGGCGATGCGATGGCCGAAGTTGTCGGTGAGATAGGCGGCGGGGTCGGCGTCGGCCGAGGCGGTTTGGTGGAGCTCTCCGCCATTGCCGTGCTCGGTCGCGAAGGCCGACTGTCCGGCGCCGGGCTGGTGATCGTGCAGCTGGTTGTCGGTGGCGGGCGAGGGGGCAGGTTTTTTGGGCAAGGGTCGTTCCTTCCGCCGCGGAAGGCGACACTCTATCAACCCGCCGCACCAGACGCGGTTGCATCAGCGGCGGGCAAAGTTTGCATGGCTTGCAGACTTGGGTGCGGTCTCCGCTAAAATATCATCCATTCCGGACGTTAATCGAATGTCGGGTCTGTCGCAGCCACCCGAACAGGACCGGACCCATGTTGCTTCATCTCAAACCCGAACAGGTCGAAATCGGCATGTTCGTCGATGCGTTCGACGGGCGGTGGATCGATCATCCGTTCTGGCGCAGCCGGTTTCTGATCGAGACCGCTGACCAGTTAGCGCGGATCCGGGCATCGGGGGTCAACGCCGTCATCGTCGATCGTAGCCGCAGCCGGATGGCAACCGACGCCGCCGCCGACGTCATCCTTCCCGACGATCGCCGCCAATCGGCGCGCGGCCTGGCCCCGCCGTGTCCCGGTGTCGAACGGCGGCGCGCAAACATCTTTGCGCCGCCGCCGGGCGAGCATCCGGTGCGCCCGGCAAGTTACGCGCAGGAGCGCCGCCGCGCCGAGCGGCTGATCGCAAAATCGAAGCAGGCAGTGGTCGATCTGTTCGGCGCCGCGCGGATGGGCCGCGCGGTCGAGGCGCGGCGGATGGCATCGCTGGCCGAGGCCGTCGGCAAATCGATCACCCGACAGTCACGCGCCATGATCGACTTGGTGCGGCTGAAACAGAAAGACGAATATACCTATCTCCATTCGGTCGCCGTCTGCGCGCTGATGATCAATTTCGCCCGTCACCTGAAGCTGGATGAGGCCGAGGTACAGGCGCTGGGGGTAGCGGGGTTACTGCACGACGTCGGCAAGGTCGCGATCGCCGACGATGTGTTGTTCAAGCCCGGCAAGCTGACGACGTGCGAACGCAGCGCAGTCGAGGTTCACCCCGAGGCAGGCCACGCGTTCCTGATGAAGTCGCAGGACATTCCGGCGGCGGCGTTCGAAGTGTGCCTGCGCCACCACGAAAAGATGGATGGCACGGGCTATCCGGGCGGTTTGAGCGGCGAGGCGTTGTCGCTCTATGCCCGGATGGGGGCGATTTGCGACGTGTATGACGCGGTGACGTCCGACCGGCCGTATAAGGCGGCGTGGACGCCGTGCGAGGCGTTGACTGCGATGCAAGGCTGGGCCGGACATTTCGACCCGCATCTGCTCGACCAGTTCGCCGACAGTCTGGGAATTTTTCCGACCGGCACCTTGGTGACGCTGTCGAGCGGAATGCTGGCGATCGTCGTCGGCAGCGCAGGCGCGGCGGGCGAGACGATCATCGTGCGGGTGTTCTTTGACTGCGACTTGCTGGCGGAATGTGCGCCGTCCGATCTTGAAATCGGGCCGGCGCCGCGCGAGCCGCGGATCATGGGCCGTGCCAGTCACAAATTCTGGCGCTTCGACGATTGGCCTGCAACGGCGGCGCGGGTGCTTGCCGAGCCGGTCTCGCCCACCGCTTGAAAGCGGAAAAGGCTATTCGCGGGCCTTGGCAGCGGCGCGAACGTCCTGCGAGCGCGACAACGGCATGACGAGGATGTCGTCGCCGTCGACGATCACCGCAATATCATTGATGCCGACCAGCGACACGCGCTTGGCGCCCGCGCGGACAAGATTTCGCTGGCTGTCGTGCAGAAAGGCGTCGCCGGTCACGGCGTTGTCGGCCGGGTCCTTTGACGCGAGCCTGTGGACCGCCTGCCAGCTGCCGAGGTCGGACCAGCCCATCGCGGCGGGGACCACGGCGACGCGGTCGTCCTTTTCCATTACGGCATAATCGATCGAGTCGGAGGGCGCCTCTGCGAAGCGGACGGCGTCGGCATAGAGCGCGTCGCCGTCGGGCCGCCCTGCAGCGACGGCGCGGTCAGCGGCCTCGAAGATCGCACGGCAGTGGGTCAGCATCGCATCGTGCATCCGCCCGGCGCGGAACAGGAAGATGCCGGCATTCCAGCTGTAGCCGCCCGCGGCCAGCATCGCCTGCGCCTCGGCCAGCGGCGGCTTTTCGATAAAGCGACCAACCGCAAAACCGTCTTCGCCCAGCGCCGCGCCATTGGCGATATAACCAAAGCCGGTCTCGGGGCCGTCCGGTGCGATGCCGAACGTCACGATCCAGTCCTGCTGCGCCAGCCGTGCGCCTTTGGCGATCGCGGTATGAAAGGCGGGGACGTGAGCGATGACATGATCGCTGGGCATCACCAGCAACAGCGTGTCGGCATCGGCGCGGGCGACCGCAAGCGCGATGGCTGCGGCAGTGCCGCGTGGCATCGGTTCGACGATCAAAGCGGCTTCGCGTTCGCCCATCTGGTCGTGCACTGCGGGGACATGGGCGTCGCCGCACAGGATGATCGGCGGCAAAAAGGCGGCGCTGGCGGGGATACGCTGCATCGTCTGCTGGAACAGGCTTTGCGCGCCGGTCAGCGGCAGGAACTGCTTGGCGCGGTCGCCCCGCGATTCGGGCCACAGCCGGGTTCCGGCTCCACCGCACAGGATAAGGGGTTGGATCATCACGGTCATCGCGCTGGTCTATCGCCTCCGGCGGCGCTGGTCACCCCCGCTCGGGCAAATGGCAAGTGTAAAATTAACCGACAGTTGACGCCTCGACTGTAGTATCAGGCGGTCGAAAGGGCTGTGTGATTTTCCATGTTCCGGCTGTTCAAACATTATGTCCCGCACGCCGTCGTCTGGCTGGCGCTGATCGAGTTCCTCGCGCTGCTCGGCTCGGCGGAGGGGGCGTGGCATCTTTACGCGCATCAGGCGGGCTTTGACGCGGGTCCGTTGGCCGACCGATGGTTGCCGTTGGCGACCTTTGCCGTGGCCAACTCGCTGGCGATGATGGCGACCGGCATGTATGGGAACGAGGGGCTGCGTTCGATGCGCTTTGCCACCGCGCGCCTGCTTGCAGCGATTTCGCTCGGGGTGATTTTTCTCTCGGTGCTCGGCTTTCTGTTGCCGACCGCGACGCTGTGGCGCGCGAACAGCCTGTATGCGATGGCGCTGGCGATTGCGGCGCTGTTCGTCATTCGCCTGGCGCTGACCCAGTCGGCGGGAACCGAGGCGTTTCGTCGCCGTATCCTGGTGCTGGGCGCCGGGCCGCGCGCGGCGCGACTGGCGGCGCTCGCCAACGAGCCGGGCAGCGGGCTGGAGATGGTTGGCTTTATCGCGATGAGCGATGCCGAAAAGGCGGTCGCTGGCGCCATCCCGCGTCAAACGATCCCCAATCTGTCCGATCATGTCGTCACGCTGCGCGCCGGCGAGGTCGTGCTGGCGCTTGAGGAACGGCGCAACGCGCTGCCGCTGAACGATCTGCTCCGCGTCAAGACGACGGGGGTCCATGTCAACGACATCGCAAGCTTTATCGAACGCGAGACCGGGCGTGTCGATCTGGCGACCACCAACCCCAGCGGGCTGATCTTTTCCGACGGATTTTCGGCGGGGCAACGTATTTCCAAGGTCGGCAAACGGTTGTTCGACATATTGGCCAGCGTGGTCGTGCTGGTCGTTGGCCTGCCGCTGATCATCATCGCCGGGATTGCGGTGATGTTCGACAGCCGCGGGCCGGTATTTTACCGCCAGCCGCGCGTCGGGCTGTTCGGCGAACCCTATGATATTTTCAAGATTCGTTCGATGCGCACCGATGCAGAGGCCGAGGGCAAGGCGATCTGGGCGAGCGAGAATGATCCGCGCGTCACCCGCGTCGGACGGATCATTCGCAAACTGCGGATCGACGAACTGCCGCAGACCTGGTGCGTCCTGAAGGGCGACATGAGCTTTGTCGGGCCGCGCCCCGAACGGCCGAGTTTCGTGGAAGAACTCGAACAAAAAATGCCGTTCTACGCCGAACGGCACATGGTGAAGCCGGGGCTGACCGGGTGGGCGCAGATCAACTATCCCTATGGCGCGTCGGTCGAGGATGCGCGGGTCAAACTGGAATATGATCTGTATTACGCGAAAAACTATTCGCCCTTTCTCGACCTGTTGATCCTGTTGCAGACAGTGCGGGTCGTGCTGTGGCCTGACGGCGCGCGCTGATCATGCTCGGTGGGGTGTCGGAAATTCTGTCGGTGTTGGCCTTGGTCGGCTTTTCAGCCGCCACGCTGTGGTTGCTGGCGCGGCCATCGGCGCGGATGTCGGCGTTGATGCCGACGCCGTGGATGCTGACGGTCGCGGCCGGCGCGACCGCACTATGGTGTGCGCCCCTCGCCTTGTTCGGACCCGGATCGTCGCAGGCGATGGTGGCGCAGGCGCTGCGTGACCTCGCGATGCTGGGCTGGCTGAGCACGACTTTCTGGTCATCGGGGGCGCCGATGTCGCGGCCGCTGCGGCTGATCCTGCGGATGCTGGTGACGATTTGCCTGCTGACGCTGGTGCTGGGCGCCGCGGCGCATTGGCGGGCCGGCGCAGCGGCGGCGCCGTGGATGACGCCGACGATGACCTTTGCGGCGATGATCGTTGCCACCGGCGGACTGTTGATCGTCGATAGCGGAGTCCGCCATGCCAGCGCCGGATTGCGGACGCCGGTGATGGCGGTTGCCGGTGGCTTTGCCATGCTGTGGGCGTATGAATTGAACGTTCAGCTGATCGGGGCGCTGACCGGCAAGAGCGCATCGACGTTGATCCAGTTGCTGCCCGCGGTCGTGCTGCTGATGTTGCCGACCTATATTGTCGCGGCGATGGATATCGGGCGCGAGCGGATGCAATTGTCGCGGACCGCGGCGATGCGAACGCTGATCCTGCTGGGCGCAGCGGCGTATCTGGTCGTCATCGGGCTGACCGGCGCGATCGCGCGGCTGATCGGCGGCGATTATGCCGAACTGGCGCAGGCGGCCTCGCTGGTCGTGGCGCTGGGCACCGGGGGCTTGCTGATCGTGTCGGCGCGCGTGCGCGCGTGGCTGTCGGTGATGATCACCAAACATCTTTTCGAGCATCGCTACGACTATCGGACCGAATGGATGCGCTTTACCGCGACTTTGGGTCATGGCGCCAACGGCGATGGCGGCGAGGACGATCGCAACTTGCATCGCCGCGTAGCCAAGGCGCTGGCCGAACTGACCGGCAGTCCCGGCGCGTTGCTGATGCTGCCGGGGGCCGGAGGCAGCTTTCGGGTCGCCGAGCAATGGCATTGGCCGATCGATGCCGAAGCGGAGGATGCGACATTGTCGTTGCGATCGGCATTCATGTTGCAGGAGACGCGGCACATCGTCGACCTGGACGCCGAGCGTCGGGGAAAGTCAGCGCAGAATGCAGCGGACGACAATCTTGCCATCCCCGACTGGCTGATCGCCGACACCCGGGCGTGGGTCGTGGTGCCGATTCTGCATTTCCAGCGCATGATCGCGGTCGCCGTGCTGCACCGCCCGGCGGTATCGCGCGCCTTGGACTGGGAAGATCTCGACGTGCTGCGCATCGCGGGGCAACAGGCGGCGAGCTATTTGGCCGAATCGCAAAGCCAGGAGGCGCTGTCGGAGGCGCGGCGGTTCGACGAATTCAATCGCCGCTTTGCCTTCATTATGCACGACATCAAGAATCTGGCGAGCCAGATTGGCCTGCTCGCGCGCAACGCCGAACGCCACGCCGACAAGCCCGATTTTCGTGCCGACATGGTCGAGACGCTCAAGATTTCCGCCGGGCGGCTGAGCGACTTGTTGGTCCGGCTGGCGCCGCGCGCGCGCGGACCGGCGGCGGAGGCCGGGCGGGTCTTGATTGAGCCGATACTGAACGAGATCGCCGCCGAGGCGCTGCCGCGCCGGGCGCTGTTCGTCGGGTGCCAGGCCGGTCTGTCGGCGTGGGGCGATGCCGGGTCGATCCGGCAGATTGTTCAGCATCTGGTCGCCAATGCAATCGATGCCTCGGACGTCGGCATCCCGGTGCAGGTGGTGGCGGTCGCCGAGCATGGCCGGGCGCGGATCGACGTGATCGACCAGGGCAGCGGCATGACACGCAGCTTCATTCGCGACGAGCTGTTCAAACCTTTTGTGTCGACGAAGGACGGCGGCTTTGGCCTGGGCGCGTTCGAAGCGTTGCAGATCGCGCAGGCGATGGGCGGCGCGATCGACGTCGAGAGCGAGCCGGGAAGAGGCAGCAGTTTCACCCTGTGGTTGCCGCTGGCCGACGCGCGGAGTGACGCGAAACTGATGAAAGCCGTAATGAGATGAGCGAAAACGCCGCCCCCATTCGCACCTTGCTGGTGGTCGAGGACGATCCCGGGCTGCAAACGCAGCTCAAATGGGCGTATGAGGATTACCGCGTATTGATCGCCGGCGACCATGATGCCGCGATCGAGTTGTTGCGCGCCGAGGAGCCCGATGTGGTGACGCTCGACCTGGGGCTGCCGCCCGATCCTGACGGCACACGCGAGGGCTTTCGCACGCTGACCGCGATCCTGGAAGCGAAGCCCGACACCAAGGTAATCGTCGTGTCAGGGCATGGCGAACGCGCCAGCGCGCTGGCCGCGATCGCCAACGGGGCGTGGGATTTTTACCAGAAACCGATCGACATCGACGAACTGGGCCTGATCGTGCGGCGGGCATTTCACGTCCGCGATCTGGAGGTCGAGAATGCGCGGCTGGCGCAGCAGGGGAGTAGCGACAATCGCGTGCTCGGCGGCATGATCAGCGGCGCCCCCGAAATGCAAAAGGTCGCGCGGACGATCGAGCGCGTTGCCAATCTGGATGTCAGCGTGATGCTGCTCGGCGCCAGCGGCACCGGCAAGGAATTGCTGGCGCGTGGGCTGCACGAAGCGAGCGGGCGGCGCGATGGAGCGTTTGTCGCGATCAACTGCGCTGCGATCCCCGAAAATCTACTCGAAAGCGAATTGTTCGGACACGAAAAAGGGGCGTTTACCGGCGCGGTCAAGACCACTGAGGGCAAGATCGAGCTGGCGCATGGCGGCACCCTGTTCCTCGACGAGGTCGGCGATATTCCGCTGCCGCTACAGGTCAAATTGCTGCGCTTCTTACAGGAGCGGACGATCGAACGGATCGGCGGGCGAAAACCGATTGCGGTTGATACCCGCATCGTATGCGCGACGCACCGCGACCTCGACGCGATGATCGCGGCGCAGAGCTTTCGCGACGACCTTTATTACCGGCTGGCCGAAATGGTGGTGAAAATCCCGTCGCTGGCCGAACGGCCGGGCGACCCCGTGCTGCTCGCGCGCCATTTCCTGCATCAATATGCGCCCGAGATGAACCCGGCGGTGCGCGGCTTTGCCCCCGACGCGTTGCAGGCGATCGACGAGGGGCGCTGGCCGGGCAATGTCCGCGAACTGGAAAACCGGATCAAACGCGCGGTGATCATGGCCGACGGCAAGCTGGTCGGCAAAGACGATCTCGATCTCGCGAGCGGCGCGGCGGCGGACGGCGAGGAAGCATGGCTGAATCTGCGCAGTGCCCGCGAGGCCGCCGACCGCGTCGCGATCCGCCGCGCGATGACGCAGAGCGAGGGCAATATTTCGGCCGCTGCGAAGCTGCTCGGGATCAGTCGTCCGACGCTGTACGATTTGCTGAAGCAATATCGGATGCACGCCTGAATGACGCCGGGTCGCGCCTGGACAAGCACGCTGCTGATCGCGGTGGTGCTGGCCGGATGCGGCTACGCGCGTCCCGACGCGCCGCGTCAAGGCTTCGCCGAGCGCCGCGCCGAATTGCAGACGGCGATTGCCGATAATCCGCAGGCGATTGCGGCGCGCGTCGAACTGGCGCGGGTCGCGATCCAGCTGGGCGACGGCGTCGGTGCCGAGGCGGCGGTAAAGGGCGCGCTCAGCGCGGGCGGCAATGCGGCGGCGCTGCGCCCGCTGCTGGCGCGCGCCTATGCGATGCAGGGGGAGGGGCAGCGCGCGCTGGAGACGATCGACGCCGGGCCAATCATTCCCGAAATGATCGGCGAGGCGGCATGGGTCGCGGGCGATGTTCATCTAACGCGCGGCGACCTTGACGCAGCGCGCGATGCCTATGACCGGGCGGTGCGCGACCTGCCGCGCAATTCGGCGCTGTGGGTCGATGTCGCGCGCTTTCGCGGCGCCAATGCCGACACCGCGGGCGCCCGCGATGCGATCGATTACGCGATCGAACTCGACAAGGCGAATAGCGGCGCATTGGCGTATAAGGCCAATCTGATCCGCACCGAAGATGGGCTGACCGCGTCGCTCAAATGGTATGATCAGGCGCTGGCGGCCGATCCCGACAACGCCGACGCGCTGATCGACCAGGCCGCGACGCTGGGCGATCTGGGGCGTTACCGCGATATGCTGACCGCGCTGCGCCATGCCGCGACGATCGTCCCGCGCGATCCGCGACTGTTTTACCTGCAAGCGGTGCTTGCGGCGCGGGCCGAAAATTATCGGTTGGCGCGCAGTCTGTTGCAACGCACGCGCGGCGAGCTCGACAATTTGCCGGGGTTCATGCTGCTGAGCGCTATCGTCGAGCTGGAACTGGGCGGTGAGGCGGTGGCGGCGACATGGGCCGACCGGCTGCTGATCGAACAGCCCTATAATCTCACGGCGCGGCGCATCTTGGCGGTCGCCAACTGGGCTGATGGCGACGCGGACGGCGCGATCGAGGCGCTGCTGCCGATCGTCGACCGCCCCGATGCCGACAGCTGGTCGCTGTTGCTGGCGGCGCGGGCCGCGAGCGAATTGGGGCGGCGCGGCGAAGCGGGTGATTTTCTGGCGCGGGCGGCGACGCTGAGCCGCGGCGAGGCACTGCCGTTCGCGCCGAGCGATGACTATGGCGTGTTGACGCAAGCCGCCGATGCCGCGCCGCTGAACCCGGCGGTCGCGATCCCGGCGGTTGCCGCCGACATCTTGCGCGGCAATAGCGCGTCGGCGATCGCCCGCGCCGCGCAGTTGCGCGACGCCAATCGCGGGGTCGCCGACGCCCATATATTGCTGGGCGATGCCGCGCTGGCGGGCGGGCGGTTCGATCTGGCAGTGCAGGCGTATCGCACGGCGCGCGACCTCGATGCGAGCGAACGCACGACGTTGCGGCTGGCCAACGCGCTGTTCCGCGCCGGCGATGCGGCGGGATCAGGTGCCGCCATCCTGGCGCTGCGCGACAGCCAGCCATCGAGCATCGCCGCCGACCGGCTTGCCGGGCATCTGGCGATGGACATCGAACATTGGGACGAGGCGATCGCGCATTTCGAGCGCGTGCGGCGCCGCATTGGCGACCGCGATGCCGTAGTGCTGCGCGAGCTGGCGCGGGCGTGGGCGGCAAAGGGCGACACCGACCGCGCGCTGCCGCTGATCGACCGGGCATATCGGTTACAGCCGTTGAATGGCGGGGTGATGGCGTTTTATGCGGATTTGCTGGAGCGGCGCGGCGACGGGCAGGCGGCGGCGGATTTGCGCGAGAAAGCCGCGCAGGCCGGGCGATAGCGGGAATGGCTGGTTACGACTGGTGACTGGCCTAAACTGTCGTCATCCCGGACTTGATCCGGGATCCATTCGCCCTCTCAGCATAGGGCGGTGCAACGCCGCATGGACCCCGGATCGAGTCCGGGGTGACGAAAATATGAGGGCAGCTCCCCACTCCAACAACGCCCAAATGATCAGGCCTCGGTCAGATCCAGCAACGTCCGTGCGTCAAGCCCGATGCGGCGCATCTGGTCGGCGACCGGCGGCCAGACATTCGCGAGGAAATCGGCGCGCATCAGGCCGCGCAGGCGTTCGGTGGCGCCGGGGGCGACAAACATGCCGACGCCGCGCTTGACCGTGACCAGCCCTTCGTCCTGAAAGGTCTGATACGCTTTGGCGACGGTGAGCGGATTGGCGCCTTCTTCGGCGGCGAGCGAGCGGACCGACGGGAGCATGTCGCCGTCGCGAAAATTGCCGTCGAGGATCGCGTTGGCGATGACATCGCGCAGACGCTGATATACCGGTTTCGATTGATCCAACATGCCGCTTTAATGCCATAAGACAGCAGCACAGTCAAATGCCGGTTATTACAAAGTCTGGCAATATGGCGTAACTAAATTTCCCAAGCGCGAACAACGTCGTCATATTCGGGGCGTGGCCGTTCGTCGAGATCACGGGACGGCGAGCCGATGAAGAAATAGCCGACAATCATGTCGCCGTCGCCCGCGTCGAACGCTGAGGCGACCTGCGGGTTGTAGGCGGCCCAACCGGTCAGCCAGCTGCCGACGAAGCCGTGGGCGTGCGCGGCGTGGAGCAGGTTCATGCCGACCGCGCCGGCCGACATCTGCTGTTCCCACACCGGGATCTTGCTGTCCTTCACGGGCGTCGACAACAGCACGAGCAGGCTGGGCGCCTGATGCGCGAACTGATCGAGCGCCGACAGATCTAGCCCGACGGCGCCGGGATTTTCTTGCACCCATGCCGACTTGAGCCGCGCCGCGAACGTGTCGCGCTGGTCTGCCGCAACGGTGACGATGCGCCATGGGGCGAGCTTGCCATGGTCGGGCGTGCGCAGCGCCAGGGCGATGATGTCGCGCAATTGGGCCGCGTCGGGACCCGGGGCAACCATGTCGCGCGCCTTGCCCGAGCGGCGGGTGGCGAGGTGAGCGCGGAGCGAGGTGGTGTCGTTGAACATCATGTTCCTGTGGCGGCGCGGCGGCGGGCGCGCAAGCCCGATTCGCGGGCCCTCATGCGATGGATCGATGGTTTCCCGCGTAATTAGATTCTTCCCATACGCAATTTTCGCGCTAGGTTGCCCCATTCGCGCGGCGGGGAGCCGCGCCCACGATAAATGGGAAAAGGGACGCTTTGATGAAAGATGTAAGCCTCTGGCAAGAGGGCGACTGGATCGCGGTAATCGCGCTGGTCCTATTGGGGGTCTTTCTGACCGTCGGCGCGTTGATCGCGACCAGCAGGAAGCCCGAATTCGCCGGCCACCCCAAAGGCCTTTACATGCTGTTCTTTGCCGAAATGTGGGAGCGTTTTTCCTATTACGGCATGCGCGCCATCCTGATTTTCTACCTGACCCAGCACTGGCTGTTCAGCGACAGCAAATCCAGCCTGATCTACGGCGCCTATACCAGCCTGGTGTATATCACCCCGGTGCTCGGCGGCTATCTGGCCGACCGCTATCTGGGCCAGCGCAAGGCGGTGCTGTTCGGCGGCGTGCTGCTCGCCGCAGGGCATAGCTTGATGGCGGTCGAGGGCGTCGGCGGACAGAATGATCCGACGATCAACGTGTTCTGGGCGGCGCTTGCCTTCATCATCGTCGGTTCGGGTTTCCTGAAAGCCAATATCTCGGTGATGGTCGGCCAGTTGTACAAGCTGACCGATACCCGCCGCGACAGCGCCTACACGATCTTTTACATGGGCATCAACGCTGGCGCCGCGCTCGGCACCATCCTCGTCGCCTATCTGGGGCAGACGATCGGTTGGGGTTTCGGCTTCGGGCTCGCCGGTATCGGGATGCTCGCCGGTCTGGTGGTTTTCGTGTTGGGCAAGAAAGCGCTGCACGGCGCGGGCGAAGCCCCGCGGGTGCTCGCCAAATCGCGTGAGTTCACCATCTATGGCATCGGCTTTGCCGCGGTCGCGGTGATCTGGGCGCTGGTGCAGTATCAGGACATCATCCAGTCGCTGCTCGCGGTGTCGGGCGTCGCGCTGCTCGGTTATGTCCTTTATGAGAGTTTCAAGCTGGAAAAAGAGCCGCGCGAGCGCATGTTCGCGATCCTGTTCCTGATCAGTCTCAACCCGCTGTTCTGGGGCTTGTTCGAGCAGGCGGGCGGATCGATGAACCTGTTCACTGACCGCTTCGTCGACCGCGGCGGCGTTCCGGCGGGGATCTTCCAGTCGATCAATCCGATCATCATCATCCTCGTCGCGCCGCTGTTTGCTGCGCTGTGGGGCTGGCTGGGCAAACGCGGCACCGAACCGTCGGCTCCGGCCAAATTCGGACTGGCGCTGGCGCAGATGGGCTTGGCCAATCTGGTTTTGGTGTGGGGCGCCGAAGCCTATGGCGTCGCCGCAATGACGCCGGTGCTGCTGGTGTTCGCTTATTATTTCTTCGCCACTACCGGCGAGTTGTGCCTCAGCCCCGTCGGGCTTAGCGCGATGAACCGCCTGGCCCCGACGTTCCTGGCGTCGCTGATCATGGGCGCGTGGTTCTACATGACCGCGGTCGGCAATTTCGTCGCCGGCAAGATCGGCGAGGCGACCGGCGGCCATGATGGCCAGATGACCAAGCAAGGCTTGCTCGACATCTATGAACTGTTTGGCTGGATCGCGATCGGCGCCGCAGTCGCGGTGCTGCTGGTCAGCCCGATCGTGAAGCGGTGGATGCATCTCGACACGCTGCGCGACCGCGACGAGGTTGCCGGGGCAGGCGAGCTCGGCGAACCGCAGGCCGCGGGCGTTCATCCCGAACCCAAGGGAGCATAAGCGATGGTCCGGGGCGTGAAGGGCAGCCTGCTGGCTGCGGTGTCGCTGGTGCTTGTCGGCTGTGCGGCAACTGGCAAGGAAACGGCTTCGGCGGGCGACAAGCCCGCCGCGACCGAAAAGCCGGTCAAGTTTAACAAGGATCCCTATCCGTCGACCTATCGCCCCTATGGCGGGCGGCCGACCGCGGTGCGCGGCGTTACCATCTTTGACGGCGAAGGCGGCCGCATCGACAATGGCGTGGTGCTGTTTGCGAAAGGCAACGTCGAGGCGGTCGGCGGCGCCGACACCGCGATCCCGGCTGACTTCGACGTGATCGACGGGACCGGCAAGTTCGTCACCCCCGGAATCATCGACATCCACAGCCATCTCGGCGACTATCCCTCGCCCAGCGTTGAGGCGCATTCGGACGGCAACGAGGCGACGTCGCCGACGACCCCCGAAGTGTGGTCCGAACATAGCGTCTGGCCGCAGGATCCGGGGTTCAGCCGCGCGCTGGCGAATGGCGGCGTCACCGCGCTACAGGTGCTGCCGGGCAGCGCCAACCTGATGGGCGGGCGCTCGATCACCCTGAAGAACGTCCCGTCGCGCACGGTACAGGGGATGAAATTCCCCGGCGCGCCTTACGGCATGAAAATGGCGTGCGGCGAGAATCCGAAGCGCGTTTATGGCGGCAAGGGCCGCGCGCCGTCGACCCGCATGGGCAATTTCGCGGTCAACCGCGCGACGTGGCAGAAGGCCGCGGCGTACAAGAAGAAGATGGACGATGGCAAAGCCGTCGATCGCGATCTGGCGATGGAAACGCTGGCCGGGGTGCTGGCCGGCGAAATCCTGGTCCACAATCATTGCTACCGCGCCGACGAGATGGCGCTGGTGATCGATATGTCGAAGGAATTCGGCTACAAGGTATCGACCTTTCACCACGCGGTCGAAAGCTACAAGATCGCCGACATCCTGGCCAAAGAAGGCATTTGTTCGGCGATGTGGGCCGACTGGTGGGGCTTCAAGATGGAAGCCTATGACAGCGTGAACGAGAATATTCCGCTGGTGTACAAGGCGGGCGCCTGCACCATCGTCCATTCGGACGACGCCAACCAGATTCAGCGGCTCAATCAGGAGGCCGCGAAAGCGCGCGCTGCGGGGCGCCGCATGGGGATCGACGTCAGCGACGAGGTGGCATGGACCTGGCTGTCGCTAAACCCCGCCAAGGCGCTGGGCATCGGCGACAAGACGGGCAGTCTGAAGCCGGGCAAGATGGCCGACGTCGTGCTGTGGAACGGCAATCCGTTCAGCGCCTATACCCGGCCCGAAAAAGTATGGGTCGATGGCGCGCTGATGTTCGATGCGTTCGATCCGAAACGCCGACCGGTGAGTGATTTCGAGCTGGGTCAGCCCGGCGAGGGAGATGTGAAATGATCCGCGCGCTGCTTCTTTCCGCCGCGGCGCTGATCGCGGTTCCGGCTGCGGCCCAAGATATCGCGATCACCAACGCCAAGCTGGTCATCGGTGACGGCAGCGCGCCGATCGACGGCGGAACCGTCGTCGTGCGCGGCGGCAAGGTCGTTGCGGCAGGGGTGGGCGTTGCCGTCCCCGCCGGGATCGAGCGCGTCGATGCCGGGGGCCGCTGGGTCACCCCGGGGATCGTCGCGGCGTTCAGCCGGGTCGGGCTGGTCGAGGTCGATGCAGTCGGCGGCACCAACGATCGCAATGCGCCGCGCACCCGCTTTTCGGCGGGGCTCGATATTGCGCCGGCGCTGAATCCAATGGGTTCGCCGGTCGCGGTCAACCGCGCCTCGGGCGTCACCCGCGCCATCGTCGCGCCGGGGGGCAGCAGCAATTTGTTCGCAGGCCAAGGCGCGGTCGTCGACCTGGCCGACGACATGGACATGGTGACCAAGCCGCGCGCGCTGCAGTTTGTGGCGTTCGGCGAGGATGGATCGGCGAAGGCAGGGGGGAGCCGCGCCGCGACCTTCCTGTTGTTCCGCGAACAATTGCTGGCGGCGCGTAGCTATGCCCGCAACCCCGCGACGCTTGCTGAGTGGGGCAATGACGCGATGATCCAGCGCGCCGATGCCGACGCGCTGGTGCAGGTGATCATTGGCGTGACGCCGCTGTTCGTGCGGGTCGACCGGGCATCGGACATTCTGAATGTGGTCAAGCTGAAGGGCGAGTTTCCGGCGCTGAAGCTGGTGCTGGTCGGGGTGACCGAAGGTTGGCTGGTCGCGCGCGAATTGGCGGCGGCGAAGGTGCCGGTGCTGGTCTCGCCGCTGACCGACCTGCCGTCGAGTTTCGAGCAGTTGGGCGCGACGCAATCGAACGCCGGCCGCTTGAAAGCTGCGGGGGTCGATGTGTCGGTCGGGGTCTTCGATGACGATGACGCCCACAAGATGGGCTATGCGACGCAATATGCGGGTAATCTGGTCGGGCTGGCGCGCGTGCCCGGTGCCAGCGGGATGACGTGGGATCAGGCGTTCGCGTCGATCAGCAGCGCCCCGGCGCGCGCGGTCGGTATGGAAGCCAGCATCGGTTCGCTGCGCCCCGGCCGCGTCGGCGACGTCGTGGTGTGGGATAATGATCCGCTGGAACTGGGCAGCCGTCCGACCGCGATCTGGATCGACGGCAAGGCACAGTCGCTGACGACGCGGCAGGACCGCCTGCGCGATCGCTATGCGACGCCGCAGGAAGGCGCGTTGCCGAAAGCGTATGATAGATAGGTTGGACGCCAATCGTCTTGTTCGTCATCCCGGCAAAGGCCGGGATCTCACCGTGGCTCGATAACGCAGCGGCGAGATCCCGGCCTTCGCCGCGATGACATTCATGGTATGGGCGTCCTCTGGCAGGAGAGGGGCTTTCCATGCAACCGATGTCGCTTTTGATCACCACCTGCGTTTTGTTCGTCGGCTCGCACCTGGCGCTGTCGCATCCGTTGCGCGATGGACTGGCCAACCGGTTGGGCGAACGCGGGTTCCAGATCGTCTATTCGATCGTCGCGATCGCGACGTTCGTCCTCGTCGTGCAAGCGTGGCGCGGGATGCCGCCCGAACCGCCGTTGTGGGCGGTCGGCGATGCGCTGTGGATTGTCGCGTCGGTGCTGGTCCTGTTCGCCAGCATCCTGTTCATGGGGTCGCTGATCGGCAATCCGGCGCTGCCCGCGCCAAGCGCCGCCGCCGCGGCGCAGAACGCCCCGCGCGGGGTTTTCGCGATCACCCGCCACCCCATGATGTGGGGCTTCGCGCTGTGGGCGGTCGCCCACATCATGGTGATGCCGACCGAGGCGCAGATCATCCTGTCCGGCACAATCGTTTTTCTCGCGCTGTTCGGGTCGGCGGGACAGGACGGCAAGAAAGCGCGGCTGATGGGTGACAGCTGGCGGCATTGGGCGGCTCGGACGAGCTTTGTGCCGTTCGCGCGGCAGATCAGCGGCGCGACGCCATGGGGCGACACCATCCCGCGCCCGCACGCGCTGTTCGGCGGCCTTGTCGTTTGGCTGGCCGCGACGTGGGGGCACGGCGCGCTTGGCTATATGGTCGCGGGCATCTGGCGCTGGGTGGGATGAACGCCGACGTGCACGCCTCTGATCTCGCGCTGCGGCTGCTCGGGCGGAGCTATGACGAACTCGATGCCGAGGAACGCCGCGTCATCGCCGCGATCGCCGCGCATGAACCGACGAGCCGCGACGCGGGCGATCTGGACGATGCCGAGGCGAGCTTTGGCGCGCGCCTGTCCGATCGCGTCGCCGCGGTGGGCGGGTCGTGGGGGTTCATCATCCTGTTCACCGTGGTGCTGCTGGGATGGATGCTGCTCAATTCGGAAGTGCTGGCGCGCTGGGGGATGGCGTTCGATCCCTATCCGTTCATTTTCCTGAACCTGATGCTGTCGACGCTGGCGGCGGTGCAGGCGCCGATCATCATGATGAGCCAGAACCGGGCTTCGGCAAAAGACCGGCTGGCCGCCAGCCTGGATTACGAGATCAATCTGCGCGCCGAACTAGAGATCATGCGGCTGCATCACAAGATCGATGTGTTGGTGGAGAAGGTTGAGGGGTTAGGAAGCACCGACAACGCGCTTCGCTAAATGTCCTAGGCCAACGTCATTGCGAGGAGCGAAGCGACGCGGCAATCCAGAGCTGGCGTAAACCGCTCTGGATTGCTTCGCTTTGCTCGCAATGACGGGCTTAAGGCGGTTCTGATGCTCTACAACCGCACCATCCGCATGCCCATTTCGCCATAGCGCGGGCCGCTGGTGCCGCCTTTGGGCGCCGCCGCCTCGATCGCCGCGAGGTTATCGGCGGTCAGCGTTACATCGGCGGCGCCGACGCTGTCCTCCATCGTCGCGCGGCGCTTGGTGCCGGGGATCGGGACGATGTCGTCGCCCTGCGCGAGCAGCCACGCGAGCGCGATCTGGGCGTTCGACACGCCATGCTTGTCCGCCACCGCGCCGATCGCATCGACGATCGCCAAGTTGGCGGGCAGGTTTTCGTCCGAATAGCGCGGGTCGTTGCGGCGCCAGTCATTCTCGGGCAGTTCGTCGCGGCTGCGCACCGCGCCCGCCAGAAAGCCGCGGCCGAGCGGCGAATAGGGAACGAAGCCGATGCCATTCTCGCGGCAGACGCCTAAGATCTCGTCCTCGATGTCGCGCTCCCAGATCGAATATTCGCTTTGCAGCGCGGTGATCGGCGCGGCTTTCGCGGCGCGGCGCAGCGTTTCGGGGCCGGCTTCGGACAGCGCGATGTGGCGCACCTTGCCTTCGCGGACCAGTTCCATCATTCCGCCGACAACTTCCTCGATCGGGATCGCAGGATCGACGCGGTGCTGATAGAACAGGTCGATCGTGTCGATACCGAGCCGCTGGAGCGAGCCTTCGCACGAGGCGCGTGCGTTGGCGGGCGAGCCATCGACCCCGACAATCTGATTGCCGTCGAATTTGAACCCGAATTTGGTCGCGATGACCAAGCCGTCGCGCTTGCCCTTGATCGCGGCGCCCAGCAATTCCTCGTTGCTGAACGGGCCATAGATTTGTGCGGTGTCGAAAAAGGTCACGCCAAGGTCGATCGCGCGGTGGATCGTCGCGGTCGATTCATCGAGGTCGGCGGCCTCGCCATAAAGGATATTGCCGCCCTTGATCATCGGCATACAGCCGATGCCGATGGCCGATATTTCGAGGCCGTGGCCGAGTTTGCGGTATTTCATGGGGTCTCTCCTGCGGGTTCGGCGTCTTCGATGCCATCGGCCGCAAATTTCGTGGCGGCGACGTCGCCGACGACGTTACCGAGGGTGCGGAAAATATCGGGGAAGGTTTCGACCGCGACCAGCAGCCCGAGCGGCGCGACGGGGACGCCCATCGACACGGCGATTGGCGCGATCGAGGTCACGAAGCTGATCGAACCGGGCAGGCTGACCGAGCTGAGCGCCGCAGCCATCGCCACCGCCAGCCCGACCGCCATCTCCCATGGGGTCAGCTCGACCCCGAACAGCCACGCGACATAGACGACCACTGCCAGGTTCATCGCCGGGCTGGTGAACCGGAACAGCGCGACCGCGAGTGGCAGCACGACGTCGGCCTTCTTCGGATCGACGCCGAGTTCTTCGGACGATTTGAGCATCGCGGGCAGGCTGGCGAGCGAGCTTTGGGTGCTGATCGCCACCGCCAGCGTCGGCACCATCGCACGGATGAAACGCGGTAACGATATGCCGACGACCAGCCAGGCGAGGGCCAAGCCGAGGATCAGGCAGCTGACCCCGATTCCCATCAGGATCAGAACATAATGGATCAGGCCGCCGAACGCCGCGATTCCTGCCTTGACCGCGAGCGCATAGCCGAGCGCGAAAACGCCGATCGGCGCGAGTGCGAGCACCCAGCCAATGACGATCAGCATCGCATCGCCCAGCGCCTTGAACAGCCCCGACAACGTCGCGCGCTGAACCGGTTCGAGCTTGGTGATCGCGAAGGCGAAGATGGTGGTGAACACGATCAGCGGCAGGATCGCGGTGTCGGCGGCGGCGGCGATCGGGTTGGTCGGGATCAGCGAGAGCAGGAAGTCGCCAAAGGTCGGCGATGGTCCCGCTTCGCTGGTGCCGCCAAGGCCGCTGCGCAGCGCGTCGGCGGCGCCGGTCGAGAGCGGAAACAGCCGCAGCAGCAGCGGCGTCATCAACAGCGACATCGACCCCGAAATGAAGATCGCGGCGAGGAAGGTCATCACCGCGCGCGCCGCGAGCTTACCCGCGCGCGCGGCGTCGGCGGTCGCGGTGATGCCGGTGATCAGCAACGCGACGACCAGCGGGACGATCGTCATCTTCAGCGCGTTGAGCCACAGCAGCCCGATCGGTTCGACAAAGGGCAGCGATGCGGTGCCCGCGTCGGGCGCGACCAGTTCGATGCCGATTCCCAGCAGCATCCCGGCGACCAGCGCCGAGAGGATGATCCATGCCGATTTCAAGCCATATTCTCCCGGCGATGTTTCTGGCCAGCTTGCCAAGCAAAAGAGGGTGACTTAGGGCCTTCCCGAAGCAGCCGGGCAGGCATTGGTCCCGTTCGGCTTAAGTAGCAGAGGTGGCATGCGCAAGTTTTTCGGAACCGACGGGATTCGCGGACTGACGAACCAGATCCCGATGACCGTCGAGGTCGCGATGCGCGTCGGCATGGCGGCGGGCGCCCATTTCTTGCGCGGCGACCACAAGCATCGCGTGGTGATCGGCAAGGACACGCGGCTGTCGGGCTATATGCTGGAAAATGCGCTGGTCGCCGGGTTCACCAGCGTCGGCATGGACGTGGTGCAGGTCGGGCCGATGCCGACCCCGGCGATCGCGATGCTGACCCGCTCGATGCGCGCCGACCTGGGCGTGATGCTGTCGGCGAGCCACAATCCCTTTTACGACAATGGCATCAAGCTGTTCGGCCCCGATGGCTATAAATTATCCGACGAGGATGAGGCGCAGATCGAACTGTTGCTCGCGCAGCAGCCGAAGCTGGCCGACCCGGCGCATATCGGGCGCGCCAAGCGGATCGAGGACGCGCGCGGTCGTTATATTCATGCTGTGAAACAGAGCCTGCCCGAATCGGTGCGGCTCGACGGGCTGCGGATCGTGCTCGATTGTGCCAACGGTGCCGCCTACAACAGCGCACCAACGGTGTTCTGGGAACTGGGCGCCGATGTGGTGGCGATCGGGACGACGCCGAATGGCACCAACATCAACGACAAATGCGGCTCGACTGCGCCCGCCCTGCTTCAGGAAACCGTGGTGGCAAGCGGCGCCGACATCGGCATCGCGCTCGACGGCGATGCCGACCGGCTGATCGTCGTCGATGAAAAGGGCAAGATTGTCGACGGCGACCAGATCATGGGGCTGATCGGGGCCAGCTGGGCGCGGCAGGGGCGGCTGAAAGGCGGCGGGGTCGTCGCGACGGTAATGTCGAACCTGGGACTTGAGCGTTTCCTGGAGAGTGAAGGATTGCGGGTCGAACGAACCAAGGTCGGCGATCGCTATGTGCTGGAACGGATGAAGGCAGGCGGCTTCAACGTCGGCGGCGAACAGTCGGGGCATATGATCCTGTCGGACTATGCGACGACCGGTGACGGCACATTGGCAGGCTTGCAGGTGCTGGCCGAGTTGGTCGCGGCGGACAAACCGGCGAGCGAGTTGCTGCATCAGTTCGACCCGGTGCCGCAGCTTTTGAAGAATGTCCGCTTCGCGGGTGGAGAACCGCTCGACGATAGCAAGGTTCAGGCGGCGATCGCCGAGGGCGAAGCGTTGCTCGCCGGGCGCGGGCGGCTGGTGATCCGCCCTTCGGGAACGGAGCCGCTGATCCGCGTGATGGCCGAAGGCGACGACGCCGGACAGGTCGAGCGCGTCGTCGACATGATTTGCGACGCGGTGCGTGAGGCGACCGCATAATCCGAAACTTCATCAGAACCGAAAGAGACTTATCATGCTTGAAATGCGACCCGATTGCGAAAAATGCGGCAAGGATTTGCCCGCGAACATGCACGGTGCCTTCATCTGTTCGATGGAGTGCACCTTTTGCGCCAATTGCGCCGACCGGCTGGACGAACAATGCCCCAATTGCGGTGGCGACCTGCTCGACCGGCCGCTGCGCGAAGGCGCGATCCTGGCGAAATACCCCGGCTCGACGGTACGGAAATACAAGGTTTGACGCCGCGCCCGCTTCGTCACCCCGGACTTGATCCGGGGTCCATGACGCCCGCGCGGCGAAGGATGCCGGATCAAGTCCGGCATGACGAAAATGTGGAGATCATATTGTGACCGCGCGCGTCCTGATCATCGCCGGGTCGGATAGCGGTGGCGGTGCGGGTATCCAGGCCGATATCAAGGCGGTAACGATGCTCGGCGGTCATGTGATGACCGCGATCACTGCGATCACGGCGCAAAATACGTTGGGGGTCCAGGGCGTTCACCCAGTGCCGACCGCCATGGTGCTGGCACAGATCGACAGCGTCGCGTCCGATATCGGCGTCGATGCGGTCAAGATCGGCATGATCGGCAGCGCCGCGACCGCGGCTGCGGTGGCAGAGCGGCTGACCCAGTCCGATCTGGCGCAGGCGGCGGTGGTGTTCGACCCGGTGATGGTCGCGACCAGTGGGTCGGTGCTGGCCGACGCGGCGACGATCGATGCCTTTCGTGCCCTGCTCGATCGCGCGATGGTCGCGACGCCAAACCTGCCCGAGTTGGAGGCGCTCGGCGGCGAGGATGCGGTGCTCGCGCACGGCTGTTCCTTGCTGGTCAAGGGCGGCCATGCCGCGGGCGAAACGGTCGTCGATCGCTTGCTCGAAACCGGCGAAGGCGAGGTCGCGCGCTGGGAAGCGCCGCGGATCGACACCCCGCACAGCCACGGCACCGGCTGCACGCTGGCGAGCGCGATCGCCTGCGGTTTGGCGCAGGGCATGCCGCTGGAGCCTGCAATTGCTCGGGCGCGCGATTTTGTCCGACTGTCCTTGCTCGACGCGCCGGGGCTGGGCGCGGGTCATGGTCCGATGGGGCAGCAATATGTGCGCAACGACGGGCTGTTCACCGGCCCGGCGCTCAACCAGTTCACCTTGCCCGCGAGCGACTATGCGGCATCGGTCGCTTTCTACAAGCAGATGGGGCTGAAGCAGATCGTCGATAGCCGGGACAATGGATATGCCCGGTTCGAGGCGGCCAATGGCGTGACGCTGTCAATCCATGTCGGCGACGGCGTGGCGGGCGGGGCGACGACCTATCTGGAAAGCGGCGCGCTCGATGCGTGGGTCGCCTATCTGGCGCGGCGCGGGGTGCGGTTCGACCAGATGCCGCGCGATGAGGATTGGGGCTGGCGCGAGGCGCGGCTAAGCGATCCGGCGGGCAACCGGCTCTGCCTGTATCAGGCGGGAGAATATCGCAGGTATCCGCCGTGGCGGGTGTAGTACGGGTCGGCGCTATTTTGTCCCGTTCGTGTCGAGCGAAGTCGAGTCAGGTTGAGTTTGTGCTGGCCTGCCCGTGTCTCGACTTCGCTCGAGACGAACGGAAGCGGGGGTTCGGTTTGCTGAGCAGCAGTCGATGATCGTCGGGGTCGACGAAGCCGGGCGGGGGCCGCTGGCGGGGCCCGTGGTCGCTGCGGCGGTGATCATGTGTCCCGAAGGCATTGCCGGGCTCGACGACAGCAAGAAGCTCAGCGGCAAACGCCGCGCTGAACTCGAAACGCAGATCAAGGCGCGCTGCCGCTGGGGCGTTGGCGACGCGAGCGTCGAGGAAATCGACGGGATCAACATCCTGCAAGCGACGATGCTGGCGATGACGCGCGCCGTCGATGCGCTCGGCGTCGAACCAAGCGAGGTGCTGGTCGACGGCAACCGCTTGCCGCGCTGGCGCTATGCCGCGCGCGCGATTATCGGCGGCGACGCGCTGCACCCCTGCATTTCGGCGGCGAGCATCATCGCCAAGGAGCATCGCGACCGTTTCATGGTCGCGGCGGCGCAGGATTTCCCGGGCTTTGGCTGGGAGCGCAACATGGGTTATGGTACCGCCCAGCATCTCGCGGCGCTGCGCCAATATGGACCGACGCCGCTTCACCGGACCAGCTTTGCCCCGGTCGCACAAATGCAGCTGGTCTGAAACGCAGGAGCGCGCGATGAGCAGGGGATTTACCGCCGATGACGTATCGGCGCAGACCGGGCGTATCTTTCTGGTTACCGGTGCCAATGCGGGGATCGGGTTCGAAACGACCAAGGTTCTGGCGGCGCGCGGCGCGCACGTGATCCTGGCCTGCCGCGATCTGGATCGCGCGGACGCTGCGATGAACCGGATCCGCGCGGATGTGCCCAATGCCGAACTGTCGTTTCAGCCGCTTGACCTCGCCGATCTCGAACAGGTGCGCGAGGCGGCGAAAGCCGTGCTGGCGGGGCCACGAATCGACGTGCTGGTCAACAACGCCGGCGTGATGATCCCGCCGAAAACGCTGACAAAGCAGGGCTTCGAACTGCAATTCGGGGTCAACCATCTTGGCACCTTTGCTTTCACCGGACTGGTCCATGGCCATATCGACGACCGTATCGTCATCACCGCCAGCCTGGCGCACAAGGGCGGCCAGATTGATTTCAGCGACCTGTCGGCGGCGCGCAGCTACCATAAATTGCCGCGCTATCAGGCCAGCAAGCTCGCCAACCTGCTGCACATGTTCGAACTCGACCGGCGGTTGAGCGCCGCGGGGCGGTCGACCCAGGCGATCGGGTGCCATCCGGGGGTCGCGATCACCGAACTGACCCGCCATCTACCGATGCCGCTGCGTACGATGACGCCGCTCGCCGCGCCTTTTTTCAACAGTGCGGCGCAGGGTGCGTGGCCGACGTTGCAGGCGGCGACCGGCGCGCATGTCCAAGGCGGCGACTATCTGGGGCCGCAGGGTCTGGGCGAAGTATCAGGGCGATCGGGGCCGGCGCGCGCGACGCGCACTGCGCGTGATGCGACGCTGTCGCGAGAGTTGTGGGAGCGGTCGGTAGAGCTGACCGTGGTCGATCCGGGGATTTAGCCCGGAATTATTTTCGTCATTGCGAGCAAAGCGAAGCAATCCAGAGCCTACGGTAACCGCTCTGGATTGCTTCGCTTCGCTCGCAATGACGATGGATGTTGTTTGAGGCGCTGCCCCCTCCCCATGACTTCGTCACAGGGAGGATCAAGTCGAACTTTTTTCCACCACTGAGTCCTCCCCGCCACACCACCACCCGTTGAGTCCCCGAGTCGCGCCGGACTCCATATGCTGTGTCAGACTCGTTTCGTTCTCATCTCGTTAACCAGTTAGTGACGCGGAATCCCTAGACTTCTGCGCTTGACGGCGGACTCCGCCGGACTCATCAGGGGCTTCTTTCGGATCTTCGCGGGGGCAAAACATGGGTGTGATGGAACGGGTCAAGACCCCGGCGGTAAAGCAGCGGGCGGCAATGACGGCGCCCGTCGAGCTACCGCTCGACAGCATCCTGCAGGGCGATTGCATCGAGATGATGCGCTCGCTGCCCGCGGCGTCGATCGACATGATCTTTGCCGATCCGCCGTATAACCTCCAACTCGGCGGCGATCTGCATCGCCCGGACGGCAGCCAGGTTGATGCAGTCACCGACGAATGGGACAAGTTCGACAGTCTGGCGACATACGACCGGTTTACCCACGCATGGCTGAAGGAAGCGAAGCGTATCCTGAAGCCGGGCGGCAGCATGTGGGTGATCGGCAGCTATCACAATATCTTCCGGGTCGGCACCGCGCTGCAGGACAATGGCTATTGGATCCTCAACGACATCGTGTGGCGCAAGGCCAACCCGATGCCCAATTTCAAGGGCACCCGCTTTACCAACGCGCATGAAACGCTGATCTGGGCGTCAATGGGTGAGAAGGCGCGCTACACCTTTAACTACCGCGCGATGAAGACGCTGAACGACGAATTGCAGATGCGCTCCGATTGGCTGATCCCGATTTGCGGCGGTCAGGAGCGGCTGAAAAAAGGCGGGACCAAGGTCCATCCGACCCAAAAGCCCGAAGCCTTGCTCTATCGTATCCTGCTCGCCTGCTCGAACCCCGGCGACGTGATCCTCGATCCCTTTTTCGGGACCGGCACGACGGGCGCAGTCGCCAAGCGCCTCGGCCGCCATTTCATCGGGATCGAGCGCGAGGATGATTATATTGCGGCGGCGAAGGAACGTATCGAAATGGCGCTGCCATTGGATGAGAGCGCGGTGAAGACGATGATGGCGCCGCAGGCGGCGACACGCGTCGCGTTCGGGATGCTGGTTTCGGACGGGTTGATCGCGCCGGGGACGCTGCTGACCGACGCCAAGCGGCGCTGGAAGGCCAAGGTGCGCGTCGATGGCAGCCTCGATTGCGACGGCCAGCCCGCGGGGTCGATCCACAAGGTCGGCGCCGGGGTTCAGGGTGCGCCGAGTTGCAACGGCTGGACCTTCTGGCACGTCGATGATGGCAAGCAATTGCGGATGATCGACGCGGTGCGGCAGGACTGGTTGCTGGCCAACGAGGCGTAACATTACAGTGTCATTGCGAGCGAAGCGAAGCAATCCAGAGTAGCGTAAACCGCCCTGGATTGCTTCGCTTCGCTCGCAATGACGGGTAAAGGGATAGGCATGTTCCAACCGTTAACCAAACCCGACCTCGGTGCGGCATCCGCGACCGCAAAAATCTATTGCCGCCCCACCTGCTTTGTCGATCGGCCGCATGAACTGGGCGATCATTGCCTGAGGATCGGCGACACCATGGTCTGGTTCGCCGCCTGGCACATCAGCCTGCGCGATGGCGCCAGCGTCAAAGCGGCGATTGTCACCGTCGCCGAATGGGCCGACTGGATCGCGGCGATGCCCGACCAATTGG
This sequence comes from Sphingopyxis sp. BE259, assembly GCF_031457495.1. Lineage (NCBI taxonomy): Bacteria > Pseudomonadati > Pseudomonadota > Alphaproteobacteria > Sphingomonadales > Sphingopyxidaceae > Sphingopyxis > Sphingopyxis sp. BE259. The sequence continues at coordinate 1,924,277 of NZ_JAVDWM010000001.1, forward strand.
CCGCGGCCGCGACGGCACAGCGCGCCGGGTTGATGCGCCCGCGCGGCGCGCTTCAACTCGGTGAACGCATGGTGCGGCTGAACGAACCGCAATTGATGGGCATCCTCAACGTCACCCCCGACAGTTTTTCGGACGGCGGCAAGCATGTCGATGCCGTCGCCGCAGCCGATGCAGGCTTTGTCATGGCGAGCGCGGGCGCGGCGATCATCGACGTTGGCGGGGAATCGACCCGTCCCGGCGCGCCGCTGATCTGGGACGGCGATGAGATCCAGCGCGTCGAGGGCGTTGTCGCGGCGCTAGCAAAGGGCGGCGTCGCGGTTTCGATCGACACCCGCAAGGCCGCGGTGATGGCGGCGGCGCTTGCTGCCGGGGCGACGGTCGTCAACGATGTGTCGGCGCTGCGCTATGACGATCGCGCGATGGAGGTGGTGGTGGCTGCGGGATGCCCGGTCGTGCTGATGCATGCGCCGTCGGCCAAGAGCGATCCGCATGAAGGCGGGGATTACACGCACGCCCTGTTCGACGTCTACGACATGCTGGCCGAGCGGGTCGCGGCGTGCGTCGCGGCGGGCGTCGATCCGGCAAAGATCATCGTCGATCCGGGGCTGGGCTTCGGCAAGGGCGTCGCCGACAATCTGGCGGTGATCAATGGGCTGGCGCTGTTCCACACCCTGGGCTGTCCGATCTTGTTCGGCGCCAGCCGCAAGCGGATGATCGGGGCGCTGGATAACGAGGCTGCGGCCGACCAGCGGCTCGGCGGCACCGTCGCGCTGCATTATCAGGCGGCGGCGCAGGGCGCCCAATTGCTGCGTGTCCATGACATACCCGAAAACCGCCAGGCGCTGCGGGTATGGCGCGGGCTGCGCGACGCGGCGCTTACCGGTTGAGGCGAAGCGAGGCAACTCTCGCCGCCCTCCTGCGTATCTTTTGGGACCATGGTGCCAACACGGCGCCGATCCTCCCAGGAGATATTTATGCAACTCCCCTCCGGCTCGCATGTCGTTGTCGCCGACGGCACCCAATTCCAACTGTTCCGTAACAGCGGCAGCGAACAGGAGCCGAGCCTGAAGGCGATCGACCTGCCGACGAACGGTGAATCTGCGCATAATGCCGGGCAGGGTGACACGCCGCGACAAAATGCCGAAGCAGGCCATGCCGCGTCGGTGGCCGAAGCGCTGAACGCCGCGGTGCTGTCGAACAAGATCAAGCAGCTGGTAGTGATCGCCGATCCGAGCACGCTGGGCGAGATGCGCAAGCTGTATCACAAGACGCTGGAAGCCGCGCTGGTGGGCGAGATTGCCAAGACGCTGACGGGCCAATCGACCGACGATATATTGAAATCCGTCGCAAACGCCTGACGGGTTTAAAGGCTGTAACCGCCATCGCTGGCCAAGACGCTGCCCGTGATGGTGGCGGCGGCATCGGACAGCAGGAACGCGATCTGCGCTGCGATTTCGTCGGCGGTCGCCCAGCGGCCGAGCGGTGTGGCGATTTGCGCCATCGCCGTGGCAGCGGCGGCGCGGCTGCCAAGCTGCGTGACCATTTGGGCGAAAAATTCCATGTCGTCCCAGATCGGCGTATCGACGCCGCCCGGCGCGATTGCGTTGACGCGGATGCGGTGCGGTGCCCCTTCCTTGGCGGCGACACGCGCCAGATGGATCGCTGCCGCTTTCGAAGCGGCATAGGCAGCCGTGCCGGGTTCAGCCTTCAGTCCGGCGATCGACGCGGTGATGACGATCGCGCCGCCGCGGCCATGCGCGATCATCGCGCGCATCGCCGCCTGGACACTGAGCATCGCGCCGTCGAGGTTGACCGACAGGGTGCGGCGCCAGTCGGCAAAGTCGAGATCGATCAGCGGCGCGGCGGTCGCGATGCCCGCGTTGACGACGGCTATGTCAATGTTGGCAAGACCGCCCGTCAACCCTTGCCACAGCGCAGGGTCGCCGACGTCCTGCCCCTGCGACAGATCGACGCCGATGATCTGGGCGCCCTCGTTGGCGAGCAGCGTCGCAGTCGCGGCGCCGATGCCCGAGGCATGGCCGGTGATAAGGGCGGCTTTGTTCGAAAAACGGCGGGTCATGCCGCCGCAATTAGGCGCGTCAGGCGGCGGTGTCGATGCCGAGGTCGCTGAGCTTGCGATAGAGCGTTGAGCGGCCAATGCCGAGGCGGCGGGCGACTTCGCTCATCCGGCCGCGATAATGGCCGATCGCGAGGCGGATGACATCGGCCTCGATCTCTTCGAGCGGGCGGAGGTTGCCGTCGGGCAGATACAGGGTGACGCCGATCGCTTCGCCGTTGATCGCGATCTCGCCTTCACCGGTCAGGCTGCCGCCGCCGAGGGTGGCTTCGATCGCACGGAAATCGGCGCTGGTCAGCACATCGGTTTTGCTGCCGACCGCGGCGCGGAACAGCACGTCCTGCAACTGGCGCACATTGCCTGGCCAGGCATAGGCGGCGAGCAGGCGCAGCGCGTCGTCGGTGACCCCGATCGGCCCCATGCCAGGCAGGCCGCCGATCCGCGCCAGCAAATGCCGCGCGAGCGGGCCGACATCGCCGCGGCGTTCGGACAGCGAGGGCAGGGTGAATTGCGCGCTCGACAGCGCGTAAAACAGGTCTTCGCGAAAATGCCCCGCCTCGATCAGCTTTTCGAGTGGGCTGGTGCTGGTCGCGATGATGCGGACGTCGACGCTCTGGCGGATCGTGCCGCCGATCATCTGGACTTCGCCGGTGTTGATGAACTCGACCAGCTTGGCCTGGGTTTCCAGCGGGATGCATTCGACATGGTCGATGATCACGCTGCCGCCGTCGGCTTGCACGAGCCGCCCGACTTGCCGATCGAAAGCGCCGGCAAAGGCGCCGCGTTCATGGCCGAACAGCCCCGATCCGATCAGTCCCGGCGATACCGCCGAACAATCGACCATCACCAGCGCGCCGCGGGCGCGTGGGCTAGCGCTGTGGATGGCGCGGGCAAACACTTCCTTGCCGGTGCCAGGGCGGCCGTTGATCATCACCGGCACCCGCGCGCGGGCGGCCTTAGCGGCGATGGCGAGCGCGCTGCGGAAATTGGGGCTGGAGCCGATGATTTCCTCGAATGCCAACGGCGCGCGGAGTTTTTCGGTCAGAGGGCGAAGCTCACCCTGCGGCCCGCCGGTCGATACGACCCGGTCGAGCGCTTCGAGCAGGCGGTCGGGGGCGATGGGTTTCTGGACGAAATCGCTCGCCCCGGCGCGCATGGCGCCGACCGCGACTTCGACCCCGTTCCGCATCGTGATGACGACGAGCGGGAGGGCGGGCCGCCAGCGGCGCAATTCGGCGACAAACTCGGCCATGTCCATGCCCGGCGCGCCCTGATCGACGAGCACTGCGTCGAGCGCCATGCCTTCCTGGGTACCCAGCTTGGCGAGCGCGGTGTCGGTGTCGGCGGCGGCAATGCTGCGCCAGCCGCCGCGCGACACCAGCGCCGCCAGAAAGCGTTGCTGCGCCGGCTCGCTGTCGACGATCATCACTGTTCGCGTGTCGCGCGTGCTTGCCATCGTTTCGAATCTGCCCTTGTTCGGCGTCGTAATGCCGATTCCTCCGCTCAAGCGCAGTGATGTAGGCCACACGGGTAAAGGGGCGATTAAGGCCGTTCTTCTTTTACGGCGGACAGCCAAAGCGGCACTTGAGCATCAGCGGCGGCGTAGCTAAGACCGGCGCGAAGGCCGATTCCGGGCCGGGCGCGGCGCGCCTGTGCCGAGGAAGGCGGCGGCTGAAGGGGAAAGAGCCATGGCGGAACAGGAAATGAAGGCAGCGAGCGAAACCTATTCGGGTTTTCTGAGCCTGCTGAAAGTCGGATCGATCATCACCGCGATCGTGACCGTTTTCGTCGTTCTCATCATCTCCTGACCGGATCAACATGCGCATCGCTGTCCTGAAGGAGCTCGCCCCCGGCGAAGCCCGCGTCGCCGCGACCCCCGAAACCGTGAAGAAATTCATTGGCTTGGGTGCCGAAGTTTCCGTCGAATCGGGGGCAGGTGAAGCCGCCTCGGTCGCCGACGCCGACTATAGCGCGGCGGGCGCCAGTGTCGGCAGCCGCGCCGATGTGCTTAAGGGCGCGAACATCATCCTCGCGATTCAGGGGCCGGACCCCAAGGGGCTGAGCGGCTTTGCCGATGGCGCCTGGCTTGCCGCCGGGCTGAACCCTTTCGGAGAGCGTGCCCGCATCGATGGCTATGCGGCGCTGGGACTTGAGGCGCTGGCGATGGAATTCATGCCGCGCATCACGCGCGCGCAATCGATGGACATCCTGTCGAGCCAGGCGAACCTTGCCGGTTACAAGGCGGTGCTGATGGCGGCGAACGCCTATGGGCGGGCTTTTCCGATGATGATGACCGCCGCCGGGACGGTGAGCGCCGCCAAGGCGTTCGTGATGGGCGTCGGCGTCGCGGGCCTTCAGGCCATTGCAACCGCGCGTCGCCTGGGCGCGCAGGTCAGCGCGACAGACGTACGCGCCGCGACCAAGGAGCAGATCATGTCGCTCGGCGCCAAGCCGATCTTCGTCGAGAGCGTCGCGGGGATCGAGGGTGAGGGCGCCGGCGGCTATGCCACCGAAATGTCCGACGAATATAAGGCGGCGCAGGCCGAACTGGTATCGTCGCACATTGCCAAGCAGGACATCGTCATCACCACCGCGCTGATCCCCGGGCGCCCCGCGCCGCGGCTGATTTCGGACGCGCAACTGGCGACGATGCGCACCGGCAGCGTGATCGTCGACATGGCGGCCGAAAGCGGCGGCAATGTCGAAGGGTCGGTCCCCGGCGAAGCAAAGCGCATCCACGGCGTTACCGTCATCGGCGCGAGCAACATCGCGGCGCTGATGCCCGCCGACACCAGCGCGCTGTTCAGCCGCAACCTGTTCAACTTCCTCTCGGCCTTTTGGGACAAGGAAGCGGGCAAGCCGGTGCTCGACGAAGAAATCGGCAATGCGATCCGCCTGACGCAGGGCGGCAAGGTCGTCAACGAGCGGCTGCTCTGATGGGCCCGCTCTAATGGGCCCGCTCTAATGGGATTGTTCAGCGCCAGCGATCTGGACGTCACATCGGCGTCGGCCGAGTTCGGACACGCGTTGATCGCCGGTGAAAACATCCTCGCGGCCTTTCGCACCATCCGCGATTCGGTGCTGCTGACCGATCAGCGGCTGATCTATGTCAACGTGCAGGGACTGACCGGATCGAAGGTCGAGTTTCAGTCGGTGCCGTGGCGATCGGTTGTTCGTTTCTCGCTGGAAACAGCGGGCACGTTCGACCTCGATGCCGACATGAAAATCTGGGTGTCGGGCGCCGCCGAACCGCTCCAGGTCAAGATTTCGCGCAAGAGCGATCCGCGGGTTATCCAGCGGATCATGGCCGAGCAAACATTGCTCAAGCGGTAACTGCGACCGCCGTCATTTGTCATCAAAGCGTTTCAAATGCGGCGTTATTGTCCGCGCTATGAAACTATCGTCCGTCGCCGTGCGTCTTTTGGTTGATAGCAACCGTAACTGCCACAACGCGATGGAGACTAGATAATGCGTGCGAAGTTTTTTGCTCTTCCCCTGTTTGCCCTGAGCGCTGCGACGATGATCGCCCCGGCCCACGCCCGCGCCGCCGATGAAGCTGAGGCGACCGTGGCCGAGGCTGAAGCTGCGTCGGGCGCGATGGTCGATAGCTGGAACATCGTCCAGAACGCGACCAAATCGCCTGAGCATAAGACGCTCGTTCAGGCGTTGACCGCCGCAGGTCTTACCGAAACGCTGTCGGGCGCCGGGCCGTTCACGGTATTCGCGCCGACCGATCAGGCGTTCGCAGCGGTACCGCAGCCGATGACCGCTTATCTGATGGATCCGGTCAACAAACCGGCGTTGGCCCAGGTGCTGACCTATCATGTCGTGCCGGGTGCAATCACCTCGGCCGATCTTTATGCCAAGATCAAGGCGGGCGGCGGCAAGGCGACGCTGACCACGGTCGAGGGCCAGCCGCTGACCTTCACCGAGGTGTCGGGCAATATCAAAGTTGACGGCACGCAGGGTAGTAGCGGTTATGTGACGCAGGCCGATGTCGCGCAGTCGAACGGCATGATCCACATTCTGAACGGGGTGTTGATCCCCGAAATCAAGCCTGCTGCGGCGGCAGAACCCGTCGCCGCTCCGGCTGAGGCGGCCCCGGCCGCCGCAGCAACCCCCGCTTCGTAAAGCGGGTATCAAAGGAGAATTTTATGAAACGCGCATTCTTGATGTCGGCTGCCGCCGCCGCCGGCCTTGGCCTCGCGGGCTGTAACAGCAGCCCCGAAACCCCCGCCACCGAGACCACCACGGTGGCCGAAGGCGAAATGGCGCCGGTCGAAACGGCAGGCGCAAACCCGATGGTGGGCGGCGCCGAAATGTTGCCGACGAAAAATATCGTCGAGAACGCGTCGGCGTCTCCGATCCACAAGACGCTGGTTGCCGCGGTCAAGCAGGCGGGTCTGGTCGAAACGCTGTCGGGCGCGGGGCCGTTCACGGTGTTCGCGCCGACCGATGCCGCCTTTACGCAGGTGGCACCGGTAACGCGCGACGGCTGGATGCGCCCGGCGCAGAAAGAGGTGTTGGCGGGCGTGCTGAAATATCATGTGGTTCCCGGCAAGGTGATGGCCGCTGACCTCGCCGCTCAGATTACTGCGGGCGGCGGCAAGGCGGTGCTGAAAACCGCCGATGGCCAGGATCTGACCGCGACGAAGAATGGCGACGCGATCCTGCTGACCAGCGCCAGCGGCAACAAGGCAACGGTAACGCAGGCCGACGTCGGCCAGTCGAACGGCGTGATCCATGTGATCGACGCGGTGCTGGTGCCGAAGATGTAAATTCACATCCGCATACAAGGTTACGCGACATTTTATGTCGCAAAAGGCCCGCATTTCTCGCTTTCGAGAGGTGCGGGCCTTTCTTTTTGTCCGCTTTGGAGTCGACAGGGTGGGAAGCGCGCGGCAAGAGGTGCGCGAAACGGAATCAGCAGGGGAGCGAGCCCGTGGATTTTATCGCGATTTTTTCGATTTTCGTCCTGGCGTGCTTCGTCGGTTATTTTGTCGTGTGGTCGGTAACCCCGGCGCTGCACACCCCGCTGATGAGCGTCACCAACGCCATTTCGTCGGTGATCATTGTCGGGGCGCTGATCGCTAGCGCCGCGGCGGGATCGACCACATCGAAATGGCTGGGACTGGCTGCGGTGGTGATGGCGAGCATCAACATTTTCGGCGGCTTTGCGGTCACCGCGCGGATGCTGGCGATGTACAAGAAGAAGGAGCGCTGAGATGGACATTCAGTCGATCCTTTCGGCCGCCGCCGACAGCCATGGCATTGCGGTGAACCCGTGGGCCGCGGTGGCCTATCTGGTCGCGGGCGTGCTCTTCATCCTCTCGCTTCGCGGCCTGTCCAGCCCGGCGACGGCGCAAAGCGGCAACCGTTTCGGAATGGTGGGCATGACGATCGCGGTCGTCACCACCCTGGTCACTCATGTGCCGATGAAGTTTGGCGATACCACCAACAGCTATACGGGCGTTGATCCTGTCGGGCTGATCGAGATTCTGGCTGCCATCGGTATCGGCGCCGTCATCGGCATCGTGATGGCGCGGCGCATCGCGATGACCGCGATGCCGCAGCTGGTCGCCGCCTTCCACAGCCTCGTCGGTCTGGCCGCTGTCGCGGTTGCCGCCGCCGCCTACCTCAACCCGCAGGCGTTCGGCATCGCTGACGCCGCCGGGCAGATTTATACGGTCAGCCGCATCGAAATGGGGCTCGGCATCGCGATCGGTGCGATCACCTTCTCGGGATCGGTGATCGCCTTCCTCAAACTCAACGGCAATATGTCGGGCGCGGCGATCATGTTGCCGGGGCGCCATATCATCAACCTGGGGACGCTTGCCGCGATCATCGGGCTGGTTGCCTATTTCACCGTCGATCAGTCGCCGTGGGTGTTCTGGACCGTCACGGGACTGAGCTTCCTGATCGGTTTCCTGCTGATCATTCCGATCGGCGGCGCCGACATGCCGGTCGTCGTTTCGATGCTCAACAGTTATTCGGGCTGGGCCGCGGCGGCGATGGGCTTCACGCTGGGCAACACCGCGATGATCATCACCGGCGCGCTCGTCGGGTCGTCGGGCGCCATCCTGTCGTATATCATGTGCCGCGCGATGAATCGCAGCTTCATCAGCGTCATTGCGGGCGGTTTTGGCGCCGATGCGTCGGCCGCCAGCAGCGGATCAACTGAGCAGCGGCCATGGAAACCCGGCAGCGCCGACGATGCCGCGTTCCTGATGAGCCAGGCCGACACTGTCATCATCGTGCCCGGTTACGGCATGGCGGTAGCGCAGGCGCAGCACGCGCTGCGCGAAATGGGCGACCTGCTGAAAAAGGAAGGCGTGACGGTCAAATATGCGATCCACCCGGTCGCTGGCCGTATGCCCGGGCATATGAACGTCCTGCTCGCCGAAGCCAATGTGCCCTATGACGAGGTGTTCGAGCTGGAGGACATCAACGGCGAGTTCGCGCAGGCCGACGTCGCCTTTGTCATCGGCGCTAACGACGTAACCAACCCGTCGGCGAAGACCGACAAGACGTCGCCGATTTACGGCATGCCGGTGCTCGACGTCGAAAAGGCGAAGACGGTGTTGTTCGTCAAGCGGTCGATGGGCGGGGTCGGTTATGCAGGGGTCGACAACGACGTCTTCTACATGGACCAGACGATGATGCTGCTCGGCGATGCCAAGAAGATGACCGATGACATCGTGAAGGCGCTGAACGGCAGCGGCCACTAGGATTTGACGTCGCCCCCGCGAAGGAGTGAAGGGTCGGATTGTCCACCGGACAATCCTTGGACATGCCGGGGGCATGTCCAACCCTTAACTGGCCGCTATCGGCCTTGCTTGATGTCGCCAGCGGCCCCCGCCTTCGCGGGGGCGACGATTTTGAAGAGGATTGAATGTTGCGTAAAATCGGCCTGATCGGCGGCATGAGCTGGGCATCGACCGAGCTCTATTACCGGCACCTCAACAAGGGCGTGCAAAAGCGGCTGGGCACCGCCTGCTCGGCGCCGATCATGCTCGAAAGCCTGAACTATTGCGAGCTGTCGCGGCTAACCACGCCCGAACAATGGGCGCATGCCAAGGACGTGCTGATCGCATCGGCGCAGCGGCTGGAGGCTGCGGGGGCGACCGCGCTGATGATCGCCGCCAATTCGATGCACAAGGTGGCAGAAGATGTCGCTGCGGCGATCTCGATCCCGCTCATCCACATCGTCGATGAAACCGGCGAGAAGATGAAGGCGGACGGGATCAAGGCGGCGGCGGTGATCGGCACGCGCAATGTGATGACCGAGGCCTGGTTTCGCCAGCGGCTGGTGCGGCACGGGCTGACCTTGGCGCCCTATGACATGAGCCGCGCCGAAGAGATCGACCGGATCATTTACGAAGAGCTGATGCAGGGCAAGGCGAGCGAAAATTCGCGGCGCACGATGAAGACCTTCATCACCGACATCGCCAAGCAGGATATTCAGGCGATCGTGCTGGCGTGCACCGAACTGGTGATGCTGGTCGATCCCGACGCCAATGTGCTGCCGATTTACGACACGACGCGAATTCATGTCGCGGCAGGGGTCGATTGGATTTTGGGGGATGAGGACTAATCTTCTCCCCTCCCGCTTGCGGGAGGGGTTGGGGGTGGGCCAGCACCGTTGCGCCTGCCCACCCCGCCGCGGCTAGCGAACAAGTTCGCAAGTCTCGCTGCCCCTCCCGCGTGCGGGAGGGGGATATAATCAGCCCATCTTGGTCCACGTCACCGTGCGGCAGAACAGGCTCACACAGCCCTTCATCGTCAGCTTGCCGCCTTTGACGCGCAGATGCGCCTTGTAATAGCGGCCGTCTTCGGGGCTGTAACCTTCGCCCTTCCACCCGTCGCCATGCGGGACCAGATCCCAGTATATTTGCAGGCCGGTGATCTGGCGGGAGCGTTTCGCCTTGTCGGGATTGCGTTCGTCGAGTTGGCCGCCTGCGGGCTGTTTGACCAAAATGCGCTCGACACGCCCGCACATCTTGGTGCCGCATGCGGCCATGATGACGACACCCTTGCCATCGTCGGTTTTCCAGCGTCCGGCAATCGGCGCGGGCGCCGCCGCCATCGACGGCACCGCGACCAAGGCGAGCAGCGCCACAGCAAATCTTGTAATCAAAGCGACCTCTCCCCGGGTTTAGCTACATGCATGTCAGCAACATCGCTTGGCATCCGTCAAGTCTTGCCGCATGTTCCCCGCAAATCAGGGGAGAGACCTATGCGATTCCATGGCCTTCACGCGGCGACGCTGGGCATATTGGCGATCCTCGCCGCCCATCCGGCGGCCGCCAAGACGATCAGCGTCAGTGCGACAACGCCCGATGCCAATGAAAAGCTGCAAGAGGCGCTGATCCTGGCTGAACCCGGCGACATCGTGCAACTGGGCGCGGGGACATGGAAGCTGGTCGACGGGCTGTCGCTCGATGTCGCGGGCGTCACGGTGCGCGGTGTCGGGGCGGGCGAGGGCGGATCGGTCCTCGACTTTACCGGCCAGCAGGGCGCGGGCGAGGGGCTGCTGGTCACCAGCGACGATGTGTATCTGACCAATTTTGCGGTGCTCAACACCAAGGGTGACGGGATCAAGTCGAAGGGCGCCGACCGCATCGTCTATCACCAGCTGCGCGTCGAATGGACCGCTGGGCCGAAGGAAACCAACGGTGCTTACGGCATCTATCCGGTTGAGAGCAGCGATGTGCTGATCGACAGCGTCTATGTGCGCGGCGCGTCGGATGCGGGCATTTATGTTGGCCAGTCCAAGAATATCGTCGTGCGCGATTCGATCGCGACCGAAAATGTCGCGGGGATCGAGATCGAGAACAGCTTCAACGCCGACGTTCACGATAATATCGCGACGAAAAACACCGGCGGCATATTGGTGTTCGACCTGCCCAGCCTGCCAATGCAGGGCGGGCACAATGTCCGGGTGTTCGAGAATATCGTCAACGACAACAGCACGCCGAACTTCGCCCCCAAGGGCAATATTGTCGCGAGCGTGCCGACCGGCACCGGGGTGCTGGTGATGGCGAATCGCCATGTCGAGATTTTCGACAATGTGTTGGCCGACAATGGCACCGCCAATGTGATGATCGTCGGCTATCGCTACGAGCACAAGGATCCCAAATATCAGCCGTTACCCCGCGACATCGTCGTGCGCGGCAATATGCATGGCAAGGCGGGCTACGCCCCGGCGTTCGAGGGTGGGGCGCAGATCGCCGCGGCGTTTGGCGGGTCGATTCCGCCGGTGCTGTGGGATGGTGCGGGCGATGCGGTGGTGCTGGACCAAGTCGGGGTGCTGTCGCTGAACCTGCCCGACGTCGCGACTCCGCGCGATCAGGCGAAGCCCGCGCCGGTCGATCTGTCGACGGGGACGCCGCCCGCGGCGCTCCCGGCGATCAAGCTGCCCGAGGTGATGGAGGCCAAGGTCCGGTGAGACGGGTTTTTGCCGTCTTGGCGGCGACGCTCGGCTGCGTCAGCGGCGCGTCCACGATGACTGCGCCGACCGTCGATCAAGCGTTGGTCGAGGGCGAGGCGAGCCCACAAAAACTGTCCGAATTCGGTTTTGGCATGGCGGCGGACGGCTATCGCCCGGCGGCGGCGTTCGGCTACACGCTGCGCACGCCGTTGTTCAGCGATTATGCCGCGAAAGATCGCTACGTCTATGTGCCGCATGGCAGCAGCGCGCGCGTGGCCGCCGACGGCACGATCGAATTTCCGGTCGGCACGGTGCTGTTCAAAAGTTTTGGCTGGCCCGATCACAATGGCGGCAGGCCGGTCGAGACGCGATTGCTGATCCACCGCAACACAGGCTGGGTCGCGCTGCCCTATATCTGGGACACCGATGGCAAGGATGCGACGCTGGCGCTGGGCGGGCGGCGCGTACCGGTGACGTTCAAAAGCCCCGACGGCGAAACGCACAGCATCCGCTATGCGGTGCCGAACAAGAACCAGTGCAAGGAATGTCACAGCAAGAATGGCGTGATCGCGCCGATCGGTCCCAAGGTGCAGAATTTCGCCCTCACCGCCGAGCGACGGCCGCTGCAGGCGCCGCCGATCCGCTTTTCTTATGTAGGCGCGCGGCCGCCCGCGATGCCGCAATGGGACGATCCCAAGGCGGGCAGCATTGCGGACCGCGCCCGCGCCTACCTCGACGTCAATTGCGCCCATTGCCACAATCCGGCGGGCAGTGCGTCGAACAGCGGGCTTTTCCTGCGCTGGACCGACGATCCGACCGGCGTGAATTACGGCATCGGCAAGCGCCCGACCGCGGCAGGGCGCGGCAGCGGCGGCATGGATTTCGCCATCGCCCCCGGCGACCCCGCGCATAGCTTCATGATCTATCGCCTCGAAAGCACTGACCCCGGCATCGCGATGCCCGAAGTCGGGCGATCGACGGTGCATAAGGAAGGCGCGGCGTTGTTGCGGCAATGGATTGCGGAAATGCCGACGGGCGGGCAGAAGGCGCTCTAAAGGTCGCTTCCCAATTCCGTTCGCTCTGAGCTTGTCGAAGGGCCGTTCTTTCTTTGCGGCGTCAAAGGGAAGAACGGTGCTTCGACAAGCTCAGCACAAACGGGCTTGGTGTCGGTTCATGAAATGGATGGTGAACTCCCAATGACATCCCTCGTCCTCCACGATTATTTCCGCTCCTCGGCCAGCTATCGCGTGCGCATCGCGATAAACCTGAAAGGGCTCACCTATGAGCGCGTCGAGGTCAGCCTGATCGCAGGCGAGCAGCGCAGCGACGCCTATCTCGAACTCAACGCGCAGGGCTTTGTCCCGATGCTGGTCGCCGACGGCGAACCGATCATCCAGAGCATGGCGATCATTGACTGGCTCGACCGCGCGTTCCCCGAGCCGCGGCTGATCCCCGAGACGGCAATGCCGCGCGCCGTCGCGCTGGCGCAGGCGCAGGTGGTGGCGAGCGACATCCATCCGCTCAACAATCTGCGGGTGCTAAAATATCTGACCCGCGATCTGGGTCTGAACGAGCAGACCAAGGACCGCTGGATCTCGACGTGGATCGCGCAGGGATTCGAGGCGCTCGAGGCGATGGCGGGCGACGGAACCTATCTCGGCGGCAATACGCCCAGCATCGCCGACTGCTGCCTGGTGCCGCAGATGTATAACGCACGGCGGTTCGAGGTGCCGGTGGACGACTATCCGCGTCTGGTGGCGATTGATGCCGCGTGCTTGGAGCTGGAGGCTTTTCAGAACGCGCATCCCGATGCGGTAAAGCCCGCGTGATCCGGCTGTTAGTGGGGACTGCGGCGCTGGCGATGCCGGCGGCGGCGCTGGCGCAGGAGGTGCAGGCCGAACAGGTCGATCCCGACAATGATGGGGGTTGTTGCAGTTTCTGGACGACGCGACTGCCACCCGAGATCATCATCGTTAACGGCAGCGGTTTGCTGAAGCCGCCCACTAGCGATCGCGCCCAAGGCTCAACGCTCGTCGTCGATGTCGCGCCCGGCCTCGGCGCCCGCATCGAGAACCGCTTGCGCGATGAGGCGGGCATCGTCCAGTTCCGTCGTAGCGACGGGCGCAGCGCGCATCCGACAAGCCAGGGCGTGACCTTGCGCGGGCTGGGCGGCAACGCATCGAGCCGCGCGCTGGTGACCCTCGACGGTGTGCCGCAAGCTGATCCCTTCGGCGGTTGGGTTGCCTGGTCGGCTTATGACGCGATCCATCTCGGCGGCCTCCTCATAACCCGCGGTGGCGGTGGTGGGGCCGACGGACCGGGAGCGCTCGCGGGGACGATCGGATTGCATTCGCGCATGACCGACGGCGCCGACGCGAGCGCCGCTTATGGCAGCCGAAACGGCGTCGACCTGTCGGCTTCGATCGGCGGCGATGTCGGTCGCGGGCAGATTGCGGTCGATGGCCGCTACAGCCGAGGCGACGGCTTTGCTCCGGTTGTCGAGGGGCAACGCGGGAATGTCGACCGCGCCGCTCCGTATGAGCAAGGCGGCCTTGGGGTGCGACTGCGTTTCGACGCGAGCGCCGACAGCCGGATTGAAGCCAGCCTGCGCCGATTTGCCGATCGCCGCGACCGTGGAACCGATTTTTCGGCCAGCAAGATCGACGGCCTCGATGCCAGCCTCCGTTTCGTCCACCGCCCCGATGGCGGGGTGCAATGGCTGGCGCTCGCCTATGTGCAGCTGCGCGATTTCGAAAGCGGCTTTGCCAGCGTTGCGGCAGGACGGAACAGCGTCGCGCCCGCGCTGTTCCAGCGTGTCCCGGCCACCGGGATCGGCGCGCGCCTTGAATTGCGCCCGGCAATCGACCGCGCCAATCCGCTCCGCATCGGCGCCGACTGGCGCCGCACCACCGGCCGCACTGAGGAGGATTTCTTTTTTAGCGGCGTCACGCCGGGTCGGCACCGCGTTGCGGGGGGCGCCAGCGATACCGTCGGCGCCTTTGCCGAATGGACGTCGGGCGACCCCGGCGACGGCCTTTTGTGGACCTTCAGCGGCCGTATCGATCGCTGGCGGCTGGCGGAAGGCTATCGGCTTGAGCGCAATATCGCCGGTCCGGTCATCACCGACCTACGCTTTGCTGCGCGGCAAGGGTGGGAGGGCAGCGGGCGCGCCGGGGTGCGTTGGAGCTCGGGCGACCTTGCGCTTCGTGCCGCCGCCTATCGCGGCTGGCGCCTGCCGACGCTGAACGAACTGTATCGCCCCTTCCGTGTCGGGGCCGAGGTGACGACAGCAAACGAAATGCTGAAGCCCGAGCGCCTGTGGGGCGGCGAAGTGGGAGCCGATTGGGTCAGCGGCGACACGAAGCTGTCGGCGACCTTGTTCGCCAACCATCTGACTAACGCCATCGCCAATGTGTCCTTGGCACCGAACCTGAACCAGCGGCAGAATCTCGATGCGATCGACAGCAAGGGTATCGAGCTCAGCGCCGAGCAACGGATCGACTTTCTGACCTTGCGCGCGACTTATGCATTCACCGACGCCACGGTTGACGCATCGCAAGGCGCGTTGGTGCTCGACGGCCGACGACCGGCGCAGATCGCGAAGCATGGCGGCAGCATTTCGCTGGGTAGCAATGCCAGCGGCCCTTTGGGCGGCTTTGTGACGCTGCGCTATGTCGGCAAACAGAATGAGGACGACCTTGGGCTGCTCCAACTCCACGACGCGCTGACCCTCGACGCGGGCCTGACTTGGCGGCTCGCCGACGCGATCAGCCTGGAAGCGCGCGGCGAAAATTTGTTCGATGAACTGGTGCCCGCTGCCATCTCATCGGCAGGAATCGTCGAGCGCGCGACGCCGCGGACCTTGTGGATCGGCGCGCGGCTGTCGTTCTGACCTTCACAGGGCGGCGATTGTCGATAAGAACGTGGCATGGTCGCCAAAACACTGAACCTCGACAATTTCCTGCCCTATCGCCTGTCGATCGCATCGAACGCGCTGTCGGAGCGGATTGCGGCGGAATATCAGAACCGCTTTGGGCTGAAAATTCCCGAGTGGCGGTTGATGGCGGTGCTCGGCGAGGGCAAACCCAAGACGCAGCGCGAGCTGGTCGAGGCGACGCGGATGGACAAGGTGACGGTCAATCGCGCCGCCAAGGCGCTGGCCGAGCGGCAATTGATCGCGCGCCAAGCGCATGAGATCGATGGGCGGTCGCACCATCTGGAACTCACTATAACCGGGTGGTCACTATACGACGCTATTGTCCCTGCTGCTCTGGCGAGCGAGGCGCAGCTGGAATCGAACATAACTGCCGCCGAGCGCGCGACGATGATGGCAATCCTGGCCAAGCTGACCGCTGCCGCCGAAGATTATGCCTGACCCCGCCTATCGCGCCGCGCCGCCGGGCGCGCTGCGCGTCGAGCCTCTGGGCGAGCTGACCGCCATCTTTGATCGCCGGTCGATGCAGACGCATCTGGTTGTATCGCCAATGCCCGAGATACTGGCGGCGATGGGTGCGGACGACTGCGACGCGGCGACGCTCGCGGCGCGCTTGGCCCGAAGTTTCGACTTTGACGGCGCGGGCGAGGTCCTGCCGATCCTGGCCGAGCGGCTCGCCGAACTCGCGGCGATGGGGCTGGTGGCGCGCGCGTGAGGCACACTATTCGCATTGCGGTCGGCCCGGTCCAGTTTCGGATCGGCAGCGACTGGCTGGCGCCGATTGCGGCGCTCGACCAGTTGTACTGCGGCTATCCGCAAGACAACGCCCGCCCGGCCGATGCCACCGTGCGGCTTTTCGCGGCGCGGCCGTGGCGGCGCTTGGTGCGCCCGTCGGTGCATATCGGAGGCGATTTCGTCGTGCCCGACGCGCTGCCGCTGCCGCTGTCGATGGGGCTGCTTGCCGCCGAGATGGGGATGAATTTGCAGGTCGCGCTGGGGTGGCGGCGGCATATGCTGCTCCACGCCAGCGCGGTCGCGAAAGATGGCCGGGCGCTGATCATGTCGGGGGAGTCGGGATCGGGGAAATCGACCCTCGCGGCGCTGCTGGGTGAGGGCGACTGGCGCCTAATGGGCGATGAATTTACCCTGATCGAACCGGGCGCAGGCGAAGCACTGGCGTTCCCGCGCGCGGTCAGCCTGAAGAATGAAGCGATTTCGGAAGTTGCGGCGCGGGTCGATGCGGCGCGGCTGGGACCGCTGCTGGCAGGCACGCCAAAGGGCGACATTCGCCACCTGATCCCGCGCACGGATGCGATCGCGGCGATGCACGAACCCGCGCGGCCCGCATTGCTGTTGTTCCCGCGTTTCGGGGGCGCGGCGGCGGTCGAGCCGATGGGCGAGGGTGAAGCGTTCGTCCGGCTGACCGAGGCATCGACCAACTATGTCGCGCTGGGCGAGGCGGGTTTTGAGGCGCTGACCCGGCTGGTGCGAGAGACCCCGGCGCTCGGCATTTCCTACCCCGACAGCGCGACCGGGATCGCGCTGGTCGAGCAATTATGGGCTGAGGCGGCGCGGTGAGTGCGGTGCGGGCCTTTGTCGATCTGCTCGCCGATCGCCGCGACGCCGCCACGCTTGCACCGCGCGAGTGGGACGGCGTGATCGGCGTGGCGCGGAGCGAGGCGATGCTGGCGACGCTGGCGCACCGGCTGGAGGGCGCCGACCTGCCGCCGACCGTCGCCGCGCTGTTCGCCGATCAGCGCGCCGCCGCCATGGTCGCGCAGCGTCAGGCGCTTTGGGAGGCCGAGATGACACGGCGCGCGCTGGCGCCGCTGGGGATCGAATTTGTGCTGCTGAAGGGAGCCGCCTATGCCGCCGCAGGCATGGCGTGCGCGGCGGGGCGGCAGATCGGTGACCTCGACATATTGGTGCTGGCGCCCGACATTCGCCGGGCCGAAAATGCGTTGCTGGGTGCGGGGTGGGAATGGGTCAAGTCCGACCCCTATGATGATTTCTATTACCGCGCGCATATGCACGAGCTGCCGCCGCTGATCCACAAGGTGCGCGACCGGATGATCGACGTTCACCACACGATCTTGCCGCGCACCCACCGGATTACCCCCGATGCGTTGGCGCTGGTCGGCGATGCGGTGGTCAGCGCAGACGGCTTTGCGGTGCTGAACCCCGCCGACATGGCGTGCCACTGTGCCGCGCATATGCTGGCCGATGGCGATTTGCAGGGTGGCTTGCGCAACCTGTGGGATTTTCACCTGATGACGCGCGATTTCGCCGCGGTCGATCCCCGATACTGGCGGCGGGTCGATGCGCGCGCGCGCTTGCACGGGTTGCAGGATGCGGTGCAGCGCGCCGCGCGCCTGTCACGCGAGCTTTATGGTGCGGTGCTACCGGAAGGCTGGGGCGGGCGTGATCCGGCCGATCGCTGGTTTCTCCGGCGCCTGCTCGCCCGTGACGATTGGGGGCGAGTGACGCAGCCTTTATTGGAGCAAGCCTTCTATATCCGCTCGCACTGGCTACGGATGCCGCCGCGGCTGCTGGCCCCGCATCTGTGGACGAAATGGCGAAAGAACCGATAAAGTCCCTCCCCTTCAAGGGAGGGTCATAGTAGGCCTAGCAGCCGGACCAGATCGTCATACCTGTCGATCACATGATCGGCGCCCAGTTCTGTGGCAGGCCGATCGAGAAAGCCGAAGCTGACCGCAATGCTGGTGACCCCGGCGCTATTGGCCGCCGTCACGTCATAGATGCTGTCGCCGACAAAGGCCGCGCGACCGCCGCCGCAGCGCTCGACCATCGCATGGATCGGTGCGGGGGAGGGCTTGGCGTTGCCCGGACCCAGCGTGTCGCCGCCGATGATTGTCGCCATACGCTCGGCCAGCCCCAGTTCGCCGAGCAGTTTGCGCGCCATATCCTCGCGTTTGTTGGTCACCACCGCGGTTGACACGCCCAGCGCATCAAGCCGGTCGAGCGCGGCGGTCAGCCCCGGAAAAGGGCGGCTGTGAACCGCGATATGCGCTTCGTAAAAACGTAACAACTCACGATAAAGCCGCTCGAAATCGCCGCCGGGGATACTGCCGGTCGCGGCGAACCCCCGTTCGAGCATGTGCCGCGCGCCCAGCCCGATCATCGGCCGCACCTCAGCTTCCGTCAGCGGCGCGCGAGCGGCGAGAGCCAAGGCGTGATTGACCGCCGCCGTCAGGTCGCCCGCCGTATCGACCAGCGTGCCGTCGAGGTCGAAGCCGACGATCGCGAAAGGAAAACTCATGCGGCAACTCCTGATTTCCGTTCGTGTCGAGCGAAGTCGAGACACCCATAAGCCGGCCATGGACTATAGGCATCTCGACTGCGCCCGATGCGAACGGGTTTGAGAGGGCGCATGGCGCGCCGCTCTGGAATCCGCAATCATTTGCTGGCATGGGGCGGGCATGAGCAATCCAACCGTCCCTCCGCTTGCCGCCGTCATCCTTGCCGCGGGCAAGGGAACCCGCATGAAATCTGACCTGCACAAGGTGCTGCACCCGATCGCGGGACGACCGATGCTACTGCATCTGATGGCGAGCTTTGCCGCGCTGCCCCCGGCCAAAACGGTGGTGGTCGTCGGCGACAAGCGCGACCAGGTCGAGGCGGCGGTAGCGCCGAGCGGCGCGCTGGTCGCGGTTCAGGATCCCCAGCTCGGCACCGCGCATGCGGCGCTCCAAGCGAAATCAGCGCTGGCCGGTTTCGATGGTCTTGTCCTTGTCTGCTTCGGCGACTGCCCGATGCTGACTGCCGATACCGTGCGGCGCCTGTGTGCGCCGCTCGACGCCGGCGCGCTGGTCGCAGTGCTGGGTTTCCGGCCCGACGATAGCGCCGCCTATGGCCGGATTATCGCCGACGCCGACGGCAATGTGTCAAAGATGGTTGAACATAAGGACGCGAGCCCAGCTGAACGCGCGGTCAATTTGTGCAATTCGGGGGTCATCGTCGCCGCCGCCTCCGATATGTGGCGGCTGCTCGAAGCGGTCGGCAATGACAATGCGGCCGGCGAATATTATCTGCCCGACGTTGCCACCGGCGCGATCGCCGAGGGCGCCCGGGTCGTCGTCGTTGAAACCAGCGCCCAGGAAGTGGCCGGGATCAACAGCCGCGCCGAACTCGCCGCTGCCGAAGCGATATGGCAGGACTATAAACGCGAAGAGGCGATGGCGGGCGGCGCATCGTTGAAAGCGCCCGACACCGTCTGGTTCTCGTGGGACACCCAGCTTGGCCGCGACGTGACGATCGAACCCAACGTGTTTTTCGGCCCCGGCGTGAGCGTCGCCGACGGCGTCACGATCCGCGCCAATTGCCATATCGAAGGCACGGCGATCGCCAGCGGTTGCGAGGTGGGACCGTTCGCCCGTCTGCGCCCCGGCACGGTGCTGGGCGAGAAGGCCAAGATCGGCAATTTCGTCGAAACCAAAAAGGCGGTACTGGGCCAGGGTGCCAAGGCGAACCATCTGACCTATCTGGGCGACGTCACCGTGGGCGCGGGGGCTAATATCGGCGCCGGGACGATCACCTGCAATTACGACGGCTATTTCAAATATCAGACGGTGATCGGCGAAAACGCGTTCATCGGATCGAACAGCGCGCTGATCGCGCCGGTCACCATCGGCCGCGACGCGATCGTCGCGGCGGGCAGCGCGGTGTCGCGCGACGTCGCCGCGGGTGACCTCAGGATGGTCCGCGCCGAACAGTTGGTAAAGCCCGGCTGGGCCGACCGCTTCCACGATGCGATGCGCAAGAAAAAGGCAGGCAAATAGGGGCCATGGCCGCGCCGACGCTGCATACGCCACGGTTGGTGCTGCGCCAGATCCGCGCGGACGACGCCGCCGCGCTGTTTCCGGTGCTGTCGGACCCCGATGTGATGACCTGGTGGTCGAGCGGTCCGCATCAATCGCTTGCCGAGACCGCGGATTATGTCGCATCAAACGCCGCCGAAGGGCAGGGTTTTGCGTGCTGGGCGATCACCTTGGGCGACGATGTCGCGATCGGGTGGGTGATCCTGATCGACGGCAAGCCCGATGTGAAGGAAATCGGCTATATCCTGCACCGCGACCATTGGCGCGGCGGGATTGCGCGCGAAGCGGTGGCGCGCGTCATCGACTACGGCTTTGGCGAACTGAAGCTGCGGCGCATTTTTGCCGATACCGATCCGGAGAACAGTGGATCGATCGCGCTGCTCGATCGGCTGGGATTTCAGCGCGAAGGCCATTTGCGCGGCGAATGGGAAACGCATATCGGGGTGCGCGATGCGCTGATTTTCGGTTTGCTGCGCGACGAATGGACGATGGAGACGACCAAATGAGCGACCGCTACACCGACAAACCCTTTCTGCGCTTCGTCGATGCCTGGGTGCTGAAAGCGATCGGCCATCTCGACGCTGCGACCGAAAGCTATTGTCAGGCGATGGTGCCGCAGCTGAAACAGAGTTTTGGCCTGACCGGAAGCTGGGAACGGATCGTCGAACAGCAGATGAAGTTTGGCCCCGATCTGCCCGAACAAATCCGCACAATTTGGACCGACGGCACCGCGCGCTTTGCCGACGGCAATGGAACAGCCCCCGACCCGGTGCAGTTCGCCATGATTTTCGTCGATCGCAACTTCGGCCGCGCTTGACATGATATCACGATATGATATCATTATATCATGACTCGCATTCTCACCGAAGTTCCGAACGAAGACGTGAAGCGGCTCGACGCTATTGCGCGACGTGACGGCAAATCGCGCGCGGCCGTTTTGCGGGAAGCCATCCAGAATTATCTAGATGCAGGTTCCAAACAAGGCTTCGAGAAATATTTTGGTCTGTGGGAGCGGCACGGCTCGCGTGTCGATGGTCTGGAATATGAGCGCCGGTTGCGCGACGAATGGCCCGATGTCGGTGACATTGCGCCACCCAAAAAGAAACGCAGCGCCGCGTGAGCGAGCGCTTTTTCGATACCAATATTGTCATTGATATGCTGCATCATCGCCCGGCAGCATGGGCCGAGGTGCGTGGCGTCACCCGCGCATGGATCAGCCGGATGACATGGATTGAGGTTATGTCGGGCGTTCCCGACAATGCCGCGGCTGAGACCGAGGAGTTTCTGCGTCTCTTTGCGATGAGTGAAATTGACGAAGAAATCGCGCGACGCGCTGCGGCGCTTCGCCATCAGCGCAAATCGCTGAAATCGCCCGATGCCATCATCCTCGCTTCGGCACAGGTTTCTGGCCGTATTCTCGTGACAAGAAATACCAAGGATTTCCCGGCAGAAATGCCCGGCATCCGTGTTCCTTACAAAGTCGGATCGAAGGCAAAATAAATGTGCGGAATTATCGGAATTATCGGCAAGGATCAGGTCGCCGATCGCCTTGTGGACGGCCTCAAGCGCATGGAGTATCGCGGCTATGACAGCGCCGGCGTCTGCACGGTCGAACGCGGCCAGCTGATCCGCCGCCGCGCCGAGGGCAAGCTGGGCAATCTGGTCAAGGAATTGGCGGGCAATCCCGCGCCGGGCACCGTCGGCATCGCGCACACCCGCTGGGCGACCCACGGCGCACCGACGACAAGCAACGCGCACCCGCATGCGACGGGCGAAGTCGCGTTGGTCCACAACGGGATCATCGAGAATTTCAAGCCGCTCCGCGAGGCGCTGACAGCGCGCGGGCGCCGGTTCGAGAGCGAGACCGATACCGAGGTTGTCGCCCATCTGGTGTCCGAACAGGTCGAAGCGGGGCTGTCGCCGCAGGACGCAGTGCAGGCGGTTCTGCCGCAGCTCCGCGGCGCGTTCGCGCTCGCCATCGCCTTTCGCCAGCATCCCGACCTGTTGATCGGCGCGCGGCTCGGCTCGCCGCTGGTCGTTGGCTATGGCGAGGGGGAGACCTATCTCGGCTCGGATGCGCTGGCGCTCGCGCCGCTGACGCAGAAAATCGCCTATCTTGAGGAAGGCGACTGGGTCGTCATCACGCGCGATGGGGCGCAGATTTATGACAGCGCGAACAACGCCGTAACGCGCGAGATCACGACGTCGGGTGTCACGGCATCGGCGGTCGAAAAGGGCAATTACCGCCACTTCATGCAGAAAGAAATTTTCGAGCAGCCGACGGTGGTAGCGCAGACGCTGTCGTCCTACATCCGCCCGCTCGAACAGACCGTCGCGCTGCCGCAGATGGATTTCGATCTGTCGAAAATCGACCGCATCACCATCGTCGCCTGCGGCACCAGCTTCTACGCGGGCATGGTCGCCAAATATTGGTTCGAAACCTTTGCGCGGGTGCCGGTCGATATCGATGTCGCGTCGGAGTTCCGCTACCGCGACCCGGTGCTGCAACCCGGCGGGCTCGCGCTGTTCATTTCGCAATCGGGCGAGACCGCCGACACGCTCGCGGCCCTGCGCCATTGCAAGGCGAATGGCCAGACGATCGCCGTCGTGGTCAACGTGCCGACCAGCAGCATGGCGCGCGAGGCCGACCTGTTGTTGCCGACCCACGCCGGTCCCGAGATCGGCGTCGCATCGACCAAGGCCTTCACTTGCCAACTCGCGGTGCTGGCGGCGCTCGCCGCACATCTCGCGCTCAAAAAGGGCAAGCTCAGCGCGGCGGACGAGCATGAGATCGTCGAGCATCTGATCGAGGCACCCGCGGCGCTTAACGCCGCACTGGCGCATGACGAAGACATCGCGGCAATGGCGCATCTTGTCGCCCCGGCGCGCGACGTCCTCTACCTTGGCCGCGGCCCCGACTATCCGTTGGCGATGGAAGGCGCGCTGAAACTCAAGGAAATCAGCTACATTCATGCCGAAGGCTATGCGTCGGGTGAAATGAAGCACGGCCCGATCGCGCTGATCGACGAATCGGTTCCGGTCATCGTCCTCGCGCCCAGCGGACCTTTGTTTGAAAAAACCGTCAGCAACATGCACGAAGTGATGGCGCGCGGCGGCAAGGTCGTGCTGATCAGCGACGCCGAGGGCATCGCCGAAGCGGGTGACGGCTGCATGGCGACGATTGAAATGCCCAAGGTCCACCCGCTGATCGCGCCGCTGGTCTACGCGGTGCCGGTGCAGTTGCTGGCGTACCATGTGGCAGTCGCGAAGGGGACGGACGTCGATCAGCCGCGCAATCTGGCGAAGTCGGTGACGGTGGAGTGAGCTGGGCGGCGAATTGTCACTGCGGCGCCGTCTCGGTTCGCCTTGCCCGTGCGCCTGACGAGATTGCCGAGTGCAATTGCTCGCTCTGCTTCTCGCACGGCATCCTCTGGGCCTATTTTTCGCCGCGTGATCTGGTGATCGAGGGTGCGACGCGCACCTATAATCGCGCCGATCGTGCGAACCCCAATTCGGATCTGCATTTCTGTCCGACTTGCGGATGCACGACGCACTGGTCGGCGACCGACGGCTTGATCGAGCGCATGGGCGGCGCGGTCGATATGATGGGCGTCAACATGCGGCTGTTCGATCCGGTGCAGCTCAGCGGATTGAAGCTCAGCTTTCCCGATGGACGTGGCTGGTCGGGTGAGGGAGCCTGGGGTTTCGTCCGCGACGCGGCGGTTATGCCCTGATAAAGCGACTAAGTGGCCGCATTCGCCTGCGCCAGAATCGACGCCGCGATGTCCTCGATCTTGCCGGCGACCAGCAGCGGGGCGCCGCCGACCATGCCGACTTGCGTCTGGCCGTTTTCATAGTCGCGGAGCCAGGCGACATTTTCGGCGACGACCAGATAATTGCCGCCGCGCGACTTGAGCTCGATGAATTTCATGGGGTGTCTCCTGTTGGTGCAGGCTCTAGGGGCGAAGTATGAAGATTGTAGGATTGCCATGAGCTTTGCCGCGGTCATTTTCGATTTCGACGGCGTCATTGCCGACAGCGAGGTGCGCGCGAACATGTCGCTGGCCGAGAGCCTGACGGCGATCGGGATGCAGACAACCTACGACGAGTGCCTGCGCGATTATTACGGCCATAACTGGCAGGAGACGCAGCGGCGGATCGAGGCGCGCTTTGGCCGTCCGCTGCCGGCAGACTTTCGCGAGACGCACCGGATACGCGCACGGGCGCGCTTTATGGAGGGCTTCGATGCGGTTCCGGGGGCGCCCGCTTTTCTCGACACGCTGGGGCCGGTGCCGCGCGCGATCGCCTCATCAAGCCGCGCCGAATATATCGGCTGGGCGCTCGGATTGTTCGGGCTGGACCATCATTTCGCGGGCCATGTGTATAGCGCCGACGGCTGGGATCGCGGCAAGCCGTTCCCCGACATCTACCTCGCCGCTGCGAAGGGGCTGGGCGCCGATCCGGCGCGCTGCCTCGCGATCGAGGATTCGCCGACCGGGGCGTTGGCGGCACTGGCGGCGGGAATGACCGTGGTCGGTTTTTGCGGCGCGGGGCATATCGTCGATCGCGCCGCGCATGGTGAAATGCTGCGCGCGGTCGGGGTGCATCATGTGGCGCCGAGCTTCGACGATATCGCTATGCTCTTTTGACCTTGCTCGCGGTCGATCTGGGGCGGTTCAAAAACCGCTGTCCTATCAGTCTGGGCTGGATTAGCCTCGCGCTCTGTTGAGGAGAGAGCCATGTGCACCGAAGATACCGAAGCCGATCTTGACCGCGCCGGGATGGCGGTAGGCCGCCGCAGCTTTGCCGTGCTGGCCGGGGCCGGCGCCTTGATCGCCGCACTGCCGGCGCGCGCGATGGCGGGCCAGCCGGTGAAGGGGCGCGACGTCGAGATTACAACCGCGGCGGGGCTATGCGACGCCTATTTCGTCGCGCCGACCAGCGGCAAGCATCCGGGCGTGCTGATCTGGCCCGACATCCGCGGCCTGCGTCCCGCGTTTCGTCAGATGGCCGACCGGCTGGCGGGTGAGGGCTATGCGGTGCTGTGCGTGAATCCCTTCTACCGCTGGCAGAAGTCGCCCGTCGTCGATGCCGCGAATGATTGGAGCAATCCCGCGGTGCGCGAAAAGCTGTTCGGCTATCTCAAACAGTTGAACCGGCCCGCGGTCGAGACCGATGCGATCGCCCATCTCGCCTTTCTCGACGCGCAGAAAGAGGTCGATGCAAGGCGCAAGCTCGCCACCACTGGCTATTGCATGGGCGGCGCGATGACGATCTATACGGCGGCGCTGAAACCCGACCGCGTCGGCGCGGCGGCGAGTTTCCATGGCGGCGGGGTCGGCACCGACAAACCCGACAGCCCGCATCTGCTGATCCCCGGCACCAAGGCGGGCTATCTATTCGCGATCGCCGACAACGACGACAAGGAAACGCCGAACGAAAAGGTCTTGCTGAAAGCGGTGCTCGAACCGCGCAAGCAGTGGCATGAGGTCGAGGTGTATGCAGGCGCGATGCACGGTTGGTGCCCGCCCGACGGCCGCGCCTATAACGAGGCCGCGGCGGAGAAGGCGTGGGGGCGGATGCTGGAATTGTTCAAGGCGAGTTTGTAGTCCGCTCTCCAGTCCGTTCGTGTCGAGCGAACTCGAGACACCGTGACGGATTGCGCCAAGGATAGGTGTCTCGACTTCGCTCGACACGAACGGAAAAGGAGTTGGGCTGTGCCGATCAATGCGCGTGGCCGCCGCCGCTCGCAGCATAGCTCGCATAAACGCGCTGGCCGCCGCTGCCAAAGGTCATCACCTTATACGCCTCGCGGTGGTCGCCATGCTCCATCCCCGGCGAGCCCATCGGCATCCCCGCGACCGCCAGGCCTTTGACGCCCTTGGGCTTTTCGCGGAGCAGACGGGCGATTTCTTTGGCGGGGACATGCCCCTCGATCACATAGCCGCCGACCAGCACGGTGTGGCAGCTGCGCAGCGCCGCCGGCACGCCTTGCTTGTCCTTGACCGCGGTCATGTCGGCCGAATTGATGATCACCGCTTTCTGCCCGAACGACGCCTTCACCTGCTCCAGCCATTTGAGGCAGCAGCCGCACCCGGCATCGCGGAACATCGTTGGGTTGGCGGCGTGCGCAACGCCGATGGTAGCGGAAAAGGCGGCGAGGGCGAAGAATGCGCGGCGGGCGGGGGACATGGCAGGGTTCCTTACTGAATTTCGGTCAAGATTAGCAGCCGCGGGGGGCTGCACAAGTCGTTCAGCCCATCGGATAGAGGATGTCCTTGCTGACCTGATGCAGCGCGGTCATCACCTCATCACTCAGCACCAGATCCATCGCATCGAGGATCGGCTGGACCTGATCGTCGGCGCTGACCCCGACGATCGTCGAGGCGACGAAATCATGCTGTTTCGACCAGGCGGTCGCCATCGTCACCGGGTGCAGCCCGGCGTCGGCGGCGATTTGGAGATAACGTGCGGTCGCGGCGAGGCTCTTTTCGTTGACGAAGCGGCGCCCCATCGCGGCTTGCCGCCCCTCCATCCTCAGATAGCGCGAGAACCGCGCGCCCTCTGGCGTGGCACCGCCCTGATATTTGCCCGAGAGCACCCCGCCGGCGAGCGGCGAATAGGGGATCAGGCTGACGCCCTCCTGACGGCAAACCTGCTTCAATTCGTCCTCGAAGCGGCGGTTGTTGAGGCTGAAATTATTCTGGATCGTGTGATAGCGCGCCGCGCCCAGTTTTTCCGACGCGGCGAGCGATTTCATCAGCCCCCAGCTCGTTTCGTTCGAGCAGCCGAGGATGCGGACCTTGCCGACGCGAACGAGCTCGTCGAGCGCGTCCATGATCTCGTCATAGGGCGCATCATGGTCGGGCCAGTGGGTCTGATAGAGGTCGACATAGTCGGTTTGCAGCCGCGTCAGGCTGTCGTCGATCGCCTTGAAAATATTGTGCTTGTCCAGAGCGGTCATGCCATTGCGGCACGGCGATTTGAACCACACATGGCTCGGCCCCGACACCTTGGTCGCGAGGATGATCGCGTCGCGCGGCTTGGTCTTCAGCCAGCGGCCGACGATCTCCTCGGTGCGGCCGACCCATTTGATGTCGGGCGGCACCGGATAGCCTTCCGCCGTGTCGTAGAAATTGATCCCCGCGTCAAAGCAGCGGTCGAGGATGCGGAACGCGTCGGCCTCGTCGGTCTGGCTGCCAAAGGTCATCGTCCCCATGCAGATGTCGGACACATGGATGGCGCTCTTGCCAAGACGGCGACTCTGCATGGCTCTGTTCTCCGGTCAGAAGAGGGGAGCGCCGTGCATAGGTTGCGAACCGCAACCTTGCAATCAGATCAGCAACGCCAGCGACCCCACCAGCAAGGCCGCCATCGTCCAGTTGAATGCGCGCAGCCGCGCCGGGCTGGACAGCCAGCCGCGCAGCACCTGACCCATCACCGCCCACAGGCTGGTCGAGGGCAGGTTGATCAGGCCAAAGATCACGGCGACGAGCAGCACCGCGCCCAGATTGCGGTCGGGGGCGTAGAGCGCGATTGCGGTCAGTGCCATCGACCACGCCTTGGGATTGACCCACTGGAACAGCATCGCCTGGACAAGGGTCATCGGCTTGCTGCGCGCGCCGCTTGTGGTGTCGGGGGCTGCGGCATTGGCGATCTTCCACGCCAGCCACAGCAGATAGACCACGCTGACGATCTTGAGGACGGTATTGAGGACCGGGAAAAGATCGAACAATCCCATCAGGCCGAGGCCGACCAGGATGATCATCAGCGTAAAGCCGATGCCGACCCCAAGCGCGTGCGGCACCGTGCGGCGCAGGCCAAAATTGGCGCCCGACGCCATCAGCATCATATTGTTCGGCCCCGGGGTGATCGACGAGACGAGGGCGAAGGCGGAGAGGGCGAGGAACGTGGTCTGGTTCATGCGCGCAACATAATGCGTTTCTGCGAGGCACGGGTTGCAAAGAATGGCGTCGATTGCTTATCATCTGCAATCTATGAGCAAGATGGACGATATATCCCGAAAAATATTGCGCGAACTGTCGCAGGACGGGCGAATCTCGAACCTCGAACTTGCCGAGCGGGTCGGGCTGTCGCCCTCGGCATGCTTGCGGCGGGTGCAGGAGCTGGAGCGGAGCGGTGTAATCACCGGCTATCGCGCCACCATCGATCCGGCGAAGCTGGGGATGGGCTTCCTCGCCTATGTCACCGTCGGGCTGTCGACCCACACCAAGAAGGCGCAGGCCGATTTCGAGGCGGCAATGGCGGGCGCGCCCGAAGTGCGCGAGTGTCACAATGTTACCGGCGCGATCGAATATCTGCTGCGGATCGAAACGGCCGATCTGGCGGCATACAAGCATTTCCACACCGAAGTGCTGGGGGTGCTGCCGCAGGTGCATTCGATCAGCACTTATGTGGTGATGGATTCGACAAAGGATGAGCGGGCGTAAAATCCAAAGCTTCGTCATTGCGAGGAGCCGAAGGCGACGCGGCAATCCAGAGTAGCGTAAACCGCTCTGGATTGCTTCGCTTCGCTCGCAATGACGACATGAGAGGTTGAACAGCAGGCGTCCCGACCGCATATCCGTTTCATGACGAAACTTTCCTTCCTCGACCTCGTGCCCGTCACCGAGACCGGCACGATTGCCCAATCGCTCGCCAACGCCGCCGACCTCGCCCGCCATGCCGAGGCGCTCGGCTACCAGCGCTATTGGGTCGCCGAACATCATGGCATGGCGGGGATCGCCAGCGCGGCGACCGCGGTGGTGCTGGCGCATATCGGACAGGCGACCTCGACGATCCGCGTCGGGTCGGCGGGCATCATGCTGCCCAACCATGCGCCGATGGTGATCGCCGAACAATTCGGGACTCTCGAGGCGCTGTTCCCCGGCCGCATCGACCTTGGCCTCGGCCGCGCGCCGGGCTCCGACCAGCGCGTTGCGCGCGCGCTGCGCCGCACCCTCGCCAGCGACGAGCGCCAGTTTCCGCAGGATGTGCTGGAGTTGCAGGCGTTTCTGGCGGGCGACGAACAGCTTGGCATTGTCGCGGTGCCGGGGGCGGGCACGCATATCCCGCTATGGATATTGGGGTCGAGCACCTTTGGCGCGCAACTGGCGGCGATGCTCGGGCTGCCCTATGCCTTCGCCAGCCACTTCGCCCCCGACGCGCTCGACGAGGCGCTCGACATCTACCGCCGCCAGTTCAAGCCGTCAGCCCAGCTAGCCGAACCTTATGTCGCCGCGGCGTTCAATTCGTTCGCCGCCGACACGCGCGAGGAAGCGGAACTGCTCGCCTCGTCGCAGCAGCAGGCGTTCGTCGCGCTGCGCACCGGCAACCCCGGCAAGATGAAACCGCCGTTGGCAGGTTACAAGGACAGCCTGCCGCCCAACGCGCGCGCGATCCTTGACCATGTCCTGCAATGTTCGGCGGTTGGTACGGCCGATGATGTCGCGGCAGGGTTGCAGGCGTTCGTCGCGCGGACCGGCGTCGACGAGGTGGTTATCGCATCGTCGATGTACGACCATGAGGCGCGCAAACAATCACTGGCACTCACGATGGAAGCGGCCCAGCGGCTCTGACCGCCCCGTGTTGACGCACCTCGCGCTGCGGCAGTATAGGGGCGGCCCGACCAAGGGCGGCCCAGCGGGGTCGCCTTTTTACTTTTGCCTGAAAGGTGCCTGCCATGTCGATCACGCCGCTGATGCCCGTTTACCCCCGGTGCGGTGTGCGTCCGGTGCGCGGCGAGGGCGCCTATCTGATCGGCGAGCGCGGCGAACGCTATCTGGATTTCGCCAGCGGCATCGCGGTCAACCTGCTCGGCCATGGTCATCCGCACCTCACGAAGGCGATTCAGGAGCAGGCAGCGACGCTGATGCACGTGTCGAACCTGTATGGCAGCCCGCAGGGTGAGGCCTATGCTGCGCGGCTGGTCGACAATACCTTTGCCGATACGGTGTTCCTGACCAACTCGGGCGCCGAGGCGGTCGAGTGCGCGATCAAGACCGCGCGCGCTTATCACTCGAGTGCGGGCAACGCGCACAAGCACACCCTT
The DNA here is from genome assembly GCF_031457495.1 of Sphingopyxis sp. BE259. Taxonomy (NCBI): domain Bacteria; kingdom Pseudomonadati; phylum Pseudomonadota; class Alphaproteobacteria; order Sphingomonadales; family Sphingopyxidaceae; genus Sphingopyxis; species Sphingopyxis sp. BE259. The sequence goes on from NZ_JAVDWM010000001.1 coordinate 1,954,607, forward strand.
ATCACCTTCAACAATGCCTTCCACGGTCGGACGCTCGGTACAATCTCCGCGACCAATCAGGAAAAGCTGCGCAAGGGTTTCGATCCGTTGCTGCCCGGCTTTGCCTATGCGCCGTTCGACGACCTCAACGCCGCGCTCGACCTGGTCGATGACAATACCGCCGGTTTCCTGATCGAACCGATCCAGGGCGAGGGCGGCATCCGTCCCGCATCGCAGCCGTTTCTGCAAGGACTGCGCGACATCTGTAACGAGCGCGACCTGATGCTGGTGTTCGACGAGGTCCAGTGCGGCGTTGCGCGCACCGGCTCGCTCTATGCCTACCAGGAATTCGGCGTCACGCCCGACATCATGGCGAGCGCCAAGGGCATCGGCGGCGGTTTCCCGATGGGTGCGTGCCTCGCGACCGAAAAGGCCGCGCGCGGGATGGTTATTGGCACGCATGGGTCGACCTATGGCGGTAACCCGTTGGCGTGCGCCGCGGGGCAGGCGGTGCTCGACGTCGTACTGGAGGAAGGCTTTCTCGACGGGGTCAAGACGACCGGCGAGCGCCTGCGCGGCGCGCTCGAACAGCTGATCCCGAACCATGACCAGCTTTTCGAAAGCGTCCGCGGCATGGGGTTGATGCTGGGCGTCAAGATGAAGAGCGACAGCCGCGCGTTCGTGGCGCATTTACGCGATAATCATGGCCTGCTGACGGTGGCGGCGGGCGACAATGTGATCCGCATTCTGCCCCCGCTCAACATCGAACAGAGCCATATCGACGAATGCATCGAGAAATTGTCGGCGGGCGCGGCGAGCTATACGCCGCCCGAGTCCTGATGGTTTCCGTTCCAGCCGAACGGAGGGCGTGATGCCGAATTTCCTGAACTTGTCAGACGCGGGCGGCGACGCGATTGCGGCGATGATCGCCGATGCGACCGACCGCAAGGCGGGGCGCGTGGGCTGGCCGAAGGCGAAACTCGACGCCGACGCGCCGCTGGCCGATCATGTGCTGGCGATGGTGTTCGAAAAGAATTCGACGCGCACCCGCGCCTCGTTCGACATCGCGATCCGTCAGCTCGGTGGCGTGCCGATGATCCTCGACGCGGGAACGACACAGCTTGGTCGGGGCGAGACGATCGCCGACACAGCGCGCGTGTTGTCGCGCTATGCCGACGCGATCATGATCCGCACCGACGATCACGCCAAGATCGAGGAGCTTGCCGAATATGCGAGCGTCCCGGTGATCAACGGCCTGACCGATCTATCGCACCCGTGCCAGATCGTCGCCGACCTGCTGACGATTGTCGAACAGGGCAAGGCATTGCCGGGGCTGGAACTGGCGTGGCTTGGCGACGGCAACAATGTGCTGTCGTCGCTGATCGAGGCGGCGGGGCTGTTCGGCTTCAACGTCCGCGCCGGCTGTCCGCAAGGCTATGAACCCGACGCCAGTTTTGTCGAGGGCGCGCGCGCCAAGGGTGCACGGATCGACATCGTGGCCGACGCGCGCGAAGCGGTCGCCGGCGCCGACCTGGTCGTCACCGACACCTGGGTGTCGATGGGGCAGGATCATGCGCACAACAAGGTCGCGGCGATGGCGCCGTTCCAGGTCGACGAGCGGTTGATGGCGGGCGCCAAGAGTGACGCGATCTTCCTCCATTGCCTGCCCGCGCATCGCGGCGACGAGGTGGTCGACGCGGTGATCGACGGCCCGCAGTCGCGGGTTTGGGACGAGGCCGAAAACCGCGTCCACGCGCAGAAATCGATCCTGCTCTGGGCGCTCGGCAAGCTGTGAGTTCGACATTGTGAGCGACGAGATCATCGAAACCTGGTTCGACCAGCCGCTGGTCTTCACAATCGCAGCGCGTCATGTGCGCGGACGGTTTGTGCGGCTGGGGCCCGTGCTCAATACGATCATGGCGGCGCACAGCTACCCGCCGGTGGCCGAAAAACTGCTCGCGGAAGCGCTGGTGCTGACCGTGCTGCTCGGCTCGACGCTGAAGGCCGATGGCGGGCAGATGACGTTGCAGGCGCAGACCGGCGGTGGCCCCGTCGAATTGCTGGTGTGCGATTATCGCGGCGGCGAGTTGCGCGGTTATTTGAAATTTGATGCCGAGCGGCTGGCGGCAGTCGGTCCCGACCCGACATTGTTCGCGCTGTTCGGCGAGGGGTTCCTCGCGATCACTTTCGACCAGACGGCGACGGCGGAGCGTTATCAGGGCATCGTCCCGCTGGAAGGCGCGTCGATCGGCGAGGCGGCGGAACATTATTTCGAGCAGTCCGAACAGATTTCGAGCCTGATCCGCCTGGCCGCGCGGCACGATGCCGAGGCGGGCTGCGTCGCGGGCGGCTTGCTGCTGCAACATCTGCCCGAGGGTGAGGTCGGCCGCGACCGGCTGCACGTCCGCCACGACAATCCGGAATGGGACCATGCGCGGACGATTGCCGCGACGTTGAAGCCTGAGGAACTGACCGACCCCGCTCATTCGCTGGAAACGCTGGCGTGGCGGCTGTTCCATGAGGATGAGGTGCGGGTCGAGCCGGGTGTCGCAGTGTCGCGCGGTTGCCGTTGCAGCACCGACTATTTCGCTGGTGTGCTCGCGCAATTTCCGGAAACCGAGCGGGTCGATATGGCCGACGAAAGCGGACAGATTGTCGTCGATTGCGCCTTCTGCTCGCGCATTTTTCCCATCCCGCTGGGTGAGATTTCTGTGCCGAATTGACGACGAAACGGTCTAGTATAGCGCCAAGCGGTTGAAATAGCCGTGCGCGATTGTTATCTCTATCGAAACGGGGTCGCATTCCCGCCCGCATTCGGGCGTCCGATGGATAGGTGATAATGGCGATCTTCGCTCCCATTTTACGATACTCTCTTGCCGCGTCCGCGCTGGCGGGCGCGACCGCAGTGCCCGCGCAAGCGCCGTCGCTGGCGATGCTCGACCGGCTGGAAAAGGGCAGCTGGCAGCTGCGCGAACGCGGTAGCGAAGCAGTTTTTCAGACGGTGTGTGTTGGCGACGCGCGCCGGATGATCCAGATCCAGCATCCGCGGGCGAATTGTTCGCGCTATATCATCGAGGACACCCCCAAATCGGTGACGGTCCATTATACCTGCCCCGGTGCCGGTCATGGCCGCACCAGCATTCGCAGCGAAACGAACCGGCTGGTTCAGATCGACACGCAGGGCATTGCCGACGGCAAACCCTTTTCGCAGGCGATTGAAGCGCGCCGCGCGGGGCCATGCTGAAACATCGTGCGGCGCTAACCGGTTGTTAACCATCCTCGTCTAATTGGAAGGGGTGGCACACCGATGTGTGTCCTTCTCCCTAACGGCTTACATGCCGCACTGGGCCGTGTGACGATCGTCGCGCGGCCCATTTCTTTTGGAGCACCGCAGCGGGCCGCCTCTTGCGCGGCTATCAGAGCGGGCGTATCGGGCGCCGATGCACGAACTAGCCGGAAAAACTTTGATCGTCCTGTTGTCGGGCGGCCTCGACTCGATGGTCTGCGCGGGGCTTGCGCGCGAGGCCGGCGCGCGGATCGTCGCGCTGACGATTGACTATAACCAGCGCCACCGTGTCGAGCTGGAATCGGCGGCCCGGATCGCGGCGGAGGTCGGTGCGGCCGAACATATCGTTCTGCCGCTCGACCTGCGCCGGTTCGGCGGTTCGGCGCTGACCGCCGACATCGACGTGCCAAAGGACGGAGTCGGCAGCGATGTGCCGGTCACTTACGTTCCGGCGCGCAACCTGATTTTCCTGTCGCTGACGCTGGGGCTGGCCGAGGCGCGGCGGACGCAGGACATCGTCATCGGGGTCAACGCGCTCGATTATTCGGGCTATCCCGATTGCCGCCCCGATTTTATAGCAGGGTTCGAAAATCTGGCACGGCTCGCGACCCGCGACGGCGACCAAGGCGTCGATTTCCATATCCACGCCCCGCTTCAGCATATGACCAAGGCGGACATCGCCGCCGAGGCGGCGCGACTGGGGATGGACGCCGGGATGAGCTGGTCGTGTTACGACCCGACGCCCGCGGGGCTGCATTGCGGATATTGCGATAGCTGCCGCTTGCGGAGCAAAGGCTTTGCCGACGCGGGGCTGATCGATCCGACGCGCTATGCCGATAGCGCCTGACATATGACTTACGCGGTCAAAGAGATTTTCCTGACCCTGCAAGGCGAAGGCGCGCAGGCGGGGCGCCGGGCGGTGTTCTGCCGCTTTGCCGGCTGTAATTTGTGGACGGGGCGCGAGCAGGATCGCGGCAAGGCGATCTGCAAATTCTGCGACACCGATTTTGTCGGCACCGACGGGACGCTGGGCGGCAAATATCGCGACGCCGCGGCGCTCGCGGCGGTGGTCGCCGAATGCTGGGGGCAGGGCGACGACGATCGTTATGTCGTGCTGACTGGCGGCGAACCGATGTTGCAGGTCGATGCGGCGCTGATCGACGCGCTCCATACCCAGGGCTTCACCATCGCGATCGAGACCAACGGGACGTTGGCGGTACCGCGCAGCATCGACTGGATCTGCGTCAGTCCGAAGGCAGGCAGCGATCTGGTGCAGACCTGCGGCGACGAGCTGAAGCTGGTGTGGCCGCAGCCGGGCAGCGACGTTGCGGGGCTCGCGGCGCTGGATTTCACGCATCGGCTGGTCCAGCCGCTCGACGATCCGAACGCGGCAGAGAATGTGCAGCACTGCATCGATCTGGTGATGGCCGACCCGCGCTGGCGGCTCTCGCTCCAGACGCACAAGAGCCTGGGGCTGCGCTAGGCGTCAGTCGCCCTTCTTGGTGGGGGTGTCGGCGGTGATCGCCTTTTTCGCGGCGGGAATAGGGACGGCGTCAGGATTTTCTTCGTCGTCGCCGTCGGCGCTTTCATCCTCGGCGCTCGCCTCGTCGGTCTTTGCCGCTTCCTTGTTGGTCCCGTCATCGGGAACGCTGTTGTCGACCGCGGTGCCGTCGACGCTCGCGTTATCGAGGATGATCATCGAATCGCTGACCGACCCCGGCTGCACCTCGACCGCGTCGAGCTTGGTGGTCGTGTTTCCCGCCGGGTCGCTGCTGCCGCAGGCGGCGAGGACGAAAAGCGGGAGCGAAGCGAGGATAGTGCGGGTCATGCTCCGTCCCTAATCGCTCGACGGGAGCTTGTCGAGAAAGGCGGGCAGGGCGCGGGCGAGCGCTGCGTCGAGTTCGGCGAAGGACGCCGATTTGCCCAGCGCGGCGAGGCTGGTGACCGGAAACTCGGCGATGCCGCACGGCACGATGCCGCCAAAATGCGTCAGGTCGGGCGCGACGTTCAGCGAAAAACCGTGCAGCGTCACCCAGCGTTTCACCCGCACTCCGATCGCGCCGATTTTTGCTTCGCGGCCATCGGCGTCGTCGGTCCAGATGCCGATACGTCCCTCGGCACGCCGCGCCTCGACGTCGAGCAGCGCAAGCGCATCGATCACCCAGCCTTCGAGCGCGGACACATAAGCACGCACATCGCGCCCGCGCCGGGCCAGATCGAGCTGGGCATAGCCGACCCGCTGGCCCGGGCCATGATAGGTATAACGCCCGCCGCGGCCTGCGTCATAAACCGGAAAGCGCGGATCGAGCAGTTCGGCGGGATCGGCGCTTGTGCCGGCCGTGTAGAGCGGCGGATGTTCGAGCAGCCAGATACGTTCATGCGCCGTGCCGGCATGAATGGCGGCGGCGCGCGCTTCCATATCGGCAAGCGCCGCGGCATAGTCGGTCAGACCGGTAGACAGGGTCCATTCGGGCGTCGGCAAACTGGGCATCGCGCCGGCTTCCTGCCTTGCCGAAGCGCCGCGTGCAAGGGGCGGCGCATCCCGCGAGAGCAACGGGGCTGGACATCGGGCGCGAAGATCGTCACTTTCGTCCAATCGGGGCACAAAAAATGACGGGGTATCAATGGTAAAATTCGACATGGGCGCGGCTTGGGACGACACGATGGTCCTGTTGCGTTCGCATCTGCCCCTGACCGGCACGATTGCCGCGGTGTTCCTGTTCCTGCCCAATCTGGCGATGAGCTGGTTCGGACCGGCGCCGATCGAGCCCGCGGCGGGGGCATCGATGGATCAGATCATGGCGGCGTTCCAGCAGATGGGGCGTGAAATGCTGCCTTATCAGCTGGCGATCGGGGTGATTGCCGCGGTGGGCGGTGTCGGCATCCTGCGGCTCTGGCTGTCGCGGACCGGCACAAGTGTCGGCGACGCGCTGATGTTTGCGTTGAAGATGGTGCCGACGATGATCGCGGTGCAGCTGTTGCTGATCGTCATGCTCGCCCTGGCGGCGACGATCCTGCTCGTCCCCGGCGTTGCTTTGGGCGGCGTCGGCGGCGGGTTGCTGCTGCTGGTCGGGCTGATCCTGTTTGCCGGTCTGGCAGCCTATTTCTGGGGACGCTTTGCCGTCATATCGCCGATCATCGCCGACCAGACGGTCTATAACCCACTATCCGCGCTGCAGGGCAGCCTCGCGGTGACCAAGGGCAATGGCTGGCGCATTTTTCTGTTCATGTTCCTGGTCATCGTCGTGTTCGTGATCGCGGCGCTGATTATCGGCGGCGTGATCGGTATCGTCGCTGGCGGCGGCGACGGGGCTGGCCGCATGGTCGTCGGGCTCGTCGAAGCATTCGTCGGCACGATCGGATCGCTGGTGTCGCTGGCGATCACCGGCGCCGCCTATCGTCAATTGTCGCTGGCCGGGGCGCAGGAGACATTTCGATAAGAGAGGTCGTTTGAGCGGAAATCACTGGTTTCGATAGGGGGGAGAAACGAAAATGAATCGGTTCAGTATCGGTCAGGCCTGGTCCAATGCGACCAGCTTTTTCAGCGGCCATGCCGCCAACCACGCGATAGCATTGATCGCGGTTGGCATCATCATTCCGCTGGCGCTGCAATGGGTCATCGTCGGCAATCCGATGGCGAACGCGCTCAATCCCGCAATGATGGCCGACCCGTCGATGATGGCCGGCATGGGCATAGGCATCCTTGTCGTGTCGCTGTTGTCCTATGTCCTGCAGTTCGGCAGCTATTTCACTTCGTGGCGGCTCGGCCTCGGATCGAACGGCGATGATCTGGCGGGCGGTTTGCGCTTTGGCATGATCGCGGCGCTGGTGCTGGTCGGGCTGTTGATCGGGACGCTGATCGTCGCGGGATTGCTCGCTTATGCGATCTCGCCGTGGGTGGCATTGCCGTTCATCCTGTTGCTGCTGCTGTGTTTCGTGATCATGTATCCGGCGCTGTTCGGGTTTCTGGCTATCCTGTTCCTGCTGCTGGCGGTGTTCGGTTCCTACGCTCTGGGTTCGATGGGACCGATGATGGGCGGCGGCGGCGGTGCGGGCGGCCTGGGCATTCTGTTCATCGTTGTGATCGCCCTGCTGCTGCTATGGCTGGCGGCGCGGCTGTGCTGCACGGCGCCGTCGATGGCGGACCGCGAGGAATATCTGCCGTTCGAAGCGATGAAGCGCAGCTGGGCGATGACGTCAGAGGGGCAATGGCGGATCGCAGGCTATTTCCTGCTGATCGGCGCGGTGATCCTGGTCATTGCGATCATCCTGGGATTGATCGTCGGTTCGGCATTCCAGTCGATGGTGATGGGCGGCGGCGTTCCTGGTTTCGGCACCGTGATCCTGATGACGGTGTTGATCAGCATTCCGATGGCCTATTTCACCGTCGCCATTCCCGCGGGCATCTATCGCGCGCTGGGCCAGGACGATGTGAGCCAGGTCTTCACCTGAGGCTTTGACGGTCAAGGACACGAAAGGGCGCGCCGGGAACGGGGCGCCCTTTTGCTATCTCAGCTCCATTTGGCGAGTGGGGGCAGGCTCATCAGGATCGCATCGATGTTGCCGCCGGTCTTGAGCCCGAACAATGTGCCGCGGTCATAGACCAGGTTGAATTCGGCGTAACGCCCGCGCCAGATCAATTGCTCCTCGCGGTCGGCATCGACGAAGGACTGGTTCATCCGGCGCCGCACGATCTGTGGAAAGACGTCGAGGAAGGCCTCGCCGACCGCTTGCGTGAGCTGGAAATTGCGGTCGAACTCGGCGTCATCGCCGCATTCGAGATGATCGTAAAAAATGCCGCCGACGCCGCGGTGGACGCCGCGGTGCGGGATATAGAAATAGTCCTCGGCCCATTTGGCATAGCGTTCATAGACGTCAGGACCAAAGGGCGCGCAGGCGGCACGCAGCCGCGCGTGGAAAGCGTCGGTGTCCTCCTGATACGGAATCGGCGGGTTAAGATCGGCGCCGCCACCGAACCAGCGTTTAGTGGTGACCAGGAACCGCGTATTCATATGGACCGCGGGGACGTGCGGGTTCGCCATATGCGCGACCAGGCTGATCCCGGTGGCGAAAAAGCTGGGGTCGTCGCCGGCGCCGTGGATCGACGCGGCGAAGTCGGGGGCAAACTGGCCGCCGACGGTCGAGACATTGACCCCCACTTTCTCGAACACCTGGCCGGTCATCACGCCGCGCACCCCGCCGCCGCCTTCTCCGACGTCCAGCCCGTCGGCCTCGCGGTCCCACGGTGTATAGGCAAAGCGCGCGTCGCTGCCGGCCTCGGCCTCGATCGCTTCAAATTCGGCGCATATCCGGTCGCGCAGCGATTCGAACCAGCTACGCGCGGTCTGTTGTTGCGGGTCGAGCGAGATCATGCCGGAAAGCCTTTCGTTTGCCTGAGCGCTTCGGCGAGCGCGATGCCAGCCGCGACCGCGACATTCAAGGAGCGAAAACCCGCCTGCATCGGAATCGCGACCCGCGCCGCGACCGCGTCATGGACATAGTGCGGCACGCCCGAGGATTCGGCGCCAAGCAACAGCACGTCGCCTGGCGAGAAAACAAAGTCGGGCAGGGGCGTCGCGCCCGCGGTGGTTAGCAACACCAACCGCTGCCCGGCGCCCGCGCTCCAGTCGCGAAAGCCGGTCCAGTCCGCGTGACGGCGCACATCGGCGCGCACCGCATAGTCCATTCCGGCGCGCTTCAACGCGCCGTCGGAGAAAGGAAACCCGCACGGCTCGATGATATGCGCGGGCACCCCGAAACAGGCGGCGGTGCGCAAGGTCGTGCCGACATTGCCGGCGATATCCGGCTGAAACAGGGCGATTTCCATCGCATCGCCATAGCGGGGCGCGGTTGTGGAATCGAGGGGCTTCGCGGGGATGCGACGATGCGGTGAAAGAAGGGGAAATTGCCTGTTGGCAAGCCCCTGATGTGCGGCTATCAGGCCCGCAATTCCCGGAGGGGCCGCCGGGTTGTGCGCTTTCGTGCGCGTGCAACAGAGACGGCCATTCCTTCGAGAGCTTTTATCAGTTCACCCATGCAAGGGCAGTCGAATGGCCAGTGAATCCGAACTCAATGCCGGCATCGAAGATGGCGTGCGGCGCCGCGACTTTATCAATATTGCGGCCGTGAGTTTTGCCGGGGTTGGCGCCGTGGCGGTTGTGATGCCGCTGGTCAACCAGATGAACCCTTCGGCCGACGTCCTTGCGCTGTCGACGACCGAAATCGACATTTCGGCGATCCAGCCGGGTCAGGCGATCAAGACCAGCTGGCGCAAGCAGCCGGTGTTCGTGCGCAACTTGGTGGCAAAGGAAATTGCCGAGGCAAAGGCCGTGCCGCTCAGCGACCTGCGCGACCCGCAGACGATCGACGAACGGACCAAGCCCGGCAAGGAAAACTGGCTGATCACGCTCGGCGTCTGCACTCATCTGGGCTGCGTGCCGCTCGGCGCTGCCGAAGGCGAGAACAAGGGCGATTTCGGCGGTTACTTCTGCCCGTGCCACGGGTCGCACTACGACACCGCGGCGCGCATCCGCAAAGGCCCGGCGCCGACCAACCTGGTCGTGCCGCCTTATGAATTTACCAGCGACACTGTCGTGACGATCGGCTGAGGAGCGAGATAAGATGAGCTTTCCCTGGGCCAAACCCTATGAGCCGAAGCATCCGCTGATGAAGTGGATGGACGAGAAGCTGCCGATTCCGCGTCTGGTGTATAACGCCACCGGTCCCGGCTATCCCGTCCCTCGCAATCTCAACTATTTCTGGAACTTTGGCGTCCTCGCCGGCGCCGCGCTGATGATCCAGATCATCACCGGCATCGTGCTGGCGATGCATTATGCCGCCAACGTCGGGGTCGCGTTCAATTCGGTCGAGCATATCATGCGCGACGTCAACGCCGGCTGGTTCATCCGCTATGCGCACATGAACGGCGCGAGCATGTTCTTCATCGTCGTTTATCTGCACATCTTCCGCGGGCTTTATTACGGTTCGTACAAGGCGCCGCGCGAAATGGTGTGGCTGCTCGGCGTCGTGATCTTCCTCTTGATGATGGCGACCGCCTTCATGGGTTATGTGCTGCCGTGGGGCCAGATGAGCTTCTGGGGCGCGCAGGTGATCACTGGCTTCTTCTCGGCGATCCCGATCGTCGGCGAACCCGTGCGCCAGTGGCTGCTCGGCGGCTTCGTCCCCGACAATGCGACGCTCAACCGCTTCTTCTCGCTGCACTATCTGCTGCCGTTCGTGATCCTGGGTGTGATCATCCTGCACATCTGGGCGCTGCACATTCCGGGTTCGAACAACCCGACGGGCATCGAAGTGAAGGATGAACAGGACACCGTCCCGTTCCACCCCTATTACACCGCAAAGGACGGCTTCGGACTTGGTGTATTTCTGCTGGTGTTCGTCGCGCTGACCTTCTTCAGCCCGAATATGTTGGGCCACGCCGATAACTATATTCCGGCGAACTCGCTCTCGACCCCGGCGCATATCGTGCCCGAATGGTATTTCCTGCCGTTCTACGCGATCTTGAAGGCCTTCACCTTCAACTTCCTGTGGATCGATGCGAAGCTGTGGGGCGTCATCGCGATGTTCGCGTCGATCGCGCTGCTGTTCTTCCTGCCTTGGCTCGACAGCTCGCCGGTGAAGTCATCGACCTATCGCCCGCTGTACCGCTGGTTCTTCTGGGTGCTCGTCGCTGACGTGCTGCTCCTCGGCTGGTGCGGGATGCAGCCCGCCGAACAGCCTTGGGTGATCCTCAGCCAGCTTGGCGCGATCTATTACTTCGCCCACTTCCTGGTCATTCTTCCCATCGTCTCGCGGATCGAACGTCCGTTGCCGATGCCGAATTCGATCACCGAAGCGGTCCTTGCAAAGCATGCCGACGACAAGTCGGCGGCCACGGCCTGAGCGCCAGACTTTAACAGGAGCTGATACAGCCATGGTTCGCCCGCTCGGATTTCTCGTCGGCCTCGGTTTCATTACCGCGCTGGTGCTCGCGATCTTCACGACACCGCTCAAGAATGAACCCAATGTCGCTTATTCCTTCGTCAAGCATCCCCGCCATCTGAAGCTGGCCAGCGACGGCTTGGTGCCGCATTGGGATCAGGCGCAGTTGCAGCGCGGGATGCAGGTGTACAAGGAGGTCTGCTCGGCCTGCCACAGCCTGAACCTCGTCGCATTTCGCAATATTCAGGATCTGGGCTATACCGAAGGCCAGGTGAAAACCTTTGCCAAGGGTTTCCAGGTTCCGTCGGTCAATCCCGACACTGGCGAAGTCGCCACGCGCGATGGCCTGTCGTCGGATCATTTCCCGGCGCCGTACGCCAACGACGTTGCGGCACGGGCGGCGAACAACAATGCGATCCCGCCCGACCTGTCGCTGATCACCAAGGCGCGCGAAGGCGGCAAGGATTATGTCTATTCGCTGCTGACCGGCTATCAGAACCCGCCGACCAACCTGCCCGCCGAATTGAAGCCGGGCACCGGGCTGCACTACAACCCCTATTTCCCGAACCTGAACCTCGCGATGGCGAAGCCGCTGACCGACAATCAGGTCACCTATGCCGATGGCACCAAGGCCAGCGTCGACCAGATGGCCAAGGACGTGACCGCGTTCCTCGTCTGGACCGCCGAGCCGAAGCTGGTGAAGCGGGTGCAGGTCGGTTGGGCCGTGTTCTTCTTCCTGCTGATCTTCACGGTTCTGGCCTATCTGTCGTACCGCAATATCTGGGCCGACAAGAAGCATTGAGGCATAAGGGAAGGGCGATTTTGACCGCATGATCGCCCTCCCGCCCCAACCCGACCTCGACCTGGCGTCGCTGGTCCGCACTATCCCCGACTTTCCGAAACCGGGTATCCGGTTTCGCGACATCACGTCGCTGATCGGCGACGCGGCAGGTTTTGCCGAAAGCGTGCGCCGATTGAGCGCGCTCGCCGCCGTCCATCGCCCCGACTTCATTGTCGCGGTGGAGGCGCGCGGTTTCCTGTTCGGCGCGGCGATGGCAACTGCGATGGGGCTCGGCCTGGTGCCCGTGCGCAAGGCGGGTAAGCTGCCCGGTGTTACCATCGGGGTCGATTATGAACTCGAATATGGCATCGACCGGCTCGAACTGCACGAAGGTGCCGTGCTGCCCGGACACCGCGTCATCCTGGTCGACGATCTGCTCGCCACTGGCGGCACGATCCTCGCGGCGACGGATCTGATGCGGAGCGTCGGGGCGGAGGTCGCGGCGGCGCTGTTCGTTATCGACTTGCCCGATCTGGGCGGCTCGCAACGGCTGGCGGCGGCGGGATTGCAGTGTGAGACGTTGATCGCCTTTGACGGCGACTAGGCCGCTGTTGGTTGGGGAGCGGTCGTTCGTCACCTGATCCAAAGTTCAGGAAAGTTCAGCCTTGTGTGCGCCGCGTCGTGGACCCGCTGCTCTGCTGGAGGCGCCCCGAGGCGAACCGCCCATCGCCCCTGCGAGCGACGATTTGATCCTCCATAAGTGAGGGCCGAATGAAGGCTGGCACAATCGAATGATGTAGGAAAGGCCTTTTTTTTGGAGGCGCACGTCGGCTTTGGGGTGGGGAGCGGATATTCTCCACGCTCGTCATTCCCGCGAAAGCGGGAACCCAGGGACAGGCCCGCCGAAGCACGCTCTGGGTCCCCGCTTTCGCGGGGATGACGAAGTCAAGAAATGCGGAACGTCCGCAATCGGTCGCTAGCTGACGACCACCCTTTTACGCCGCGCAAACAAAAAGGCCCGCGCTGAAGCGCGGGCCATTGTTTCGGTCAAGTTTGCCGGACCGTCAGAACGGCACCCAATTCTGCTTCTTGCGGAACTTCATGTAGCCGACGTTGGCGCCGAGCCGGGCGCCAACCCCGACACGGATCGGGATCAGCACGACATCGCCGCGGCGCAGGTAGCTGGCATTGAACCCGCCGAGCAGATAGGCTGCGCCTTCTCCGGCGGGGTAGCGTTTGTAGAGCTCTTCGCTGTCGAATAGATTATACACCAGGACAAAGGTGTTGCCTGCGTTGGCGCCGGCGTCAAAACCGATCGACGGACCGGTCCAGTAAGCGGGCAATTCGCCCTCGATCTTGTGATGCAGCGTCCCCGAGCCGTAACGCACGCCCAGGACGAGCGCGCCGCCAGCCTCGCGGCCAACGATATAGGCGTTGGGCTCACCCTGTTTTTTCAGAATGTCCTCGATCAATCCGGCCAGACCCTGCGCGCCTTTGCCGAACACACCCTCAGCGGCGCCGATCAGGTCGTCCTGTTTATAGGTCGAGCCGTCATTCACGGCGACCGTGGCGGCGGTCACGTCGCCGCTTGCGGCGGTGCTGTCGACCGCGACGTCGCTCGTCTGCTGGTCGCCAGTTGCCAGATCGCTGTTATAGTCGATCACTTCGTCGGTCGGTGCCGGTGCAGGCGGGGCTGGGTTGTCGATGTCGGCATCGATTGTCGTGTTCGGATCGATCTCGCGCATCTGCGCCGCCGCGGGCAGCGGCGACAGGGCGAGGCCGAGCGAGGCCAGGGTCGCCAAGGCAAGGCTGGTGAAAGTTTTCGGCATAACGGACCCCCAAAATTCGACCGGCACATGCACGGCGAAACCATTGTCAATCATGACTCGCTTTGGCCGCCGGGCAATGAACCGGCGATGACCCGAGTCGATTTTGCGCCAGACCGAATCGATTGCACGGCAAAATCCCAGATCGCCGCTAAATATTGCACAATCTTTGGCGTTGCGGGGCGCGAGGTGCATGGCTATAGCGACCCGCCTAGGCCAACTGTCGTTAGCGCGACAGACCATGCGGAGACGTGGGTGAGTGGCTGAAACCAACGGTTTGCTAAACCGTCGTGCTGTGAATGCGGCACCGAGGGTTCGAATCCCTCCGTCTCCGCCACTTATTCTGTTTTCGTCGATCCAGCCCTTCGGGGCGCGCTGAGCCAAGGGCTTTTGGCGTTTATACTGCGGCCGCCAAATCGCTGCAGTGCTGCAATAATTATTGTAATTGCGAATCGTTCTCGATAATGCCGCTGCATCATTCCTTGTCAGAACCCCGCAATGCATGCACCCAACCCCTCGCGCCCGGCGATCAAGAAAAGCCGGAAAGCCTTTTGGCTGAAACAGCTGCACATGTGGCACTGGATGAGCTCGGCCGTCTGCCTGCTAGGGCTGTTGCTGTTCGCGATCACCGGTTTCACGCTGAACCATGCCGCCGACATCGAAGCGTCGCCGGTCGTCACCGAAAAATCAGCTGAGCTGCCGCTGGCGTTGCTCGCCCAGCTGACCGCCGCCGTCCCCGCCGACGCCAAGGCGCCGCTGCCCGAACCGGTTGCCGATTGGGTCGAGCAGACCTTCCCCGTCAAAGCGTCGAACGAGGCCGAATGGTCGGCGGGTGAGGTCTATCTGCCCGCGCCGCGGCCCGGCGGCGATGCCTGGGTCGCGATCGACCTGACGACCGGCGCGGTAACCAGCGAAGTCACCAGCCGCGGCTGGATTTCCTACCTCAACGATCTTCACAAGGGCCGCAATTCGGGCGGCGAGTGGAGCCTGTTCATCGACATTTTCTCATTCGCTTGTCTGGTCTTTGCGATCACCGGGCTGTTCCTGCTTCAGCTTCATTCGGCGAAGCGCAAAAGCACTTGGCCGCTTGTCGGTCTGGGGCTGGCGATCCCCGCCGCGATCGCCGTCGTTTTCATTCATTAGGGAGTTTCGTGATGCAGCTTTCCACCCGCGTGCTTGTGCTGGGTTCGACCGTCGGGCTGGGCGCCGCCTTTGCCACCCCCGTGCTAGCCGCCGACCCTGGCACGATGGACGTGACGATCAACATTCCGCGGCTCAAGGTTGCCGAATATCACAAGCCCTATGTCGCGATTTGGGTCGAAAAGGCGGGTGCGAAGGCGAAGACGGTCGCGGTCTGGTACGACCATGACATGAAAGCGAATGAGGGGACGAAATGGCTCCGCGATGTGCGTCAGTGGTGGCGCGTGTCGGGCCGCTCGCTGACCTTTCCCGCCAATGGCATCACCGGCGCCACCCGCGCGCCGGGGGCGCACAAGGTCGTTTTCTCGCGCGCCCAACTCGGTGCCGGAGCGCCGGGCCAATACACGCTGGTGATCGAAGCCGCGCGCGAGGTCGGCGGCCGCGAATTGCTGCGTATTCCGTTCAGCTGGCCGACTAAGGCCGGGGCTGGCGGACGCGCCGCGGGCAAGACTGAACTGGGGGCCGTTTCGGTTTCCTTCCGCTAAACACGAAAGGGCATAGTGATGAACAAGCGATTTTGGGGTTTCGTGGCGGGCGCCGCGCTGACGGCGTTGGTGGCGGTTCCGGCCAGCGCGCATCGCCAGTGGATGATGCCGTCATCGACCGTGGTGTCGGGCGACGATGTGTGGGTGACGGTCGATGCCGCGGTGTCGAACGACCTGTTCTATTTCGAGCATCAGCCGCTGCGGCTCGACGCTATGAAGGCCTGGGCGCCCGACGGCACCGAGGCGGCCATCGAGAATAAATCGACGGGGCGCTATCGCAGCACCTTTGATGTCCATCTGACGCAGAAGGGCACTTGGCGGATCGCGTCGGTCGCCGACATGCTGATGGGCAGCTACGACCTGAACGGCAAGACCGAGCGCCTGCCGCGCGGCACGACCGCCGCCAACCTCGCCGAACGCGTCCCCGCGGGCGCGACCAATGTGAAGACCGCCGAAGCGAACAACCGCAACGAGATTTTCGTGACGGTGGGCGAGCCGACGACGACGCTGTTCAAGCCGGTGGGCAAGGGCATCGAGCTGGTGCCGGTGACCCATCCCAATGATCTGATCGCGGGCGAGACGGCGACCTTTCAATTCCTGTTCGACGGCAAGCCGACGGCTGGGCTGCCGGTTACGGTGATCCACGGCGGCATCCGCTATCGCGACGAGCTGGGCCAGATGGACCTGACCACTGGCCCCGACGGCAAGGTCGAGGTGAGCTGGGCCGAACCGGGCATGTATTGGCTGAACGTCACGACCCCGCAGGTCGAGAGCGAGGACGGCGAGGGCGCCCCGCCGCCGCTGGCACGGCGCGCAAGCTATGTCACGACGCTCGAGGTGCTGGCACCCTGAGCGACCGCATCCTGATCCCCCGGGCGCTGACGCCGGCCGCCTTTGCCGCGCGCGACCCGGGGGCAGCCATCACGACCTTCGCCGGCGAGACGATGGGGACGGACTGGTCGCTGCAAGCGGTCGCGGCGCCGCAATCGGTCGCTGTGGGGGTGCAGGCGGCGTTGGACCTTGTCGTCGCGCAGATGAGCCAGTGGGAGGCGCAGTCCGACCTGTCGCGCTTCAACCGCGACGCGCCCGATGTGTGGCGCGAACTGCCTGCCGAACTGACCCATGTCGTCGATGCGGCGCTGGCTATCGGACGCGCGAGCGACGGCGCGTTCGATCCATGTCTGGGTGCACTGACCGACCGTTGGGGCTTCGGCGCCAGCGGTCCGGTCGATCGCGTCCCCGACGCGGCCGATGGCGGCAAACGTAGGATCGATGTCGACCCTGATACGCGCCGAATCCGGCGCGGGGCGGGCGCGTTCCTGGATTTGTCGGGCATCGCCAAGGGTTATGCCGTCGATCTTGCCGCCGAATGGCTGTTGGCCAGCGGCGTCCGTCACTTCCTGCTTGAGGTGGGCGGCGAGTTGCGCGGCGAGGGGATACGTCCCGACGGCCAACCGTGGTGGGTCGATGTCGAGATGCCGCCCACGTCTGCGGTGGCGCCTTACCGGATCGCGCTGCATGATATGGCAGCGGCGACATCGGGCAATTATCGCCGCGGCTTCACCGTTGACGGCCAGCATTATTCGCACAGTTTCGATCCGCGCACCGGGCGGCCGATCGTCCATGCGGTGTCGTCGGTGACCGTATTGCACCGCAGCTGCATGATGGCCGACGGTTGGGCGACGGCGCTGACCGTGCGTGGCCCCGCGGCGGCAATTGCGCTGGCCGACGCGCAGGATTTGGCGGCCTGTGTGATTGCTGGGGACCGCGAATATGTGTCGCGCGGCTGGCGCGCGATGCTCGATTAGCTGTCGGCCCAGCGGCGCAGCAGGTTATGATAGACGCCGGTCAGGCGAACCACCGCCGCATCGCCCTGGCCCAGCGCGGTGGCGGCGCTCTGTACTCCCATGTCGAGGTCGAACAGCAAGTTGCGCTGGCCCTGATCGCGGATCATCGACTGGATCCACATAAAGCTGGCGACGCGGGTGCCCGCGGTCAACGGTTCGACGCGGTGGACCGTCGTCGATGGATAAAGGACCATATGGCCAGCGGGCAGCTTGATGCCTGGGGCTTCGCTAAACCCCTCCACGACCAGCCCGCCACCCTCGTAGCTGTCGGGATCGGCGAGAAAGAGCGTGGCCGAAAGGTCGCTACGCATCCGGAATTCGGTGCCGCGGCGCATGCGGATGGCATTGTCGATATGGTCGCCGAAATTCTCGCCCCCGCTGTAGCGGTTGAAATAGGGCGGATAGATTTTGAGCGGCAACGCCGCAGCGATGAACAGCGGGCTGCGCCCCAATGCATCGAGCACCAAGCGTCCGGCTTCGGCGGCGGCTTCGCCAAACTCTGGCAGTTGCTGATTGCGCTTCGCCAGCGCCGCTTGCGGCCCCGATGTCTCGTTGCCGTCGATCCATTCGGCGCCGTCAAGGATAGCGCGGAGCTTGGCGACACCATCAGCGTCGAGCACATCGGGAATGATCCGGATCATGGGCCGCTTCTAGGCTGAAACGGGCGGGAACGGCAATCGCCGCGCCCGCCCATTCGATCAGAAGTTGTAGAAGAGGCTGAACACCGCCGAACGCGCGTCGCCGGGGGTCGCCCAGCCGCCCGAGACGGCGCCGGTCGTGGCGTTCACATTGTTTCGGACGCCGGTGTAATAATCCTCATTCGTCAGGTTGGTGACGTTGAGCTGCGCGACCAGGCCGTTCTTGAAATCATAGGACACAAAGGCGCGGTGGATCAGATAATCATCGACCATGAACTGAGTCCGCTGAAGCAGGTTGCGCTGGTTGGTGGCGAACTTGCCCTGATAGGTCAGGCCGTAACCGACCTGCAGCCCGAACGGGAAGGCATAGGTGGTGAACAGGCTGCCCGAATGTTTCGGGGTCTGGATCAACCGGTCCCCAGCCTGCGGGTCGACAAGCGCGGCGCTGTTGCCGCAGCCGGTGGATGCGGGGGAACGCAGACAGAAGTCCGAAACGCTCTGCCGCACTTCGCTGTCGAGATAGGTGTAGTTGGCAAAGATCGCCCATTCGGGGGTCACGTTGCCGGTCACGCCCAGCGCGACACCATCGACGCGCGATTCGCCGTCGAGCACCTGCAACGAATTGGGCAGCGACGGGTCGTTCGACGGGGTGCGGAAATTGCTGCGTTCGTTGCGGAATAGTGCGGCGGTCAGCAGCAGCTTCTTGTCCATCAACTCGGCTTTGGCACCGATTTCGTAGGTCCGCGCCTTTTCGGGGGCCACCGCGCAGGGGTCGGCGGCGCCGGGCGTTGCGGGGATGACGCCGCAGCCGAGGCGAACGGTCGCCGACGACGGGGTCTTGGCATTGCCATAAGCGGCGTAGAGGCTGACATTCTCGACCGGATGGAACACCGCGCCAACGCGGTACGAGAACAGATTCTCGTCGCTGACCTGCCGGGCTTGTTGCGCCGCCGTCAGTGCCGTGGTTCCCGGCGGAACAAAGGTCAGCGGGATGTTGCGGAACTCGGCGCGGTTGCTTTCGTAACGGATGCCCGCGTTCAATTCGAACATGCTGCCGATTTCGAGCGTGTCGAACGCGTAGATGGCGGCATTACGGCTGTAGCCCTTTGACCGTGCGGTCACGGTGAAGTTGATCGGGCCGTTATAGACGGTGTTCGGGTTCGACAGGCTGATCGGGGCCAGCGGAGTGACGGCCGAGCCGTTGGGGTTACGCAGCAGCGACCCGGTGGTGATTTCATAATCTTCGCGCGAGAAGGAGGCGCCGACAACAAGCGTGTTGCGGGTGCCGCCCGTTTCGCCGGTCACGACCGTCAGATCGGTCTGGTTGTGCAGCATATCGTTGACCTGGTCGCGGACAAACCCGCGCGGGCCGCTCTGATAATAGGTGCCCGGGACATTCTGGCCCGCGGGGCAGGCGATGCCGACGGTCGAATTCGGGCCGGAACCGATCGGCTGAAGCCCGCTAGCGAGGCAGAACACACCCTGAGGGGCGCTGGTCTGGGTGTAGGCACCGACGCGCTGCCAGCGGGTCAGGTTGCGGATCGACACATCGTCGTTGAACGCGTGACGGAAGGTCGCGGTCAGGCGATCGACCTTGGTCGTTTGTTTGTCGAGATTGACGATGCCGAAATAGTCGCTGTCATCGACCCCCGCGAGCGGGCCGTCGTTGACAGTGCTCAGATAAAAGGGAACGCCAAAAATCGGGGTGTTGTCATCATCCTGATGGACATAGGCGAGCGTCAGGCTGGTCTCGCTATCGACGCCGATCGTGATCGAAGGTGCGACGCCCCAACGCTTGAAGTTTTCGACGTCGCGGCCGGGGACGTCATTTTCGTGATACATCGCGTTCAGGCGCACCGCGATCAGGTCGCTGACGCGCCAGTTGCTGTCGACCGAGGCGCGGTAGTAATTGTCGGTGCCGACCGCGGCCTGCACGGTGGTGGCGTTGCGCGCGAACGGGATTTTGCTGACCAGGTTGATCGTGCCGCCGACGCTGCCCGATCCGTTGAACACCGAGTTGGCCCCGTTGTAGACTTCGATCTGTTGCAGATTGAAGGGGTCGGTGCGGCTGTATTGGGCGGCGTCGCGGACGCCATCGACGGTCAGGTCATTGTTCGCCGAATAGCCACGCAGGTTGATCGCATCGCCATAGCCGCCGCCGCCTTCGCCGGCGCCAAAGGTGATGCCGGGGATCGTCGACAGTGCATCGCGAAGGGTCAGCAAATTCTGTTGGCGGAGCTGCTCCTGCGACACGACGGTGACCGTCTGCGGCGTATCGACGATCGGCGCCGTCGATTTGGGCGATTCCACCTCCGTCGCCAGCGTTCCGGACACAACGATATCGCCGCGGCTGCCGGGCGCGTCCTGTCCTTCGGCACCTGCTTCGGTGGCGAAGGCGGGGGCGCTAATCAGGCTGCCGACGCAGGAGAGGGCAAGGAAGGACGCGGATGTCGATGGCTTCACGGTTTAACCCCTGTTTTGATTGGCTCGGGGCGCCCGCTATTGAGAATTGATCGCAGAGTCAACGTATATTGCGAAACATTCGCATCTATGTGTCAGTTTGTCGCGCAACGGCTACTTTCGCGCTGGGGCAGATGACCCTCAGCGCCTTGGTTCGAGCCACCAGCTTTGGCGCCAACCATAGGCGCTCGCGACGGCTTGCCCCGCGGTGTTGGTCGCCGGCTTGAAGCGGAAACGCTCTTCGATCAGGCGGCACGTCGTAGTGTCCAGCGCATCATCGCCGCTCGAACGGCTCACGCGGCATCCGGTGACGCGGCCCGTCGGCTGGATCGTGAAGCGAACCTCGACCTCGCCGCCGATGCGCGCCCTGCTGGCGGCGGCGGGATAGTCGCGGTCGCGGATCGTGCCGCTCTGCCACTGCGCTTTGCTGCCGCCGCCGGTGCCGCTGCCTGAACCGCCCGACCCGGTGCCGTCGCCGCGCCCGCTGGCGCCCGATCCCGGGCCGGGGTTGGGCGTCGCGCCCGCCGAGGCCTCGTTGGCCGTGCCGGGCTTGGGCGCGGCCGCAATCGGCGGCACGATCGGAGGAAGTTTGGCTTTCGGGGCGACAACAGGCGCTGCTTTGGCATGTTTGTTCGCCGCAGATGCTGCGCCGCTTGCTTTGTCGCTGGCCGGGGTTTGCGGCACCGCCGGTTCGGGGGGCGGTGGCGCCGGGATGGCGATCGCCGCGATCGCCTGGCTAGCCTTGCGAACGACCTCGATGTCGAGCCCGCTGGCAAGCCCAAAGCCGACCGCCACGACGGCAAGCACAGCGCCGCTGCCCGACGCAAGCCGCTGACGTCTGGAAATCTGTCCGTTATATGCCATCCGCTGCCCCAAGCGCGCGCCGTCGCGCACCAACGGCGGCCGATTTACAGGAAATCGTCTAGCGTGGACATGAACCGGTCGAACTGGTCGTGGTGCAGCCAGTGACCGGCGTTTTCGAACTCGATCACCTTGGCCGTATTGAACGCCGCGAGGCGCCCGTCGCGTTCGGGGTTCGATGCCCAGCTGTTCGCACCGTAAAGCAGCAGCGTGGGGCAGGTGATCGCGCCCCACAGCGCCGCAATATCGTCCTGCGGCATGTCGAAGGCGGGCCAGACATTCAGATAATTGTCGAACTTCCAGCTCCAAGTGCCATCCTCGTTGCGGCTGATGCCATGGATGGTCAGGTGGCGCGCCTGCGCTTCGGTCAGATAGGCATTCTCGCTCATCATCCGGGCCAGCGCGTCGTCGAGCGTCGCATAGCGGCGCGGAGTGCGCCCGGCAGCCTGACGCTTGTCGTCGATCCATTTGCGGAACCGTTCGGCATAAGGTTTTGTGGCGCGTTCGGCGATGATCTTGGGCGACGGACCAAGCCCTTCGATCGCGACCAGCTTGCGGACATTTTCGGGATACAGGCCGGTATAACGCAGTGCGATATTGCCCCCCATCGAATGGGCGACGATGCTGATCGGCCCCAGATCGAGCTGATGGATCAACTGCGCAAGGTCATAGACAAAGCCATCCATCGCGTAATTCCCATCGGGAGACCACGCGCTGTCGCCATGACCGCGCAGATCCGGGGCAATGATATGATAGCGATCGCGCAGCTTGTCGGCGACCCAGTCCCAGTTGCGGCAATGATCGCGGCCACCATGAACCAGCAGCAGCGGCGGCGCGCCGCGATTGCCCCAATCGACATAGTGCAGCTTCAGCCGCTGCGAGATGAAAGCGTTCGAGGTGAGGCCGGCACTTGCCATCGGTTCGTCCTTGCTGTCTGTTCCAGTTTCAAAAGGCGACTGATCGCCATCCGTCAACCCCGCATTATGCACAATGGCGGTGGATGCGGGTGACGCCGATAAAGGAAGCAAGGGAGAGAAGCAGGATGACGACATTTCGCGATAATTTGCTCGTGGGCAAAACGGCTTTCGTCGCCGGGGGCACCAGCGGCATCAACCTGGGCATCGCCAAACGCTTTGCGGAACTGGGTGCGAAGGTAGCGGTTGCAGGGCGTGATCCCGAAAAGGCCGCGCGCGCTGCTGCCGCGATCGGCGCCGACGCGATCGGGCTGTCGGCCGACGTGCGCGATTATGCAGCGATTCGCGGCGCGATGGAGCAGGTCGCCGATCAGCTGGGGCCGATGGACATCGTGATTTCGGGCGCGGCGGGCAATTTTCTGGCCCCGGCGCTGGGCATGTCGGCGAATGCGTTTCGCACGGTTGTCGACATCGACCTCAATGGTACGTTCAACGTGTTCCGCGGCTGCCACGATCTGCTCAATCGTCCCGGCGCGTCCTTGGTCGCGATCACGGCGGGCCAGGCGGTCAACGCCTCGGCGCTCCAGGCTCATGCCTGCGCCGCAAAAGCCGGGATCAACCAGCTGATCCGGGTGCTGGCGCTCGAATGGGGGCCGGAGGTGCGGGTCAATGGCATCTCGCCGGGGCCGATTGCGGGGACCGAGGGCATGGCGCGGCTGGCGCCCGATGCCGCAACGCGCCAGTCGCATTTCGACCGGATCGCGATGAAGCGGTGGGGCGAAATTAAAGAGGTCGCCGAATCGGCAGTGTTCCTGTGCTCACCCGCCGCGGGTTATATCACCGGCACGATCCTGGATTGTGACGGTGGCAGCCAGGTTGGCGATGCGTCGCGCGGCGATCTGGCGCGCGGGATGGCTTGAAAATTGCCGTAGCCCTGAGCCTGTCGAAGGGCGCTTCTCGGATAAGCGCCCTTCGACAGGCTCAGGGCTACGGTCCAGACCGAACCGGAAAGCAAAAACGCCGCCAACCCGGCTGGGTGGCGGCGTTTTTAATGGTGGGCGTGGCAAGGATTGAACTTGCGACCCCTGCGATGTCAACACAGTGCTCTACCACTGAGCTACACGCCCATCCCTTGGGGTGACGGCCCCCTAATATCCCCGGCCACGCTTGGCAAGCCCTTCGCGCCCGATGATGTCGTTATTGTTGGCTTGACCGGTCGGCGCGGCCGAACAGATTGTCGACCTCGCGCACCAGATCCTTCAGGTGGAACGGCTTTGATAGCAGTTTCGCCTGCGGCACATTCTCTTCGGCGCGCAGCGATACGGCGGCAAAGCCGGTGATGAACATGACCTGCGTTTGCGGGGCGACCTTGGCGGTGTGCTGAGCCAGCTCGATCCCGTCCATTTCGGGCATCACGATGTCGGATAGCAGCAGGTCGAAGGTTCCCGAATCGATATAGGGCACCGCTGCGGTGCCGCGATCGACCGCGGTGACATGATAACCGGCGCTGGTCAGCGCGCGCGCGAGATACTCGCGCATCACGTCATCATCCTCGGCCAGAAGAATACGAATCATGCTGAAATCTGTCCCCTGGTCCTTCGATGCGGCCGAATCTGTTCAATTTCGGTCGGTCGCATCCTTAATGCCGTATCCGCCATAGCGTCAGAGATTTAACAAATTGACTTGGCAGTGCTGGATTCATCGCGCTTTTTTTGCCACCGATGATCCATGCGATCCAGCACCATCCTGCCCGCCGCCATTGCCGTCAACCGGCCTGCGGCGATCGGCCCGGTGGTCGTGTCGGTGCCGCACGCGGGGCGGCTGTATCCGCCCGAAATATTGGCGGCGGCGCGCGTCGGGCTCGCCGATCTGGAACGACTCGAGGATCGCTGGTGCGATCTGATCGCAGTGGGCGCGGTCGATGCGGGCGCCACCGTGCTGCAGGCGCTGTGGGCGCGAGCTGTCGCGGACTGCAATCGCGGCGAGGGGCAGATGGCGCCGGGCGAGGTCGCGATGCCGCTGCGCGCGCAATTTTCGGCGCCGGGACGCAAGGAACGCGCGGGGCTGGGCGTCGTGCCGACGCGGTTGGCGGATTGCGGGCCGCTGTGGAAACAGCCGATCGATCAGGCGGCGATGCAATGGCGGCTCGACTCCTTTCACCGGCCCTATCATGCGGCACTGGCCGATGCGTTGGCGGCGGCGCGCGACCGGTTCGGTTATGCGATTCTGCTCGATCTTCATTCGATGCCATCGATTCCGATCGGGCAGCCGGGCCATGGCGCGCGGATCGTTGTCGGTGATCATTTTGGCGTCACGTCGGGGGGCTGGCTGGTTGATCTGGTGCTGACGGCGGCGGAGCGCCTGGGTGAACCGGTCACGCGCAACCAGCCCTATGCCGGCGGCCACATCATTCGCACACATGGCAATCCCGGGCAGGCGGTTCATGCGGTGCAGATCGAGATCGACCGTCGTCTCTATCTGGGCGCCGATCGTCTACCCGACAGCGCCAGAGCGGCATCAATGGCGCGCTGGTTTGCCGATCTGGTGCACACCGCCGGACAAGCGCGCCCCGCGCCCGACGCCATCGTCCAGGCCGCCGAATAAAAAACCACCCCGTACCGAAGTACGAGGTGGCCAGGGTCCAGGGAGGACGCGCTCGCGCCAAAAGACGGAGCACTGACCGCGGTGGAAAGGGGGAAAACCACGGCGGCGTAAAACAAATCTAGGATGTTGTTGGCCGACTTACAAGAAGCGACGGTGCAGAATCTGCAATATGCGAAGAAATTGGTCGGGGAGAGAGGATTCGAACCTCCGGCCCCTGCCTCCCGAAGACAGTGCTCTACCAGGCTGAGCTACTCCCCGACCGATCTGCGCGCCGACCGGGGTCGCCGCGAAGGCAGGGCGGTCCTCTAGACGCGCAATCTGCGAACTTCAAGCGCCAATCGGCACATTCCGCGGGATTGCCGCGGCTACAACATTTCGGCACTTCGAAAGCTGAAATGTCCGCTCGCCACAAAAATCAGATGGTCGATCAGTTCGATGCCCATCATCCGCAGGAAAAGCGCGGTTTCGCGTGTGGCGGCGATGTCGGCGTCACTTGGCCGGGCGATGCCCGACGGGTGATTATGCGCCATCAATACCGCCACGACGCCGTGATCGAGCAGCGCGCGCCAGCAGCGCGGGGGAATGGAGCAGCGCCTGGCGTCGTCGCCGCCCGCCCGTTCGAGGTGAACGAGCCGGTCGAACGCATCAAATCCGGCAAGCAGCAAGCTCTCGCGGTCGGCCGCAAAATGCGGGCGAAGCAGGTGCTCGGCGATGTCGTCCTCGGCGGCGCACGGCACGAAACCGTCCACGACCGGCGGATCGGGCGTCTGGCCGACAGGCTGGAGCAGGGTCATGGCCCTGGCCATGCGCGGCGATCGGACGTTCGCCAATCACCGACTGCCCCGCTTTGGAGGCTTTCCCGCTGCGGGCCTGTCCGGGGCACCCGCTCCGCCCTTGTCGCCATCGCGCGCGCGGCCTAGCAAAGAGCGACAGAACCGGGAGTGAGTCTTGCCTGAATCCATCCATTATGAACTGCAATATCTCGACCTGATGCGTCGCATCTGGGTCGAAGGCGACGAGCGTGTCGACCGCACCGGAGTCGGGACGCGGTCGCTGTTCGGCGAGACGATGCGATTCTCGCTGACAGACGACACGATCCCGCTGCTGACGACCAAGCGCGTTTATTGGAAGACCGCGCTGCGCGAACTGCTGTGGTTCCTGACCGGTGACACCAATATCCGCGCGCTTGTGTCGCAGGGGGTGCGGATATGGACCGACTGGCCGCTCGAAAAATATCGCAAGGCGACGGGGGAGGCCATCAGCGCCGAGGAGTTTGAGGCGCGGATCATCGCGGATGACGCCTTCGCGGCCCAATGGGGCGATCTTGGCCCCGTTTATGGCCATCAATGGGTCAACTGGCCGCGCTACGAACCGGCGGGCGAGGGGCTTTTTCGCCGCGCCGAGCAGGGACATAACCAGATTGCGGCGTTGATCGACGGGCTGCGGAACAATCCCGGGTCGCGGCGACATATCTTTACCGGCTGGAACGTTGCGGATTTGGACCGCATGGCGCTGCCGCCGTGCCACATGACCTACCAATTTCATGTCCGCAGCGATGGCGGGCTCTCGTGCCTGCTGTTCCAGCGCTCATGCGATCTGGGGTTGGGCTTTGCCTTCAACGTCTTTGAAGCGGCGCTGCTGACCCGCATGGTCGCCGATCAGTGCGGTCTGCATGCCCATGAGTTGGTGTGGACCGGCGGCGACGTCCATCTTTACCTGAACCATGCCGATCTGGTCGAACAGCAAATGCGGCGAATTCCCGGCGGCGCGCCGAAACTGCGGATTTTGCGGCGTCCGGACAGCATTTTCGGCTATCGGTTCGACGATTTCGCGGTCGAGGCCTACACTCCGCAGGCGCATATTTCGGCACCCGTCGCGGTCTGATCGCTAGCGTTGCATTCGTATGGCGACCGAAATAATATGTCGCCACGCTGAAATATAACTAGGCGCTGATTCGCGCCGCATTGGGAAGACGATATGCCCGAATCGGATCGGCGCCCGGCGAGCAATCTGCCGCCGCTGTCGCTTCATATACCTGAACCGCGCTATCGTCCGGGCGACACGCCAGACTTTGGCGATATCGTCGTTCCTGCCGTTGACGCGACGCCGCGCCCATCGGAGGCGACCAAGCCCGATGCAATGCGCGACCTGTGTTATGGCCTCGTTCGTGTGCTCGATTTCGACGGCCAGGCGAAGGGCCAGTGGGATCCCAAACTCTCCCCCGAACGACTCCGCACGATGCTCCGCTACATGATGCTCGTCCGCGCGTTCGACGACCGCATGTTCCGCGCCCAGCGGCAGGGCAAGACCAGCTTTTATATGAAATGCACCGGCGAAGAAGCGACGTCGGTCGCCTCGACCATGGCGCTCGATCGCGGCGACATGTGTTTCCCCAGCTATCGCCAGCAGGGCATCTTGATCGCGCGCGACTATCCGCTGATCCAGATGATGAACCAGATTTACTCGAACCGCGGCGATCATCTGATGGGGCGCCAGCTGCCGATCATGTATTCGGCGCCCGAGCATGGTTTCTTCAGCGTCTCGGGCAATCTGGCGACGCAATATCCGCAAGCGGTGGGCTGGGCGATGGCATCGGCGTCAAAGGGCGACAGCCGCATCGCGACCGTGTGGTGCGGCGAAGGCTCGTCGGCCGAAGGCGACTTTCACTCGGCGCTCACTTTCGCCACGGTCTATAACGCTCCGGTTATCTTTAATGTCGTCAACAATCAGTGGGCGATTTCCAGCTTTTCGGGCTTTGCCGGCGGCGAACGCACAACCTTCGCCGCAAGGGCGGTGGGCTATGGCATCGCCGGGCTGCGCATCGACGGCAATGATCCGCTCGCGGTCTATGCCGCGACGCAGTGGGCGGCGGACCGCGCACGCACGAACAACGGCCCGACGCTGATCGAGCATTTCACCTATCGCAGCGAAGGGCACAGCACGTCGGATGATCCGACCGCCTATCGCCCCGCCGAAGAACCGACGATCTGGCCTTTCGGCGATCCGATCGCGCGGCTGCGCGGGCATCTCGAAACGCTGGGCGAATGGGATAGTGAGCGGCATGAGGCGCAGCAGCGCGAACTCGAAGAATTGGTAAAGACGACCCAGAAGCAATCGGAAAAGCTGGGTATTTTGGGGCATGGTATGCACCAACCGTTCGAAACGATGTTCGAGGACGTGTTCGAGGAGATGCCTTGGCACCTGAAGGAACAATGTGTGCAGATGCTCGCAGAGCAAGAGGCCAAGTTCGGTCCCGGCTGGAAGCCCGAATGATGGCCGAGACCAAAACAATGAACATGATCGAGGCGATCAACAGTGCGATGGACGTCATGCTCGCTCGCGACAGCAATGTCGTGGTGATGGGCGAAGACGTCGGCTTCTTCGGCGGCGTGTTCCGCGCCACCGCCGGCTTGCAGAAAAAGCATGGCAAGACGCGGGTTTTCGACACGCCGATCAACGAATGCGGGATCATCGGCGTTGCGGTCGGGATGGGCGCTTATGGTTTGCGCCCGGTCCCCGAAATCCAGTTCGCCGACTATATTTATCCGGGGCTTGATCAGCTGGTTAGCGAGGCTGCGCGGCTGCGCTATCGCTCGGCGGGCGACTTCATCTGCCCGATGACGGTCCGCACGCCGTTCGGCGGCGGCATCTTCGGCGGCCAGACGCACAGCCAGTCTCCCGAAAGCATCATGACCCACATCTGCGGCGTGAAAACCGTCATTCCTTCAAACCCTTATGACGCAAAGGGCCTGCTGATCGCGGCGATCGAGGATAACGACCCCGTTGTCTTTCTGGAGCCAAAGCGCATCTACAACGGTCCGTTCAGCGGGTATTACGATCGTCCGGTCGAGCCGTGGTCGAAACATGCGACGAGCGCGGTTCCCGAGGATTATTACCGCATTGAACTCGGCAAGGCGGCAACGGTTCGCGAGGGCGAGGCGCTGACCGTGCTCGCCTATGGCACGATGGTTCACGTCGTCAAAACAATTGTAGAAGAATTGAAGATCGATGCAGAAATCATTGATCTACGGACACTTCTTCCCCTCGACATCGATGCGATTGAAACATCGGTCAAGAAAACCGGGCGCTGTCTGATCATCCACGAGGCGACGCGCACTTCGGGATTTGGCGCCGAGCTGGCCGCATTAGTACAGGAACGCTGCTTCTACCACCTTGAAGCCCCAGTCGAGCGTGTCACCGGATTCGACACCCCCTATCCGCATAGCCTGGAATGGGCCTATTTCCCTGGTCCCGTCCGTATCGCGACCGCGCTGACCAAGATTCTGAAGGACTGACGCCCATGGCCCGCTATTCATTCCGCCTGCCCGATATCGGCGAGGGCATTGCCGAGGCCGAGATCGTCGCGTGGCACGTCAAGATCGGCGAGCGCGTCGAGGAGGACGCGCAGCTGGCCGATATGATGACCGACAAGGCGACCGTCGAGATGGAATCGCCGGTGTCGGGGATCGTTGTCGAACTCGCGGGCGAGGTCGGCGATTTGATCGCGATTGGATCGACGCTGGCAGTGATTGAGACCGATGCTGACGGCGATGTCGATGCGCCGCCCGCTGATACTGCGGTCGAAAGCGAGATTATCGCTGAAACGCCGGGCGCGAAAGCTTTATCCAAATCAAAGATTACAGAGTTAACATCAGACGTTGTGGTGCCGCAAACGGCGGCACAGCCACGTGAAGTGCCGTCGATTCCCACCTCGAGTGCCGTTGCGGCCGCGCATGATGCCAAGGTGCTGGCGTCACCCGCCGTCCGCGCTCGCGCCAAGGATCTGGGCGTTGATCTGGGTCAGGTGCACTCCGACGGCGACCGCATCCGCCACGCCGATCTGGATGCATATCTGCGTTATAGCGGCGGGCAAGGCTATCAGAGCCCCGGCGCCAGCCGCGCCCGCGCCGACGAACCGATCAAGATCATCGGCATGCGCCGCAAGATCGCCGAGAATATGGCGGCGTCAAAGCGCGCGATCCCGCATTTCACCTATGTCGAGGAAATGGACGTCACCGCGCTGGATGACATGCGCGCTGATCTCAACGCAAACCGCGGTCAGAGACCAAAGTTGACGATGTTACCTTTCCTGATCGTCGCGATCTGTCGGACGATTCCGCAGTTCCCGATGATCAACGCGCGCTACGACGACGAAGCCGGGATCGTGACGCGCTACGGCGCGGTGCATCTGGGCATGGCGACGCAGACCGACGCTGGGCTGATGGTGCCGGTGATCCGCGACGCGCAGGACAAGAATGTGTGGCAATTGGCCAGCGAAATCGGGCGTTTGGCGGAAGCCGCGCGGACCGGCAAGGCCAAGGTGGACGAACTGTCGGGATCGACGCTGACGATTACATCGCTTGGGCCGTTGGGCGGTATCGCGACGACGCCGGTGATCAACCGGCCTGAGGTCGCGATCATCGGCCCGAACAAGATTGTCGAGCGCCCGGTGTTCGACGGCGACGATATTCGCCGGGCGAAGCTGATGAACCTGTCGATCAGCTGCGATCATCGGGTGGTGGATGGCTGGGACGCCGCAAGCTATGTTCAGGCGCTGAAAAAGCTGATCGAAACGCCGGTTTTGCTGTTCGCGGACTGACCGGCCTTCAAGCCCCGTTCGTGTCGAGCGATGTCGAGACACGCTGAGTTTGCACTTGCCTTCGCGTCTCTCGACTTCGCTCGATATGAACGGAATGGGTGTGGGCTTAGAGGCCCAACCCGGCAAAGCTGGTCTGATCGAACTTGAGCTTGAACGTCACATAGGCGCCCGACCGCGAATAGCGCGCGTCTTCGAAATCGCGGTCGTGGAAGCCGGCAAAATTATAGCCGAAGGTGACGTTGGCATTCTTCATCGGCGCCAGCGTGACCGTCGGACCGCCTGCCCAGTTAACAGTGTCAGCATCGGTGCCGACCCGCACCGTACCCGACGCGCCAACATCGACGTGCTCGCCCAGGTTGAAGCGGAAATCGGCGCCGATCAGGTTCGACCAACCCTTGACGTCATCCGCGCCGAAGCGGTCGAAATTGTAGCGCGTTCCCCAGAAAAAGCCGAATTCGCCGCGTTCGTACCACATGCGATCAGCATCGCGGCGGTCGTTGCGGTCGCCAAGCGGCGTCCAGTTGACCGACAGGCTGTTGAGCAGGCGGCGGCTGGTCGCATCGCCATCGATCGTCAGTGCACCGCCGCCGATCGGCCCCGGCTGGCCTGCGATCGCATCGCGGACCTTGTCTGAACGAAGCTCGCTCTTGTTGAGCCAGGACAGGCTGGAATGCGCGGGGCGATGCGCCCAGCTCATTTCGAAATTGATGACCTCGGTCCTGGGCGTCGTACCGCTGCCGCTCGCCTTGGTATAGGTGAACAGGGCGCCAAGCGCACGACCTTCGCCGAGTTGACGCAAGCCGCCGAGCGTCAGCCCGTACCGATTGGCGATTTCCCCGTCGCGATATTCGGCGCGGCCCGTGAGGGTCCAGCGATCGGCGCGATAGGTGGCACCGGTGCTGATCGCGAGGAAATCCTCGGTCAATGTGCCGTTGTCGCCCAGGAAACCGCCCGAGGCGACGGGCTGGTTAACATTGATAACATCGCCTGCGCGAATGCCGCCCAGCGTGCGATTGCCATCGACCGATACGTCGACCGACCAGCGCTCGCCGAGCTTCAGCGATTGCGACAGACCATAGGCGGCAAAGCTGCGCGGGCCATATTCGCCGATTTCCTGCTGGTTTGCAGTGGCAAGCAGGCGCGCGCCCGACCAGGGCGTCAGGTCGAATCCCAGCCGCGCGGTACGCGCCTTGATCGTGTCGCCGTCGGCAATCTCGTAGCTGCCGACCAGATTGACGTCGCGATTGATCGCAAAGCGCGCGCCGAGCCGGTGGCGGGTCGGGAAATCGATGCTGGCTTCCTTGCCGCCCAGCGCAAACTCGGTCTGCGCGTCGAGTTCGAGGCGTTTTTCGAACAGTCGCTGGGTCGCACCGAACTGCACGATGTTCGAGCGATTGCGCGTGCCGTCCGAAAGCCGGTCGTCGGCGTGGGTCAGCCCGGCCCGCGCCACGGTGGTGCCGTTGTCATATTCAGCCAGCGCGCGGGCCGCGCGGCGGCGCGCGCCGGTGTCGAGATAATCTTCCTGCCACGCGCTGCCGCTGAGCGACAGGGTGCGGGTGGCGCGCAGGCGGGCGTCAACGCCGAACTTGCGTGTCCCGTTCTCGCCGCGGTTCAACTGTCCAGCGCCAAATCCGCTTTCGCGTTCGCGGACATAGGCCAGGAAATCGGCATTGCTACTATGATGCTCGGCCTCGATCAGCCACGCCTTGGCGGTGCCGGCGGCGGCGGCGGGGCTGCCGTTCTGGGCCTTGGCGTCGCTGACCGCCAGTTCGGCGCGGACTTCGGTGTCGATATTCGGACGATAGCGCGCGTCGATACCGCCAAGGTTGGTCTTGGCGTTGCCGTCCTCGTCATGGATAAAGGTCGCGCCGACGCGCAGTTTTTCGTCATTCGACTGATAACTTACGCGCCCACCCGCGTTCAGTACCCGTTGGCCTACGCCGTCGACCTCATATTCGGCGATGATGAACTGCGGATCGAGATCCGACGAGCGGCTGAGCACCGGATTGCGGAAACGGATGGTACCCGACAGATAGTCGATGTCGTAATCGACATGGCGCGTCATGCTGACGCTGTTAACAATGCGTTCGCTACGCAGGCGGTCGCGTGTTTCGATGACGATCCGCTCGCTGTTCGGCAGAATGTCGCGCGCGCCGAGCGGATAGGGACCGGTCAGCCCGTTGCCCTGGATCTCGTCGCGGCGGAAACGATAGGGGGTGTCGGCCACAAAGGCGGTTGCAGCGATATTGCGACCGCGATACTCGGCCTTGCCGCCGTTGAGCGCGCGCTGATAGCGGGCAAGCTCGGGTTCCGAAATCCCCGTTTCGATGTCGCCGAACATGGCGTAAAATTGCGGACGTTCGAGGCGCAGGTAGAGTTTGCGGACCGATGCGGCATCGTACCGCGTCTCGTTGCGGTCGGCGTAGATGGTATAATAGGCGCGCGGATCGATCACGCCGCCAAAACGGGCGTCGTCCTGATCCTTGTCGCTGTCATAGGCCAGCGTCATCAGCCATTTGCCACGCACCCGTCCCTTGGCATAGAGCGCCAGCCGCGCATCGGCGTTGAGATCGTCGAGCGTTTCAGCCGTGGGTTCCATACGGTCGTCGAGCGTGTTGTAGCCGAGCGTCCCGGCTGCAAAGCCGACCACGGTCCACGGCCGATCGCCTGGATCGAGCCAGGTTTCGATTGTCTGCTTGCGGATCACCTTGTCGTCGCGGAAGGTGAAGTCCATCGCGAGCGTGCCCGACGCGGTGGTCGGTTCGAGTTCGATATAGGCGATGCCGTCGTCGCCATCGATTTTCCACAGCGGCTGGGCACGTTCGAGCCCCGCGAGTTGGCGCGCCTGCTGTGCGTCGGCTTCGACCGCCGGATAATAGGGGGCAGGGACGCTGAAGTCGCCGGTCAGCCCGGCACGGATCGGCTTGCCGTCCCGGTCGGTCAGGCGCACCGCGATCACCGGGCGGGTTACCCCGTCGGCGACCAGCACCGACCGTTCGCGGATCAGCGCGGCGCGCATTGGCGTGATCGAATAGTGAACATTGCGCTCCAGCGCGGCGATGATAACGCCGTTCACATCTTTCACCTCGGCGACGAGGCGGTTTTCGCCTTCGCGAATTTCGAGCCCGCGCCACAGACTGACCGCAACGCTGCCGTCGGCCGACTTGCTGGTGCCCTCAAAGGTCAGCGGGTCGGCGGTCTTGCCATTGACGCGCAGCGTGACGGTCTGGCCGGGGACGTGTTTGATGGCAGCGCGGATCGCTTTCGAGCGCGGGTTGTGGTCTGGGGCAGGGAACAGCCAGGCGATGCCCGGTGCTTGTCCGGCAAGCCAGTCGCGACCGGCGCCGGCGGCTTCGGGATCGCTAAGCACGGTCGGCGCTGCGACTGCACTGGTTTTGGGGGCCGCGCGCGGCGCGCTGGCGATGGCACGGAAATCGGCGCGTTTCAGCGCGCCGCCGCGGCCTTCGACAAAACGCGAGATCGCGCTGCCGGCACTTTGCGTCGAGCGGGCGCATTCGATCGGCGCACGGTCGAGCGGCAGCGTCGAGGGGTCGATCTGGACGACATGCAGACCGGGGCGCACGCCTTCGAAATGGTAGCGGCCATCCTCATCGGTGACGGTGTAGCTGCCGTCCTGCAGCATCACGCGGACGCCAGCGATGCCATCAGCTTTGCGCGGATCCACCGTGCAGCCGCCGTCGGTGATGCGGCCGATGATCGTCATGCGGTCGCCCAGCTGGTCGCGTTTGATCGAAATCGTCGCTTCCGCAATGTTGCTGGCCGAGCCACGATTATCGATGGCTGAGGCGCGGTTGAGCGCGTTGCCGGGCCGTGCCGACACGATGACTTCGGCGAGATAGGTGAGCAACGCAGTGCGTGATGCGGCGATGCTGGGCACGACAACGCTGAATTCCCGGCCGTTGGCGGCGACATTGGCGGTGACGCGCACCCCGTCGACCCGCACCGTATCGGCGCGCAGCCGCATCCCGGCGGGCAGCACGTCGCTGACCGTTACTGCGCCGGTGTTGCGGCGCGCGTCGCGGTTGGCGACCTCGATGCGGTACTGGATCACGTCGCCCGGCACCGCGACCTGCGTCGAGGTCGTCTTGCGCAGGACGAGCGGCAAGCCGGGCTGATCGACAGGAATATCGACGCGGACCGGGGCGGGACTGTTGAGCGTGAAGGGGCTGCCATAGCTGGCGCCGCTTATTTCGAACGGCAGACCGTCGTCAGGGCGCCGGAAACCGGCCAGATCGGCGGGGCTTGCGGCGGATGGCGCGGTGAACGGCGCGGGCGGCTGAACGATCAGGCGATAGGTTCCCGGCGCCACAAATGGGAAACGATAGTCGCCGGGCGGGAAATTATAGGTGGTGCCGCCCGAATCGGTGACGCTCTGTCCCGTGATGACGCTGGACGGGTAGGCGGAGACGCCGTCGTCGCCGAACACTTGCGCGGGCTGGCCGGTGGCGGCATCGACGATGGTGACTCGGCTGCCCGGAACCGGCGCGCCGTCGCCGCTGTCGAACACGATGCCGAACGGATCGACGAGGAAATTGATCGTCGCGAGTGCGACAAGGCTGGCGCTGGCCTGGTCGGAAACGCGTAGCGACAGCGCCGCGCCCGAGCTGACCGACAGGCGGCAATCGCCCTGCGCGACCGCGGGCGGAACCCCGATGGTGTTGATAAACCCGACAAATTCGCCGCTGTTATTGGCGGTTTCGGTCAGTATGATCTGCTCGCGGTCGCCATTTTCGAGTTCGAGAACCACTTCGAGGGTGTCACGCCGCTGAGGATCGACATTGGCCGATGCGAGCGTGACCCCGACGACCAGCACTTCGCCGGCGCGGAAACTGTTGGTGCTTTGCAGCGACGCGGGAGCGGTTGAAATGCCCTCATACACGCCGCTGAGCGGGATGGTGCTGGTCGTGCCGCCTGCGCTGGCGCTGGCGCTCGCGCCACTGCCGCTGGCGCTGCTGAGGCCACTAGCGATCGGGCCGCTGCTTCGGCTGCACTGGGTTGGCGCCAGCGGCACCGATTTATTGCCGCCGCCATTGGTCAGGCGATAGGTGGTAATCGTCGGCCGTTCGGGCGGGCGAGGTGCCATGGTGACATCGACGCGGTTCGACAGTGCCTGACCGGGCTGTCCGTCATGCATCCACTGCGCCGAAGCCGTGTTCGTGATCACCTGCGCGCGCGCCGGGATGGCCGCGGGCAGCAATGCTGCCGCGACCAGCGCGGTCACAAGGCCGAAATATTTGGTGCCGAGCGCCATATTAGCCCCGAACGGAGCAGCGGGGGGCGGTTTTTGGGCCGCACCCGCTGCTCCACCGGTATTCCGATCAGTTGACCGTCGCGCGGAAAACGAGCGTGCGCGTTGCGCCTGCTGCGATCGTGGCGATCGTCCCCGATACGTTCGGCGCAGCATAGCTGCCACCCGCGACGCCGTCGGCGTTGCAAGTACCGGCTGTGGTCGTGCCGTTCAGCAGGATCGTACCCGTGCTGTATGTCAACTGGCCCGGAACGGGGTCGTTGATGACCACCGACGTCGCCGCCACGCTGCCGCTGTTGGCGACCGCGATGCAATATTCCACCACGGCACCCGGGATCAGTTTCGGATTCGTCGTGTTGTTGAACGGATCCGAGATGACGCGGCTGGTCTTGGTTACCGCGAGCGTCGCCGTCTGCACGGTATAGTCGTCGTTGTCGCTGTGCGATCCGTCGCGCGCCGCATCCCCGGTCACGCCCGCGATGTCGGCAAAGACTGTATCCTTGCCCGCGGTGTTCGCACCCGCCGTTTCCGTGATCGCTGCGCCTTGGGTGGAGGCCACGCCGCCTTCGCGTGCGGTGGCCCGCAGCGTGACGCCGGCGACGGCGTTGTTGGCGAGCCCGGTCGGAATGTCGGCGACGACAAACAGCCGGATCGCGGTATCGACGACGAGTTCGTCGACGAAACCGGTGAGCAGGGTGTCACCCACATCCCAGCTGCCGACCGTACCCGTGACGGTATTATCGCGATAAATCCGCACATTGGTGGCATCGAACGTGTCGGTGCCGCCATGCGCGGCGGCGCCGCCGACGATCTGCGAGGCGACGAGGGCGAAGTCGAGCACTTCGTTCGAGCTGTTGGTCAGCTGGAATGTCGTAACGGCGTTTGTCTGGCCCGGCACGACGCTGGTCGTGACCGTTCCCACCTCTTCGACGAGCAGGTTGATCTTGCGGTCGACGGTGAAATTGTTCGACGCCGACTGCTGTCCCTGGGCGACGCCACCGACCTGATAGTCGACGGTGGCGGTATTCGTGATCGTGGTACCTGCGGTCGTTCCGGCAGCAAATGCCGGCGTGGCGGCGAGACTTGTGATCGCCGCCAGACCGATGATGCCCACGGTGTTCAGCTTGCTGGTCATAGCTGAGCTCCTTGGCTTTGATCGATTGCCGTTTCCCCACCGCTGGCAATCATTAAGCGGCTATATTATTTATGTTATTTTACTACTCCTCGAAACATCAGCTTGCCGCTGCCGCCGACCGGAATCGGCTTTTGAAAGGCCCAACGGATGTGCGTCACATCGTCCGGCTGCGCGGCGCGGCGGGTGCCGTCGTTCAGCGCCACCGTCAGCTGATCCAATTGTCCCCAGCCGCGGCCGCCATCGATCGAGACGAGCGGCCTGGTGTCGCCGGCATCGGCGAAGCGCACCGCCGCGGGCAGGGGGTTGGTGATGACGAATTTATCGGCGGGCTGCGCGCCGGCGTTGCGATAATTGAGCACGAACACCAGCCGGTCGCCGGGAACTACGACCTTCGGTTCTTCGAGCAAAATCCGTTGCTTGCCCTGAGCATCAGTGGTCACGCGTTCGACAAAAACGTCGTTGGCAAGCGCCACTTGGTTGGCGGCGAGCGCCTGACCCGGCAACAGCGCCGCAAGCAGCAGGAAAAAGGCCGTGCGCATGGGCATCTCCATCAATCGATCGTGGTTCGGAAGGTGACGGTTCGGGTTTGCCCGCCGGCAACAGTGCCGAGCGCGACATTGACCCGCGTGCCGTTGTAATCGCCCGCATCGGCGTCGACCGCGTCGGACTGCGCGACGCCTCCAAGCGTGATCGAACCCGCGGCATAGCTGGTGTCGGCGGGAATATTGTCCGTAATCGCAAGGCCGCTGACCGACCCGCTGCCCGCAACCGTCGCGACGATCGTATAGGTGATCGTTGCGCCCGGAATCGGGTCGGCGGTACCCAGCGAATTGGTCACAACGGCCGATTTGACGAGCGCAACGGTCGCGGCCGCCACGATGAATGCGCCTGCATCGGCCCCATCGGCGCCGGTCGAGCCGACGACCGCGTCGCCGCCGCCTTCGCCCTGGCCCGCAAAACTGTCGCCTGGATCGCCGGTGCCGGTCACCGCAGCAGCGACCAGGCTGACGATGCCGCGATTGCCGTCAACGACGCCGCCAGGCGTCGTCGCAACGACAAAAACCGTGACGCTTTCGTCGGGATCAAGCTCAGGGTCGTTGGCGCCTGGGGTGTACGGCGTATCAGTACCGGCGTCGAACACGCCGTCCCCATTGTCGAGATAGATTTGGGTGACGAGGGGATCGTAATTGTCACCGCCGCCGTTGGCGATCGTACTCAGCACGAAGTTTTCGACGCCGTTGCCGTTGTTTGTCACCGAAAAGGTCAACACCTGTCCGGTCGCGCCAGGGGTGGTGGAAACATCGGCGGGGTTGCTCGAATCGACGGTCACGTCGAGCAGCTCATCGACAAGCAGGTCAACCTGGTTCGAATTGATCGTGGTCGAGCCGCCGCCAGTGTCAAAGCTGGCCGATGCCGTATTGCTGATGGTCGAGCCGGCTCGCGTGCCAGCGGCCTGAGCCTGCATCGGCAGCGCGATCGCCGCCAATATGGCGAGAAGTGAACAAGAGGGTAGAAGCTGATGCTTCGCGCCCCCCACAGGCGCTTTCATCATCACTTTAACTCCGAAGTGGTTGGTCCTTGAAGCCCTCAATCGACGAAAAAGGGTAATTTCTGGTTAAAAAGCAGCAAGAAAGACAAGTTGTGACCCAGAAGGGGACAAAGGGGCGGCTCGGTTCGTCGCGAAACGGGGCGGCTGGCGTAAAATGCAAAGCCCGCGTAAGAAGAGGAGGTTAACGCGAGGAGAGATGGGGTGGCGGACGATCGGGGGAGCAGAGACGCGCGCCCGCGTTCGAACCCTTTGCATCAGATCGAAATCGACGATTTTCGCCGCGACCGGCTGCTCGCGGCGCTGACATTGATCTTTGGCGCCAGCTTTTGCTTGGGGTTGCCCTTTGCGTTGCAGGCGGGCGCCGAGTTTTTTCTGCCACTGACCGCCGCGATTGTCATCGCAATCGCGCTGGTGCCGCTGCTCGAATGGCTGGAGCGGCGCGGTGTGCCGTCGGGGCTGGCGGCGTTCCTGGCGCTGACGATGTTCCTGATGCTGATCAACGCCGCGCTGGCGATCATCGTCGTCCCGGCGACCGATTGGTTCGCAAGGCTTCCCGATTCGATTCCGCGTATTCAGAGCAACCTGGCTCCGTTGATCGATTTTTATTCGACGTTTCAGGC
Source organism: Sphingopyxis sp. BE259 (assembly GCF_031457495.1). Classification (NCBI taxonomy): domain Bacteria; kingdom Pseudomonadati; phylum Pseudomonadota; class Alphaproteobacteria; order Sphingomonadales; family Sphingopyxidaceae; genus Sphingopyxis; species Sphingopyxis sp. BE259. The sequence continues at coordinate 1,993,601 of NZ_JAVDWM010000001.1, forward strand.
TTTTGTTGACCGTACCTTGATGTCGGTCGCAAGTGGGAGTCAGGCGACGGCACAGGCGGTAGCGGCGACCGCCCCGACATCGGTCGTCGACTATTTTATCACATCGGCGCCCGCTGCGGCGATCCAGCTGTTCTTTGCGGTATTGGTGATCTTTTTCTTCCTCGCCGGATGGACGCGGCTGCGCAAGGGGACCATCCGGCGTCGCGGCAGCTTCGACGGGGCGATGCAGACCGCGCGCGTGATTCAGAATGTCGTCGATGCGACCGCGGATTATCTCGCGACCATCACCATGATCAACGCGATTCTGGGCCTTTCGGTCGGATTGTTGCTATGGGTGCTGGGGATGCCATCGCCCTTCATGTGGGGCGGGATCGTCAGCATCTGCAATTTCGTACCCTATCTGGGGCCAATCGTCGCGGCGGCGCTGTTGGGAATCGGCGGACTGATGACCTTCGATGCGGTCGGGCTGGCGCTGCTACCCGCGGTGATCTTTATCGGTGTCCATCTGGTCGAGGCGAATCTGATCACCCCGCTGGTGCTGGGCAAGCGGCTCACGATCAATCCGCTGCTCATCCTGGTCTCGCTGAGCTTCTGGGGCTGGATATGGGGAACGCCGGGGGCGTTGCTGGCGGTGCCGTTGCTGTTGATCCTGCAGACCGTGCTCGCATCGACCGGAACCCCGGATCTCGCGGGTTTCCTGTTCGAACATGGCACGCTGACTACCACCGATGAGGTACGCGATCGATTAAATCGCACCCACGAAGAAAGCGACGGTTGACAGGCCGAAGCGCGCCGCATATTGGCGCTGCTCCCAAGCACACGCGGGTGTAGCTCAGTTGGTTAGAGTGCCGGCCTGTCACGCCGGAGGTCGCGGGTTCGAGCCCCGTCACTCGCGCCATTCCCTCCATTTTCGGACGGAATGGCCACCGCAGCTTGGGATCATCCAATATCGGAAATTGGGGACTTGGCGCCGCTCGTTAGCGGCGCCAAGTCCCCAATTCCATCCAGCGCAGCAGCGGCTTCAGCGGCAGGATCCACACGATCCCCGCGATCAGATAAAACACCGCCTGCACCAGCACCGGCCACGCGCCGACCCATGGCGACAGGCTGACGATGATCGCGGTCCAGCCCGCGATGAGCAGCAGGATCAACAACATGCCCGCCGGCTTGCGCCAGCTTGGCTGGGAATTGTCTTGGACAGGTTCTTGGCGGTCCGGGCTCACAAACGATCTCCACACAGGATGAATTCTTGTTCGGTCAATATGGCGTTGAGCACCATGTCGGTCGATTCGCGCGGCGCCGCGTCGATTTCCTGTACCGACCAGCCGACCCCAATCCGCAATATGCCGGGATGCGCGGCGAAATAGCGGTCATAATGACCGCCGCCTTGGCCGATCCGGCCGCCGTGACGGTCGAACCCAACGAGGGGGCAAAAGACGATGTCGGGGACCGCGGTCGGGGCATCGTCGGCGGGCTGCGGGGTGCTCCATGGCCCCTTTACTAGCGCCTCACCGGTTCGCCAGCGCCGAAAGTCCATCGTATCGATGCGCGCGGCGTGGTGGGGCAGGGCAAGCGCCCCCGCCGCGGCGAGGTCGGCGAACATCGGCAGGATGTCGGGTTCGTCGCCCCACGCGGCGTAGGCGCCGACGACAGCGTGATCGGCGACGAGATCGACGAGTGGCGCGGGTAGGGCGCGAAAGGCCGCCAGCAGCCCCATGCCGTCGAGGTTTGCCGCGAAATGCTTGCGCCGAAAGCGAAGTTTCTCGCGCATCTTTTGTTTTTGTTGAACCAGATCGGCGGACAAGTGGGTCATCGCCTCCTGTGCGGGTTTTCGACCCGGCGCGCGGGTCGGTTGGCGGGCCCGCCGAGGTCGTTTGCTGGAAAGTCCTCTGACGCCAGTAACGTCAGGTGGGGACCATGTACGTCGGACCAGGGTCCGGGCAGGGACAGCCCCCTAGGATGATGTATCGCCTCAGGGATTTTCGCAAAAGCTCGTGCCGGGCAGTACCCGCCGCCCCCTATGTAGGGGCGCGGGCGAGCGCGCTCAAGGGATTTGCTCGACTTTCGTTGCCAGCGCCTCGATCCGGTCGGCGATCTGGAGCAGCGCCCGGTCGTTCGCTGGCTTGGCAGGCGACGGTGCGGCGGGCGCCGCCCGCGCAGCCTCGAGTTCCTTGAGCGCCGCCTGTTCACGCGCCACTGCGGCGCGCAGTTCGTCGCGCGTCGCCGCTTCGCGGCTTTCGGCCAGCGCCACCGCGGCCCGAAGCGAATCGGATTGCGGCTCGGCCTTGTCGACCTTGCCCTTGGCTTCCTGGGCATCGTCTGCGAGCATCAGTGCGGCGAACAGCAGCTGGCGAACCTCGGTCCCGCCATTGATCCCGCGCGCTTTTTCATCCACGACGGCCGCGAGTTGGAGCAGTTGGGCCTCTTCGCCGTCGGCGCAGTGGACGTCATAGGGGCGCCCGGCGATGGTCAGTCTGACATCAGCCATGATTCGCCTCCGCAATCAATCGATCGAGTTCGCCGATCACCGCCGCAACCTCGGCTTTCAGTGCCGATTGGTCGGCTGCGGGGGTCGCAATGGCGGATGAAGGCTTTTTTGGCTGGTCGGCCAGCGCCTTTTCGATGCGACTGAGCGCGCGTTCGATGCGGCCGATGGCCAGGCTGGATTCGTCAAGGTCGAGTTCCATGCGCGATGATTAGCAGTGCGGGGGAGGGGGTGCAATTGCCCTGTCGGTCCAAAATGCGCCGATTTTCCCTTCGCAGCGGTTGACTCCTGACCCCGCCGCCGCAAAGGGCTGTGCGCATCCAGTCGGGCCGTAGCGTCCGGCGCCTGCCCAGCCATTTCCGGGGGACCAATGACACTGCCCGAACGTCAGCTCGCCAATGCTATCCGCGCGCTTGCGATGGATGCCGTCCAGGCCGCAAACAGCGGTCATCCGGGGATGCCGATGGGCATGGCCGACGTCGCGACGGTGCTGTATTCGGATTATCTGAAGTTCGATCCAACCGACCCGAAATGGGCCGATCGCGACCGATTCGTGCTGTCGGCAGGCCATGGTTCGATGCTCGCCTATGCGACGCTGCATCTGGCGGGCTATGCGCGGCCGACGCTCGACGACATCCGAAATTTCCGCCAGCTGAACAGCCCGTGCGCGGGGCATCCCGAAAATTTCGAGCTGGAAGGCGTTGAAACGACGACCGGGCCACTGGGGCAGGGACTGGCGACCGCAGTCGGCATGGCGATCGCCGAGCGGCATCTCAACGCGCTTTATGGCGACGATCTGGTCGATCATCGCACCTGGGTGATCGCGGGCGACGGCTGCCTGATGGAAGGCATCAACCACGAAGCCATTGGCCTGGCCGGGCATTTGCAGCTGGGCCGGATGACCGTGTTGTGGGATGACAACAAGATCACCATCGACGGATCGACCGACCTGTCGACCAGCGAAGACATCGCGGCGCGCTATGCAGCGACCGGCTGGCATGTCGAAAGCTGTGATGGGCACGATCCCGCCGACATCCGCCGCGCGATCGACGCGGCGCTCGCCGATCCGCGGCCATCGCTGATCGCCTGCCGCACGATCATCGGCTTTGGGGCACCCAACAAGCAGGGGACGTCGGCAACACATGGTGCACCGTTGGGCGCCGACGAAATCGCCGCGGCACGGACTGAGCTTGGCTGGACCGCCGAGCCGTTCGTCATTCCGGCCGATATTGCGGCGGCGTGGGCAGTATTCGGACAAAAGGGCAAATCGCTTCATTCCGAATGGAATGATCGCCTCGTAACCAGCGATAAGAAAAAGGAATTCGAGGATCGTCTGAACGGCAAGCTGGTGACCGGTGCGGCGTTCAAGGCCTATCTGGACGGGCTGGTCGCAGAACCGCCGAAGGTTGCGACGCGCAAGGCTTCGGAGAATACGCTGGGCGCGCTGACCGCCGATATTGCGGCGCTCGTCGGCGGCAGTGCCGATTTGACCGGTTCGAACAACACCAAAACATCATCTACCAAGCCGCTGACAAAAGACGATTATTCTGGCCGTTACATCTATTATGGCATCCGCGAGTTCGGCATGGCCGCAGCCATGAACGGTATGGCGCTTCACGGCGGTCTGATCCCGTACGGTGGCACCTTCCTGGTTTTCGCCGATTATTGCCGCGCCGCGATCCGCCTGTCGGCGTTGCAGCAGCAGCGGGTGGTCTATGTGATGACCCACGACAGCATCGGGCTGGGTGAAGACGGCCCGACGCACCAGCCGATCGAGCATCTGCAGTCGCTGCGCGCGATGCCGAACCTGCTCGTCCTGCGCCCCGCCGATGCGATCGAGACCGCCGAATGTTGGGCGCTGGCACTGGCGCAGGACAATCGCCCGTCATTGCTGGCCTTGACCCGTCAGAATCTTCCGCCGCTGCGTCATGACGTCACGGAAAATCGTTGTGCAAAAGGCGGTTACCGCCTTCGCGCGGCGTCCGCAGCACGCAAGGTCGTGCTGGTCGCGACCGGTTCGGAGGTCTCGCTTGCCCTCGATATCGCCGACAAGCTGGAGGCCGCGGGTCATGGCGCCGACGTCATATCCATGGTGTCGACCGAATTGTTCGACGAACAGGATGCGGCGTATCAGGCCGGCATCCTGCCGGGCGACGTCCTGACCGTCTCGATCGAGGCGGGGACGACGTTTGGCTGGGAGCGCTACACCGGCCGTGACGGCTTGCGCTTCGGAATCGACAGCTTTGGCGCCTCGGCGCCGATCGACGATCTCTACGCGCATTTCGGCCTGACCGTCGATGCGATTACCCCCAAGATTTTGGCAAAGCTCGGCAACTAAGGACCGGCTGGCCCCACGCAGAAAGGAATTTTCGACATGGCTGTGAAGGTTGCAATCAACGGTTTTGGCCGCATCGGCCGCAATGTGGCGCGCGCTATTCTGGAGCGGACCGATCACGACCTCGAGCTGGTGTCGATCAACGACCTGGGCGATGCCAAGGCAAACGCCCGTCTTTTCCGCAATGACTCGGTTCACGGTGCCTTCAACGGCAGCGTCGATGTCGATGGCAACGACTTGATCGTCAACGGCAAACGCATCCAGGTGACCGCCGAACGCGACCCCGCTGCCCTACCACATGCCGCGAACGGCATTGACATCGTGATGGAATGCACCGGCTTTTTCACCAACAAGGCCGGCGGCCAGAAGCATATTGACGCCGGCGCCAAGCGCGTGCTGATCTCGGCCCCGGCCAAGGAAGTCGACCTGACCGTCGTGTTCGGCGTCAACGACGACAAGATCACCGCCGACCACCTGATCATCTCGAACGCATCGTGCACCACCAACTGCCTCGCGCCTTTTGCCAAGGTGCTGCATGAAGCGATCGGTATCGAGCGCGGCCTGATGACCACGATCCATGCCTATACCAACGACCAGAAGATCCTTGACCAGATCCACGACGACCCGCGCCGCGCCCGCGCTGCTGCAATGTCGATGATCCCCACGTCGACCGGTGCGGCGGTTGCCGTTGGCCTCGTTCTGCCCGAACTCAAAGGCAAACTCGACGGATCGTCGATCCGCGTTCCGACCCCCAATGTTTCGGTCGTCGATCTGACTTTCACGCCGCTGCGCGAAACCACCAAGGAAGAAGTCAACGCGGTCCTCAAGGCGGCGGCCGAAGGCCCGCTGAAGGGCGTCCTCGCTTATACCGACGAGCCGCTGGTTTCGATCGACTTCAATCACGATGCGGCCAGCTCGACGATCGACAGCCTGGAAACCGCAGTGATCGATGGCAAGCTGGTGCGTGTGCTCAGCTGGTACGATAATGAATGGGGCTTTTCGAACCGCATGATCGACACCGCAGGCGTGATCGCCAAGTTCCTCTGATCGCTTGATTCCCGTTCGCGCTGAGGAGGGGCTGAGCCCGGCGAAGACCCGTCTCGAAGTGCCCTTCGAGACACCGCTTCGACAAGCTCAGCGGTTCCTCAGGGCGAACGGAAACAGAATAGGAAACGACGATGACCGCGTTCAAGACCCTCGACGACATCGGCGATGTCACCGGCAAGAAAGTGTTGGTGCGCGTCGACCTTAATGTCCCGATGATCGACGGCGCGGTCGGCGACCGGACGCGGATCGAGGCGGCGATGCCGACGATCCGCGAACTCGCCGACAAAGGCGCGATCGTCCTGCTGCTGGCGCATTTCGGGCGGCCCAAGGGCGCGAAAAACCCGACCCAGTCGCTCAGCCTGGTGATGGGCGGGGTCGAGGATGTGCTGGGTCATTCGGTGATGTACATTCCCGAAGCGGTCGGTGAGGGCGCCAAGGCGGGGATCGCGGTGCTCGCCGCGGGAGATGTCGCGGTGCTGGAAAATACCCGCTTCTATCCCGGCGAGGAAACCAACGATCCGGCCTTTTCCGACGCGCTGGCCGAGATCGGCGACCTTTACGTCAACGACGCCTTTTCGGCGGCACACCGCGCACATGGATCGACCGAAGGCATTGCCCGGCGGCTACCCGCCTATGCCGGGCGCGCGATGGAAGCCGAGTTGAAGGCGCTCGACGCCGCGCTCGGCAATCCGGCGCAGCCGGTCGCCGCGGTCGTCGGCGGCGCCAAGGTGTCGAGCAAGATCGATGTGCTGCGCCATCTGGTGAGCAAGGTCGATCATCTAATCATCGGCGGCGGCATGGCGAACACCTTTCTCGCGGCGCGCGGGATGGATGTCGGCAAGTCGCTGTGCGAGCATGAGCTGGTCGATACTGCCAACGCGATTTTCGACGCCGCCGATGCCGCGGGCTGTACGATCCATCTGCCTTATGACGTCGTGGTGGCAAAGCAGTTCGCGCCCAGTCCGCCGACGCGCACCGTCAACGTCCACGAAGTTGCCGCCGACGAGATGATTCTCGACATCGGCCCCGCGGCGACCGAAGCCCTGGCCGACGTGCTCAAGAACTGCCGCACTTTGGTGTGGAATGGCCCGATGGGTGCGTTCGAGACGCCGCCGTTCGACACCGCCACCGTTGCGCTGGCCAAGACCGCCGCGGCGCTGACCCGCGAAGGATCGCTGATCTCGGTCGCGGGCGGCGGCGACACCGTCGCGGCGCTCAACCATGCCGGGGTCGCCGAGGACTTCACCTTTGTGTCGACCGCTGGCGGCGCCTTCCTGGAATGGATGGAAGGCAAGCCGCTGCCGGGCGTGGACGCGCTGAAAGCCTGAGTTTTTTTTGCGCGTATTTGCATCCCGGTAGCGGGATCGCTATGCGCGGCGCCACATACGTATGCAAACCCACGGAGACGTTATGATCACCGCCAATGCCGCCATGCTGGAACAGATCAAATCGGGGCAGGGCTTTATCGCCGCGCTCGACCAGAGCGGCGGTTCGACGCCGAAGGCGTTGAAGGGCTATGGCATCGAAGCCGATGCCTTTTCCAATGACGAAGAGATGTTCGGCCTGATCCACGCGATGCGCAGCCGCATCGTCACCGCGCCGTGCTTCAACGGCGAGAAGGTGATCGGCGCGATCCTGTTCGAGCGCACGATGGACGGTGATGCGGGCGGCAAACCGGTTCCGGCGCTGCTGTGGGAGCGCGGTGTGGTACCTTTCCTGAAGGTCGACAAGGGTCTGGAAGACGAAGTTAACGGCGTTCAGTTGATGAAGGCCAACCCGGAACTTGGTGATCTTTGCGCGCGGGCCGTCGCCAAGGGCGTGTTCGGCACCAAAATGCGTAGCGTCGTCAATCTCGCCAATCCCGCTGGCGTCCAGGCCATCGTCGAACAGCAGTTCGCGGAAGCGAAGCGTATCGCGGCGCACGGTCTGGTCCCGATCATCGAGCCCGAAGTGAACATCAAGAGCGCCGAGCGCGACAGCGCCGACCGGCTGCTGTTGACCGAAACGCTGGCGGCGCTGGACGCATGGGACGGCGCGCCGGTGATGCTGAAGCTGTCGCTGCCGACCGAGGCGGGGTTGTTTCAGCCGCTGGTCGATCACCCGAAAGTTCTGCGTGTCGTCGCGCTGTCGGGCGGCTTTGCGCGCCCCGAGGCGTGCGCCGAATTGGCGAAGAACCCTGGCATCATCGCGAGCTTCAGCCGCGCTTTGCTGGAAGACCTGCGCCACCAGATGAGCGACGACGAGTTCGACAAATCGCTCGGCGGTGCCATTCACGAGATTCACGCGGCGTCCGTGGCTTAAGCCGGAGCCGCATGATGGGAGAGAGGTGGCAAGCCGTCGACGACTATATCGCCGCAAAATTGCTTGGCGATGACGACGTGCTTGCCGCCACTCTCTCCCATAATGCCGAACAAGGCCTGCCGCCGATCGACGTGTCGGCGGCACAGGGCAAGATGTTGTTCCTGCTGGCGCAGATCGCGGGCGCCAAACGGATTCTCGAAATCGGGACGTTGGGCGGCTATTCGACGACCTGGCTGGCGCGGGCGCTGCCCAATGATGGCCAACTGGTGACGCTGGAACTAGAGCCGCATCATGCCGCGGTGGCGCGCGCGAATCTGGAGCGCGCGGGAGTGTCGGATAAGGTCGATATTCGGGTCGGCCTAGCCGCAGACAGTCTGGCGGCGATGGCCGACGAATCGCCGTTCGATTTTGTGTTCATCGACGCCGACAAGCAAAGCAATTCGCACTATGTCGTCGAGGCGATCCGTCTCGGGCGCCCCGGTACGACGATTGTCGTCGACAATGTCGTGCGCGAAGGCGGGGTGCTGGACGTGGAAAGCGATGACGAGCGGATCGTCGGCACCCGCGCCTTGTTCGACATGATGAGCGCCGACCCGCGGCTCGATGCAACGGCGGTGCAGACAGTTGGCGCAAAGAAGTGGGACGGGTTCGTGCTGGCGCGGGTCAAATGATCACCGTAGCTCCGAGCCTGTCGAAGGGCGCTTTCCAGTGAGGCGCCCTTCGACAGGCTCGGGGCTACGGCATTTGAATCAGATCCCACCCGCGAAACGGAAAGCAAAGCGATAATCCTGCGGCTTCAGCTCGACGTTCGTCATCTTGTCCGGGCGCACCGATTCCAGAGTGATGCTGCCATCCGCCAGCGGCGTCGCTTCGCCTAGCGTCACTTCGAACGGCTGCTGTTCGCCATTGCCCCGAAACCACAGCATATATACGCGCACCCGGCCCGCCCACACGCAGCGCGCGTTCATCGGACAGCGGCTGTCCTCGAGTACCGCCACCGGCTGGATGATTGGCCCATCGGCATAAGCCTGCTGGCCAAGCGCGACGTTACTGGCGTCGGACAGTGGCGACGGATCGCGCGTCGTGGCGCACGCCGACAACGTGAGCGCGGCGATGAGGATGGCGGCAGCGAGGCGAGGGCTGTTCTGCATTTGCGGGTTGATGAACGCGTCGCTATGAACCCGCCATGACCCGCACCCCCTGCCAGCTTTACCTGATCTCGCCGCTCGAAGTCGGCGGCGATTTTCCCGACCGGTTGATCGCGGCGCTCGATGCCGGCCCGATTGCGGCGTTCCAGTTTCGCGTCAAAGGATTGGACCAGCATGAGGCGGCTCGCCTTGCCGAACCGCTGCAGGCGATCTGCGCCGCGCGCGATGTAGCGTTCATTGTCAATGACGATGTTGCGCTGGCCAAGCGGTTGGAGGCAGACGGGGTTCACCTGGGACAGGGGGACGGCGATGCGAAGGAAGCGCGGGGCATTCTGGGCCTTGATGCACAGATCGGTGTAACCTGTCACGGCAGCCGGCATCTGGCGATGGAAGCAGGCGAGGCGGGGGCCGACTATGTCGCGTTCGGCGCCTTTTATCCGACGACGACCAAGGCGGTCGAACATCGCGCCGACCCCGAAATCCTGACCTGGTGGCAGGGCATGTTCGAACTGCCCTGCGTCGCGATCGGTGGGATCACCGTCGAGAACGCGCGCGAGCTGGTCGATGCCGGTGCAGATTTTCTGGCGGTGTCAGGCGGCGTTTGGTCGCACCCCGATGGCCCGGGGGCGGCGGTGGAGACGTTCAGCGCGCTTCTGAAAGATCAGCCCGCGGGATAGTCGCGCCCCGGCGTTTGCGGATGCTCCCCCGCCGCGGCGGGCCTGGCATCATCCTTGCGCCAGCCGAACAGCCCCGCGCACGGGGCGGCGCGCGGTACGGGGCGCGCGCCACCCCGGCGAGGCCGCGGTATAAGGTCAGAAAGATCGTTGTGCATCATGGCTGTCGGTATGGCAGCGGCCGCAGGCGGCATATTGGATCGATGCGTCAAAACAGCTTCGGTTCGTCGCCTTTTTGCGCCGCCACAAATTTTGACTTGCGCGCGGCGCGGCTGGTCGCGAGACAGCGGGCGGGGAGACGTTTATGACTGAAATCACGACGGTGGCCGCGCGCGGCCGCGAACTGACGCTTCGCGCGATCCTGCTCGGCGGCATCCTGACTTTGATGTTCACCGCTGCGAACGTCTATCTGGGGCTGAAGGTCGGGCTGACCTTTGCCACCTCGATCCCCGCCGCGGTGATTTCGATGGCGCTGCTGCGCTATATGGCCGGATCGACGATCCTGGAGAATAATATCGTCCAGACGATTGCGAGCGCCGCGGGCACGCTGGCGGCAATCATCTTCGTACTGCCGGGCCTCGTGATGGTCGGTTACTGGCAGGGTTTCCCGTTGCTCGAAACGACCGCAATTACGATGCTCGGCGGCATATTGGGTGTGTTGTTTTCGGTCCCGCTGCGCCGCGCGCTGGTGGTCGATTCGGACCTGCCCTATCCCGAAGGCCGCGCCGCCGCGGAAGTCTTGCAGGTCGGCGCCGCGAGTGCCGAGGGCGCCGCGGAGAACAAGGCAGGACTGTCGGCGCTGCTGTGGAATTCGATCATCGCAGCGGGTTTCACGCTCCTTACGCAGATGAAGCTGGTGGGCGCCGAAGTTGCGCGCTGGTTCAGCGTCGGCACCGGGGCAACGGGCATCGCCGGGGGCTTGGGGTTTGCGTTGTTTGGCGTCGGCCACCTGGTCGGGCTGTCCGTCGGGATGGCGCAGCTTGTCGGCCTGATCACCGGCTGGTGGGTTTTGTTGCCGATCCTGACGCAAGGCGGCGCGGGCGACGCCGAGACGCTGGCGAACACCGTGTTCCGTGCCGACGTGCGTTTTTTTGGTGCCGGGGTGATCGCGGTCGCGGCGATCTGGACCCTCGTCAAGATTGCAGGACCGGTGCTTGGCGGCATCCGTTCGGCGATGGCGGCGAGCCGCGCGCGGCAGGGCGGGGCGACGTTGGCAGTCGAAGAACAGGATATGTCGATCAACTGGGTGTTCGGCGGCTCGCTGGCGCTGATGGTGCCGATCGGCTGGCTGCTGTGGTCTGTGCTCGCGGACGGACCGCTCGCGGGATCGTCGATGATCCTGGTGGCGGGCGCGATCCTGTTTATCATCGTGGTCGGGCTGATGATCGCGTCGGTGACCGGCTATATGGCGGGCCTGATCGGCGCGTCGAACTCGCCGGTGTCGGGGATCGGGATTCTCGCGATCATCGCGTCCTCGCTCCTGCTGCTCGGTCTGCTCGGCCGCGGCGGCGGGGAGGCGGAGATCGAGGCGATGGTCGCTTATGCGCTGATCGTCACCGGGTTGGTGTTCGGTATCGCGACCATCTCTAACGACAATTTGCAGGATCTGAAGACTGGACAGCTGGTCGGCGCGACGCCGTGGAAGCAGCAAGTCGCGCTGATCATCGGCGTCATCTTCGGCTCGCTGATCGTGCCGCCTGTCCTCAATGTGCTGAACGAAACCGTCGGATTTGTTGGCGCGCCCGGTGCGGGCCCCAACGCGCTGGCGGCGCCGCAGGCAGGGCTGATCTCGTCGCTCGCGCAAGGCGTGCTCGGCGGCGATCTCAACTGGACTATGCTCGGCTATGGCGCGCTCGCGGGGGTCGGTTTTATCATCGTCGACGCGCTGCTCGGCCGCGCTGACAAGCTGCGGCTGCCGCCGCTGGCGATCGGCATCGGCATCTATCTGCCGATGGCGGTGATCCTGCCGGTGGTAATTGGTGCGGTCGGCGGCTGGTTTTACGATCGCTGGGCAGCGAAGCGTCCGAACGCCGGGTTTGCTCACCGCATGGGGGTATTGACCGCAACCGGGATGATCGTCGGCGAAAGCCTGTTCGGGGTGCTCTACGCGGGTATCGTCGCAGGCAGCGGCAGCGACGCCCCGCTGGCGGTGGTCGGCGAGGGCTATGCGCCTTATGCGCCGTGGATCGGACTGATCCTGTTCGTTGGGCTTATTTGGGCCAGCTATCGGCGGACGCGGCATATGGTCGTCGCAACAGCCTGACTTGCCCTTCGCCGCTCGCGCGGCTAAAGGCCCGCACCTGATAGCTGTGCCCGGCGGGCGCGGCTTTGCTCTTTCCATCCTTGTCTAGTGAGTGTGCGCGATGAAAATCACCGGCGTTGAAATCCGTCCCGGCAATATTATCGAATTTGAAAAGGGGATCTGGAAGGTCACCAAGATCCAGCACACCCAGCCGGGCAAGGGCGGCGCCTATATGCAGGTTGAAGCCAAGAACCTGATCGACGGACGCAAGCTGAACAACCGGTTCCGCAGCGCCGACACGGTCGAAAAGGTCCGCCTCGACACCAAGGATTTCCAGTTCCTTTACGCCGAGGGCGAGGATCTGGTGTTCATGGACAAGGACAGTTTCGAACAGATCAATATCTCGAAAGACGTCGTTGGCGACGCCCACGAGTTCCTGCAGGACGGTATGGATGTCGTGCTCGAGCTGTGGGAAGATCGCCCGATCTCGGTCGAACTGCCCGAAACGATCGAAGCGACGATCGTCGAGGCCGATGCGGTGGTGAAGGGGCAGACGGCGTCGTCGTCCTACAAGCCCGCGATCCTCGACAACGGTGTGCGCGTGATGGTGCCGCCGCATATCACCAGCGGCACCAAGATCGTCGTGCATGTGTACGACCGCGAGTATGTCCGCCGCGCGGATTGATTAGGTTCCCCTCCCTGCAAGGGAGGGGCGAGAGGTGGGTGACACGCCCGCCCATGTTGCTACCCACCCCCAACCCCTCCCTTGCAGGGAGGGGGGAGATCGAACAATGGCCGTATCGGGCATCATCACCGTCATGGAACGCGCCGCGCGCAAGGCCGGCACGAAACTGCGCCGCGACTTTGGCGAGATCGAGCATCTGCAGGTGTCACAAAAGGGCCCCGCCGATTTCGTGTCAAAGGCCGACCAGGCTGCCGAGCGCACGCTGTACGATGAACTCGGCCGCGACCGTCCGGGTTGGGGCTTTGTCCTCGAAGAAGGCGGTGTGATCGAGGGCGATCCGGGCAAGCCGCGCTTCATCATCGATCCGCTCGATGGCACCTCGAACTTCCTCCACGCCATCCCGCATTTTGCGATTTCGATCGCGGTGCAGGAGCCCAAGATTGGCGGCGGCTGGGGCGACGTTACCTCGTGCCTTATTTATCAGCCGGTCACCGACGAAAGCTATTGGGCCGAGCGCGGCCGCGGCGCGTGGCTGCATGACCGGCGCTTGCGCGTGGCGTCGCGGCGTCAGCTCAACGAATGCCTGATTTCGACCGGTATTCCCTTCATGGGTCATGGCAATATGGCGCAGTGGAGCCGTATTTTCGGTGCGGTCGCACCCGAAGTGGCTGGCATCCGCCGCTTTGGCGCCGCCAGCCTCGACCTCGCCTGGGTCGCCGCGGGCCGTTATGACGGGTTCTGGGAAAGTGACCTCAAGGTCTGGGACGTGGCGGCGGGCATGTTGCTGGTCCGCGAAGCCGGCGGCTTCGTCAGCGATTTTCGCGGCGGTGACCGGTCGGTCGAGCGCAGCGAATTCATCGCCGGCAGCGCTGCGGTGCATTCGAAACTGCAAAAGCTGATCGCCGGGGCGCTAAGGAACGCTTGAACGGACGAGCCTCGTCATGCCGGACTTTATCCGGCATCGACGGCGGCGTTGAAGTCCTGGACCCCGGATGAAGTCCGAGATGACGAGTGACTATTCAGACTATTTCTCGAATATATACTCGCGGAAACTGTCCATCAGCGTTGCCCAGGTGTTGAACGTTTCGCCAACATTTTCGCGCGGGATGCCGGCGAAATCCAGATCGACGTCCATTTCCAGCACCGGATCGCCCTCGTCATCCTGGTATGCGCGGGCAAAACGCTTATCCTTGTTCCATTTGTTGAGCTTGTCGAGCGACACGCCCTTGGCGTCGCTGAATCCCATATAATATTGCAACGTCTTGCACTTCTTGCCGTCTTCGCAATTCATGAACAGGACGAGGAATTTCAGTCCGCCGCGACTGCTTTCGATATAGGGATCGTCGCCGGGCTTGGTAACGATCGTTGCGGGCCAGCCCTGCGACTCGACGATCGCCTCGATCGTCGCCGGATCGCTGGCATTGACCAGCTCGGCATGGGCAGGGGTGGCGGCCAGCAGGGCGGATGCGCCGAAAGCGACGGCTGCGTGCGTGGTAAATCGGCGCATAAAAATCCCCCTGTCGAAACCGCCCTCGAAAGCGCGAGGCCAAGCCCCATTTCTTGCGGCGTATCACAGCGATAGGCGCTGTCACCAGTACGCTTTGTGCTTTTGGTCACTTGGCACGCGAAAATCATGCCCGCGGTGCTTGCGAGGCGCGGCGCGCTGGCCTAAAGCGCCCGCATAACGGGTGGCAAACACCTCAAAACAAGACTGCGAGCTCCCATGGTCGATCTGACGCAATATCTGCCGATCCTGATATTCCTGGTCATTGCGGTCGGGTTGTCGTCGGCGTTCGTGTTCCTGCCGATGGGCGTGGCGCGGCTGACCGGCGCGCACAAACCCGACCCGGCAAAGCTGACCGAATATGAATGCGGCTTCCCCGCGTTCGAGGATGCGCGCAGCCAGTTCGATGTGCGTTTCTATCTGGTCGCGATCCTGTTCATCATCTTCGATTTGGAAGCGGCTTTCCTGTTTCCATGGGCAGTCAGCCTCGAAGAGATCGGCTGGGCCGGTTGGGCCACGATGATGATATTCCTCGCCGAACTCGCGATCGGCCTTGTGTATGCATGGAAGAAAGGGGCGTTGGACTGGGAATGAGCAGCTCGATCATCCTGCCGCCCGGCCAGATGCCGGTTGCAAGCCCTGTCGCTCCGGGAACCAACCCGGACCAGAGCTTTTTCGACGATCTCAACAGCGAGGTCGGCGACAAGGGCTTTCTCGTCACCTCGACCGAGGATCTGTTCAACTGGGCGCGTACTGGGTCGCTGTGGTGGATGACCTTTGGTCTCGCATGCTGCGCGGTCGAGATGATTCACGTCAACATGCCGCGGTACGACATGGAGCGTTTCGGCGCCGCGCCGCGCGCATCGCCACGCCAGAGCGACGTGATGATCGTAGCGGGGACGCTGTGCAACAAGATGGCCCCGGCGCTGCGCCGCGTTTACGACCAGATGTCGAACCCGAAATATGTCATCTCGATGGGTAGCTGCGCCAACGGCGGCGGCTATTATCACTACAGCTATTCGGTGGTGCGCGGTTGTGACCGCATTGTGCCGGTCGACATCTATGTCCCCGGTTGTCCGCCGACCGCCGAAGCCTTGCTTTATGGCGTGATGCAATTGCAGCGGAAGATCCGCCGCACCGGGACGATTGAACGCTGATGGCCCACGCCGCTCCCCTGATTGCGCCGCGCGCGACGCTGGCGGCTGAGCTGAAGCAGCTGCTCGGCACCGATCTGCTCGCGCATGATTTCGCTGCCGACGAAGACAGCATCACCGTTGATCGCACCGCGATTGCCGGGGTGATGATCGCGCTGCGCGATAATCTGGAATATCAGCAGCTGATGGAGATCGCCGGGGTCGACTATCCCGACCGTGCCGAGCGGTTCGAGGTCGTCTATCATCTGCTCAGCGTTACGCGGAACCACCGCCTGCGCGTCCGTGTGTCGACCGACGAGGCGACGCCCGTGCCGAGTATCGTGCCCGTGTGGCCCGTCGCGGGCTGGCTCGAGCGCGAAGTGTTCGACATGTATGGTGTGCTGTTCGCGGGCAATTCTGACCTCCGCCGCATCCTGACCGACTATGGTTTTCAGGGCCATCCGCAACGCAAGGATTTCCCGCTGACCGGCTATACCGAGCTGCGATACAGCGAAGAGGACAAGCGCGTCGTATACGAGCCGGTGAAGCTGGCGCAGGATTTCCGCAACTTCGACTTCCTGTCCCCATGGGAAGGCGCCGACTATGTGCTGCCGGGCGATGAAAAGGCCGGCGGCACGGGCGAAGCGCCGGGCAAGGGCGCGCCCACGCCAATGACTGCGAAGGAAGTGAAGTCGTCCGACGACAAGGCGAAGGCTTCGCCGCCGCCGACCCCCAAGACGACCGACAGCCCCGCACAAACGGGAGCGGGCGCCAAGGTGAACAAGGCGGCGTCGAAAACGAGCCGCGACGGCGCGAAATCGAAGGTTGCGACCAAGGAAGCGAAAACGCCCGCGACGACCAAAGCTGAAAAAGCGCCCGCCAAGCCGCGCGCGCCGCGCAAGCCCAAGACGGGAGGTGACGCATGACCGACACCCCAACGATCCGCCACCACGGCGGCGACATGTTCGAAGGCTATCCGGTCGACACCGCAAATACCGCGGGCGATCAGGCGGTCACCAACTACACGATCAACTTCGGTCCGCAGCATCCGGCGGCGCACGGCGTGCTGCGGCTGGTGCTCGAACTCGATGGCGAGATCATCGAACGCGTCGATCCGCATGTCGGGCTGCTGCATCGCGGCACCGAAAAGCTGATCGAATATAAGACCTATCTTCAGGCGCTGCCTTATTTCGACCGGCTCGACTATTGCTCGCCGCTCGGCATGGAGCACAGCTATGTGCTCGCGATCGAAAAGCTGCTCGACCTCGAAGTCCCGGCGCGCGCGCAATATCTGCGCACGATGTTCGCCGAACTGACGCGCATCTGCAACCATATGCTCAATATCGGGTCGCACGTCATGGATGTCGGCGCGATGACCCCGAACCTGTGGGTGTTCGAGCTGCGCGAGGATTGCCTCAACTTCTTCGAACGCGCCTCGGGTGCGCGGATGCACAGCGCCTACTTCCGTCCCGGCGGCATCCATCAGGATGTCCCCGAAAAATTGCTCGTCGACATCGGCGAATGGGTCGAAACGCGCCTGCCGAAGCTGTTCGGCGACGCGATGAGCCTCGTCATCGACAACCGCATCTTCAAACAGCGCAACGTCGATATCGCGACGGTGAGCAAGGAAGACGCGCTGGCGTGGGGCTTCTCCGGCCCGATGATCCGCGGCAGCGGCATCGCATGGGATTTGCGCAAGTCGCAGCCTTATGACGCCTATGCTGCGATGGAATTCGACATTCCCGTCGGCACGCGCGGCGATTGCTATGACCGCTTCATGGTCCGCGTCGAGGAAGTCTATCAGTCGGCGAAGATCATCAAACAGTGCCTGCGCGACATGCCCACCGGCCCGATCGCCAGCCTCGACCGCAAGGTCGTGCCGCCGAAGCGCGGCGAGATGAAGCAGTCGATGGAATCGCTGATCCATCATTTCAAGCTCTATACCGAGGGCTTCCATGTCCCGGCGGGCGAAGTTTACGTGGCGACTGAAAGCCCGAAGGGCGAATTCGGCGTCTATCTGGTCAGCGACGGCACCAACAAGCCGTACCGCTGCAAGATCCGCCCAACGGCGTTTTCGCATTTGCAGGCGATGGACATGATGTCGAAGGGCCACATGCTCGCCGACACGACCGCGATCATCGGCGCCATTGACGTGGTGTTCGGGGAGTGCGACCGGTGACGCCGTCGTCGCTCGAGATGCTCTGGTTGGGGGCTGTTGCGGGGTTGATCGCCTATCCGGTCGGCGACCTACTCAATTGGTGGATTATGGAACCTCTCGTCGTTTTGACAGCGGCATGCGCGCTGCTGCTCGCTGGCCGGAATTTGCCCACAAAGGTCGGATCGCATGGCTGACGCACCCCAAATCCCCGACGAAGCCGAAACCCGCGCGCGCTGGGGCGCTTTTGCGTGGACGGCGGAGAATGCCGAAAAGGCGAAGGCGGTTATCGCGCGCTATCCCGCAGGGCGCCAGCGTTCGGCGGTGATGCCGTTGCTCGACCTGGCCCAGCGGCAGGTCGGGGCCGAGACGCAGACGCAGGGCTGGCTGCCCGTGCCGGTGATCGAATATGTCGCGGCGCAGCTCGATATGCCGTTCATGCGCGCCTATGAGGTCGCGTCGTTTTACACGATGTATAATCTGGCGCCGGTCGGGCGCTATCATGTTCAGGTCTGCGGCACGACGCCGTGCCTGCTGCGCGGGTCGGACGATGTGATGGCCGCGTGCAAGAATCGCGGCATGGTGAAGGGCAAGACGACGCCCGACGGCCTGTTCACGCTGACCGAGGTCGAGTGCATGGGCACCTGCACCAACGCGCCGATGGTCCAGATCAACGACGATAACTACGAAGATCTGGATTTCGACCGCATGGCCGCGATCCTTGACGCGCTGGCGGCGGGCGAGACGCCGAAAGCGGGGACGCAGATCGCGGGCCGTCACACGAGCGAACCCGAGGGTGGTCCGACGACGCTGAAGGAAATGGTGAAGGCCAACCACGACTATCGGAAGGAGTGGTGACATGAGCCTTCAGGACAAGGACCGCATCTTCACCAACATCTATGGCTTCCAGCCGTGGAACCTGAAGTCGGCGCAGATGCGCGGCGATTGGGACAAGACCAAGGACCTGATGAAGCGCGGCCAGGACGCGATCATCGAGGAGATCAAGGCGTCGGGGCTGCGCGGCCGCGGCGGCGCGGGTTTCCCGACCGGTCTGAAATGGTCGTTCATGCCGAAGGAGCCGCGCGCCGACCGCCCGAGCTTCCTGGTCATTAACGCCGACGAATCCGAGCCGGGGTCGTGCAAGGACCGCGAAATCATCCGCCACGATCCGCACAAGCTGATCGAAGGCGCGCTGATCGCGGGTTTCGCGATGCGCGCGCGCGCCGCGTATATCTATATTCGCGGCGAATTCATCCGCGAGGCCGAGACGTTGTTCGCGGCGGTTCAGGAGGCGTATGACGCCGGTCTGCTCGGCAAGAATGCGGCGAAGTCGGGCTATGATTTCGACGTCTTTGTCCACCGCGGCGCCGGCGCCTATATCTGCGGCGAAGAAACCGCGATGATCGAAAGCCTGGAGGGCAAGAAGGGCCAGCCGCGTCTGAAACCGCCGTTTCCGGCGGGTGCGGGCCTTTATGGCTGCCCGACCACGGTCAACAACGTCGAGAGCATCGCGGTCGTCCCGACGATCCTGCGCCGGGGCGCGCCTTGGTTCTCGTCCTTTGGGCGCGAGAATAACAAAGGCACCAAGCTGTTCCAGATCAGCGGCCATGTGAACACGCCGTGCGTCGTCGAGGAAGAGATGAGCATCCCCTTCCGCGAGCTGATCGACAAGCATTGTGGCGGCATCCGCGGCGGCTGGGACAATCTGCTCGCGGTGATCCCCGGCGGGTCGTCGGTGCCGCTGGTTCCGGCAGCAGAGATCATGGATTGCCCGATGGATTTCGACGGGCTGAAAGCGGTCGGATCTGGGCTCGGCACCGCGGCCGCCATCGTGATGGACAAGTCGACCGACGTCGTTCAGGCGATCAGCCGCATCAGCTATTTCTACAAGCATGAAAGCTGCGGCCAGTGCACCCCGTGCCGCGAAGGCACTGGCTGGATGTGGCGCGTGATGGAGCGGCTGCGCACCGGCGATGCCGATATCAGCGAAATCGACACGCTGTTCGACGTCACCAAGCAGGTCGAAGGCCACACCATCTGCGCGCTGGGCGACGCGGCGGCATGGCCAATCCAGGGATTGATCAAGCATTTCCGCCCTGAGCTGGAGCGACGTATTCGCGATAATGGCGGTGTTATGGAGGCAGCGGAATGATCGCTTTTGCTCTTGCTTTGATGCTCTCGGCACAGGCCGCCGAGGCGCCCGTCCGGATGGACAATACGCCAACCCCATGGCCCGATCCAGAGCGCGAACAGGACGGCGTGATTTCCAAAGCCGATCCGGAGGCACGGTTGACGATGGCGCGCTTTGCCACCTGCGTTGCGGACAGCAGCCCTGACAAAGTCGCCGATGTCCTGACGAGGGATTTCCGCACGAGCGAATATCGCAATGGACTGAAAAACTTGGCCCGCGCCAATGAAGGCTGCGCCACCCGCGTCGGCCTGCGCGGTCGCATGTCGGGGTCGAACCTGTCGATGGCTGCTGCGCTGGCAGAGGCGATGATCGCGCGGAACACTGCGCCGCTCAACGCTCGACTGGCCAAAGCGGCATCGGGCAAGGACGCGCCGACCTTTGCCCCGTCGGACAAGATCGCGATGTGCGTCGCGCGGTCAACCCCCGACGATGTCGCCGCACTGTTCGCAACCGCACCCGGATCGACAAGCGAAATGCAGGTTGCCACCAAACTGCAGCCCGCGGTTCAGCTGTGCAGCCGCGAGGCGAAGCTGGAAACGAGCGTTGCCGGGCTCCGCTCCATCGTCGCCACCGCCACCTTCCGACTGCTGGCGGCGCAGGAAAGCTGATTCATGCCCAAAGTTACCGTAGATGGCGTAGAAATCGACGTCCCTCAGGGCGCCACCGTCTTGCAGGCGTGCGAGCTGGCGGGGAAGGAAATTCCGCGTTTCTGCTATCACGAACGCCTGTCGATCGCCGGCAATTGCCGCATGTGCCTCGTCGAGGTTGCCCCCGGTCCGCCGAAGCCGCAGGCGTCGTGCGCGCTGCCGACGGCTGAGGGGCAGATCATCAAGACCGACAGCCCGATGGTGAAGAAGGCACGCGAGGGCGTGATGGAATTCCTGCTCATCAACCATCCGCTCGATTGCCCGATCTGTGATCAGGGCGGCGAATGCGACTTGCAAGACCAGTCGGTCGCCTATGGCCGCGGCGCGACGCGCTATGACGAGAACAAGCGCGCGGTTACCGAAAAATATATGGGTCCGATCGTCAAGACGGTGATGACCCGCTGCATCCAGTGCACGCGCTGCGTCCGCTTTGCCGAGGAAGTCGCGGGCGTCGAAGACATCGGCGCGATTGGACGCGGCGAGAATATGCAGATCACGTCGTATCTGGAACGCGCGGTCGCGAGCGAGTTGTCGGGCAATGTCGTCGATCTGTGCCCAGTCGGGGCGCTGACCAGCAAGCCCTATGCGTTCGAAGCACGCCCGTGGGAGCTCACCAAGACGCTGGGCATCGACATGATGGACGCGGTCGGCACGAATGTGCGGATCGACGCGCGCGGGCGCCAGGTGCTGCGCGTGCTGCCGCGGATCAACGATGACGTGAACGAAGAATGGGCGAGCGACAAGACCCGCCACCATGTCGACGGCCTGACCCGCCGCCGCCTCGACCGCCCCTATGTGCGTCGTGACGGCCAGCTGGTCGAAGCAACATGGGCCGAAGCGTTCGACGTGATCAAGGCCGTGAAGGCGGGAAAATCAGTCGCGGCGATCGCGGGCGACATGGCCGATTGCGAGACGATGTTTGCCGCGAAGGCACTGGTCGGTGCGCTCGGTTCGACCTTGCTCGAAGGACGCCAGACCGGGCTCGACTATGACGTCACCAGCCTGTCAGCGGTCAATTTCAACACCGGCATTGCCGAGGCCGAGAATGCCGATGTGATCCTGCTGGTCGGGACCAATTTGCGCTGGGAAGCGCCGCTGATCAACACGCGCGTCCGCAAGGCGGTGTGGAAAAAGGGCGCGAAGGTCTTTGCGATCGGTCCCGAGAAGGACCAGACGTACAAGGTCAACTGGCTCGGCGACGACGCATCGCTCGTCGTAAAGCTGCCCGCGCCGGCGCTCGACGCGCTGAAGGGTGCCGAACGCCCGCTGATCATCATCGGCGGGGGCGGGCTTGCGGTTCCCGGCGTCCATGGTGCGGCGCTCGCGCTTGCCAAGTCGGTGAACGCGGTCAAAGATGGCTGGAACGGCTTTTCGGTCGTCCATATGGCGGCGAGCCGCATGGGTGGGCTGATGCTCGGCTATGCGCAGCCCGGCGGGATCAGGGATATCGTCGCGGCGAAACCCAAGGTCGCGTTCTTCCTGGGCGCCGACGAAGTAGACTTCGTCGGCTTTGCCAAGACGCTGAAGGTCTATGTCGGCCATCATGGCGATAAGGGCGCGCACGCCGCCGATGTCATCCTGCCCGCAGCGGCTTGGCCCGAAAAGGATTTCACCACGGTCAACACCGAGGGCCGGGTACAGCGCAGCGAGAAGGCGGTGTTCGCACCGGGTGACGCGCGCGAGGACTGGAGCATTTTCCGGGCGCTCGCCGATGCGCTGGGCGTGTCGGTCGGCTTCGACAGCTTCGACGCATGCCGCACGGCGATGATTGCGGCGGTCCCGGCGCTCGGCGTTGAACGGCTGGCCGATTATGGCTGGGCGGCGCCGAAGCTGCCCGCCAAACCCGAGGCGCACGCAATTCCGTCGCCGATCAAGGATTTCTACCTCACCAACGCCATCTGCCGCGCGTCGCCGACGATGCAGCGCTGCTCGGACGAGCTGATCCATGGCGCAGACTTTGCGGAGGCTGCGGAATGACCCCGGTACATGCCATTGCCAGCGTGCTGCTGGCGGGAATGAGCTTCGCCGTGTGGCGCGGCTTTAATCCGCGCGGCAAGTCGAACAAGCCCGGCCCGCATAACGGCTGGCGAAATCAGGACGGGACCGGTAAATGACCGAGACCTTCATCTCGTGGGGCATGGACCCGAATTGGGCGTGGGGCGTCGCGACGATTGCGGGCATCCTGTTGATCGCGCTGCCGCTGATGCTGGCGGTCGCGATGATCATTTATGCCGATCGCAAGATTTGGGCGGCGATTGCGCTCCGCCGCGGTCCTAACGTGGTCGGTCCGTTCGGTCTGTTGCAGAGCTTCGCCGACGGTCTGAAAGTGTTCCTGCAGGAAACGATCATCCCGACCGGTGCGAACCGCGGGTTGTTCCTCATCGCGCCGATCATCACCTTCACCGTCGCGTTGCTGGCGTGGGCAGTGATCCCGTTCAATTCGGGCGCGGTGCTGGCCGACATCAACGTCGGATTGCTCTACATCCTCGCGATTTCGTCGCTCGGCGTGTATGGCGTGATCCTGTCGGGTTGGGCGTCGAACTCGAAATATCCCTTCTTCTCGGCAATGCGCGCCTCGGCGCAGATGATCTCCTATGAAGTCTCGATCGGGTTCATCCTGATCGGCGTCGTGCTGTTCGCCGACAGCTTCAACATGAACGAGATCGTGAAAGCGCAGCAGGGCCACGGGCTCGGCATCGTCAATGCCTTCGGCTTCAACCTGCTGCTGTTCCCGCTCGCGGTGATGTTCCTGATCTCGTCGCTCGCCGAAACTGCGCGCGCGCCGTTCGACCTTACCGAAGCGGAATCGGAGCTCGTCGCGGGTTACCAGACCGAATATTCGTCGATGAGCTTCGCGCTCTTCTGGCTTGGCGAATATGCCAACGTCCTGCTGATGGCGACGCTGAACGCGGTGCTGTTCTGGGGCGGCTGGCTGCCGCCGCTCAACATCGACCTGATCCCGTGGTTCGACATTCCCGGGATCATCTGGCTTTTCGCCAAGATCCTGCTTTTCTTCTTCATCTTCAGCTGGGTGAAGGCGACCGTGCCGCGCTACCGCTATGATCAGCTGATGCGCCTTGGCTGGAAAGTCTTCCTGCCGATTTCGCTGATCTGGATCTTCCTGATCTCGGGCTGGCTGATGCTGACGAGGTATGGATGATTTTGGCCATAACATCTTTGTTGGCTCTGCAAGCCGCCGCTTCTCCTGTTCACTCGGTGACGCCATGGTCCGGTTCGGTTCAGGTGATGAATTGCGACGTCGTTCAAGCGAAAGGAGGCAATGCTATTTTTGCCCTGACGCTGATGGACGACAAGGCATTTGTCGCTGACGGAACCGGAGCCGGAATAACGATGGAGCGTTTCGCTCCGACAAATAACGGCCCGGATATAGTTCGCGGTAATGCGATCATCCGACGCATGGATTTCGATGCGGCCGATGCGAAAATCGTCGTTCGGCAGCTTTATCAGGCAAACGCGCTTCGCAGCACGTTCGTTGTGATTGGCGATGATGCAACAGACGAGCGGGATTTGGGCTTCGAGCAGGCCGCTGGATTTTGCCGTTCCAATTCGACCGAGACAAAACAATGAGCACCATCGCCCATCTGATCAAAAGCTTCACCTTGTGGGAGTTTGTGAAGGCGCACGCCCTCACGCTCAAATATTTCTTCAAGCCGAAGGCGACGATCAACTATCCGTTCGAGAAGAACCCGCTGAGCCCGCGTTTCCGCGGCGAGCATGCGCTGCGCCGTTATCCGAACGGCGAGGAACGTTGCATCGCGTGCAAGCTGTGCGAAGCGGTGTGCCCGGCGCAGGCGATCACAATTGAGGCCGAACCGCGCGAAGACGGCTCGCGCCGCACGACGCGGTATGACATTGACATGACCAAGTGCATCTATTGCGGCTTCTGTCAGGAAGCATGCCCGGTCGATGCGGTGGTCGAGGGGCCGAACTTCGAATATGCGACCGAAACGCGCGAAGAGCTGCTCTATGACAAGGCCAAGCTGCTCGCCAATGGCGACAAATGGGAACGCGCGATCGCGGCAAATCTTGCCGCCGACGCGCCCTATCGATAAGGGCGCGCGCATATGATCCAACTCTTTGCCTTTTACCTGTTCGCGACCGTCGTCATCGCCTCTGCGGCGATGGTGATTTTCGCGCGCAACCCGGTGCACAGCGTCATGTGGCTGATCCTCGCCTTCTTCAACGCGGCGGGGTTGATGCTGCTCGCGGGGGCCGAGTTCATCGCGATGCTGCTGGTCATCGTCTATGTCGGTGCGGTCGCAGTGCTGTTCCTGTTCGTCGTGATGATGCTCAACATCGATTTCGCCGAGCTGCGCGCCGGTTTCGTACGCTATCTGCCGCTCGGCGCGCTCGTCGCTATCATCCTTGCTGCTGAATTGATCTTCGCGGTCGGCGCATGGAGCGCGGGTGGGGTCGATCTCGCGGCACGCGCGGCGCCCGCGGTCAGCGACAAGAGCAATATCCAGCAGATCGGCGAGCTGCTCTACACGCGTTACATCTTCCTGTTCGAGGCGGCGGGTATCGTGCTGCTCGTCGCGATGATCGGCGCGATCGTGCTGACGCATCGCCAGCGTGGTGGGGTACGCACGCAGAATATCTCGCTGCAAAATCAGCGCCGTCCGCAGGACGCGACGCGGCTCGTTGATCCGGGCGTCGGGCAGGGGATGGAATTGTGATTTCTAGTGCCCCCCAAACTCCGTTTGCATCGAGCGAAGTCGAGATGCGTCTGGCGCTGCGCTCGCGTGTCTCGACTTCGCTCGACACGAACGGAATTCGGATGACCGTGATTGGAGCGGACGAATGATTTCGGTCGGCCATTATCTTGCCGTTTCGGCGGTGCTGTTCACGCTCGGCGTGCTCGGCATCTTCATCAACCGCAAGAATATCATCGTCATCCTGATGGCGATCGAACTGATCTTGCTGGCGGTGAACATCAACCTGGTCGCGTTCAGCGCCGCGCTGAACGATCTGGTCGGGCAGGTTTTCGCGATGTTCGTGCTGACCGTCGCGGCGGGCGAAGCGGCGATCGGGCTTGCCATTCTTGTGATCTATTTCCGCGGCCGCGGCACCATTGCGGTCGATGACGCCAACCGGATGAAGGGGTAAGCCGGTGATTCAGGCGATCGTTTTCCTGCCGCTGCTCGCGGCGCTTGTCGCAGGGCTCGGCCAGCGGGCCATCGGCCCCTTTGCGGCCAAGCTGATCACCACGGGCGCGCTGTTCACCAGCGCGGCGCTCAGCTGGCCGATCTTCCTGTCCTATGTGATGGGCACGGGTCAGGCCGAGGTCGTGACCGTGCTGCACTGGGTGTCGTCGGGCGCGCTGCAGTTCAATTGGGAGCTGCGCGTCGATGCGCTGACCGCGGTGATGCTCGTCGTGATCACAACGGTGTCGGCGCTCGTCCACCTGTATAGCTGGGGCTATATGGAGGAAGACCCGGACCAGCCGCGCTTCTTCGCCTATCTCTCGCTGTTCACCTTCGCGATGCTGATGCTCGTGACCGCGAACAATCTGGTCCAGATGTTCTTCGGTTGGGAAGGCGTCGGCCTTGCGTCGTACCTCCTCATCGGTTTCTGGTACAAGAAACCGAGCGCCAATGCCGCGGCGATCAAGGCGTTCGTCGTCAACCGCGTTGGCGATCTTGGCTTCATGCTCGGTATCTTCGGCACCTTCCTCGTCTTCGGCACCGTGTCGATCCCCGAGATTCTGGCTGCTGCGCCGGGCATGGCGGGTTCGACGATCAGCTTCATGGGCATGCGTCTCGACACGATGACGATCCTTTGCCTGCTGCTGTTCATCGGCGCGATGGGCAAGTCGGCGCAGCTCGGCCTGCACACCTGGCTGCCCGACGCGATGGAAGGCCCGACCCCGGTGTCGGCGCTGATCCACGCCGCGACGATGGTCACCGCGGGCGTGTTCATGGTGTGCCGCCTGTCGCCGATGTTCGAAACATCGGACGTCGCGCAGGGCGTCGTGATGTTCGTCGGCGCCGCGACCTGCTTCTTCGCCGCGACCGTCGCGACAACGCAGTGGGACATCAAGCGCGTCATCGCCTATTCGACCTGTTCACAGCTCGGGTACATGTTTTTCGCTGCGGGCGCGGGCGCTTATGGCGCGGCGATGTTCCACCTGTTCACGCACGCCTTCTTCAAGGCATTGCTGTTCCTTGGTGCCGGTTCGGTCATCCACGCGATGCATCACGAACAGGACATGCGCTATTACGGCAATCTGCGGAAATCGATCCCAATCACCTATTGGGCGATGATGCTCGGCACGCTGGCGATCACCGGCGTCGGCATCGCGGGCGTTGCGGGCTTTGCCGGCTTCTATTCCAAGGACGGCATCCTCGAGGCGGCTTATGCGAGCGGCGGCGGCGGTGTCATCGCTTTCTGGGTCGGCATTTTTGTCGCCTTCCTCACCAGCTTCTATTCGTGGCGCCTCGTCTTCCTGACCTTCTATGGCAAGCCGCGCTGGGAACAGAGCGAGCATATCCAGCATGCGGTGCACGACGATCATGGCCACGGCCATGACGAGCATGCCCACACCGCGCATGACGATCATCATCATGCCGCTTCGGGCGACGGCACCGCAGGTTACCAGCCGCACGAGAGCCCGATCAGCATGCTGATCCCGCTGGTCGTGTTGTCGATCGGCGCGGTGTTCGCGGGGATCGCGTTCCACCACCCGTTCATCTATCCCGAAGAGGGGCTGGCGTTCTGGAACGGCAGCCTGGCGTTCGACGCCGAGTTGATGCACCACGCGCACGAAGTCCCGCTGTGGGTGAAATGGACGCCGTTCACGGTGATGGCGATCGGGCTGTTCCTCGCGTGGAACAGCTATATCCGCAACACCACGCTGCCGGCGCGGTTCGTGGCCCAGTTCAAGCTGCTCCACCAGTTCCTCTACAACAAATGGTATTTCGACGAGCTCTACGACATCCTTTTCGTCAAGCCCGCCTTTGCGATCGGCCGCTTCTTCTGGAAGCGCGGCGATGAACAGACCATCGATCGCTTCGGTCCCGATGGCATGGCGGCGCTCGTTCAGGGGGGCACCCGGCTCGCGGTGCGGCTGCAATCGGGTTATGTTTATGGATATGCGTTTGTGATGCTGCTCGGGCTTGTCGGCCTTGCCAGCTGGGCCATGGTGAAGTTCCTGTGAGCGGTTTCCCGATCCTTTCGCTGATGCTGGCGGTCCCTGCGGTCGCCGCCATCGCCTGCCTGTTCGTCGGCGACAAGATGGCGCGCTGGGTCGCGCTTGGTGCGACGCTGATCACCTTCGTCCTTGGCTGTATGATGTGGGCCGGGTTCGATATCGGCGGCGCGCAGTGGCAGTTCACCGAACGCGCCGACCTGTTCGGGCGCTTCAGCTGGGCGCTCGGCATCGACGGCATGGCGCTGATGCTGATCATGCTCAGCGTGTTCCTGATGCCCCTCTGCATCCTGGCGAGTTGGGACGCGATCAAGAGCCGTGTCGGTCTCTACATGGCGATGTTCCTGATCATGGAAACGATTATGATCGGCGTGTTCTGCGCGCAGGATCTGCTGCTGTTCTATATCTTTTTCGAAGCCGGATTGATCCCGATGTATTTCATCATCGGCATCTGGGGCGGCGCGAACCGCAAATATGCGGCGTATAAGTTCTTCCTCTACACGCTGCTCGGATCGGTGCTGATGCTGGTCGCGATGATCGCGATGATCGGTGAAGCGGGAACCACCGACATTCCGACGCTGCTCAACTACGACTTCCCGGTCGAAATGCAGACGTGGCTGTGGCTCGCCTTCTTCGCCAGCCTCGCGGTCAAGATGCCGATGTGGCCCGTCCACACCTGGCTTCCCGACGCGCACGTCCAAGCGCCGACGGCGGGCTCGATGATCCTGGCAGGCGTGCTCTTGAAGCTCGGCGCCTATGGCTTCATCCGTTTCATGATGCCGATGTTCCCCGACGCGTCGGCGCAACTGATGTGGATCGTGTTCGGCCTGTCGATGGTCGCGGTGGTGTACACCAGCCTTGTCGCCTTGGCGCAGAGCGACATGAAGAAGCTGATCGCCTATTCGTCGGTCGCGCATATGGCGATCGTCACCGCGGGCCTGTTCGCGTTCAACCAGCAGGGGATCGAGGGCGCGCTGATCATCATGCTCAGCCATGGTGTCGTGTCGGCCGCGCTCTTTTTCTGCGTCGGCGTGATTTACGACCGGCTCCACACGCGCGAGATCGACCGGTATGGCGGCCTCGCGGTGAACATGCCGGCCTATGCGCTGTTTTTCATGCTGTTCACGATGGCGTCGATCGGTTTGCCGGGGACCAGCGGTTTCGTCGGCGAATTCCTGAGCCTCGCGGGCATTTATGAAGCGTCGAGCTGGGTCGCGTTCGTGTGCACCACCGGGATCATCCTCGGCGCCGCCTACATGCTTTACCTCTACCGCCGCGTGGTGTTCGGCGAACTGACCAAGGATGATGTAAAGGCAATGCCCGACCTCAACGCGCGCGAATGGACGATCCTGGCGCCTTTGGCCGCCGTGGCGTTGTGGATGGGCGTCTATCCCGAGAGTTTCCTCGCCCCGATGCGCGGTGACGTGACGACGGTTGTCGCGCGCCTCGCTCCGGCTAAGCCTGCGGGCGATGCCCATCTCGCAGCCGGCAATCCGCAGCCCGCCAAGGCGCAAGGTGCAACCGCCCACGGATCGAGCCATGCGGGAGGCGTCCAATGACCGCCGATCTCGCGCTTATCTGGCCCGAACTGATCCTGACGATCGGCGGGCTCATCACGCTGATGCTCGGCACCTTCATGGGTGACCGGCAGGTCGGTCTATACCAGCTCAGCGCGCTGCTGACGCTGGCCGCGGCCGCGGCATCCGTCGTCGCGCTGTTCGGTATCGAGACGACGGTTTTTTCCGGCACATTGTCGGTCGACAGCTTCGGCGGCTTTGCCAAGCTGCTGATCTATGCCGCGAGCTTCATCTGCATCCTGATCGCACCGCGCTTTTTCAACGGGGGGATGCGCGCCGAATATCCGGTGCTGATCCTGTTCGCCGCGCTCGGCATGGGCATCATGGCCTCGTCGCGCGATCTGATGACGCTGTATGTCGGGCTCGAACTGAACAGCCTCGCGGCCTATGTGCTCGCCAGCTTCATGCGCACCGACGAACGGTCGAGCGAGGCGGGGCTGAAATATTTCGTCCTCGGCGCGCTGGCGTCGGGCATGCTGCTCTACGGCATTTCGCTGCTCTATGGCTTCACCGGCACCACCGATTTCGCCGGGATCGCCAAGGTCATGGGCGGAGAGCTCAACATCGGGCTGATCTTTGGCATCGTGTTCGTGCTCGCGGGGCTGGGTTTCAAGATCAGCGCCGTGCCGTTCCACATGTGGACCCCCGACGTCTATGAGGGCGCGCCGACCCCGGTGACGACCTTCTTCGCTACAGCGCCGAAAGTGGCGGCGATGGCGCTGATGACGCGCGTCGTGATCGACGCGATGGGGCCTGCGGTCGGTGCGTGGCAACAGATCATCATCTTCCTCGCGCTCGCCTCGATCATCCTCGGCGCGGTCGGTGCGATCGGACAGAAGAATATCAAGCGCTTGCTCGCTTATTCGTCGATCAACAACGTCGGCTTCATGCTGATCGGTCTCGCCGCGGGAACGCAGGCGGGGGTTGAGGGCGTGCTGACCTATCTGCTTGTCTATGTGGTGACGACGGTCGGCGCCTTCGTGGTCGTGCTGCAATTACGCGATGCCGATGGCAATTACATCGAAAGCATCCCGGCGCTTGCCGGTCTGTCGCAGCGCCGCCCCGGCTTGGCGGCAGCGATGGCAGTATTCCTGTTCAGCCTGGCGGGCATCCCGCCGCTGTTCGGCTTCTGGCCGAAATATCTGGTGTTCGAGGCCGCGGTGAATGCCAATTTGGTGCCGCTGGCGGTTGCCGGTATCGTCGCGTCGGTGATCGGCGCATTCTATTATATCGCGATCATCAAGACGATGTATTTTGACGATAAATCGAACACCGAAATCCCTGCCGGTGGCGGCGCGATCGTCGAGGATGCGGTGATTACCGCCAGCGCGCTGTGGCTGTCGGTCATCGGCTATCTGTTCATTCCGGTGCTGGCCGTCGTTTCGGCGAGCGCCGCCGCGGTGCTGTTCTGATACCGCCGATCGAGCGGGTAGCGCAGACAGGTTCGACCAATGCCGACCTGCTGGCGCGGCTGGCCAGCGGCGAGCAGGTCGGCGAGGGGCACTGGCTGATCGCCGATCGTCAGACCGCTGGACGCGGACGGCTGGGACGCGGCTGGAACGACGGGCAGGGCAATTTCATGGGCTCGACCGTCGTTCACCTGACGATCGGTGACCCGTCGCCTGCAAGCCTCGCGCTGGTCGCCGGGGTGGCGCTGGCCAAGACCGTCGCGGCGCTAGCACCGAACATCGACGCGCAGCTGAAATGGCCGAACGACCTGTTGGTGGGCGGCGCGAAATGCGCGGGTATCCTGATGGAGCGCACCGGCAATTCGGTGGTGATCGGGATCGGGGCCAATCTGGTCGCCGCGCCTGAGCTGCCCGATCGACCGACCGCAACGCTGGCGAGCAAAGGCGTCGCGCTCGACCGCGATCATTTCACCGGCGCGCTGGGCATCGCGATGATCGACGCGCTGTGGACGTGGCGGCAGGAAGGCGTGGCGAGCATCGTGCGCGCCTGGCTGCCGCTGGCCCATCCGCTCGGGACGCCGCTGCATGTGTCCGAACAAAGCATTGACGGGACATTCGACGGTCTGGCCCAGGACGGCGCGCTCCGCTTGCGCCTGGGCGGCGGCGAGACCATGTTGATCCATGCGGGAGACGTCGAGTTACGGCGACCTGCGGAGGGGAATTGAGATGCTGCTCGCGATCGATGTCGGCAACACCAATGCAAAATTCGCGCTGTTCCGCGGCACCGAGCTGCTCGCGCGCTGGCGCATCGCGACCGACGACCGCCGGACCGCCGACGAATATATGGTGTGGCTCGATCAATTGCTGCGCATCGAGGGCCATGACCGCGCCCAGGTCGATGCCGTGATCATCTCGACGGTGGTGCCGCGCGCGCTCCACAATCTCCAGCTCCTCGCGGTCAAATATTTCGGTGTCGATGCGCTGGTCGCCGGGCGCGAGCCGGTGACGTGGGGCATCGCGCTCAAGGTCGACGAGCCGCGCTCGGTCGGCGCCGACCGCGCGGTCAACGCGATTGCGGCGCAGGCGGTCGAGCCTGGCAGGGACAAGCTGGTGATCAGTTTCGGTACTGCGACGACGCTCGATCATATCGGTTCCGAAGGCGCCTATCTGGGCGGCATCATCGCGCCGGGGGTCAATTTGTCATTGGAGGCTCTGGTCGCCGCCGCCGCCAAGCTGCCGCGGATTGCCATCGAAGCCCCGACAACGAGCAGCGTTATCGGGCGGACCACCGAAAGCCAGATGCTGATCGGGGTATATTGGGGTTATGTATCCATGATGGAAGGCCTAATAGGGCGTATGAAATCCGAAATCGGCAAACCTCTCACCGTCATCGCGACCGGCGGCCTCGCCACCCTGTTTCAGGAACAGGCGCATCTGTTCGACCGTATCGAGCCTGATCTGACGCTGAACGGCCTGATGCATCTTTATGCGCAGCGGGGTGCCGCTGCATGACCGTCCCCGGCAAAGAATTGTTGTTCCTCGCGCTCGGCGGATCGGGCGAGATTGGCATGAACGCCAATCTCTACGGCTGCGACGGCAAATGGATCATGCTCGACCTTGGCGTGACCTTTGGCACCCATGATTATCCCGGCATCGACATCATCATGCCCGATCTGGAATTCATTGAGGATCGCAAAAAGGATTTGCTCGGTATCATCCTGACCCACGGGCATGAGGATCATATTGGCGCTCTGCCTTATCTCGCCGCCGACCTTGGCGTGCCGCTCTACGCCAACCGCTTCACTGCCGGGCTGATCGCCAACAAGCTGGCGGAAGAAGGGTTGGAGAAAGAGGTCAAGATCAAGACCGTCGACATCGACGCGCATTTCCAGCTTGGCCCGTTCGGCATCCGGCTGATGCCGCTGGCGCACTCGATTCTCGAGATGAGCGCGGCGGTGATCGATACCCCTTATGGCCGCGTATTCCATACCGGCGACTGGAAGCTCGACGCGGATCCGGTGCTGGGCACGCCGTCGAGCGCCGCGGCGCTGACCGCGATCGGTGATGAGGGCGTCGATTTCTTGATCGGCGATTCGACAAATGCCTTCAATCCCGAGGCGTCGGGCAGCGAGGGCGACCTGTATGACGGGCTGCTCACCGCGGTCAGCAATGCCAAGGGGCGCGTCATTGTCACGACCTTTGCGTCGAACGCGGCCCGGCTCAAGACGCTGGGGCGCGTTGCCACGGCGACCGGGCGCTCGCTGTGCGTCGCGGGCCGTTCGCTCGACCGCATTCTGGGCGTCGCGCGATCGGTCGGCTATCTCAAGGACTTCCCGCCGACGGTCGATTTCGACGAGGCGATGCGCCTGCCGCGCGACAAGGTGATGGTCATCGCTACCGGCGGGCAGGGCGAACCGCGCGCGGCGCTGGCGCGCATGGCGTCTGACAGTCACCAGATCAAGTTGCAGGCGGGCGACACGGTCGTCTTTTCGTCCAAGCAGATCCCGGGCAATGAAGTCGCGATCGGGCGGATCATGAACCAGCTTGCTGCCAAGGACATTCTGACCGTCACCGAAAAGCAGGCGCATATCCATGTCAGCGGCCACCCGGGGCAGCCCGAACTGGCGGCGCTCTACGGCTGGCTGCGGCCAAAGCTGGTGGTGCCGGTCCACGGCGAGATTCGCCACATGCACGAACAGGCGCGCTTTGCGCTGGAAACGGGCGTTCCCGATGCGCTGATCCAGGAAAATGGCGATCTGGTCCGCCTCGCCCCCGGTCCCGCCAAAATCCTCGAGCGCGTCCGCGCCGGGCGGCTGATCCTCGACGGCGATGTGATCCTGCCTGCCGATGGCGAGACGATCAACGAGCGCCGCAAGCTGGCGCTACACGGTCATATCACCGTCGCCGTCATCTTCACCGGCAAACGCTTTACCGAGGTGGCGGTCAGCTATCGCGGCGTCCCGGTCGAGGATGAGCGCGAGGCGTTTATCGACGAGATGCGCGAAGCGGCAGAGAAAGCCGCGCTGGTGCCCGCCAAGGAGCAGGAAAAAATGCGCGAGGCGATCCGGCTGAGCGTGCGCCGCGTCGCGACCGACTGGACCGGCAAAAAACCCGTCGTCGATGTCATGCTCGTGCAGCTCTGAACGGACTTACAACGATGAAATGGACTTCGGCGCTCGCAATCTATTCGCTTTTCTTCGCGCTCAGCGCCTTTTTCGTGCTGCCGTTTCATGGGCGGAAAGCGAGCGATGACGAGGCGCCGCTCGTGAAGGGGCAGGACCGCGGCGCGCCCGCGGTGTTCCGGCCCGGCCGCATCCTGCTCCAGATGGCGATCGTCGCGACGATCGGGTTTGTGCTTTACTATGCCGCCTATGTGACTGGGGTTGTCGATCCCGATGTGATGAGTGGTCGGGCTTGATGGGTCGGGGAGCGATCGGCGTGATGACCGCGTAACAATCCAAAGTTCAGGAAAGTTCAGCCTCGCGCGGTCCGCGATTTGAGCCTCCAGTATTGTCGGATCGCTCGGCGCCCCCCCCATGGCTGGCCGGCGAACGGCAATATGATGCCCCGATTGAGGGTTCGCACAGCCAGATAATGTAGGAAAGCCCTATTTGAAGGCTATGTCAGCTTTGGGGTGGGAAGCTGCAATTCCCCAAATTCGTCATCCCCGCGAAAGCGGGGACCCAGAGCGTGCGTAGGCTAACCCCACCCTAGGTTCCCGCTTTCGCGGGAATGACGAAGTTGTAGAAACCGGAACGTCTACTTCTGGTCGTTTGCAGACATGCCAATCCGCTGACTCCCGCCCCGACTACCCCCGCAACCGATCGATCGCCTGCGCCAGCGCCACATACAGCTTGCCGATGTCCGACGACAGCAGGGTCACGCTGATCGCCGATCCGTCGCGGGCGCCAATCAGCAGGCGCAGCATGGCTTCGAAGTCGTGGATGAACTGGTTCACCGACGCATGGAAGCCGTCGTCATTCTGATAAAGCCGCAGGATTTCCTTGGCCTCGCCGCTCTCGATCAGCTTGACCGCGCGGCGGGCGAACACGCCGCGATCGCCCTTCAGATAGGCGTCCCAGGCGGTGTCGCTGACTTCGCTCGACAATATCTTGGTGACGTCGATCGCGGTCGATTTCAGCGCCTCGGTCAGCAGACCCACTTGTTTGGCGAGCGAATCACGACCCGAGGCAGATATCGCCTGTTCGGCTTCGGCCACGCGCGCTTCGACGCTGGCGCTGGTGTCCATAATCGTGATCAGCTGGCGCATCAGGCGGTCGGCAGCGCCGTTTGCGGCGGACACCGCGCGCGCCGACGCTTCTTCGATCGCGGTCAGCTGCGCCATGATCTCGTTCTTGAACGCGGCGTCGATGGCCTCGGTCGCGGTCGCCTGCATCGCCTCGCGGGCACCCGCCACCAGTTTTTCCAGCGTCTGCCGTGCCTCGTCGGCGGCGGAGTCGGCGGTGGCGCGCACGTCGCTCAGCGTCGCGATCATCCGTGCGCCGCCCTGTTCAGCAAATTCGTCGGCGCCGTCGCGCAGCTTGGCCAGCGCGGCTTCGGCATCGGCCAGCGATCCATTGATGCGGTCGGCCAATTGCTGCTGGCTGGCGGCGTGGCCCGCCATCTGGTCTTCGTTCGCCTTGAGGGTCGCCTGAACCGCGTTGACGTGCGACATCGTCGATTGCGCGACCAGCTCGGATGCCTCCAGCATCGGGCGCAGCTGCGACAGCCCAGCCTGCGTCGCTTTGCCGTGCGATGTCATGCGGTCGAGCGCATGCGGCAACGTCTCGTCGAGCTCGCGCGTTACCGCGTCGAGCGCGAGGAGCAGCGATTCCGCGTGGGAAATCAGCTGGTGCGCCGATGCGTTCCCGCTCTGCACTTCCTGCAAGAAGGCGCTGAGCTGTGCCTTGGTGTCATCGATTGCGCGGCCGATCACGCCGGTACTGGCGCTGACACTGACGTCGAGCACCTCAAGCTGCTGCGCCACATCGGCGACATGCGCCGTGATCCGTGTTGCCAGCGCATCGCTGGCGTCGGCATGCGCCGCCAGCAGGGCGCCCATGGCCTCGCCCGCGTCGCGCGCGGCGGCAAGTTTGCCGTCCATCTGGGCGGCAGCACTGTCGACGCCGTCGCGGAACAGGCGCCAGCTTTCGTCCATCTGGCCGGTGACCGCGGTGACGGTCGATGTCATCTCATCGCGCGCTGCAGCCCCGACCCTTACCATGCGCGCGAGAGCAGCGTCGTGCGCGGCGCTGACTTGGGTCGAGGCGCCAATAAGCCCCGATTCGACTTCTTTAACCTGTTCCTGCAACGCCACGATCGCTTCCAGCATGGTTGCGGTCGATGCCTGGCCGGTCTGCGCCGCTTTTGCCGCTTCCTCGCCGAGCGCCGCCAGCTTCGCTTCCAGACTGGCGCCCTGCTGATGCGCGACAAGGCCCGCTTCGCGGAAATTAACCGCAAGCCGCTGCGCGACATCGTCGATCCGGGGTAATCCGGCGAGCAATCCGTCCATGCGTTGCAACGCGACGTCGCCCGACCGCGCGAGCTGGTCATGGGCATTGGCGATCACCGACGCATTGCTGGCCAGCTTGTCGCTACTTTCGCCCAGCCGCGCCACGGTATCGAACCCCAGTTGCTGTACGATTCTCGCCTGTTCCCCGAGCTGTTTCTGCGCGTCGGCGAGGTGCAAGCCGAGCGAGTGCATCGACTGATTGAGCGCAATATTCTCGTCGCGCAGCGCGCTGGCGACGCGCGCGAAGCGGGCCTGTTCGGACCGGCTTGAACGCAGCAGCGTCATCCACAGGACGGCAAGCAGGGTCAGCGGCATGGCGATCGTCGCAATCAGCGCCGACCATTCGGTCAACGCCGGTCCGCGGGTCAGACCATCGGTGGCAACGGCGATCGCAAATCCCGTCCAGCCGATGCCCAGCAGGATCAGCAGCGCCGGAGCGACGCGGTCGCGCCACGCCGATGGCGCGGCCGAATCATCTTGCATATCATCGCTGTCCGGGATGTCGGTCAGCGACGACATGTCGAGCCAGTCGCGTTCGGCGGGCGCCTCCGCTTCGGGTGCGCGCGCAGTCTCCGGCGGCGCGGCGTCAGCCGACGCGGCGGTGCCAGATTCCTGAATTGTGGCGGAATCCCGCCACAATCCGACGATTTTCTTGTCCCCCGTCATCCGGCTATCTTAGCACCAAATGACCGTCTTGAAACGGAAACTTAACCACAAGCTGCCAACGCTGTGGAATGTCCTTTGATAGTGGCCCGCTCGATCGATACCTCAGCGCCGCGATCGGCGATGATCCGGCGATTGCGCTGGACCTGCGCGGAGCCTTTACCGGCAGCGCGCGCGATCTGGCGGACCTGATGCGCCGTGCCCGTTGCGACGCCAATTGGGATGTCGCGGCGCTTCGCCTGAAGGGGCTCGCGGCGACCTTTGGCATCATCTCGCTGATCGAACTCGCCGAACAGGCGATGGCGGGGGCGCCCGGCGATCCGCTGGTGCTGCGCCAGATCAACCAGGCGATCGACGACATCGCCTGACACCGTCGGGCTTCACCGCCGGGTTCAATTTCGGTTCAGCCGTTCTCTTCCAAAGAAATATCGATACCGGCCGTCTTGCCTTGGCAACGCGACGGGTTTAGCCGCGTTATGAACGCGCGCCGGAACCCTGTTTGCGTTGCCTGTTATCGTTGGGCGAGCCGGCCGATTCTGAGGAGAGATTTCGATGTTCACCCGTTTCCGCTCGATGCCCGCGACGGCGATGGCCGCCGTGCTCGGCTGCGCGCTGATGACGACCGCCGCACCGGCCGCCGCCCAGAAAAAGGAAAAGCCGAAGAAGGAAGAGGCCGCCAAAGGCAAGGGTCTGACCGCGAGCAAGGGTTTCGCTCCCGCACTCAAGAAAATGACCGACGCGACCGCGGCGAAGGATCCGGCAACGCTGATGGCGGCGGTGACCGAGGGCCAGGCGAGCGCGACGACCCCCGACGACAAATATCTGGTCGGCTTTTATCAGCTCCAACTGGGCATCCTGAACAAGGATCAGGCGCTGCAAGGGCAGGGGCTCGACGTGATGCTTGAATCGGGGCTGACCCCGGCCGAAAATGTCGGCGTGTATAATTTCTACTCGGGCAATTTTGCCTATGGCGCGAAGAACTATACCAAGGCGATCCAGCGGCTCGAAGCGGCGAAAGCTGCGGGCTCGACCGAGTCCGCCTTGTCGCCGATGCTGATGGACAGCTATTTGAACGGTGGCCAGATCGACAAGGGATGGGAAATCGCCCAGGCCGGGATCACGGCGGCGCGCACCGCGGGCACCAAACCGTCGGAAGAACTATATGTGCGTCCGGCGCAGGCGTTCCAAAAAGCCAACCGCACCAACGAGATGCTCGACGTCCTGACAATGCGGGTCCAGGATTATCCGACCCCGGCGACGTGGCGCAACACGCTGTATATCCTGTTGCAGCAGGCTGGGGGCGACAAGGAACTCAACCTCGACATCCTGCGCCTGATGCGTGCGACCAATTCGATGACCCAGCGCCCCGAATATCTGGAATATGCCGGCCTGGCGACTGAAGCCGGTTTCCCCGGGGAAGTCGTGGCGGTGATCAAGCAAGGCCAGAACAGCGGCGCGATCCCCAAAACCGATACGCATTTTGGCAGTATTCTGGAATCGCAGACACCGCGCGCCGCGTCTGATGCCGCCGCGGTGGCCGCCGATGCCGCCAAGCCAGCGACACTGACCAATCCGAAGGCGGCACGGGCGACCGCCGACGCGTTGGTAGGCAATGGCGACGCCGCCAAGGCGATCCCGCTGTATCAGGCCGCCTTGGCCGCGGCGCCGACCGACCCGCTCGTGCAATATCGCCTGGGAGTCGCGCAGGCGCTGGCCGGGCAGGGCGATGCGGCGGTCGCCAGCTTCGCCAAGGTGCAGGGCAATCGCCAGCGGCTGGCGCAGCTATGGTCGATCCGGGCCAAGGCCGGCGCGGCTCCCGCCGCCGCACCGGCAGCGGCTCCGGCCGCCGCACCCGCGACCGGCAGCTGAACGCTCGATCGCGACCAACCGAAAAAAAAGGCGCCGTTCCGGATCGGAACGGCGCCTCTTTTTTAGTCCGTGATGAGTAGTAGCGATCAGGATTCGACCGGAATTCCCGCCAACTGCTTCGCAGTGCGAATCGTCAGCGATGTTTTAACGCTGGTGACATTGGGCGCGGAGGTCAGGTGGGCCGTCAAAAACGACTGAAAACTTTGCAGATCGCGCGCCACGACTTTCAGCAGAAAATCGATTTCGCCGTTGAGCATGTAACATTCGCGAACTTCGGCCAGGCCGCCGACATAATCCTCGAACGCCTTCAGATCGGCCTCGGCCTGGCTGCGCAGGCTGACCATGGCAAAGACAGTGATGCCATACCCCAGCTTCGCGGCATCAAGGTCGGCATGATAGGACCGGATGACCCCCGATTCTTCCAGCGCGCGCACCCGGCGCAGGCACGGCGGCGCGGTCAGTCCGACCATCTGGGCCAGCTCGACATTCGTCATTCGGCCATTTTTTTGTAGTTCGCCCAGAATCTGCAGGTCGATCTGATCGAATTTCTGACTCGCCATTGTTGAAACATCCGCTTTCCAAAACTGCGGTGACCATAATATTATTTCAGGCGATTGCAATTGTCCCACAATGTGACGTGGCCGGTTAAGGCACTTTCATGACTGGGGGATTCACGCTAGCCGGTAAGCATATGCTAACCAAGGACCAAGGGTGTGGGACGGGCTTCCCGTGATGGCTGACTCGATGATCGCGACCATCTTGCGCCAGGCGCCTGCGGACCCCCGTGCCAGCATCGCGGCGTGGCGGCAACTGTCCGATATTCTGGCCCAGCGTGGCAATCAACTGGGCGACGACGATATTCGTCGCAGCCTGCACGCGCTCGCCGTGCTCAGGCCGCAAATACCCGAGTCGGTGCGCCGCGATTGCGCGCGGGCGGTTGCTCGGCATGGCCGTTTTGCGCCTTTGGTGGCGCTCTACGCCAATGATGTGCCGGCAGTTTCGGCAATCATGCTGCGTCACGCGCGGTTGTCGGAAACCGATTGGCTGGCAATGTTGCCAGCCACCAGCGCCATGGCGCGTTCGGTGCTGGCGGGTCGCAATGACTTGCCTGTCGGCGTCTATCGGGCGCTCGCCAGTCTGGGCAGCGCATCGGTCGCGCTGCCGCAGCCTGGGGCGATGACCACCGACGCTGCGGCTTGCGAACCGGAGCCGAAACCGGCCCCGGCGGTCGCGCTGCACGCCGCTCCCGATGCGGCAGTGGAAAATGGCACCAGCCAGATCAGCGAATTGGTCCGTCGGATCGACAAATTCCAGTCGGCGCGTAGCCAGCCTGATGGCGCGCGCGCCGCGCAGGCGCCGCGCGCAGCCTTTCTGTTCGAAACCGGACCTGATGGGGTGATCCATTGGGTGGAGGGCGTCACCCGCGGGGCGGTGATCGGGCTGTCGATCGCCGATGCGGCATTTGGCGGCGAGCCTGGAACCGACGGCGTCGCGGCGGGCGGTTTTCGGCAGCGCGCCGAGATTCTCAACGCGCGCATGATGCTGGAAGGCACGCCCGCCGACGCGGGCGAGTGGCGCTTTTCCGCGCTGCCGTGGTTCGATCCGGCAACGGGGCAGTTCCGCGGTTATCGCGGCAGCGCCCGCCGCCCCAATCGCAGCGAGACGCCCTATGGCCGCCCGGCTGCCGAGGATTCGGGCGATTCGATCCGCCAGCTGATCCACGAACTGCGGAGCCCGCTCAACGCCATTTCGGGTTTTGCCCAGATCGTTGCGGGGCAGATGTTCGGACCGGTCAACCAGAGCTATCGCACGATGGCCGACACGATCGTCGCCGACGCGGCATCGGTGCAAACGATCATCGACGACCTGGAAACCGCTGCGCGGAGCAACTCCGCCGCCGCGATCGACCCGGCGCCCGGCGAAGTGGTCGACATGGGCGCGATCGTGACGCAGGTCGAAAACGATCTGGCGGCATTGCTGGCCGAGCAGCGCGTAGACCTGAGCATTTCGCGGATCGGTGGCCCGTTTGTGGGGCTGGCCAACGACGCCAATGCCCGACGTATGGTCGGCCGCCTGCTGACCGCGCTGGTCGATGTGTCCGAAACGGGCGCTATATTGGTTGGGCAACTGGTCACCGAATCGCAGCATGACGATATGCTCCAGTTGCGGATCGTGCGTCCGGCGACGATCCGCTTCGCGACCGCCGCCGATCTGCTCGACCCCGGTTTCAGCCCCGAAGGTGAGGCGCCGGGCGCGGCGGTGCTCAGCCTGGGCTTCTCGCTGCGGCTGGTCGACAGCCTGGCGCGCGCCACTGGCGGACGGCTCGATATCGGGCATAACGCCTTGACCTTGCATCTGCGCTCGGCCAACTCGAAGCCCGAGGTCGCGCTGGACGTCCAGCAAGGCGAATAGGCCGGTCGGCCTGAATAATTGGCGCGGCAAAGGGGAGCGTGGTGCAGCCTGCGGGCAATTTCTTTGCATATCCGGCGGCATCCGACCTGGTGGAACTCGCCGCGGATGAACGGCCGCGCTTTTGGGTTACCATCGACACCGAGGAGGATTTCGACTGGGCGGCGCCCTTTGCCCGCACCGGCTATCGCCTCGCGTCGGTCCCGGCGCTCGCCGACTGCCAGAGCTATTTTGCCCGCGCGGGCGTGAAACCCATCTATCTGGTTGACTGGCCGATCGTCGTCGACGACCGCGCGGTCGCCATTCTGGGCGCTGCCCAGGCCAGCGGCGCCTGTGACATCGGGGCGCAGCTGCACCCATGGGTGACGCCGCCGCACGACGAGGACGTGAACGCCCGCAACAGCTACACAGGCAATCTTCCCGCCGAGCTTCAGCGCGCCAAGATGACGGCGCTGCGCGACGCGATCCGCGATCGGTTCGGCGTTTCGCCGACGGTTTACCGGGCCGGGCGCTATGGCCTGGGCGAAAATACCGCCACGATGCTCGCCGAGCTGGGTTTCCGTTGCGACACATCGGTCCGCTCCGGGTTCGATTATCGCGCCGGCCACGGCCCCGACTATCGCGCGGCGCCCCTGCACCCGTGGTGGGTTCGCTCCGATGCGGGAGCGGTGCTCGAAATGCCGGTCACAACCGTGTTCGGCGGACTGCTAGGCGGGGTAGGCGGCCGCGTGTATCATCGCATCGCCCGTAACGGCACCCATGCCGGCGCGGCGCTCGCAAGGCTCGGGCTGGTTGAGCGGATCGCACTGACCCCGGAAGGGATTCCCGCCGCGCGGGCATGCAAGGCGATCGATCGTGCCATCGACCTGCGGTTGCCGGTGCTCAATTTCTCTTTCCACTCGCCGTCGCTGCAACCCGGCAATACCCCTTATGTTCGCAGCCAGGCCGATCTCGACCTTTTCTATCGCTGGTGGGACATGGTGCTGGACCATCTGGCGCGGCGCGGCGTCGAGGCGACGACTGCCGACGACATCTGGGCAATGGCGCAGCGCCGGACGGCTGGCTGAGCGTTGACGCTTGCCAACGCAGCGCGGCGTCCGCTATCGCCCGCTGACCCCTCACCGGGTTTTTCCAGGGGGGCCTGTAGCTCAACGGTTAGAGCTGGCCGCTCATAACGGCTAGGTTGCGGGTTCGAGTCCTGCCGGGCCCACCATTCCCCCGTCCAGCCATTGTCTTCTCCCAAACCATTTTCCTTGCAAAACGAAACCGATCGCGGTCCATTGTCCCGACAGCGGGAGAGAGACATGGGAAAGCGGCGTACGATCCTGATCGGGGGGCTGGCAGTCCTTGCGGTCGTCGCGGCAACGGTCGCCGTGCGGACCGCAAGTTTTACGGCTGCCAACATTGCAGACGGCAGCGACGTACGGCTTGCCGCGACGCCGCGCTATGATCTGGCGGCGGCGATCGCGCATCTGAGCGCCGCGGCGCAGATCCGCACGATCTCGCATCAGGATCCGGCGGACAACGACGTCGCCGAATGGGACCGGCTGCACGCCTGGCTCGCCGCAACCTATCCCGCGACCCATCGCGCCATGGCGCGCACCATTTTGCCCAACCGGACGCTGATTTATCATTGGCCGGGCAGCGATGCGGCGCTGGCGCCGATCATCGTCATGGCGCATCAGGACGTCGTGCCCGTCACCGAAGGGACCGAGGGCGATTGGAAATATCCGCCCTTCGCCGGGACTATCGCCGAACAGGCGGTGTGGGGCCGCGGGACGGTGGATGACAAGGGATCACTGGTCGCGCTGTTCGAGGCGATCGAGGCGCTGGCCGGACAGGGGTTTCAGCCCAAGCGCGGCGTGTATCTGGTGTCGGGTCACGACGAAGAGGTCGGCGGATCGGGCGCGGTCGCTGCGGCGGCGAAGCTCAAGTCCGAGGGCGTGAAGGCGATCTTCACGCTGGATGAGGGCAGCGTCGTGCTGACCGACACGCCGGTCATCAACAGCCCCGCGATCATGATCGGGATCGCCGAAAAAGGCTATGCGACGCTGAAGGTCACCGCCGAGGCGCCCGGCGGCCACAGCTCGATGCCGCCCGCCGAAACCGGTGTCGGTACGCTGGCGCGGGCGATTACCGCTATCACCGAAAAGCCCTTTCCGCTCAGTATTCGGGGGCCGGGCGCCGCGATGCTTGAGGCACTGGCGGCCGAAAAGGGTGGCACGACCAAGATGGCGGTCGCCAACCAATGGCTGTTCGGCCCAATCCTGAAGCGCCAGGTCGCGGCCACCCCATCGACGGCGGCGGCATTTCACACCACGATCGCTCCGACGATGCTGGAGGGAAGCCCGAAAGAGAATGTCCTGCCGCAAACCGCCAATGCGCTGATCAACTATCGCATCGCGCCGTGGAACCGGTCCGCCGACATCATGGCGCGCGCCAAGGATGCTGTCGGCGACTTGCCGGTCGAGC
The DNA here is from genome assembly GCF_031457495.1 of Sphingopyxis sp. BE259. NCBI lineage: Bacteria > Pseudomonadati > Pseudomonadota > Alphaproteobacteria > Sphingomonadales > Sphingopyxidaceae > Sphingopyxis > Sphingopyxis sp. BE259. The sequence goes on from NZ_JAVDWM010000001.1 coordinate 2,037,227, forward strand.
TGGCTTGGGTAAAGCCGCCGCGCGAGCCGTCGCGGGTGTCGTCGACCAGTTCACAAGGCTGGAAATGGATTGCCGCGACGGCGCGGGCCGACGCGCCGGGCGCCGTGCTGTCGCCGATCCTGGTGGTCGGCGGCACCGACAGCCGTAGCATGGAGCCGGTGTCGGAGGATGTGTATCGGTTCATGCCGATGCATTTTTCGCTGAAAGAAACGGCGATGATCCACGGCACCAATGAGCATATGAAGATCGACAGCTTCAAGCGCATGATCGATTTCTATGCGCGGCTGATCGCGACGTCGGCGGGATAGTCGGCGGCAGGATCAGGTCGGCTGGGGTCAGTGGTCGGGGAGACAGGATTCGAACCTGCGACATCCTGCTCCCAAAGCAGGCGCGCTACCGGGCTGCGCTACTCCCCGACTACTGCCCCGCGCCTTAGCCAGCGCATGGGCACAAGTCTAGCCGCGCGAACGGCGGGCAAAGAAAAAGGCGGCCTTCCCGAAGGAAGGCCGCCAAATTCTAGTTTCGGTCAACGCCCCGAAGGGCTGTGACTTACTTCTTTTCTTCAGCCGGAGCGGCCGGAGCAGCAGCGGCGTCGGCCGGAGCAGCAGCGGTCGCAGCAGCGTCGGCCGGAGCAGCAGCTTCGGCACCAGCGGCAGCAGCGTCAGCACCAGCAGCAGCGGCTTCAGCGCCAGCAGCAGCGGCATCGGCGCCTTCTTCAGCAACAGCTTCAGCAGCCGGGGCTTCCGTGGTGGCTTCTTCAGCAGCCTTTTCACCGCAAGCGGCGAGGGCGAACATGCTGGCAGCAACGGCGATAGCAGCAAATTTCTTCATGATGTGTGGGCTCCCTAAAATGCCTTACCGCGTCGGGGAAACTTTCCCGTTCCGCGAGCGGCGGGATTTAGCCGTTCCGTATGGATCGTCAACAAAAATAATTGAGATGGCCTGCGCTGGCGGAAATCTGTCATTCCTGCGTCACATTCGACAGTCCCGGTGGTCGCTCCGCGTTAGCGAGAATCGCCAAATTGTCTTCCGACGCCAGTGGATCATCGCCTTATCGCTGCCCGTGCGATCTGCACCGCAAGGCGTTGATTGCCAAATTCGTGCCCATTCGCTAACCGGCGCGCAACTGACATTTCGTCCCGCCGCGCCCGCGGCGCAGCTTATATCCGGAGCATTTCCATGGCCGCCCAATATAGTTTCGTGATGAAGGGTCTGAACAAGACCTATCCCGGCGCGCAAAAGCCGACGCTGAAGGATCTAAGCCTGCAATTCTATCCCGATGCCAAGATCGGCATCGTCGGCCCGAACGGCACCGGCAAATCGACCCTGATGAAGATCATGGCGGGGATGGACACCGAATTCACCGGCGAAGCCTGGGCAGGCGAGGGGATTACCGTTGGTTATCTGGCGCAGGAGCCCGAGCTTGATCCGAACAAGACGGTCAAGGAAAATGTCATGGACGGCGTGCGCGGCGTCGCCGACATGATGGACCGCTTCAACGAAATCAGTACGCTGATGGCCGATCCACCCGCAGACGCCGATTTCGAGGCGCTCATGGACGAAATGGGCACGCTGCAGGAAAAGATCGACGCGGTCGATGGCTGGACGCTCGACAACCAGCTCGAGATCGCGATGGAGGCGTTGCGCTGTCCGCCGGGCGATGCGAGCGTCGCGAACCTGTCGGGCGGCGAAAGGCGCCGCATCGCGCTGACGCGTCTATTACTCGAAAAGCCGTCGATCCTGCTGCTTGACGAACCGACCAACCATTTGGACGCCGAAAGCGTCGCGTGGCTGGAGAAGCATCTGGTCGATTATCCAGGCAACGTCATTCTCGTCACCCACGATCGCTACTTCCTTGACAATGTCGTGAACTGGATCCTCGAACTCGATCGCGGCCGCTATTTTGTCTACGAAGGCAATTATTCGACCTATCTGGAGAAGAAGGGCAAGCGGCTCGAACAGGAGTCGCGCGAGGACGCCGGCCGCCAGAAAGCGATCAAGGACGAACTCGAGTGGATCCGCCAGTCGCCCAAAGCCCGTCAGGCCAAATCAAAGGCGCGTATCAAGAGCTTCGACCAGCTGGTCGAGGCGCAGGAAAAGCGTATCCCCGGCAAGGCGCAGATCGTCATCCAGGTGCCGCAGCGCTTGGGCGGCAAGGTCATCGAGGTCGAGAATATCTCGAAGGCCTATGGCGACAAGCTGCTCTTCGAAGATCTGTCCTTCTCGCTGCCCCCGGGCGGCATCGTCGGGGTGATCGGACCCAACGGCGCGGGCAAATCGACCTTGTTCAAGCTGATCACGGGACAGGAAACCCCCGACAGCGGCAAGGTGACGATCGGTGACACCGTCCATCTGGGCTTCGTCGACCAGAGCCGCGACGACCTGAAACCCGACAACAATGTCTGGCAGGAAATTTCGGGCGGCGCCGAGATGATGAACATCGGCAAGCACGAGATGCAGACCCGCGCCTATGTCGGTGCGTTCAACTTCAAGGGCGTCGACCAGCAGAAGAAGGTCGGCCAGCTATCGGGCGGTGAACGCAACCGCGTCCATATGGCCAAGATGCTGAAACAGGGCGGCAACGTCCTGCTGCTCGACGAACCGACCAACGATCTCGATACCGAAACGCTGGCCGCGCTTGAAGAAGCATTGGAGAATTTCGCGGGCTGCGCGGTGGTCATCAGCCACGACCGCTTCTTCCTCGATCGCCTCGCGACGCACATTCTGGCGTTTGAGGGAGACAGCCATGTCGAATGGTTCGAGGGCAATTTCGAATCCTATGAAGAGGACAAGATCCGCCGTTTGGGCGACGACGCAACGCGGCCGCATGCGACGTCGTACAAGAAACTGACGCGCTGACCGCGATGGGGGAGGCGGCGCCGATCTCGTCAAGCTCGATCCGGCTGGATGCTGATGCACTCAACGCTTTTATGGCCGAGGCCTTCCCTCACTCGGTGCCCGGTTCTCGCGGCACCGTCGTCTCGGCCGTGCCGGGCCATATTCAGGCCCGCATGGACCCGACCGAATTGGCTTTGCGCCCCGGCGGGCTGATCTCCGGCCCGACCCAGATGGGTTTTGCGGATATGGCAGCTTATGCGCTGGTCCTCGCGCATATCGGCCCCGTCGCGATGGCTGTGACCAGCGCGCTCAATTACCAGTTCCTGCGCCCGTGTCGGCCGGGTCCGCTGTTCGCCGACGCGCATATGCTGCGGCTCGGCAAGCGGCTGGCGGTGATGGACGTGCGGATATGGACCAATGATGCCAACAAGCCAGTCGGGCAGGCGAATGTGACCTACGCGATTCCCTGAATCTCCGCTCCAAGACCTATTTTCCCCGGGTGTCAGCTGTGTTATATCAGCAACACAATACGGGAGGATCATCATGCGAATTGTTCTTGTCGCCGCAGCCATGCTGTCCGCCGCCATCTTGCCCGCGCAAGCGCAGATGCGGACCGATCCCGCGGTCGTCGCCGAACAAAAGGCCGCGATCGCCAAACTGGCGAAACTGCATGGCGAATGGCGCGGCACCGCGACGATCACCAGTCCAGGCGGCGCGATCAAGCTCGTGCAGACCGAACGCGCCGGCCCTATGCTTGACGGCACCGCGCTGGTCATCGAGGGGCGCGGATATGACGAGGCGGGCAAGCTGGCGTTCAACGCTTTTGCGGTCATTTCCTACGATGCCGCAACCGACCAATATGCGATGAACAGCTGGACCGACGGCCGCACCGGGAAATTCCCGTTTGCGGTGACCGATACGGGTTTTGAGTGGAGCATTCCGGTCCCGAACGGCGCGACGATCAAATATGTCGCGACGGTCGCCGATGGCAAATGGACGGAAGTCGGCCGCTATGTCGGCGTGGGCATGCCGCCGGTGGAGTTTGCCAAGCTGGAGGTCGCGCGGATCGGCGATACCGATTGGCCCGCCGCAGGGTTCGTCACCGCCAAGCCGTGACGGGTCAGGTCAGGCTGGCGGCACTTCCCACAGCACCAGCTTGGTCGCGTGCACGTCTTCGCGCGCCTTTGCGGCGTCCAGCCGCTCCAGCTTGATGCTGCCTTTCAACGCGCCCATTTCGATCATCGCGCCGATCACCACGACGCCGCCCGCGCCGACGTCGATCGAAAATTCGGCGGGGTGCGCCAGCTTTGCCTTGGCGGTGGCGACATGCAACTGATGTTGCCCCGGCCCAACGTCAGCCATCAGCATCTGGCCTGACTTGATCTGACCTTTGGCTGCGCCGTTCAGCGTCACGTCCATGCCCTGCAACGCCGCGACGAACCCGCGCCGCGTGATGTAGATCCGTGCTTTCCCCGCGGGTGCCTGCATTGTCCGAGCGTCGGCGATCGCCGCGGCGTCGGCCTTGGCACCACCCTTGTTGCTCGACAGCGCCCAGAAACAGAAGATGACGATGCCGCCGATCAGCAGCACCGACAGGATGAGCAAGGTTTCGGGCGACAGGACACTGGCCAGCGATGGACCCATGAACGCGCCGACAATTGCTGCCACAACGATCAGCGTCAGCCACATTGCATTCTTGCTCATGTCGCGCTCCTGTTCAGGCGGCGGGTGAAAACTCCCCGCTCGCTTCGTCCAAAAGATGCAGCACCCCGTCGCTGATCGCGAAAAAGGCGCCGCGTAGCCGCAGCGTTCCGCGCTTTTCCTTTTCCTGGATGCAGGGGAAGGTGCGCAGATTGTCGATGCTGACGCGCACCGCGGCCATTTCCATCGCGCGCCCGGCGTCGCGGTTGTCGATGTCGGCGTGTTCGCGGCGGACCTGATCGCTGGCGTCGTCGAGCATCGCGATCCAGTCGGCGATAAAGCCGCCACGACCCGGCTCGGCGCCCGCCATCGACCGGTGCAGCGCGGCGTGGCAGCCGCCGCACAGACCGTGGCCCATCACGACGATTTCTTCGACCTTCAAGAACTGGACGGCGAATTCCAGCGCCGCCGACACGCCGTGGCGCCCAGGCGTCGTTTCAAACGGCGGCACCAGCGCGGCGACATTGCGGACGACAAAGATTTCGCCGGGATTGGTGTCGAAAATCTGCGACGGTTCGACGCGGCTGTCGGAACAGGCGATGACCATCACCTTGGGCGATTGGCCAACCGCCAATTCGTCCCAGCGGGCGCGTTGCTCCTGCCAGCCGCCGCTACGGAAACGGCGATAGCCGTCGATCATGTCAGCAAAGTGAGTCATGGATTCGCCTTAGCATAGGTAGAGAGGTTGAGAAGAGGCGCGGGCGCGACTATGTGGGCGGAATGAACGCTCCCGCATCACCCGCCGCGACCCCCAGCCAGCGCACCCGCAAGCCCGACTGGATTCGCGTCAAGGCGCCGACCAGTCCCGGCTATGCCGAAACGCGCAAGCTGATGCGTGAGCTTAACCTCAATACCGTGTGCGAAGAGGCGGCGTGTCCGAACATCGGCGAATGCTGGACCAAGAAGCACGCGACGGTGATGATCCTGGGCGATACCTGCACCCGCGCCTGCGCCTTTTGCAACGTCAAGACCGGGATGCCGCGCGCGGTCGATCCGTTCGAGCCCGAGCATACCGCGATCGCGGCCGCGAAAATGGGACTCAGCCACATCGTCATCACGTCGGTCGACCGCGACGACCTGCCCGACGGCGGCGCGAGCCAGTTCGTCAAAGTGATCCAGGCGCTGCGCCGCGAAACGCCGCAGACGACGATCGAAATTCTGACCCCCGATTTTCGCAACAAGCCCGAAAGCGCGATCGCCGCGATCGTCGATGCGCGGCCCGACGTCTATAACCATAACCTCGAAACCGTCCCGCGGCTCTATCCGACGATCCGCCCCGGCGCGCGTTACTATGCGTCGCTGCGCCTGCTCGAAAGCGTCAAGCGCCGTGATCCGTCGATCTTTACCAAGTCGGGGATCATGCTCGGGCTGGGCGAACAGCGAATGGAGGTGCATCAGGTGATGGACGACATGCGCAGCGCCGACATCGATTTCATGACGATGGGGCAGTATCTGCAACCGACCCCGAAGCATGCCAAGGTTATCGACTTCGTGACGCCGCAGGCGTTCGACGCCTATGCCCAGATCGCGCGCGCCAAGGGCTTTTTGCAGGTCGCTTCGTCGCCGCTGACGCGGTCAAGCTATCACGCCGGCGATGATTTTGAACGGATGCGCGCCGCGCGCGAGGCGCAGCTGACGCGCGCTGTTGGCTGACCCCAGTCTTGCCCAGGCATCACGAAACCCGCGTTCTGCCGTATAGCGACGAGCAGATGTTCGCGCTCGTCACCGACATCGCGCGTTACCCGGAGTTCCTGCCGTGGGTTATCGCGCTGCGTATTCGTACCGATAGCGAGCATGAAACGGTCGCCGACATGATCGTCGGGTTCAAGGGGCTGCGTGAGAGTTTTTCGTGCCGTGTGCACAAGGACCGCCCGGGTGCGGTGACCGTCAGCTATATCGACGGCCCAATGCGCCACCTGAACAACGAGTGGCATTTCGCCGCGGTCGAGGATGGCGGGTGCCGCGTTGACTTCATGGTCGACTTCGCCTTCCGCAGCCGAATGTTCGAGGCCTTGGCCGGCCAGATGTTCGACAAGGCGCTGCGCAAGATGATCGCGGCATTCGAAACGCGCGCCGACGATCTTTACGGCGCGGGGAGGGCAATGTCCTCCGAGGGCCGCAGCGCGTCCCTTTCAGGCTGAAGCAGGTCGAGCGCGAACAGCGTCGCGTGATGGCGGATCGCGGCGCGATCGCCGCCTTCGAACTGCACCCGCTGGGTGAAATAATCGTCAGGGTCCTGGCCGCGGAGCGCGCGCGCAAAAACGACAAGCCCCACAGGCTTTTTCTCCGATCCGCCGCCCGGACCGGCGATGCCGGTGATCGCGACGGCAATATCGGCGTCGCTGTTGGCTAGCGCGCCGGTGGCCATGGCCCATGCTGTGGCCAGCGAGACTTCGCCAAAGGTTTCGAGAATTTCGCTGCTTACATCGAGTTGGCTCTGCTTGGCATGGCCCGAATAGGTGATGAAACCCGCGGAAAACACGTCCGAACTGCCCGCGATGTCGGTCAGCGCGGCGCTGACCATGCCGCCGGTGCAGCTTTCGGCGACTGCAACCCTGCGCCCCGCGGCGCGGTTGCCCGCCAGCACGCTTGTCGCCAGCGCGTCGCGCACCAAAAGGCGCGATTCTTCGTCAGGCAGCACGGTCAATTCTCCGGAAGTTGCAAAGTCGCGACAGCCTGTGCAGCGATCCCCTCGCGGCGGCCGGTGAACCCCAGCCGCTCTGTCGTTGTTGCCTTTACACTAACCCGGTCGAGCGGAATCGCAAGGATTTCGGCGATGCGCGCGCGCATCGCGGCGCGGTGGGGGCCGATTTTCGGGGCTTCGGCGATGATCGTCAGATCGACATGAACAATACGACCGCCGCGCGCGACAACCCGTTCGGCGGCGAAAGCCAAAAAGCGATGCGACGCGGCGCCGCGCCATTGCGAGTCGCTGGGCGGGAAATGATCGCCAATATCGCCGTCGCTCAGGGCGCCCAAGATCGCGTCGGTCAGCGCGTGAAGCCCGACGTCGGCATCACTATGCCCTTCAAGTCCATGACTATGAGCGATTTCTATCCCACCAATCCACAGCGGCTTGTCCGCCACCAACCGATGGACGTCGTAGCCCATTCCGACGGTAGTTCGTGTCATGGCCTCGATTCCCAATAAGCCCGAGAGGATCGCCATATCCTCGGCATATGTCAGTTTGTGGAGGCGCGCGTCGCCCGCCACGGTGGCAACCGCGACTCCCAGTCGCCGCACCAGCTGTGCATCGTCGGTGGCGTTGGCGTCGACCGCTTCGGCATGAGCCAGCCGCAATGTGCCAAGACGAAAGGCCTGCGGAGTCTGAACGCGCGCCAAAGTGGTGCGGTCGATGACATCGCCAGCGACATCTGCGGCCTGCTCGACGAGCGTGTCGGGAACGGGCAACGTCGGGATGGCTGCCTTTGCGAGGTCCAGCGCGGCGAGCAGTCCGTCGATGATGTCGGCGGTCACGCCGGGCCGCGCGGCGTCGTGGACAAGCACCGGCGTCGCATCGTCGCGATCGGCAAGTGCGGCCAGCGCGTTGGCGACCGATTGCTGGCGTTCCATCCCGGGATTGGCGGAAATCCAACCTTGGGGGAGATCGCCCAGCGCCGCCATGACGTCATCATTGGCGACCAGCACGCCGCCGCCGATCGTCGGATGCACAGCAAACGCATCGAGGCTCCAGCGGAGGACCGGTTTGCACCCGAGCATCGCCAACTGCTTGGGCACCGCGAAACCGGCACGGCTGCCGAGGCCACCCGCGAGCAATATCACCATCGTGCGGGGCGGGATCGGGGGGACGGACTCGGTCATCGTGACCGGCGGTTAGCGCAGCCGCAGCTTGCGGGAAAGCGGCTTAGCGTGTACGGGCTGCTCAAATTTTAGGCAATCAGACGAAAGCTCCCGCCATGGCGCCGCTGCGGCCCATCCAGATCGGCAACATCACCATCGCAGATCCCGTGATCCTGGCGCCGATGACCGGCGTCACCGATATGCCGTTCCGCACCCTGGTGCGCCGCTATGGCTCGGGGCTCAATGTTACCGAGATGATCGCGAGTCAGGCGGCGATCCGCGAAACGCGGCAGTCGGTTCAGAAAGCGGCGTGGCACCCGGTCGAAGAACCAGTGTCGATGCAGTTGGTCGGTTGCACTCCTTATGAAATGGGCGAGGCGGCGAAGCTGAACGAGGATCGCGGCGCCGCGATCATCGACATCAACATGGGCTGTCCGGTGCGTAAGGTCACCAACGGCGACGCGGGGTCAGCGCTGATGCGCGACCTGACGCTTGCCGCGGCGCTGATTAAGGCCTGCGTCGAGGCGGTAAAAGTGCCGGTGACGGTCAAGATGCGGATGGGTTGGTGTCACGACAGCCTGAACGCGCCTGAGCTGGCGCATATTGCCGAAGATCTGGGCGCCAAGCTCGTCACCGTCCATGGCCGGACCCGCAACCAGATGTACCGTGGCGAGGCGGACTGGAGTTTCATTCGTTCGGTCAAGGAGGCGGTGTCGATTCCGGTCATCGCCAATGGTGACATTTGCTCCGCCGATGACGCCAAAACCGCTCTGGCCCAAAGCGGCGCCGATGGGGTGATGATCGGCCGCGGCGCCTATGGCCGCCCCTGGTTATTGGGGCAGGTGATGGCGGCGCTGCGCGGCGAGGGTGAACGTCCCGACCCCGGAATCGACGAACAATATGACGTCATTACATCGCATTATCGGGCGATGATCGATCATTATGGTGAAATCACCGGGGTCAATATGGCGCGCAAGCACCTCGGCTGGTACGTCAAGGGGCTGCACGGGTCGGCCGAGTTTCGCAACATGGTCAACCAGATCCCCAGCAGCCGCGATGTGCTCGACGCACTCGAACGCTTCTACACCCCGTTTCTGAGCAAGGCCGCGGCGTGAGCGCGCTCACGTCGAGCATCCCGACCATCGACCATGACGAGTTGATCCACTCGCACCCCGTTCCGACATTGTTGATCGACAGGGGCGCCGTGGTGCTTTTCGTCAACGCCGCTGCCGAACAGATGTGCAACATGAGCCGGTCGGCGATGATCGGGCGCGTCGTGTACGACGTGATCGACATGGACCGCAGCTATCGTCAGCGGATGAGCGACGCCGCAACGTCGGCGCTGTTCGCGCACCGGGCCGAGATTTCGGTGGGCGGCCGTAAAGCAATATATGTCGATATGCAGATGGTGCCTTATGGCCAAAGCGGCCATCGCATTCTTGCGCTGATCCCGGCGCAAAGCGATGCCGAACTGATGGGCGGCGCAATCGGGCGGTCGGGGCGCGCGGCGGGCGGCGCCGCATCGATGCTGGCGCATGAAATCAAGAATCCGCTGGCGGGCATCAAGGGCGCGGCGCAGTTGCTGGCGCGCAAAACCGATGCCAGCGGCGAACGCTTTACGACGTTGATCGTCGCCGAGGTCGACCGGATCGCGACGTTGATCGACCAGATGGAGCATTTCTCGCGCGGCCAGCCGATCGCCTGCGCGCCGATCAACCTGTACCAGCCGATCCACCAAGCGATGGAAACCGCGCGCGCGCGCCAGTTCCCCGGTGTGCGTTTTGCCGAGGATTTCGACCCGTCGCTGCCGCTGGTCCACGGCAACCATGACGCCATGGTGCAGATATTGCTCAATCTGGTCACCAACGGCTGCGAAGCGCTTGGCGGGCGCGACGATGGCGTGGTGCGGCTGGCGACCGCGTATCGCCATGGGCTGTCGATCGACAATGGCGACGGCCGCGGCCGTATCGCGCTGCCGATCGAGGTCAGCGTCAGCGACAATGGCCCCGGCGTTCCCGCCGACATTCGCGGCGACCTGTTCGATCCGTTCGTGACGACCAAGCGTGAGGGGCGGGGGCTGGGTCTGGCGCTCGTCGCCAAGCTGGCGCGCGATATGGGGGGCACGGTCCAGCATATGCGCGACGGCGAGTGGACGCGCTTTCGTGTCCATCTGCCGGTGGCACAACAGGGACGCCGCGCATGAGCAACCGCAAGACGATCCTGCTGGTCGAGGATGACCCGGCGATCGCGATGATCATTCGCGAGACGCTGGTCGGCGAATGCGGCCATTTTGCGTCGGTTGGCAGCATCGCCGAACGCAACGCCTGGCTGGCCGACAATCGTCCCGACCTGGTGATTACCGATGTCGTGCTGCCCGATGGCGACGGCATCGATTCCTTGCGGATCGACGCGGCGACGCCGGTCATCGTGTTGTCGGCGCAGAACACGTTGGACACCGCTGTGCGTGCGACGGGCATCGGCAGTTACGACTATCTGCCCAAGCCGTTCGACCTCGACGAGCTGACCGCGAGCGTGCGCGCCGCGTTGCAGCGCCGGGCCGAACCGGCGGTCGGCACCGATCCGGCGCAGGCCGACAGTCATGGACTGGTCGGCCGGGCGCCCGCGATGCAGGCGGTTTATCGCACGATCGCCCGCCTTGCTTCGAATGATCTGGCGGTGCTGATTCTGGGCGAATCGGGGACGGGCAAGGAAGTCGTCGCGCGCGCGATCCATGCGACCGGGCTGCGCCGATCCGGGCCGTTCGTCGCGATCAATATGGCGGCAATCCCGCGCGAGCTGATCGAGGCCGAACTGTTCGGTCACGAAAAAGGCGCGTTCACGGGCGCGCACAGCCGCAACGCGGGGCGCTTCGAGCAGGCGGCGGGCGGCACCCTGTTCCTTGACGAAATCGGCGACATGCCGCTGGAGGCACAGACGCGGCTGCTGCGGGTGCTGCAAAGCAACGAATATTCGACCGTCGGCGGCAATCAGGCGCTGCGCGCTGACGTTCGCGTTATCGCCGCGACGCACCGCGACATGCGGACCCTGGTCGCCGATGGGCGTTTCCGCGAGGATCTGTTCTACCGGCTCAACGTGATCCCGGTGACGCTGCCGCCGCTGCGTGACCGGCGCAGCGACATTGCCGCGCTGGTCCGGCATTTTGTCGACGCGGGGCGCGGTTCGGGGCTGCCCGACCGGCAGTTTGCGCCCGCTGCGATGCAGTGGCTGGAACGCCATGACTGGCCAGGCAATGTTCGCGAGCTGGGCAATGTCGTCCAGCGGCTGGCGGTGTTGTCGCGCGACACGGTGGTGACCGCGCGCGATGTCGAAACGGTGCTGCACGAAAATGGCGAGGGTGGCGGCGGAGTGGCGCCCGCCGACCTGATTGCGCGCGCCGTCGACGATTGGGCGCGCGAGCAGATGGCGAGTGACTCACCCGACGGCGAACTCCACGGCCAGCTTGAAGCGATCGTCGAAGCGGCGCTGTTTCGCCGCGTCCTGCTCGACGTGCGCGGCAACCAGCTGGAGGCCGCGCGGCGGCTCGGCATCAATCGCAACACGTTGCGCAAGCGACTGGGGCAGCTCGAGATCGATCCCAGCCACCTTTGAGCAACCGAACTAGCTCATAATAGCGGCATTCGGGCGTCATGCGCGACGTTTGTGTGTTTTCTATGCAACAGGTTTGTCGTAGCATGGCAACAATGGCGCATGCGGCTCCCCTGACTCACGATATCGATTCCGCCGACCAGGACGCGCGCTCGGGCTTCTGGCGCTTTGCGGCGCCCGAATATTACACGCTGGCGCTGATCGTCAGCATCGGCATCGCAACTTATATCTTTGTCACCGGCGACGCGCAGAGCGAGCGATTGCTGACCCCGGCGCTGGTCGCCGCGATCATGGTCGCCAATCTGGTGCCGGCGATGGCGCTGATCGTGCTGATCGGCAGCCGCGTGGCCCGCGCGCGCGCGGTGCGGTCGATGGAGGGCGGGAACGGACGTCTGCATGTCCGGCTGGTTGCGCTGTTTTCGATGATTGCTGCGGTGCCGACCTTGCTCGTGGTGATCTTCGCCTCGCTGCTGTTCCAGTTTGGCGTCGATTTCTGGTATTCCGACCGCTCGCGGGGCATGTTCGAAAATGCCGCGACGCTGGCGCAGTCCTTTTATGAAGAAAGCCAAAAGTCGGTCGCCTTGCAGACGGGCGCGATGTCTAAAGACCTCGGCAAGTATCTCGATAGCCAGGCAATCGACAGCATCAGTTTCCAGGATGCCTACGGGTTTCAGGTTGTCGTTCGCGAACTCAATGAATCCGCGATTATCGAGGTAGGGCGCGATGGGATTCCCCGGACCGCGGTGATCATCGACCCTGACAACCGGGCTGCCGAAGGTCGGGTTACACCGACGATCATGGAACGGCTTAACGCTGGCGAAGAAGTCGTGGTCACGCGAAGTGCCAACAGAATTGAAGCGGTCACACGCCTTCCCGGCAGGCCCAATGCATTTCTTTATGCGTCACGTGCCGTGTCCAGTCTCGGCCAGCAGCAGATCCAACTCGCTCGGACGGTGCTCGCTGACTATAATGCCCTGTTCGACCGCTCGCAGCTTTTGCAGCTCCAGTTCAACGGCGCTCTTTACCTGGGTTCGCTCCTGCTTCTGGCGCTTGCGGTGATTGCCGCGATTGTCGTTGCCGACCGCATCGTCCGTCCGCTCGGGACGCTGATTGGGGCGACGCGCACGGCGGCGGGCGGCGATCTATCGGTGCGCGTCACGCCGCCGGCGCGCGATGACGAGATAGCGGTGCTGACCCGCGCCTTTAACCGGATGACCGAGCAGTTGCAGGGGCAGACGGGGGCACTGGTCAGCGTCAACGAACAGCTGGAAGCGCGGCGCAGCTTTATCGAGGCGGTGCTCAGCGGCGTTTCATCGGCCGTAATCTCGGTCGATGCGGATCACCGCATTCAGCTCGCCAACGCCGCGGCCGAGCGGCTGATCTGCCAATCGGCCGATTGCCTGACCGGGCGGCCGTTGGCCGAGGTCGCGCCCGAATTGTCGCAACTTCTCAGTGGCGACGAGCGCGAAGCGGTGGTGCAACTGGCGCGGCCCAACGCCGAGCCCGCGACCCTTGCCGCCAAAGCGGTCGCGCAGGGCGATGGCTTTGTCCTGAGTTTTGAGGACATTACCCAACAATTGCTCGACCAGCGCCGGGCCGCTTGGTCCGACGTCGCGCGCCGCATTGCGCACGAGATCAAGAACCCGCTGACCCCGATCCAGCTTGCCGCCGAACGGCTGCAGCGGCGGTTCGGCGACAAGATTGAGGGCGACAGCGCGACGTTCAAAAAGTTGACCGATACGGTAGTCCGCCAGGTGCATGACATGCGGCGGATGGTCGACGAGTTTTCCAGCTTTGCGCGGATGCCCAAGCCGACCTTCGGGGTCGAGGATGTTCGCGACATCCTGCGCCAGGCGGTGTTCCTGTTCGAGGTGGCCAAGCCCGACATCGTCTTTGCGGTGAACACTCCGGACGGGATCGAACCGCTGGTTTGCGATCGCCGCCTGCTGTCGCAGGCCATGACAAATATCGTCAAAAACGCCGTGGAAGCGATTGAAGAAAATTCTAAAAATTTCGAATCGGTACCAATCGGACATATTGACGCAGAGCTGGCGACAGGGCCGCATGGCGAAATCCTGATCCGCGTGGCCGATGACGGGATCGGCTTGCCGCAAGCGCGTGAGACGATCGCCGAACCCTATATGACGACGCGGCAGGGTGGCACCGGGCTGGGGCTTGCGATCGTCAAAAAGATCGTCGAGCAACATTATGGCGAACTCGAGTTTTCCGACAATCCCGCGGGGCAGGGGACGTGCGTCACGCTGACCCTGCACCCCGATCGCCTGCAAGGATTGGCCGGGAAGGGCGACGAAACAAGCATGGGACAGGCAGAATCGGTTCCGGGGCGGATCCGCAACCGACAGGACAGAGAAGAACATGGCGCTTGATATTCTGATCGTTGATGACGAGCGCGACATTTGCGACCTCGTCGCTGGCGTCATGGAAGACGAAGGTTATGAGGCGCGCACCGCGTCCGACAGCGATTCGGCGCTCGATGCGATCCGTCAACGGCGGCCGTCGCTGGCGCTGATCGACGTGTGGCTCCAAGGCTCGCGGCTCGATGGTCTGGGGCTGGTCGAGGCGATCAAGGCGTTCGACCCGACGCTGCCGATCATCGTAATTTCGGGGCATGGCGGGCTCGATACCGCGGTCGCCGCGATCCGCCGCGGGGCGTTTGACTTCATCGAAAAGCCGTTCGAAGCCTCGCGCCTGCTACATCTCGTCGCGCGCGCGACCGAGAACGAGCGGCTGAAGTTCGAATATGAACAACTGCGCGAAAAGGCGGGGCCATCGGACGAGCTGACCGGCACCAGCGCCGCGATCAACAATGTCCGCGCGACGCTGAAACGCGTGGCGGGGACGGGGAGCCGCGTCCTGATCACCGGCGCCGCCGGGGTCGGCAAGGAAGTCGCCGCGCGCGTGTTGCACGGGTGGAGCGGGCGACACAATGCGCCGTTCCGGGTGATCTCGTCGGCGCGCATGGACCCCGAAACGGTCGAAACCGAGTTGTTCGGGGCTGAAAGCGACGATGGATCGATCCGCGTCGGCTTGCTCGAACAGGCGCATGGCGGCACCTTGTTTCTCGACGAGGTCGCCGACATGCCGCTGACGACGCAGGGCAAGATCCTGCGCGTGCTGACGGACCAGAGCTTCACCCGGGTTGGCGGTCGCACGATGATCCGGGTCGACGTGCGGATCATTTCCGGGTCGGCGCGCGATCTGATGACCGAAATCGCCGAGAGCCGCTTTCGCGAGGATCTCTATTATCGGCTCAATGTCGTGCCGGTGCATATCCCGCCGCTGCGCGAACGCCGCGACGACATCGCCAGTCTGTGCGATCATTACATCCGCCGCTATGCCGCCGACCGCCGGGTGCCGCCGCCCGAGATCAGTTCGGAGGCGATGGCCGCGCTGCAAGCGCATGAATGGCCGGGCAATGTCCGCGAACTTCGCAACGTGATCGAGCGCGTGATGATTTTGGCGCCAAGCGATCGGCTGACGCGGATCGACGCCGACATGCTGCCGGGTGAGCTGGTGCGCGGTGGGACCGATATTTTGCCGAATTCGGAATCGATCACGACGATCCCGCTGAAGGAAGCGCGCGAGAATTTCGAACGCGAATATCTGCGCATCCAGATCAACCGTTTTTCGGGCAATATTTCGCGCACCGCGACGTTTATCGGCATGGAACGCTCGGCCCTGCACCGCAAACTGAAACTTTTGGGGCTCACCGAGAGTTCGGAGGGCGAGGGGTAGAGGCTTTACGCTAGACCTGGCGCATGCTTTGCCGCATATTGTTTGTCAGAAGAAGGTCTTGAAAGCCGGAAAACCGGTAGCGTACCCGCGGGTTTCCCGCCAAAAACAGGAGGCAAATGTGTCCGATAAAAATCAGAATCTCCAGGATATTTTCCTAAACGCACTTCGCCGCAGCAAAACCCCGGTGACCATGTTTCTGGTCAAGGGCGTCAAATTGCAGGGCATCATCACATGGTTCGATAATTTCTCGCTGCTGCTGCGCCGCGATGGTCAGTCCCAGTTGGTTTACAAGCACGCGATCTCGACCGTGATGCCGTCGCACGATTTCGACCTGTCGCTGCTGGGCGACAATTTCCGCGACGCGCCGGCGAGCAAGGGCAAGGCTTTGCAGGACGTGTTCCTCAATGCCGTGCGCAAATCCGATGAATCGGTCACGATGTTTTTGGTCAACGGGGTGATGTTGCAGGGCGATATCGTCGCTTTCGATCTGTTCTGTATGCTGCTTGAACGCGAGCGGCAGGTTCAGCTGGTCTATAAGCATGCGATCTCGACGGTGCAGCCAAACGGGCCGATCAATCTGACCGACAGCGAACCCGACGCTGAAGCGGACAACGCCTGATCGACCCGATAACCGACAATGAAGACGAAGTAACCCGCGGCGCTGCGGCGCTGCTGGTTGTGCCTGAATGGCATAGCCAGCGGCTGGCGCGCGACCTGGATGCACGCGCCGAGGAAGCGCGGGGACTTGCGGTTGCGATCGGGTTGAATGTCGTAGCAGTGCACACACTGCGGCTGCGCCAGACCCGCGCCGCGACCCTGCTTGGTGTCGGGCAGATCGATGCGATTGCCCCGGACGTCGAAAAACATGGCGTCCAGCTGGTGGTCGTCGATGCCGCGCTCAGCCCAATCCAGCAACGCAATCTGGAAACCGCGTTCGGCACCAAGGTGATCGACCGGACGGGCCTGATCCTGGAAATCTTTGGCGAACGCGCCGCGACGGCCGAGGGGCGGTTACAGGTCGAACTGGCGCATCTCGATTATCAGGCGGGGCGGCTGGTGCGCAGTTGGACCCATCTCGAACGCCAGCGCGGCGGCTTTGGCTTCTTGGGCGGCCCCGGCGAAACGCAGATCGAGGCTGATCGGCGGATGATCCGCAACCGCATGGCGCGGATCCGCCGTTCGCTAGACGATGCGCGGCGCACCCGCCAGTTGCAGCGATCGAAGCGTCAGCGTGCGCCGTGGCCCGTGGTGGCTTTGGTTGGTTATACAAACGCCGGAAAATCAACCTTTTTCAACCGCTTGACGGGAAGTGACGTCATGGCGGAAGATATGTTGTTCGCCACCTTGGACCCGACCATGCGCGAAATCCGGTTGCCCGGGATCGACAAGGCAATCCTGTCCGACACGGTGGGTTTTGTCTCCGATCTGCCCACCGAACTGGTCGCCGCCTTCCGCGCGACGCTGGAAGAGGTCACGACCGCGGACCTGATCGTCCATGTTCGCGACATTGTCCATCCCGACAGCGAGGCGCAATATGACGATGTCCGCGCCATTCTGAGCTCGCTGGGCGTTAACGGACCGGAGGATGGCGGGGAGGGGGACGCAGCGCCCGCGATCCCGCAGATCGAAATCTGGAACAAGATAGATACCGCCGACACCGATGACCGTGCGGCGATCGAAGAATTGGCGGCGCGCCGCTCTGACGTCGCATTGATATCGGCGGTTACGGGCGAGGGGGTCGAAGCCGCGCGGGTGCTGATGGCGGCGCAATTGACGGCACTACACAAGGTGCAGCGTATCTACCTTGGCTATCAGCACGGCGAAGCGGCGGCGTGGCTTCATGCGCGCGGCGAGGTCCTGAGCGATGAGCCAGAAGGCGAGGGGCACGTCCTGACTGTCCGGCTGGACCCAGCCGACAGCGCGCGGTTCGAGCGGCTGTGGCCTACGAAAGACGCTCCGACGCCTTGACAGCCTGCCAATGCGCTTCCTGGACGTCGAGCGAGAGGCCCGACAGGCTGCCACCGGCGCGATCCTCCATCGCCGCAAAGCGGCGCGCGAATTTGAGGTTGGCATCGCGGAGCGCAGTTTCGGCATCGACGCCCAGATGGCTGGCATAGTTGACGACAGCGAACAGCAAATCGCCGACTTCCTCATGGCGCGCCGCATCGTCTTCGGCCGCCGCGACTTCGGCAAGCTCTTCGGCGATCTTGTCGCGCGGGCCATTGGTGTCGGGCCAGTCGAACCCGACGCGGGCCGCGCGCGACTGGAGCTTTTGGGCGCGCAGCAACGCCGGGAGCGACAAGGCGACGCCCGCGAGCGCGCCCTTGGGGCCGTCGGCGGCGCGCTCGTCGGCCTTGATTTGTTCCCATTGCCGACGAACGTCGTCAGTCTGGCGGTCGCCGAAGATATGCGGGTGGCGGCGTTCCATCTTGTCGCTGATCGCGGTGGCCACATCGTCAAAAGCGAACAGACCGGCGTCGGCGGCGATCTGACTGTGGAACACCACCTGGAGCAGCAGATCGCCAAGCTCGTCGCAAATCGCGGCGGGGTCGCCGCCGGCTATTGCATCGGCAACTTCATAGGCTTCCTCGATCGTATAGGGCGCGATGGATGCGAAATCCTGCGCGAGATCCCATTCGCAGCCACCATGGGGATCGCGCAATTTCGCCATGACGGAGAGCAGGCGATCGATGGGGGATTGAAGCGGCACATCAGCCATATATTTATCCGATAATATATATTATGTTAAATCTATATATTTTCCGACGGGAGACGACCCCCTGCCGTTGATATCATGAGCATTTCCAACCAACTGCTTGGCGCCGCTCGATCACGTCACCATCTGCCATGTCTTGATCACCAGAAACACCAGCCCAAAAATCGCGGCCCACGCCAGCGCCATCTTGACCCAGTCGGCCGCGGGCAATCGCCTTGCCAGCAACGAACTGACCACCAGCGCCAGCGCGCCGAAAAACCAGATCAGTTGCACCCCGGTATCGCCGCTCACAGCTGCACCTCCAGCCCGTCATAGCCCGGCTCGACGCCCGGCGGCAGTTCGCGCGCCAGATCATCATAATCCATCGTATTGTCCATATGGGTGATAATCGCGCGCGGATTGCCGCATTTTTCCAGGGCCGCAAGTGTCATCGCCAGATGCGGGTGCGTCGGGTGCGGATAACGGCGCAGCGCATCGATCACGAACAGGTCGACGCCTTGGAAGAAATCGGCCATTTCGTCGGTAAACTTCGAAAAATCAGTCGCATAGGCGATCTTGTGCGAACCATCGCTGAAGATCAGCCCCGATGCCTTGATCGGGCCGTGCGGCATTTCGATTGCCGACACTTCGATCGGCCCTATCGACTGATGGTCGAGCAGGTCGATCGGATCGACCGACGCCGGATAACCTGCGTTGCCGGCAAAGGCGTAAGTGAAGCGCCATTTCAATATGTCGAGGACATGGTCGCGCGCGTAGGCCGGAACCGCAGAACCGCGCAGGTGCATGATCTGGCGCAAATCGTCGAGGCCGTGACAATGATCGGCATGCTCGTGCGTCCAGATGATGCCATCGACCGCGCCGACCTGGGCATCGAGCAGTTGCAGCCGCATGTCGGGGCTGGTGTCGACAAGCAGGCGAAAGCCGCCGAGCGAGATGAGGATCGAGGCGCGGCTGCGCAGATTGCGCGGATTGTCGGGATCGCATTGCCCCCAATCATTGCCGATCCGTGGCACCCCCGAGGAGGTGCCGCAGCCCAGAATCCGGAGCTTCATACGCGATCCGACTTCATGGCGCTGCCTTGTTGAAAAGCGTGTAAAAATTGGCGCTGGTTGCTGCCGCAAGCGCGGCTTCATCTTCGTCACGTAGCGCCGCGAGAAACGCCAAAGTATCGGCGACGAAGGCCGGTTCGCCGGTCTTGCCGCGGTGCGGGACGGGGGCGAGGAAAGGGGAGTCGGTTTCGATCAACAGCCGGTCCTGCGGCAACCAATTCGCGGTCGCCTGGAGATCGGCGGCGTTCTTGAATGTTACAATGCCAGAGATCGAAATATAGAGGCCAAGGTCGAGCGCTTTGCGGGCAAAATCGTCGCTGGCGGTGAAGCAATGAATGACGCCGGGGAACGTCATCCTGCCCATCTCCTCACCGAGCAACGCGAGCGTATCGGCTTCGGCATCGCGGGTGTGGACGATGATCGGCAGCCCGGTCGCCTGCGATGCGTGGATGTGGCGGCGGAAGCTGTCCTGTTGGCGGACGCGGTCACTCTTGTCGTAATAATAGTCGAGCCCGGTTTCGCCGATGCCGATCACGCGCGGATGCGCGGCGCGCGCTACCAGCCTGGCGGTATCGACGTCGGGATGATGGTCGGCGTCGTGCGGATGAATGCCGACGCTGGCCCAGACATCGGGGTTGGCTTCGGCGGCGGCGAGCACATCGTCCCATTCGCTTTCGCGCGTCGCGATGTTGAGCATCGCGGTGACGCCGCGCGCGCGGGCGCGATCGAGAACGTCCCCCTGCTGCTCGGCGAGCCCCTTGTAATTGAGGTGGCAGTGCGAATCGACGAGCATTACGCCTCCCCTTCCCCTTCCGGCAGGTCGAGGCGCGGGAAGAGGGGGGTTGGCTGGGCAAGGATAAGGCCGCTTTCGGCAAGCCTTGCGAACCAGTAAGGGTCAGCGAGCGACGCGAAATCGCGCTCGTCCGCAGCGACACCCATCTCGTCGAGCAAATTGTCGGCGGCCGTCGGGACGACGGGACGGATGGCAATCGCCAGATCTCGGACAACCATGAACAGCGTCATCAGTACCGCGGTCATGCGATCGGGGTCCGTCTTCTTCAGCGCCCAAGGTGCTTGTTCGTCCACATATTGGTTGCAGGCAAACACGGCGCGCATCCACGCTTCGATCCCGACCGAGAAATTCAAGCTCTCAAACTCTCGCGGCAATTCTGCCTGTGTCGCTATCACAACCTTCGCCGCCAGCTCATCATCGGCTGCGGCGGGAGTAAATTTTTCAAGTTTGCCACCCAAATTCTTGAAAATCATCGACAAGATGCGCTGCGCCAGATTGCCGAAGCTGTTCGCCAGATCGGCATTGGCGGTGCGCACGATCGCTTCGGCCGAATAGGTGCCGTCTTGCCCGAAGCTGACTTCGCGCAGCAGATAATATCGTAGCGGGTCGACCCCGAACTGGTCGGCGAGCGCCATCGGATCGACGACATTGCCGAGCGATTTTGACATCTTCTCGCCGCGGTTGAGCAGGAAGCCATGTCCGAACACTTGTTTGGGCAGCGGCAGGCCGGCGCTCATCAGGAAAGCTGGCCAGTAAACAGCGTGAAAACGCACAATATCCTTGCCGATCATATGGATATTGGCGGGCCAGAATTTGCCGAAATCGCCCTCGAGATCGGGGTAGCCCAACCCCGACAGATAGGTGGTGAGCGCGTCGACCCACACATACATGACATGCCCCGGCGATCCGGGGACCGGCACGCCCCAGTCGAAACTGGTGCGCGAGATGCTGAGATCCTTCAGCCCGCCCTCGACAAAGCGCATCACTTCATTGCGGCGGCTGTCGGGGCGAATGAAATCGGGCTGGTCGTTATAGAGCGCGAGCAGCCGGTCCTGATAATTCGACAAGCGAAAGAACCAGCTTTCCTCGACGGTCCATTCGACCGGGGTTCCCTGCGGCGAAAGGCGAACACCCCCTTCCCCGTCGACCAATTCGCTTTCGTCGTAAAAGGCTTCGTCGCGGACCGAATACCAGCCTTCGTAACGGTCGAGGTAAAGATCGCCATTGGCCTCCATCGCGCGCCAGATCGCCTGCGACGCGGCATGATGCGCGGCGTTCGAGGTTCGCATGAAATTGTCGTAACTGATATTCAGCTTGGCATACATCTCACGGAAATAGGACGACATTTCGTCCGCAAGATCGATCGTTTCGCGACCTTGGTCACGCGCCGTCTGAAACATCTTCAGGCCATGTTCGTCGGTGCCAGTGACCAGCCGGACATCGCGGCCCCGTGCGCGCTGAAACCGTGCCATCACGTCGGTCGCGATCGCTTCATAGGCGTGGCCGATATGCGGGCGCCCATTGGGATAGCTGATCGCGGTGGTGATGTAGAAAGGTGCGCTGTTTTCGGACATGGCCGCGCCTTAGCCGCTGGCGCGCGCGAGGGAAAGCGTCAGCGTGCGGCCTGTCCCGACCGCGGTGCCAGTTCGGCCAGACAATTGCCGATTTCGAACCCGACCATCGTCCCATCATAGGAGCCCCGGATGGCATCGCGCACCGTGCGCTGCACCCGGTCCCACTGCGCGAGGATCGGTGCGATGTCGGCCACCGGCCGATCGCGCGCCAAGCTGGCCAGCAGCCCCGGCACGATGTCGATGACCAGTTCGAGCCGGGCGCGATTGCTGGTGCCGCCGACCTCGCGGGCCAGCGCCTCGCGCAGGCGGTTTTCGGGGTCGCCGGTGGCGGCGATGGCGAGCAGCTTTTTCTCCATCACCGCTACGTCGCTGTCGATCAGCGCCAGCGCCTTGCCCGGGACGCCGCCCGCCGCGGTGACGATCGCGCGCACTTCGGTCATGTCGAGCATCGGGCGGATTTCATGCAGCCATGCGGTCATGACGTCATGGTCAACAGGTTGAAAACGCAGGGTTCTACACCGTGATCGGATCGTTGGCAGCAAGCGCCCCGGCGAATGGCTGATCAGCAGGAACAGCGTTTTGGCGGGCGGTTCTTCGAGCGTTTTCAGCAAGGCGTTGGATGCCGCCGGTTCGAGATCGTCGATCGCGTCGACGATGATGACGCGCCATTCGCCGAGCGAGAGCGAAAAATGCAGCCGAGTCTTGAGCTCGCGCACCTGTTCGATCGTGATGTTGCGCGCCAGATCCTTGGCCTTGTCCTTGGCCTGGCGCGCCAGCCGCAGGATTTCAGGATGGTTCCCGGCGTCGACCAGCCGCCCGGCGGCGGTGTCGCCGGGGTCGTCGATCGGTATCGTTTGCCCTTCGCCGCCGCGACCGTGGGTGACCAGGAAGCGCGCGACGCGCGACGCAAAAGCGCCCTTCCCCATTCCTTGCGGCCCGGCGAGCAGCCAGGCGTGGTGCAGCCGGCCGCCCTGCCAGCCTTCCAGAAAGGCGGCTTCGGCGTTTTGATGGCCGATCATAGCCACTCGGCGAGGCCCGCAAGGATGGCTTCGGTGACTTGCTCGGCAGGTGCGTCGGCATCGACGATCCGCCAGCGGTCGGGCTCGGCCTGCGCCATTTCGACGAAACGTGCGGCGAGGCGCGCCTGATAGTCCGCTGGTTTGCTGCCCATCCGATCGCTGTCGCCGCGCGCGGACAGGCGGCGCGCGGTTTCGGCAGCGCTGACAGTAAGCAGGAAGGTGCGGTCGGGCAGCAAGCCTTCGGAGCCGATGCCGTGCAGCGACAGGATGTCGGCATCGGTGATGCCGCCGCCGCCGCCCTGATAGGCGCGGCTGGAATCGACAAAGCGGTCGCACAGCACCCATGCGCCACGCGCCAGCGCTGGACGGATCGTGCGTGCGACATGATCGGCGCGCGCGGCGGCGAACAACAACGCCTCGCTGCGCGCATCCCAACGGTCGTCGCTCCCTTCCATCACCAGCGTTCGGATCGCTTCGGCACCCGCGCTGCCACCGGGTTCGCGCGTGGCGACGGTTTCAATCCCGCGCGCATCGAGCGCCGCTGCCAGCTTGCGAATCTGGGTCGATTTTCCGACCCCTTCCCCGCCCTCCAGCGTGATGAAGCGCCCGCGTTTCATACCGAAAGGCTGTCATAATGGGGAAGGACGGAACGCGTGTGCATGATCAGGCGGTAGCCGTCGGCACGCGCTTTGTCATTACGGTGCAGCGCGACCACCGCCACTCGCAGCTTTTTTGCCCGGGCGGCTATCGTTCGCCGCCATCGACAATCCGAAACCCCAGCTCATCAGCCGTTCTGCCTCTTCACGGCGCGCCTTTTCGCTCGGCAGACCGGCGACGACCATGATCAGGCGGCGGCCATCGCGTTTTGCCGAACCCAAGAAGCAATAGCCTGCCTCCGACGTGTGCCCGGTTTTCAGCCCGTCGGCGCCGATGAAGCGACCGAGAATCGGGTTGCGGTTCGGCTGGATGATCGGCTTGCCGTCGGGTGAAGTGCCGTGCTGAAGTTTCGACAGCGAGAAATAGCGCGCATAGCCGCCGGGATGATCGCGGATCAGCCGGTCGGCGAGCATAATCAGGTCGGCGGCGCTGACCTTGGTCGCCCCGCCGTCGGGCCAACCGTTCGGCGTTCCGAAATTACTCGATTTCATGCCCAGTCTTGCCGCTACATCATTCATTCGTTTGACAAATATCGTCTCACTGCCATCGATCCCAACTGCCAGCGCGGCGGCGGCATCATTGCCCGATACGGTGATCAGGCCTTTGAGCAGGTCGTCAACCGAGACTTTTTCTCCGGGACGCAGGAACATCGTCGAACCGCCCTTAGGTCCGCTCCACTTCTTCCACGTCGCCACGTCGACGGTGAAGTGCGTATCGCGGGTCAATTCGCCCTTCTTGATCAGGTCGAGCACGACATAGGCGGTCATCACCTTGGCCATAGACGCAGGCGCAAAGCGTTTGTCGGCGCCGCGTGTATAGAGAATTTCGCCCGAATCGAGATCCTTCAGCATCACGATCGGCGCCTGCGTCGTGTATTGCTGCCGCTCTACCGCAGCGCTTTTCGGGCGCGCATCGTCCGCGATCGCTGGCGGGGCAAATGATAATGCAATTCCTGCTAAAACTGCGGCACTTTGCCCCGTAATCGTTGCAAGTTTTCTCACGTCGGGTCTGTCAGCGTTCGCGCTGGACGACTGCGTCGCGAAAGCCGTTGGCCTTTGCTTTGCCAAGAGCCGCGCGGGCGTCGGCATCGCTCGCGAAGGGGCCAATACGGACGCGCCAGAGGTTGCCCGCCTTGCTGAAGCTGCCACCGACCGATTTCGCTGCGGCCTCCGCACGGCTCTCGCTGCTGAATGCGCCGACCTGGACGACATATTTCCCGGCTACGGAGGGCGCAGGCTTGGCGGTCGGCGTCGGCTTCGCGGCAGGTTTTGCCTTTTCGACGGCGAGGCGGTCGTCGCCGGGCTTAGCCTTTGCTGATGCGATCGGCGGCGCGGGCTGCGCATCGACTGGTGGCACGGTGGCCAGAGCCTTGGGAGTCGGCATGGCCTTCAATTTGGTCCGCAGGATCGACAGCAGCGAATCGGGTGTCGCGATCCGCTCCGGGACGGCGCGACCGCCGCGCAGTTGGGCACGTTCGGCGGCGGGCGGGTTGGTGCGGCGCACGCGCACCCCCGACAGGCCGTCGGTCAGGCCAAGCTGTTCGGCGGCGCCGCGCGACAGGTCGATCAGGCGGTCGCCGACCATCGGGCCGCGGTCGTTAACGCGAACGAGGATCGTGCGTCCGGTGTCGAGCGCGGTCACCTCGACATAACTGGGCAAGGGCAAGGTCTTATGCGCGGCGCTGATCGCCGCAGGATCGAAGGTCTCGCCATTGGCGGTCGGCCGTCCGGCGAGTTCCTCGCCATACCAGCTGGCGTAGCCGACATCGTCGTAATCCGCGATGTCTGCCGGGGTGTAGGTCGTGCCGCCGACCGTATAGGGATCGCCAATCTTGACCGGCGTGTCGCTGACGCCGTTGGCAGCCTGCGCCGGTGCCGGACTAGCGGTCGGCCCGCCTTCGCGTTCGCCGCCGAAACTGCCGCAACCGGCAAGCAGCAGCATCGCCCCGGCCATCAGCCCCGTTTTTCTACCGATCGATTTCATCCGCCAGCAACCCCACAGACAGTGCGTAAAAATTGGAACAATTATAGTCCAATATCGCACGATAGTTACCGGTCAGCAAATATGCGGTCCGCCCAGGGCCGTCGGGTTCGAGCAAAACCGCCTGAACGTGCCCGTCGGGCCAGCGTCCGGCGATCGGCTGAATGCCGTCGGCGCGCCATTCGGCCATTGAGCGCCAGCGGCTGTGGCGCGCAAAAACGCGGGGACAGCGGGTCGGGGTCAGGCGGCTGGCAATACGGTTCCGGTCAAAGCCGCCCGGCACGGTGACGGCGACGCCCCATGGCTGTCCGGCGCGCCAGCCAGCGCGGCGCAGATAGGCGCCGATCGATTCGATCGCGTCGGCTTCGCTCGACCAGATGTTGGCGCGGCCGTCGCCGTCGCCATCCTCGGCCACTTGCAAATAGACCGACGGCAGGAATTGCGGATAACCAAAGGCGCCGGCCCAGCTGCCTTTCAATACATCGCGCGGCACCCCGCGCTGAACCATCTCCAGCGTCGCGAGGAATTCGGGTTCGAACAGGCTCCGGCGCCGCCCTTCATAGGCCAGCGTCGCCAACGCCTCTGGCAGATCAAAGCTGCCGGTGACCTGACCATAGGCCGTTTCATGGCCATAGATCGCGATCATGATGCTGGTCGGCACGCCGGTCCGCGCTTCAATGCGCGACAACAGGGGCAGCAGGCGGTCGTGGACACGGCGTCCGCCGCCGATCCGCGCTGCATCGACATGCTTTGCCTTGTACGGCGCGAAGTTGGGGATTGGCGTGTCGTTGGTCGGCGGGCTGCCCAGATTGTCGCGGTCAAGCGCGATGACCCGCGGATTGTAGCGCAGCCCCGCCGTGACGCGGTCGAAAACCTGCCGCGATACGCCCCGCGCCTGCGCCTTGGGCCATAAGGACTGGACATAGGAATCGAAGCCGCTGTCGCCGCTCTGTGCGTGCAGCGGCGTCGACGCGGTGAATAGCGATGCCGACAGCACCGCGGCGGCGAGAGCAAAAAGGCGTCCGATTCTTAAACTGATAGCATGCATGATGTTCCCACCCATAAGGCGTGTCTCGCACAGATGCGAGCGGCTTGACTAGATTGCGGGGGGACAAGTCGAGTCATTCGCGCGGTGGGCCGAGCCAGCAAGGTTTTTCTTGCCGGAAAGCCGCATCGCGCTATGGCGGCGGCCGTGCGGACAGGTGGCCGAGTGGTTTAAGGCAGCGGTCTTGAAAACCGCCGTGGGTGCAAGCTCACCGTGGGTTCGAATCCCACCCTGTCCGCCAAGTTCTAATCCCACATTCTCCCGATCCGTTTTTCACATCCCAGCTTTGCTGCGGGTTAGAGAAACGATTCGGGTCCCTGTGTGTCCCACAGGATCCAGTCCGACATTTTTGCCAATGTGGGACGGAATTTTATGATTACACCTATGAAAAGCATTTCGAACGGGGCTGCGAAGCCCAAGGAAAAGTCACGCCGTGTGAGCTATGGCGACGGGCTTATGCGGCTCGATCGACCGGGAGGGGCGAGCAGCTGGGTTTGCCGAGTGCAGAAGCACGGCAACCGCCGAGATTTCGGCTTGGGCAGTTGTCAGAAAGTCAGCTTGGCGCAAGCACGCGAGCTGGCGCGCGAAATCCGGAGCCAGATCGAATTGGGGATCGACCCGCAATTCGAGCGACGCAAGCGGCAGGCGGTGCCGAATTTCAAGGAAGCGGCGGCGCGAGTTTACGAGGTCCATTCGAAAACGTGGCGCAACGGTAAGCACCACGCACAATGGACGCGGACGCTGGAATTATATGCCTTCCCGCACATCGGGAAGTTCCGGGTCGATCAGATCACCGGTCCGATGATCCGAGATTTGCTTGAGGAAATCTGGCTTGAGAAGCCTGAAACGGCGCGCCGCGTGCGGCAGCGGGTCGGCGCTGTCCTCGATTGGGCTTATGCATCAGGCTACCGCGATACCGAGGCTCCCATGCGGGCGATCACCAAAGGCCTGCCCCGCCAACCCCGCCGCGACAATCATTTTGCCGCCATGCCCTATGAAGACTTGCCAGCGTTCGTGCAGACGTTGCGCGAGAAGGAATCGTTCAGTCGGCTGGCGCTGGAATTTGCGATCTTCACCGCCGCGCGATCCGGCGAGGTGCGCGGCGCGACATGGGATGAGTTCGACCTTGAGAAAGGCCTGTGGACGCTCTCGAAGGATCGGATGAAAGCCTTTCGCGAGCATGTCGTGCCGCTCAGCCGCCGCCCACTCCGGATCGTTCAGCGCTGCGCGCGGCTCCGTA
The DNA here is from genome assembly GCF_031457495.1 of Sphingopyxis sp. BE259. Taxonomy (NCBI): domain Bacteria; kingdom Pseudomonadati; phylum Pseudomonadota; class Alphaproteobacteria; order Sphingomonadales; family Sphingopyxidaceae; genus Sphingopyxis; species Sphingopyxis sp. BE259. The sequence goes on from NZ_JAVDWM010000001.1 coordinate 2,065,002, forward strand.
TACCGGGGTGCGAGTTGGTATTCCCCGGCATCCGCAGAAACCGCCCGTTATCGGACATGACGCTTTCGAAGCTGGTCAAGGAGTTGGGAGAGCCGTTCACGGCGCATGGGTTCCGTTCATCATTCCGCGATTGGGTGAGCGAGGAAACCGACCATCAGAGTGATGTCGCCGAAGCCGCTCTCGCCCATACGGTCGCGAACAAGACCGAGGCCGCTTACCGGCGCGGCAATCTGCTCGAAAAGCGCCGCGTGATGATGGAGGATTGGGCAAACTTCTGCGAAGGGAAGAAGCGGTGAACCGCTTCACCCGCGCGAGGCGCCGCCTACTACGCCTCTACGAGCGCGCTATCGATCGGCTGGACGAGTTCGACCGCCGCGTCTTTCTCGGCCACCGGGTCGAGGAACTTAGTTATCGCCAGCTTGCCGAGCGGCATGGCGTCAGCGTCCACGAGATCGAGCAGGCGATGATGCGAAGTCTGCGCGTGATTGCGCAAACGGTCGATAGAAAGAACCGCAGGCGGTGGCAATTTCGGCGCCGTTGACGGCGCTTCGACCTTGCCAATCTGCCGCCGTCTCGACAGGGTGCCGCCAGCATGAAATCCGACCTCGATCACCTCCCGGCAAACAAGCAGCGCGAATTGGAGCGCGTAAAGCAGATCGTCTTTGAGGAGTTCGAAGACGCGCTCGCGCTCGGCACTATGAGCTGGAAGAAAAAGGGCCGGATCGACAAGATCATTCTATACGGCAGCTATGCGCGTGGCGGCTGGGTGGACGAACCGCACACCGCCAAGGGGTATCGATCGGACTTCGACCTTCTCATCATCGTCAATGACAAGCGGCTGACCGAGAAGGTCGATTTCTGGCTCAAGCTGGACGACCGGCTAATTCGTGAGCTGGCGATCGACAAGACGCTCCACACGCCAGTCAATTTCATCGTCCACACCTTGCAGGAGGTTAACGACGGACTGGCGCATGGCCGATATTTCTTCATGGACGTCGCCAAAGACGGAATCGCGCTGCACGAGTTTGACGATAAGCCGCTCCACACACCCAAGCCGAAGACGCCGGAACAGGCACTCGCGATGGCGCGGGAATATTTTGACGAGTGGTTTCCATCAGCGATGGGCCGCGACAAACTCGCACGATACGCGGTTCAAGAAGGTTTGTTGAAACACGCCGCTTTTGAATATCACCAGACAGCGGAAACGCTTTATCACTGCGTTCTGTTGGTCTGCACCTTCTACACCCCCCATGTTCACAATCTCGCTTTCCTGCGCACCCAAGCCGAGCGTCTCGATATGCGACTGGTCGATGCCTGGCCTCGTGAAAAACGCGAGGATCGGGCGCGCTTCGAGAAGCTCAAAGAGGCTTATGTGAAAGCTCGCTATTCGAAGCACTACCGCATCACCGAAGAAGAGCTGACGTGGCTCGGCGGCTGCGTCGATGAGCTTGGGCGCGCGGTCCACGCGATTTGTTCGGAGCGGATCGCCGAACTCGAAGCAAACGCTTCGATTGCCCCCTGATTATCCAAGGCCATACGAAAAAAGGCGCAGCTGAGCGCCGTTTAGCGCGCCCGGTATGGCAGATTTCGGGAGTGCCATACGCGCGAACCCGCAGAAAACCGACCATGACGCGCCAGTAGCTGGCACGGCTTTTATCTTGCCTTCCTATTTGGCTCCCTGATTTTCGAAGTTTTCGCCATTTTTATCCCTCCTTGGCAGCAAATAATCCACCTCACCCAGTCGAACGAGCGAATGTCAGCAAGAACCGAGCGCTGCCCCATCTCACTAGTCTCCTGCCTGGCTCTGACTGACCGCCAATCACGGCTACACCTCGGCGGACGGCAGAGTTTTTTGTCCGACCACGACATAATACGTTGGCGTGCCGAGCACGCCGAAGAGATGCACCTTTACCGCGATAAGCGATGGATCGCTGCAATCAACAAAGCCTAACTCATGAAGGCCAGTTGATGGCTCGTGGCTTCCCTCTCCGCCGCCGATGAACTCGGCCCGGTTGTCCACATCTCGCTTCATGATCATGTCGCAGACGAATGGAGTGAAACTACCCCATCCCAATTCGGCAACAGCAAATGAATGGGCAATCTTTGCGATGGTTAGGCAGAAGGACTCTGTCGAAATCGTGCCCGTTGGCATCACTTGTCTTGCGCGAAGTGCCTCACAAAGCCACTGAAGATGCGCGTCACGATCTTTCCAAAATCCACCGCCGCGAATCCACAAGCGCCGGGTTGCCGCTGATCGATTTTCCGTGGTGACTTCGCCGGTCAGCAAATCCGGGAGGTCATAGAGCGGCATCAGAATCAGAAACGGGCAGATGCTTCGGTCGACGTAAGCGATGTCCCAATCGGTGCTGTTGTCGTATTTGACTTTCAGTGGAAGGTGCTTTGGCCGGTCCTTCGGACGTCGGGTAGGCATGTCATAGAGCATCCGCAGTGGCCCTAAGATTGTTCGCGAAAATTCGCCTTCAAAGGCACCTGTTATCTTCGCGCATACTTTGCAGCTGGCCTTCGGCAAGATCCAGCTGCCGCCCAGCGCAAACGGGATGATGTGTTCTTTGGTAAGGTTGTCGGTCGCTCCGCAATAGATGCATGCCCCGATCGGGGAAAATTGCCTTGGAGGTAGCAGCGGAAGTTTCGGTCGATTGGGTTTGGCCACGGTGAAAAACTACTTCAAATTAGGCGTCCGCAACAAAGCAATTTTCACCAGTTTACTCGGATATCTCAATGAAGCGTCACGAAGCATGGAGAATGGCATATCGGATGGACCGATACATGCGGAGCGCGTCGATTGGGGAGATCGAAGAGCGTAGTCGCGATATTGCCATCAACTTGATGAATGTGAACGAAAAAGGGCAGCTATCACCGGGTAGTCCGGATAATCGATCCATTTATTGGTGGGAGTTGTGGACACACGTTCTTGAAGAGTTTGGGTTGCGGTCTGTCGATCACATGCAACTCGATTTGATGGCACCATTCCCATGGGTCAGTCATCCTGACCAACCGCGCGGCCTTAGAATACTTGGAACGCGCAAACTGCCAAAAACGGACTTTATCGCCCGTGTTGGACAGCGGGAACACATGAAGGACGCTTTTGAGCGTGGAAGCTTTCGCATCGCGCCCGCAACATCATACGCCGATCCATCACTCAACCCGGCGATCAGAGACGAAGAATTATCAGTCACCGCTATTCGTAGCGGAGACACTGCTACGATCCGCCCATTTGATCCGGCCACCGGCATTTCCGGCGCTCCGATTAAAGCGATTGGCAACGTCAGCTTTTCTCAAACCATGCAGGAAAACTTTTTCGTTTTATGCATGACGCGGGGATATCAGCCCCGCATTCTCGATGATTTTGAAGCCAATTCCTTGTTGGTCATTCATAACGTCAACCGGTTCCTCATTCGACTAGAGAAAGCCGTGAAGAGATTGCGTTCCGATCTCACTCTCGTTGCCAGACCGATCACCTATTATGATCCCTACCGAGTGCAGCCGAAGGATTTGGAAGCGCCCTTCTCAAAGAATTTTCGATATGCCTACCAACGGGAATATCGCCTCGTTTGGCACAAGTCGGGTCTCGGGTTTGATGAAGAACCATTCTTCGTGGAGATAGGCGCCCTTCGCGATATCGCGATCCTGTTCAATTCGCGGGATTAGATTCGCGCATTCTCGCTCGTATCTCGCGATCGCCCTTGGTTGCTTTAACGGCCTCAACAAGCGTGGCAGTTAATGACCTGGCTATCCAAGGGTGAGGATCGTCGCCTTCATTTCCATCAACGGTCGTGCGGCCCGCCATAACGAGACATCTCCCTTGAGCGACCTCTAAAGTTGAAACATGATCTCTCTCATACTGCGCTATCCCCTTCCCACCCCAAAAGCGGTCAGTCGCCCCTAGGCTCTCTCGCCTGCCCGGTTCCCGAATTTTTCGGGCCGCGATGCTTCGCATCGGACCCACATTTCATAATCACACACCTTACGCACGGGTGCATAACGCTTTTCTGCCACTTTTCGAGGCTGCGCTTAGGCAGCGCGCGCTGCCTCGTCGGCGCCAAGTGACGGTTTTCTGCGACGTTTCGAGGCAGCGCATCGCACTCTCTTCGGACGCGAAGATGGCGGACAGAAGTTGTCGCGAGCCGCGGATCAGCCGCTTGCATATATTGGTCTCGCGGACGGCGTAATGAAGGCCGGTGGGTGGGCAATCAGTCGCCTATTCTCGAGGTTTCAGGCTGTCAGGAGGAGATCGGACCGCCGCGCGACTCGAAACATTCGAATGCATCCCCAGCGGTCTAGGGAAGTCCGCCCGAACGGCAAACGGGCTGCAGTCGTAGAAACGGCTACGTTGGGTAAGAAACGTCGGGTGGCAAGTGGCGACGCAATTTCAGATAATCGGATGCGACGGAGTGGCTGCCCTCTCTTTTCGGGCCATCCCGTCACCACTCTCGACGAATGATGGTGTTATGCCCACCCTGCCCTCTTCCCCGCCGCCTTCTTCGCCCTTGGCGATCGAGCCAATCAGCATGCGCATTCCCGATGCTTGCCGGTTCACCGGGATCAGTCGCAGCTCACTCTATCTGCTTATTGCTAGGGGAGAGGTCGAGATCGTCAAGATGGGCGCCGCCACGCTCGTCCTCACTGAAAGCCTGCGCAATTTGATCGAGCGGCAACGTGGTAGTCGGCTGAGCCGAACCGCAGTTCCAATCGAGCGTCGGCCTACCGAAAAGCGCCAGGTACTGCCAATCCGATCGATGCCATTGTTTGAGGAAGGTTAGGTTGTCTCTACTTAACCGAGCAAACGCTGCATCATCTCGCCCCAGTGGCGTTTGTCGTCGTTCGTTGAGGCTGCGCATTCGGCAACCGCATTTCTAAAACGATGACGCGACTCTTGTGCACTCTGGTCGAGAATTTTGCGCAGCCAGGAGGCACGATCCTTGAGCCAAGCCCTTCCATCCTTCGAGCGGGCCAGTGGCAATGCGATCTTATCGACCAATTCTGCGGCTCGCGATTCGAAACTCGCCTCGGCGAGGAAGCGAGCCCCACCCATCTTGAGCAGCTTGAGCGTTGCAGCGGGAGAAAGTTCGAGCGCGGTGTCTCGCATGGCCTCCAGGACCTTTCGTCGGCCCTTGGGCGAGAGGCGGAGCGCGAGTGCGAACCATCGTGCCAATGCAGCCTGTTTGCTCGCAGCGAGGATCATCGATGGTGCGAGAAGGGCATCGACGAGCGGGGACTGAACGCCAAGTTTCAACTCCTTTTCGTCCAGCAGCTCCGTGACGATCCGATAAGGCTGCTTTCCATCCGAAATCGCAGTTTGCCAATCATTGACCGTAGCCTTTTTGACTTTCTCGATGAGCTTGGAACGAAAGCGCACGGCTTCGTCGCCGCCCTGCTTTTCAAGAAGCTTGGCCGTTTCAAGCAAGCTGTCGCTCCACGGAGCCGCGTCTACCGTTTCCCAATAGGTCTGATAACTTGTAGTCTGGCGAGCAAAATCCTCGCGAAGTGACCAGTCGAGCATGCGAGAGTAGTTCGACAGATTGTTTAGGATTTTATCGGGGTAGGCTCGCCCAAGTTTTTTATTCCGAACCCGATCGTTCATCATCGCGGTGATGAGATCGCGCGCACCAAAATGCTCGTCATAGTATTTGAGCAGTGTGTCGATCACCACTTTACCCGGCATCAAGTCATTGAGCGCCTTATTGATGTCCCGTGACGCATCTGGAAAACGACGAAAAAAGGCGCGCCACCCTTCAGGAAGCGGCGCCGCAACCTCGATGCCTGTCCAGACGAGGGCAGCAAGAAGGGAATTTACGACTGTTTCGTCGCCGGTCGTGGCAACCGCCGCGGTTCGGCTGGCCAAGGTGCCGTCCTCCGCCAGCCGCTGCAGAGCGGCGTGACGGGTTTCGCGCGGCCCTGTCGCGGCTAAGAGCGTCCGGACGGCGGCGCGGCACAAATCGGTTTCGCCGCTATTGTTTCGGATCACCTGCTCAGCCTGATTTATCAAAACATCTCCGGAGACCAGCGTCTGGCCGATCATCTGCTCTGCCGCGGGGGACGCCAACAACAGAGCAAGATCGGGTACGGCTAGGCAATGCGCTGGGTCAGAAAGCATCGCGACTAGCTGAGCTTCAATGGCCTCCATCCCTACGTCGGACAATAGCCTCTCGCGGAAAACGGGGAATTCCCCGAGCCCGGCGAGACGTCGCAAATAAAGCGCCGGATCGGCGCTTATTCGGAATCCGGGCGGCGGAAGTCCCTGATGAACGGCGAAATCGATAAGACGGGTTGCTGCAATGGCAAGTTCATCAAGATCATGCCCGTTGGTTTCGCTGGACACCAGGCTATGTTCGATCATTGCCGTTGCGGACGAGATGAATGTCGGTGCGTCACCTTGCTCAACGTGATCGAAAAATAGCGCCAGTCTTTCTGCCAATATTTTGGACTGAGGCAAGTTCTTGAGATCGTCCAGTCCGGCGAAGGCGACAACGAGATTTTGCCATGCCGCGCGCTTCCACGCAGCTTCTGCATTTGTGAGCGAGAGGAAGTGCGCGGCGTTGGTGACGATGTCGAACGTGATATTGCCCATAATTCCAGTCGGAAGATTGTCCGTCACTTGTTCGAAGATATCACCGAAACCGGGCAACTCGCGATAGGGCGCGATGGTCTCGAACGAATTGTTCGCGATAGCATCGCGGATCGGCTGGGTCATGAGAACCTGCCCCGCGAGCTCAAGATCGACGCCATAGTGTAGAGCAGCAAGTTCGCGGGGCCAATCGCTGCTAAAGCGATGCAGCGGGTGGCCCGTGCTGCGTACTTCCGTGGATATGTCGGCAATGCGTTCGCGATTGATCGAAAAATAGACGAGCGTCTCGAAGGTCAGCGAGCTGCTACGCCACTGCATGAGCAACGCGATGATATGATTGAGTATTTTGTTAATTTCGCGCGGCGTAATCGGGGTTTGAGTGACAGTAAACCACGCATCGAGAAACTGCTTAATCGTGAAGCTACGCTCCTCGGTAAAGGCCGTCCCGAGACAGGACCGAAGCTCATTATCGACGTAGCGGCGCCAGTCGGACATGACTGGAGCAGGTACGTCAAACGTCACATCGAAGGTCTTGTTGATGAAAGAGCGGGCGAGCTTTCGCCCTTTTTCGGTGTCACTGCCCATAGCGAACACTTCAGATATTGAATCGCCATCGACGGGCAGGATTAAAGTTGGATGGTATGATTCCGACACGAGATCGTCGCCACCGCTCGATGAAAGAAAAAAGCTCCGGACGTTAGCCCAGATGTTCATTGCTTCCTTTCCATCGACCCGGTCAATATTGTCAATCACGATGACGAGGCGTTTTCCTTTCGTTTCGACCTCACGCATCAATCGCTGGAACTTCCTGCCAAACTCGATCGACGTGGGCTCAATAGGTTTCTGGGTAAGCGTTTGAACCCGCCCAAGATTTCGATTGAATAAGAGCGCGGGCCAAAAAGGCGCATTTGCGTTATGTTCAAGCGAGAGAATCCAGCGAAAAGTCCAAATCGCGATTGGCCCGAGCGTCAGTGCGAGGCCGAGAAATAGAGTCCATATCCCGGCTTGGGTAGTAGTTTGCCCCATCGCATCTCGAAAAGTATCTTTGCCAAGGAAGCCGAGACCAATCGCAAAGGCACCCGCGAGGAGGAAAAACAGTTTTGCCTCGTTGGTAACGATCGGCTTATCGTAGCGCGTTGTCTCTTCTAGCTTACCCGAGAGTTTTTTGAGCTGCTTCTTCCAGACCTTTGGATCCGCAGCTTGATGACCTATGAGGAAGCGGACGAGCGCTTCCATGAAGGATCGGCGGAGAGGATCGTGCTGGTGAAGCCAAGCATCATAATTAAAAATCAAAATGTTGGGATCGGCCTTGCGCAATTGATCGCCCACCTGTCGGATGATCGTCGATTTGCCACTTCCCCACCGCCCGCGAAGGCCGATTATCTTTAAATGGTCGTGCGAGACGATTGATTTGGTAATAGCGATAGCTACGGGCGTGTGTGTAGCTAGAAAATCGACTTCTGCCGGTTCATCGACAATGAATCTGAGCTCGCAATCTTCGCCTATCACAAACGCTTCCCCCCCATGGCCAATTGCTTATGTTTTCGTTCATTCCCCGGCGTCTCTGTTCGCCTCGGCGCCGTTGGTCAGGCACGTTCACCTAGGGCTGCAATGTGGCGATTAGGATGCTTTGGCGGCCTTTCGGGCTCTTGCGCTCTCGGCCTTTTTTATCTGCGCTTTGGCAGCTTTAGGCGCATCTCCATCGATCACATCCCTCTTTAGTACATCGTTGGTGAGCAAGACTCGGATCTCATCATCACTCGCCTTCATTTCGAATAATCGTCGAAATTCTCGACGGATCATCCCTACGACATTTTCACCTTGGACAAGCTCGGCCAGGACGTGACGGTTCAAAATCTGGGCCTGACGGTGAAAAGCCTGCAATGCGTCGGTGCTAATGTTCTCGCGGCAAAGCATGGTTACCTTCGCGAGATCATCAGCTGAACGCACGGCAAGAACACCCATGTCGAAGCAATAAACCTCTTCCCAATCGATTGGCTGACCAAATTTGATTCGATAGATTTTCCAGACGATGGCGTTTGTTAAAATGATCCACTCGATACCTTGGTGTGCACCATAGTTCACGGCCTGGCGCAGGTGTCCTTCGTTCAGTTTCGTCCCTGCGGACTTCACTTCCGCAAGGTAGTGAACTTTCGATTCCACTCGGATTGCTAGATCGCAAAAAGTGCCGCGTATTTGCTGTTCACTCGTGAGTTCGGTATATTTATCGTAGCCAAATATGTCAGTTAGCATGTCCTTGATGACAGTGACCGTATCGGCCTCTGAGATGTCGCGCTCGGCAAGTTTCCTGACAATCGGCTGGTACTTCTTCAGGCCCGCGATGACCCGATCCTGCGCGCGCTTCGGCAGCTTCGTCAATTTGCCGCTCCTCCCCGATAAAGATGATCGACCTCCCATCGCACTGATGAGACAAATACTCAATGTTTCAGCCAACTGCAGCGGGCGCTAAATCGGTTAGCGCTTTGGTGAAGGCAATTTGTGATAACCCTACCGGTAGCATATCTGGAAGACACGCTACCGACCTGCTAGGATTCGGGACAAGGGGGCAAGATGAGACACCGGCTAATGATTTTCGCTCTTGCCGCTTTGACCTCAAGCAGTGCAATCGCCGCCGAGTTTTACCATGAGGTCGATTCAGATGGCTCTGCGCTGATCCTAATATTCGGCGAGATACAGACAGGAGACGACTCCAAATTCCGAGAGTTGTCGGTACGATTTCCGGAAGCACTTGTCGGGCTCGACAGCCCAGGAGGCGCTATCGTGCCAGCGCTTGAAATTGGCCGTCAAATTCGTCTCCGCGGATACTCAACTGCGGTTACCTCGTCGTCCAAATGTACTTCAGCTTGCGCGCTCATCTGGTTGGCGGGAACGCCTCGGTTTCTGGATCCCGGCGGCTCGATAGGTTTTCACGCAAGTTACAAAGATCAAGGTGGTCAGTTGGTAGAAACAGGCGTTGGAAATGCCCTTGTCGGCCATTATCTATCGCAATTGAGCCTATCTGAGAGAGCGGTCGTTTTTGCGACAAGTGCGTCGCCTTATGAAGTTCGGTGGCTGAACAACTCCAATCGACTATCTTCTGGCATCGAGTTCTCGGTTGCAGATGCGCAACCCGTGCGAGCGCCGCGAGATTTGGGGAAAACAACTCGCGTTGCCCCCGTAGCGAAAGCGGCGCCCCAGCCACCCCCGCCCGTCTATGCCGCACCACTGCCGATTCCGCCGCCAGTTCGGGCTAGAGCGAGGTATACTGCTGCCAGTTTGCGCGCAGAATTGTCGGCCCCGCAACTTGCCGAGACAGTCGCCGCGAAAATGGCACTGCCTCATTCGCAAACCAAAATTATGGCGGAACACATTGACGCAATGTTCGCGAATGAAAGCTATCTCGAACGCGTTGCTGCGGAAATGAATGCCGCAGGATCGGCACTTTCCGGTAAGAACGCTGGAGCCGTCGCCTTCGAGATCGCCGCTCAGTTAGCACAGAAGCTCATTTACGCTGGCCTCAGGCGGCTACCAGACGCTGATCTCCAGAGATTCATTGCCATTATGGGTACAGCGTCACTGGATGCAAATGTGGCGGAATGTGGAGCTATTTTTTATCCGAGCGAGACGAAATCTGCTGCCCAAGAATTTCAGGTAGTGGGGCGGCAGGGCGATGCTGCCCTTCGGCAATATCTGATGATTATTCGGAAAGCAATTTTCGCTGAGGTCGAGCGTTCTCCGTCGATCGTGGCACTTTCCCCTACGCAGGCACAGGCCGGCGAGGCCGCAGCCGCAGACGAAATGCTCAGAATTATCGATACTCTACCGGCGGACAATCAATCTGCTGTGGCGGAAGCAATGGCGGATATGGACAACGCAAACTTGCGGGACAAATGCGCCGCGCTGACAGTTGTCCTGACGGCTGCCTCCACCACGCAAGGAATAACGGGCAACTGGTATCGACGGCGATTTATTGAACTTTCGCAAGAGTAGACTTAACTCGCAATCGCGGCCCGCCGATTGCGAGAAACTAACCGGCCCCGGCGCTCGCACCTTCCACGCTGTGTAGCGATCAGGTTTGCGCCATCAGAAACGCAGGTAGTGTGGCGTAGAACCGAAAATGATCGACAAGAATCTGCAATTCTGGCATAGAGGTTATCCGGACTGAATCTTGGTTTCAGGCATGCGGGGAACAGCATGTGGGACCGAATTTCGCAGACAAGTATTTGAAAAAACATATCAAATACATAGGGTTAGTTTCTTAAAACCACCCTGTCCGCCACCATCCCGACGCCAATAGCTGCTCAAGCGAAATGCAGGCGGCGATATTTGCCGCGAAAATAGAGCAAGGGATCGCGGTGCGGTTCGAACTGCGCGCGTACGACGCGGCCGACCAGGATGAAATGATCGCCTGCTTCGTGCAGCGATTCGCGCTGGCATTCGAACGACACCAGCGAACTGCCAAGCAACGGCACACCGGTCTGCCCCGGCGCCCACGGCAAGTTGGCAAAGCGATCCTCCCCGCGGGTCGCGAAACGGTTCGACGCAGGTTGCTGGCCGATTTGCAGCACATTGACCCCGAAATGTGCCGCCTCGCGCAGCGCGGGCGCGGTTCCCGACGCATTGGCGATGCACACGAGCAGGAGCGGAGGATCGAGCGATACCGACGTAAAGCTGTTCGCGGTCAGCCCGACCGGGGTGCCATCGGCATCCACCGCGGTGACGATTGTGACCCCGGTGGCAAAACAACCCATCGCGTCGCGCAGCGTCCGCGGGTCCGATCCCGCCTGAAACTCGGTCGCCTCGCGCGGTTGGCGGCATTCGAGAAATTCGAGCAGCTGACCGAGCAACGCCTCGGTCCGGTCGGCGTCGATTGCCAAATCGGCATCGTCGATGTCGACACGCTCGCCAACCGGCAGCGCGGCCCCAAAGGCATCGCTTCCGGCGCTCGGTTGTGCCGGGGCAAAGCCGCCGCACACGACCAGCGTCGGTAGCGTCTGGCGCGCCGCGATGCCGCTTGCGACCGCATCGGCATCGTCGGGCATATCGACCAGCACCAGCCCGCCCGCGAGTAACACGCCGTCGGTCGCCAGCGCGCGCGTCGCGATCCAGCCGCCGTGCCGCGCCGCGACGACCACCGGGCGCGACCCCATCTGCGCCAGGACGAGGCGCAAATCTTCGACATGCGCCGCCAGCTGATCCGGCCCGCCTTCCGTGCGCAGATCGAGATTGACCACGCGGCGTCCCGAGAGCACCAATCCGTCCGCCACGGCCCGCCACGCGCCGCGCGGCTGCCCGAAATCGGGGATCAGCAGCACCGCGGGGTCGTTGTCGTCGCCCAGCATGTCGGCGGGCAGCACGGCACCGCCAAAACCTTTATAGTCGATGAGGCTCAAACATTCCCCCTGGCGCACCGGCGGGCGATAACGCCGTGAGCAACGAGCTGATCAGATTGTGAAGAATCGGATCATATCGAAAGCCCTCTCGGCGCGCCAGCATATCGGCCTATCGCCGCATCGCCGCCAGCCGCTGATCGACGATGGCGTCGGCGTCGGCAATGATGCGATCGATCAATTGCTGACAGGTCGGAACGTCGTGGATCAGCCCCTGCACCATCCCGGCCCAGAACACCCCCTTGGAAAGGTCGCCAGTTTCGAGCAGTTCGCGCCCCGCCTTGCCGTTCACCAGTTCGGCGACGTCGGCGAAGGTCGCGTCGGGCTGCGCCAGGCGGCGCACCACCTCTTCGCTGACTTCGCTCTTGCCAACCCGCGCGGTGTTTTTGAGGCTGCGGAAGATCAGATACGACCCGCGCTCGTCATTATCGACATAGGCCTGTTTTACATTGTCGTGGATCGGCGCCTCGACCGTCGCGCAGAAGCGGGTGCCCATGTTGATGCCCTCAGCCCCCAGCGTCAGCGCGGCGACCAGCCCGCGACCATCGCCGAAGCCCCCCGACGCCAGCATCGGAATCTTCACCTTGTCCGCTGCGGCGGGGATCAGGATCAGCCCGGGAATATCATCCTCGCCCGGATGTCCCGCGCATTCGAAACCGTCGATCGAGATGATGTCGCAGCCTGCGCGCTCGGCCGACAAGGCGTGGCGTACCGCGGTGCATTTGTGGAGGATGGTGACCCCATGCGGTTTCAGCAATTCCCAGATTTCGCGCACCGCTGGCGTCCCTGCGGTCTCGACGATCTTGATCCCGCCATCGATGATCGCTTGGGCATAGGCCTTGTAATCGGGCGCGTTGATCGTCGGAAAGACAGTCAAGTTCACCCCAAACGGCTTGCCGGTCATTGCGCGGCATCGCTCGATCTCGTCGCGCAGCGCCTCGGGGCTCGGCTGGGTAAGCGCGGTCAGGATGCCAAGCCCGCCAGCGTTCGATACGGCGCTTGCAAGTTCGGCGTAGCCGACGCTCTGCATCCCGCCCTGTACGATCGGATGTTCGATCTCCAGCATTTCGGTGATGCGTGTCTTGAAAGCCATCGTTAGTCCTTCCCCATGTTCGGTCGCGACAAATTGACGCTACGTCGCCGCCGCGCCGGAATTGCCTTGACGTTTACGTCAACGTCCGGTTCACTGGCAAGACAAGATATATGGGAGCGGGACGAATGGCATCATGACCATCCTTTATGACGAAGGCCAGCAGGCGATCGCGACCGAATCGCGGCGCGTGCTCGAAGCGCGCAGCAGCATCGAGGCTTTGCTGCCGTTGCTCGAATCGGTCGGCGAATATCACCGCCCCTTCTGGGACACCGCGAAAGAGCAGGGCTGGACCGCGCTCGCGCTCCCCGAAACGCATGGCGGACTGGGACTTGGCCTTGTCGAACTCGGATTGATCGCGCATCAGGCCGGCCGCAGCGTCAGTGGAGCGCCATTTCTGACATCGGGCTTCGGCGCTGCCAAGGCCATCGAGCTTTATGGCACCGAGGCGCAGAAGGAGCGCTGGCTGCCGCGGCTGGCCTCGGGCGAAAGCATCGGCGTGATCGCATTTGCCGCTGGCCCCGACGCCTTGCCCAGTCGGCCCGACGTCACGTTGACCGGCGACCTGCTTGACGGCGTTGCGCGCGGCGTGTCCGGCGGGCTGGCCGCCGACGTGGCAGTCGTCCTAGCCAACGGCCCTGGTATGCCGGTCCTGACCTTGGTCGATCTGGCGGACGTCGAGCGGACCCCCGTCGCAGGCTTCGACAACAGCCGCTGCCTCGCCGACCTTGGCTTTTCATCCACACCGGCCGAGCCGCTTGCGGTGGGCCATGCCGCGCGCGACGCGGCGCTGCATATCCTGGGGTTGCAAGCGGTGGTCACCGCGCACGAGCAGACCGGCGGCGCCGAGGTGCTGATGGAGATTGCGCGCGACTATGCGCTGACCCGCCGCGCCTTTGGTCAGCCGATCGGCGCCTTTCAGTCGGTGAAGCACCGCATCGCCGAACTCTATGGGCTGGTCGAACTCGCCCGCGCGAACTGCATCCACGCCGCGGCGCGCGAGAGCGCCGCCGATTTCATCATTGCCGCCGCCGCCGCTAGGCTATCGGCGACCGAGGCTTATGACACCGCGGCGCGCGACTGTGTGCAGATCCATGGCGGTATCGGCGTGACGTGGGAAATCGGGCTGCATCTTCACATGCGCCGCGCGCGCAGCCTCGCGATCGAACAGGGCAGCAGCCTGTTCTGGGAAGATGTTCTCGTCGACCGGCTGGCAGGAGAAGCGGCATGAGCGATCTGGAAATCTACCGGTCCAAGGCGGCCGCGTGGCTCGCAACGATGGCGCCGGAATTTGGCCGCGATGCTCGCAAGGGGCTGACCGAAGCCGACGACTTGGCGCTCGGGCGCCGCTACCAAAAGGCAAAGTTCGATGCAGGCTATGCCGGGATCAACTGGCCGACCGAATATGGCGGTCAGGGGCTGACCCATCTCGAAAAGGTGACCTTCGACGCCGAGGAAATGAAGTACGGCTTTCCCAATTTCTATTTCGGCATCTCACTCGGGATGCCGGTGCCGGTGCTGATGCAGTTCGGCAGCGACCGGGAGTTCGTCAAGGAACGCGTGCTCAAGGCGCTGCAGGGCGAAGAGATCTGGTGTCAGCTGTTCTCCGAACCCTCGGGCGGCTCCGACCTCGCGGGCCTGCGAACCAAGGCCGAGCCCGACGGCAATGGTTGGAAGATCAACGGCCAGAAAGTGTGGACCAGCTGGGCGCATTACAGCGACTATGGCGTCATCGTCGTCCGCACCGACCCGACCGTCCCCAAGCACAAAGGCCTGACCTATTTCTGGGTCGACATGAAAGCGCCCGGGGTGACTGTTCGTCCAATCCGGCTTGCGGGCGGCGACAGCCATGTCAACGAAGTATTTTTCGACGATGTGAAGATCAGCGACGACCACCGCATGTCGCCGGTCGGCGGCGGCTTCGCCGTTGCGATCACGACCTTGATGATCGAACGCTATGTCGCGACCGATAGCGCCGGGTTCGGTCCACATCTCGACCTGTTCGTCGATCTGGCAAAAGACATCGCGCTCAATGGCAAACTCGCGATCCAGGATGGCCGCATCCGACAGCAGATCGCGCGCAACTATGCGATGCGCTCGGGGCTCGATTCGATCAACGTCCGCGCGCGACTGATGATGCAGGCGGGAATGGTCCCCGGCGCCGAAGGATCGCTGAACAAGCTGGTCGCGGTCCGCTCGCGCCAGAAATTGTCCGAACTGGCGATCGACCTGCAAGGCACCGACGGCTTTGCCTTCGACGAACATGCCTCGCAAAAGGAAGATTGGGCGTCGAGCTGGATCAACGCCCCGACCGGTCGCATCGCGGGGGGATCGGACGAGACGTTGCTCAACACGATCGCCGAAAAGGTGCTCGGCCTGCCGCAGGACCATCGTCCCGACAAGGGCATCCCGTTCAACCAAATTCCGGCCTGAGGAGACGCACGCATGAAGTTCGATTCCACGACATCGGCGGTCGTTACCGGCGGCGCCTCGGGCCTTGGCCGCGCCACCACGGAAGCCTTGGCAGCCGCAGGCGTCAAAGTCGCGATTTTCGATATCAACAACGCTTTGGGTGAAGAGGTGGCGGCATCGATCGGGGGCTTGTTCTGCAATGTCGATATCACCGACGAGCAATCGGTTCTGGACGGCTATGCGAAGGCGCGCGCCGCGCATGGCCAGGAACGGATTTGCGTCCATTGCGCGATGACCTCGCGCCGCGGCAAGACGCTTGCCTATGACAAGGAAAGCCGCGCCTTCCGCCGTACCCCGACCGAGGACTACGCCTATGGCGTCGCGGGCATCTTGACGGCCAGCTATCGGATCGGGTCGATCGCCGCCGAAGGCATGGCCGCGCTGCCCGAGATGGAGGACGGCGAACGCGGCGCGATCATCTTCACCGCTTCGGTCGCGGCGCAGGACGCGCAGATCGGGCAGGTCATCTACGGCTCGGCGAAAGCAGGCGTAAACGGCTTGGTACTGCCGATGGCGCGCGACCTGATGGACCTGGGCATCCGGGTCAATGCAATCATGCCCGGCGTGTTCGGCACGCCGCTGCTCGGCAATATGAACCCGAAGGTGAAGGAAAGCCTCGAAGCCTCGGTCCCCTTCCCCAAGCGGCTGGGCAAGGCAGAGGAATATGCCAGCCTCGCGATGGAAATGATCCGCAACACCTATTTCAACGGCCAGGCGGTCCGCCTCGACGGCGCGATCCGCATGGCTCCCCGCTAACTCCCCGACCGAAAGGAATATCCCATGGCCGAAGCCTATATCATCGACGCCGTCCGCACCCCGCGCGGGGTCGGCAAGCCCGGCAAGGGCGCGTTGTCGCACCTCCATCCGCAGCATCTTGCCGCCACCGTGCTGAAAGCGATCAAGGATCGCAACAATCTCGACACCGCGACGGTCGACGACATCATCTGGTCGACGTCGAGCCAGAACGGCAAGCAGGGCGGTGACCTTGGCCGCATGGCGGCGCTGTCGGCGGGGTATGATACCAAGGCATCGGGCACGACGCTCGACCGCTTCTGCGGCGGCGGCATCACCTCGGTCAATCTCGCCGCCGCGACCGTGATGAGCGGCATGGAAGATTGCGTCATCGCGGGCGGCACCGAGATGATGAGCTATACCACCGCTTATGCTGCAGAACAGGCGAATGCCGGGCTGCCGCAGCGCCTGATGGGCTCGGGCCACGAAGCGCTCGACGAACTCCATCCCCAATCGCATCAGGGCGTGTGCGGCGATGCGATCGCGACGATCGAAGGCATCAGCCGCGAGGCGCTCGACGCGCTGGCGCTGGTCAGCCAGCAACGCGCCGACCGCGCGATCAAGGAAGGCCGTTTTGAGAAATCAGTCGTCCCGGTGCTCAACCCCGATGGCAGCATTGCGCTCGATCATGAGGAATTCCCGCGCCCCGAAACCACGGCTGAGGGTCTGGCGTCGCTCAAACCCGCCTTCACCGGCTTGGCCGATTTCGATCTTGGCGGCGGGTTCACGTTCCGCAAACAAATCAATCGCCGCTATCCCGATGTCGAAATCCAGAATTTCCATCATGCAGGCAACTCGTCGGGCGTGGTCGACGGCGCTGCCGCAATCCTGCTGGCGTCAAAGGATTATGCCGACAAGCACGGCCTGAAACCCCGCGCGCGCGTCGTGGCCTATGCCAATATCGGTGACGACCCGACGCTGATGCTCAACGCCCCGGTCCCCGCGGCCAAAAAGGTGCTCGAAAAGGCCGGGCTGACCAAGGACGACATCGACGTCTGGGAAATCAACGAAGCCTTTGCCGTCGTCGCCGAAAAGTTCATCCGCGACCTCGATCTCGACCGCGAGAAGGTGAATATCAATGGCGGCGCGATGGCGCTCGGCCATCCGATCGGCGCGACGGGTTCGATCCTGATCGGCACCGCGCTCGACGAACTCGAACGCTCGGGCGGTCGCTATGGCCTGGTGACGATGTGCGCCGCAGGTGGCATGGCGCCCGCGATCATCATCGAGCGGCTGTAAGTCATGACGGGACCGCTTCAAGGCATCCGGATCATCGAGTTTGCCGGGATCGGTCCCGGTCCCTTTTGCGGCATGATGCTCGCCGACCATGGCGCCGAGGTGATCCGTATCGATCGCCCCGGCGGTTTCATGGACCCGCGGGATCCGCTCAGTCGCAACCGGACCTCGATCGCGCTCGATATGAAAAGCCCCGATGCGGTCGAGGTCGTGCGCGACCTGTGCAAAAGCGCCGACGGGATAATCGAGGGCTATCGCCCCGGCGTGATGGAACGTCTTGGACTTGGCCCCGACGTGCTGCTCGCCGATAATCCCCGGTTGATTTATGGGCGCATGACCGGCTGGGGCCAGTTCGGCCCCTATGCCCACGCCGCCGGGCACGACATCAATTATATTTCGCTGTCTGGGGTGCTGCACGGCATCGGTCGCGCGGGCGAAAAGCCGGTGCCACCGGTCAATTATGTCGGCGATTTCGGCGGCGGCGGCATGATGCTCGCCTTCGGCATGACGAGCGCACTTGTCCACGCGGCCAAGACCGGCGAGGGTCAGGTGATCGATTGCGCGATGACCGACGGCTCGGCGTTGCTCGCGGGGATGACCTGGGGTTTTAATGCCGCGGGCCGGCTCAAGGACGAGGCGGGGGTCAACATGCTCGACGGCGGCGCGCATTTCTATGACAGCTATGTCTGCGCCGATGGCAAGTTCATCTCGATCGGATCGATCGAACCACAATTCTATGCATTGCTGCGCGAAAAGACCGGACTGACCGACGATCCTGATTTCGATGCCCAGATGGTCCCGTCGCAATGGGGGCCGCTGAAGGAAAAGCTGACCGCGCTGTTCCTGACCAAGACGCGCGACGAATGGTGCGCGATCATGGAGATGACCGACGTCTGTTTCGCACCGATCCTGTCGCTGGCGGAAGCGCCGCAGCATCCGCACAATGTGGCGCGCGAGACGTTTTTGGAGGTCGGCGGCGTGGTGCAGCCCGCACCGGCGCCGCGTTATTCAGCGACGTCCAACGACACCCCGCGCGCCGCGCCTGCGGTTGGCACCGATGGCGATGCGGTGCTGGCCGGTCTTGGCTATGATGCGAGCAAGATCGCGGCGCTGCGCGACGGCGGCGCGGTGCGTTAAGCTATCTCGTCATTGCGAGCGCAGCGAAGCAATCCAGAGCCTGCGTAAACCGCTCTGGATTGCTTCGCTGCGCTCGCAACGACGGCCATGTTTGCACGGTTCGATCACCGCACCGTGAGCGCTTCCCACAATCCGCGTCCGCGAAGTCCAGCAACCTGCCGCCCCAGCCGCGCCGCCCAATAAGCATCATTCCCCTGCTCGCCGCGCCAGCGCATCAGCGCGATGGTCACGCGGTTAAGGTCATATTCGCGGGTAAAACCGATCGCCCCATGCACCTGATGTGCGATTGCGGTGACGACCCCGACCGCGCGGTTGGCGCGCAGTTTCGCCGCAGCGATTTCGAAACCCGCCGCCGACGGGTCGAGACCCACAGCGTCCAGCCGCGCCGCTAATGCCCCTGCCGCCGCCTCGACCGCGCGCACTTCGCACGCCATCACCGCCAGCGATTGCTGCACCGCCTGAAATTTGCCGAGCGGTCGCCCGAATTGGTGGCGCGTGTTCACATGCTCGATCGACAGCACCAGCGCCTGCCCCATCGCGCCCGCCATCAGGCTGACGGTCGCCGCGGGCTGCAACGCATCGCTGGCGATCAATGCGGCAACCGGCAGATCGGGGATGATCACCCCGGCGATCTGCAACACCGCGTTGACGTCACCCCAGTCGCCGCCAAAACCGCCGTCGGCCTCCGGCACCAACAACAATGCAAACCCGGCCTCCTCGACCGGCGCGATCCCCGCCGTCACCGCCTCGGCAAACACCGCGCGGGCGGTGTCGCACAGCATCTCGCGCGCCGCGCTCATCGCAGGCCCAATCCGCGCGCGATGATCCCGCGGATCACCTCGCGCGTCCCGCCGCGCAGTGAAAAGCTGGGTGACGCGATCAGTAGCGCGCGCAGCAACCGGCCAAGGTCGCCCGGATCATCCCACGGACAATCGACGATCGCCTGCACGCGGCGCGGCATCTCCTGCTCGAACGCATTGCCGAGTTCCTTGACCACCGACGCCTCGACCATCGGATCCTCGCCTACCGCCAGCTTGGCCGCCGTCGACATCGACAATTGCCGCAGCGTCCACATTTCGGCGGTCAGCTCGCCGATCAGCACTGCGACTGCGGGGTCAGGATCGGCGCCCGCGGCATCGATCAGCGTGGCCAGAAGCGCATGGCTCGACAGATAGCGTTCCGGCCCCGATCGTTCGAGGCCGAGTTCGGCGGTGACCTGTTGCCACCCCTGCCCGCGCGTCCCGACCAGCGCGCCGTGCGGCACGAGCACATCGTCGAAAAACACCTCGTTGAAATCATGGTGGCCCGCCATGTCGATGATCGGGCGGATCGTGATGCCTGGGGTGTCGAGATCGATCAGCAGCTGGCTCAATCCCGCATTGCGCTCGCTGCCCTCCTCGGTGCGAACCAGCGCGAGCATGACGTGCGAGAAGTGCGCGCCGGTGGTCCAGATTTTCTGGCCGCTCACCCGCCAGCCCTCGGCGGTTTCGCGCGCGGTCGTCCGCACCGCTGCCAGGTCGGACCCCGCTCCCGGCTCGGACAGGCCGATGCAGGCATAAAGCTCGCCCCGGGCGATCCCCGGCAGATAGCGTTCGCGCTGTTCCTCGCTACCGTAGCGTAAGATCAGCGGCCCTGTCTGGCGATCGGCGATCCAGTGTGCCCCCACCGGCGCCCCCGCCGCCAGCAGTTCCTCGATGATGACATAGCGTTCCAGCGGATGACGATCGCCGCCGCCGTAGCGCGTGGGTAACGTCATCCCGATATAACCCGCAGCGCCAAGCGCGCGGCTGAAATCGGCATCGAAACTGGCCCAGCAATTGGCGCGCGCGACGATGTCGCCCTGCGGCTGATTCACCGCAAGCCATGCCCGCAATTCGGCGCGCAGTGCGCCGATATCGCCAGGTGGATCGAAGGGATAGAGCGCAAAGCCTTGCATGTCCCGTCAGCCATGCAATAGCCTTTGCCAACAGGAAAGGAATTTTCAGCATGGGCGAGTTTCTGAGTGTCGAACGGCGGGGCAAGATCGCGATCCTGACGATGATCAAGCCCGAAAGCATGAACGCGATCGGCACCCACGACGATTGCCAGGACATCATCGACACCCTCCGCAACCTCGGCGACGACCGGGGGGTCAGCGCGATCATTCTGACCGGCAGCGGCAAGGCGTTTAGCGCCGGCGGGAACCTCAAAGGCATGCAGGACCGCACCGGCATCGGCGTGCTCGACCAGCCCGATTCGACGCGCAGCAATTATCGCAAGGGGGTGCAGGCGGTGATCCGCGCACTGATGGATTGCGAAGTGCCGATGATCGCTGCGGTCAACGGCCATGCGATCGGGCTGGGCTGCGATCTCGCCTGCACCTGCGACATCCGTATCGCGGCGGAAAGCGCCAAATTCGCCTGCAGTTTCATCAAGGTCGGCATCGTCCCCGGCGATGGCGGCGCCTGGCTGCTCCAGAAAGTGCTGGGCTACCCGCGCGCTGCGGAACTGTTCCTGACCGGTGACCGTTTTGACGCGGCGCAGGCAAAGGAATATGGTCTGGTTACGGACGTCGTCCCCGACGCGGAACTGCTCGACCGCGCGGTTGCGATTGCCGAACGGATCGTGTGCAATCCGCCCCGCGCGCTGCGCCTGACCAAAAGGCTGCTGCGCGAGGCGCAGCATAGCCGGATGAGTGACATTTTGGAGCTCAGCGCCGCCTATCAGGCGATCGTCCACGAGACGGCCGACAACCGGGAGGCGATCAATGCCTTCGTCGAAAAACGTCCCCCGGTGTTTACAGGAGACTGACCATGATTGCCGAGCGCGTCCTGCCCCTGACGGGCGTCCATAATTTCCGCGATTACGGCGGCTATGCGGTCGAGGGCGGCGGGCGACTGCGCAGCGGGATGCTGTGGCGATCGGCGCATCATCAGGATGCGAGCAACGACGATCTGGCCGCAATCGACAAGCTGGGGATCGAGACGATCATCGATCTGCGCGGCGACGACGAGCGCGCCGCCCATCCGTGCAAGCGATCCGAAGGCTTTTCGGCGCGGGTCCTGTTCGCCGACGGCAATACGGCGGGCCTCGCCCCGCATCTGCAGGCAGCCCAAGGGGCAATCGACAATGAAACTGCGCGGGCGCGGATGATCGATACCTACGCCGGGATGCCATACCGCCCGGTTCTCGTCGCCACATTGCGGCTCTACCTCGCCGCGCTCGCCGAATATGACGCGCCCAGTCTGGTCCATTGCGTCGCGGGCAAAGACCGCACCGGCTTTGCCGTCGCGGTCGTCCACCGGCTGCTCGGCGTGCATGAAGATGACCTGATGCACGATTATCTGCTGACCAACAGCGCGGGCAAGATCGAAGAGCGCATTGCCCAAGGCGGCGACTTGATCCGCGCGCGGTATAACGCCGACATCCACGATGATGCGATCCGCACCTTGATGTCGGTGAACCCGATCTTCCTTGACGCCGCGCTTGTGACGGTGCGCCGCGACCATGGCGACGTGGCGACTTATGCCGAGGCGGTGCTGAACTTTACGCCCGAAATGCGCGATGCGATCGTGGATAAGCTGGTGGTGTATTGAGCCAACCGTCGCCCCCGCGAAGGCGGGGGCCGCTGGACGTCTACGCCTTCATCGCTGAACAGGGCCGACAACGGCCCCCGCCTTCGCGGCGGCGACGATTACTGGCCTACTCCCCCTTCACCAGCACCCCGCCCTTGACCACCGCATCGACGCTTTCCAGCTGTCGCACATCGGTCAGCGGATCCCCATCGACCGCGACCAAATCCGCATAACGCCCCACCGCAATCGCTCCGACGTCCCTTTCGCGCCCCAGCGCCTCGGCAGCGTTTTTCGTCGCAGCTTGAATGGCCTGCAACGGGGTCATCCCATATTCGACCATGACGCGGAACTGGCCGCCGACCTGGCCGTGCGGCATCACGCCAGCGTCGGACGCGAAAACCATCCGCACCCCGGCGCGGTGCGCCTTGCGGAAATTGTCGCGCTGGATCTGCGCGATCTCGCGATCCTTGCGCAAATTATCCTCAAGGACGCCGTTCTTCGCGCCCTCGGCTTGCGTATATTCGGTGTTGAAGATGTCCATCGCGAACCACACCGGCTGCTTGCGCGCTACCGCCATGCGGATGCCCTCGTCATCGACCAGGCTGGCATGTTCGATCGTATCGATCCCCGCAGCAATCGCGGCGCGAATGCCCGCCCCACCATGCGCGTGCGCCGCGACGCGCAGCCCCCATTGGTGCGCCTCGTCGGCGATCGCGCGCAGCTCATTCTCCGGAACTTGCAGCTGACCGGGTTCGGTGTTGCGCGAGAACACCCCGCCGGTCGCACACACCTTGATCACTTCGGCGCCATATTTGCGCTGGCGGCGTACCTGATAACGCAGTTCTTCGGGGTTATCGCCAATCCCCTCTTCCTTCGCATTTTCCTTTTCCATGCTCGGCGGCAGGAAAGTGCTGTCGCAATGCCCGCCCGTCGCGCCCAGCGCATGCCCCGCCGGAACGATGCGCGGGCCGACGGCGTAACCCGCGTCGATCGCCTGCTTCAGCCCGATGTCGTTGCGGTTACCCGCGCCGACGTTGCGGACCGTCGTAAAGCCCGCATCGAGCATGTCGCGGGCATTCTTGACTGCCGTCATGCCCCAGAAACTGTCGGTGAATTCCAGCCCGCGATAGCCGCCGATGTCGGCGGGCCCGTCGAGGTGGACGTGCATGTCGATCAGCCCCGGAACCAGCGTCTTGTCGCCCAGATTGACATGCTTGACGTCGCTGCCCCATCTGATGACGCGGGCGTCGGCGATATTGGTGATGCGGCCATCGGCGCCGACAAAGATCGCGGGATATTCGACCGTCTTGCCGGTCAGCACATCGACGTAGCGTGCCGCGGTGATGACGGTCTGACCGGCGGGTGCCTGTGCTGCCGCCGAGCCAGCAAACAGCGCCGCCGAGCCCAAACCGATTCCCCGAAGAAAACTGCCGAACTTCACTCGCGATTGCATATCTGATCCGCCTGTTGTTGGTGCCCGTCCGATTGATGGCAAAACGGGAGTTGTTAGGATAGCGGAATCTTGTGCTTTGCCAGATGGTCGTAAGCGGGACGACACGCGTCGGCGACGGATTGTTCGACGCGCGTCAGGTCGGGTTGCGGTTTGTCGGGCGCGCCAAAGCCGGTGCTCGATGCCACCGCATCATACCAATGCGTGCCCCAGACGCCGTCAGTCGGGTGCAGCCCCGCCTGCCAGGACAGCATCGCCGGATCCCACCCTATGCCGAGCGCCGCGCACAATTTTTCGAGCATGAGTGGTGGATCGCGCAGGATGTCGGCGCTGTCGATCACCGGCGGGGCATGGCCCAGCCGGTCCGCCTCGCGGTCGAAAAATTCGACCTGCTTGTCGGTCCCCAGATGGTCGGGCCGCACCGCGACGCGCTTGGCGGCATAGCTGGCGACAACGCGCGCCGGATCGCGGATCAGGAACGCGTGGCGCAGGCCCGGCAGGTCGTGGTGCGCGATCGGACCGACCATATGGTGCGCCATATGCTTCTGATACCAGATCGGCGCGCCCGCCGGGTTCGGCCCGGTCATGCTGCGCGCCACGCCGTGCCAGTTGCAGTCCATCGACGCCATGACCGCGTTCATCATCGGCTGCGGATCGCCGGTTTCCTTGAGGTAGGCGCCGTAAAAAGGTTCGTCGGTGACATGCGTGTCGGCGCGGCTGCCGAAACTGCGCATCATTGCGGTCGACAGATTGCGTGGCCCTGACCACATCGCGATGCGGATACAATCGGTCACGGGCGGTCGCGCGCCGCAATGTCACGCTCGACCAACGTTTTGTACAGGCCCTGCAATCGCTCGACCATCGGTCCGCGTCCGTCGGTAAGGACGCGTCCGTCGATCGTGTGTGCCGGAACGACCCCCGCGAAGGTGCCCGTCACAAATGCCTCGTCGGCGCTATGGACCTCGCTCAGCGAGAAGTTCTTCTCATATACCGGGATGCCATTGTCGCGGCAGAGGCGGAGGACATTGCTGCGGGTGATCCCGGCAAGGCAATAATCGCCGCTCGACGTCCACACCTCGCCCTTGCGGACGATGAAGAAATGCGTCGAGTTGCACGTCGCGACAAAGCCGTGCGGGTCGAGCATCAGCGCCTCGTCGGCGCCCGCCTGCGCCGCCTGGATACATGCGGTGATGCAGTTCAATTTGCTGTGCGAGTTGAGCTTAGGATCCTGCACCGCCGGGTCGCCGCGGCGGACATGGACGGTGAACAGCGACAGTCCCTTTTCGACCGTCGCGGGCAGCGGATCCTTATATTCGGCGATGATCACGATCGTCGCGGGCGAAATGACGACGCGGGGGTCCTGATACGGGGTCGAGCGGATGCCGCGCGTGACCATCAAGCGGATATGACAGGCGTCCATGCCATTGCCGTCGATGGTGTCATACAGCCGCTGGGTCAGCGTGGCGCGGTCGATCCCGATGTCCATCGCGATCGCCTTCGCGCCTTCCCACAGCCGATCGAGATGCTGGTCGAGGAAAGCCATGCGGCCGCGATGGACGCGAATCCCCTCCCACACCCCGTCACCCAGCATGAAGCCGCTGTCGAACACCGACACGCTGGCCTCTGCGCGCGGCACCAGCGTGCCATTGACGTTGATCAGGATCGCATTGTTACGCGGATCGGGGACGAAATCGTGGGTGCCTTGCGCCATGCGGCAATCCTAGCCGCTGGCGCGCCCCTGTCGAGCGCGAAGCTGTTGTCAAACCGCCTTGCGGCCAAAACAGCTGGGGCGCGGTGCAAACGGCGGCGGGCTGGCATCGGGACCGTCGCTGGGGGCATCGACCACCGCGCTGGCGTCGCGATTGCGCATATAATTGGCGAAGGCGGCATCGGCGTCGAAGGCTGGCTCGACCACCACTTCGCCGGGTTTGAGCTTGGCGTCGAAACTGGCGCCGGGGACGCGGTTCACGCCGGTGGTCACGCGCAGCAACTTGATGATCAGCGGCAGCGCAAACAGCAGGCCGACGATCGACAGTCCGATTACCGTGGGCCCCAAGCCGATCCCGGCCACGCCCTCGGCCGTTCCGCCGCCGACGCCAACGAAATGATACAGCATGAAGCCGATGTAGATGATCGGGATAAGCGCGCCGATCACGCCCAATATTTTGCCGAGGGAAATATTCATCCTAATGGCCCCAGTTGTTCAGAAGGCCACCTTAACGCCAAGAGTTTACGATTCTCTTAGTGCCGGTGCCGCTGGCGCACTGCGCGTTCCCGCCCACCACGCGCCGCCCAGCGCGAAGGCCGCACCGAGCAGCGTGCCACCGATAATGTCGCTGAGCCAGTGCACGCCCAGCATCATCCGCGAAAAGCCGTTGAGGATGATGATAGCGATCGCCAGCGCCGCCGTGGCCCCGCGCCAGCGCGGCGGCGCGAGCCAGGCGAGCAGCAGATAGACCGCGGCAGCGCTGGTCGCGTGGCCGCTGGGGTATGAAAAGCTGGTCTGGTGATCGAGATGCGGGGCAAGGTCGGGCCGCGGCCGCGCAAAGCCGATCTTGAGCAGGCTTGATGCCAGGTTCGACAGCAGCGACGCGCCGCCCAGCGCCACCGCACAGCGCGGACCGCACCAATGCCAGACGAGCGCGCAGAGCAGAATGACAATGATCCAGCGCGGCAAGCCGCCGCCGACCCAGCTGACGCCCTGCATGAACAGGATCAGCGCGGGCGACGAGGCGCCGGCGGTCATCGCAAGCGATGCGCCGATATGCCGGTCGATCGCATCGGCATGGCCCGCGGCGACGAGCGCGCTGACCAGGATGAAGCACGACAAGGCCGCGATCAACGTGCGGCGGAAAAGCCGGGTGCGGGGATGAATGCTCATTGTGCCGCCGTCTATGGCGAAAGGCTGGCGGCGACGCAATCAGCGGTCGCCAGTCCGCACCTGCGATTTTCGCCAGACTTCGACCTGTGCAGCGAACCGGCGCAATTGTTCCGTGCCGCCGTCGATGTCGTTATCGATCAGCCGGATTTCGCCGATCGTGCTCCCGCTGCGGTAGCTGAGATGCAGGCCGTAGCGTAACCGCGCGGCGAGTCTGGCAGACCGCGGCCCTTCGCCCGGCAAACGGTCGGCACGATCGAACAGCGCCTCCAACACGTTTTCGACCGGCAGGATGGCCGGTACTGGACTGTAGCTTGGGTGGAAATGCAGATTGCCGTTCTCGATCTTCGCCGCGACTTGCCGCGTTGCAACGCGCGCGCCATGTCGGCCGACATAGAAGAGGGCGACGCACCCCGCGCCGATCAGCAAGGGTATCTCGAACGGCGCCAGCGGCCCCCGATCCGGCGGCCGCGTCGGCAGTTCGAGGCCACCGGGCGCGCGAACGACCTGCGTCGGCGCATTGTTCTCCTGATAGCGCAGGCTTGCGAAAAGAAAGGCGGTCACTGCAAAGCCGAGGAAGAACAGCGCCTTGAACGCGCTGCCCGTCCGCGAAAAATACAGGATCGAAGGGTTCAACTGCCCGCCCTCGTCGCCCGTTTAGATATGCAGCGGCCGCCCGAATGCCGCCAGCACGCCCTCGTGCATCGTTTCGCTCAATGTCGGGTGCGGGAAGACGGTGCCGATGAAATCATCCTCGACCAGCTCGGCGGTCTTGCCGATCGTATAGCCCTGGATCAGTTCGGTGACTTCGGCGCCGATCATATGCGCGCCGAGCAGCTCGCCGGTCTTGGCATCGAACACGGTCTTGGTGAAGCCTTCGGATTCGCCGAGCGCGATGGCCTTGCCGTTGCCGATGAAGGGGAAGGTGCCGGCCTTGACCTCGTAGCCGAGTTCCGTGGCCTTCGCTTCGGTCAGGCCGACGCTGGCGATCTGTGGGCGGCAATAGGTGCAGCCGGGGATGTTGCGCGGGTCCATCGCGTGTGGGTGATTGCCCGCAATCGCTTCGACCGAAATCACCGATTCGTGCATCGCCTTGTGCGCGAGCCACGGCGGCGCGGTGACGTCGCCGATCGCCCAGATGCCGGAGACATTGGTGCGGCACATCGCGTCGGTGTCGATATGGCCTTTGGTGGTCTTCACACCAAGCGCCTCAAGCCCGATATTCTCGGTGTTCGGGACGATGCCGATCGCGACGATTGCGTGGCTGAATTCGGCCGATTCGGTCTTGCCGTCCTTGGTCTTGATCTTCGCGGTGACGCCGTTCGCGGTGGCTTTGAGTTCCTCGACCCCGGCGCCGGTGAAGATCGTCATGCCCTGCTTCTTGAGCTGTTTTTCGAGGAAGGCAGACACGTCGGCATCCTCGACGGGGACGAGGCGATCGAGCATTTCAACGACGGTCACGTCGCAGCCCATGTCGCTGTAAAAGCTCGCAAATTCGATCCCGATCGCGCCCGATCCAATGACGAGCAATTTCTTCGGCATTTCGGGCGGGGCGAGCGCGTGGCGATAGGTCCAGATGCGCTTGCCGTCGGCGGGCGCGAACGGCAGGTCGCGGGCGCGGGCGCCGGTGGCGACGATGATATTCTTGGCGGTCAGGGTTTCGGTGCCCTTCTCGCCCTTTACTTCCAGCTTGCCCGGCGCCGTCAGCTTGCCCTCGCCCATATGGACGGTGATCTTGTGCTTCTTCATCAGGAAGGCGACGCCCTGGCTCAGCTGTTTTGCGACGCCGCGGCTGCGCTTCACGACCGCATCGATGTCAGCGCTAATCTGCTGCGCAATCAGGCCATAATCGCCCGCATGCTGCATATAATGATAGATTTCGGCCGACCGCAGCAGCGCCTTGGTCGGGATACAGCCCCAGTTGAGGCAGATGCCGCCCAGATTCTCGCGCTCGACGATCGCGGTTTTCAGCCCAAGCTGCGCCGCGCGGATCGCCGCGACATAGCCGCCGGGGCCGGAACCGAGGACGATGAGGTCGTAGTTTTCAGGCATCAGTCAATGCTTTCCCAAGGAGCTAGGTCAAAATTGAAATCTTCTTTCAGGCGCTTAGAAAGGTTGCGCCAGCCTTCGCTTGTTTTTCGTGTGTCAGAAAAATCGGCGTAGTCATCAAGCGGAACGGTGACATTGATCGTGTATTTCGTTCCTGGGATGAGCCAAGGGCGCCCGCCTTGAAAGGAATCTAAATGTGGTTCGCCCAGAACGACATCCAGCGTGAGATTTAACTCCATCGATTGCACTTGGCTCGCCGCGATAACTTTGTCCAAATCGTGGTGGCCGCCGCCATCTCTAGCTGCGGCTCCGCCCCACATGCTCACATGTCCTAACTTACCTTCTCCAATATAAGAGTTGGTCGTACCGCGACGTGGAAGAGCACGAAGAGATAAGGGAAGGTAAACTGTAAAGAACGGGCCATTCCCATTTCCATGAGGCGAGTTAATTGAAATCCAAGAACCGAAAAACGACCAACGAGCGCTGTGGGACAGATAGATTATTGCATCATTCGCATCTTTTACTTCAACGTCGATCACGCCACCAGCCCCAGCGGGTTCTCCACCAGTTCCTTGAAGGTCTTCATCAGCAGCGCGCCATCGGCGCCGTCGATTGCGCGGTGGTCGAAGCTGCCGGTGGCTGACATGACGGTTGCGATGGCCAGCGCGTCGTCGACGATGTACGGTCGTTTCTCGCCCGCGCCGATCGCCATGATCATCGCCTGCGGCGGATTGATCACCGCGGTGAACTGCTTGATCCCCATCATGCCCATGTTCGAGATGCTGGCGGTGCCGCCCTGATATTCGCTGGGCTGGAGCTTGCCTTCCTTGGCTTTCGCGGCAAGCTCGGCCATTTCGGTAGAGATTTTCGACATCGACTTGCCGCCGGCGTCGGTGATGATCGGAGTGATCAGGCCGCCGGGGATGCTGACCGCGACCGAGATGTCGGCGCGGCTGTACTGGCGCATCACATCGCCGCCGAAGCTGACGTTGCAGGCAGGGACGCGTTCGAGCGCGACCGCGAGCGCCTTGATCAGCATGTCATTGACGCTGAGCTTGACCCCGCGGCTTTCGAGGCTGGCGTTGAGTTCGCCGCGCAGCTTGAGCAGCGCGTCTAGGCGGATATCGACGGTGAGATAGATGTGCGGCGCTTCCTGCATCGACTGGGTCAGGCGGCGCGCAATCGTCTTACGCATGCCGCTGAGTTTGGTGTCTTCGTGCGGGATACCGAAATCGGGGATTGGACCTGCGGCGGCGGTAGCCGGGGTTGCGGCAGGCGCTGCGGCGGCAGGAGCGGCTCCGCCGGCTGCGGCAGCGGGTGCCGCGGCACCTGCCGGGACGCCATCGAGGTCATCCTTGACGATGCGGCCGCCAGGGCCGGTGCCGGTGATCGTCGACAGGTCGATGCCGCGTTCGGCGGCGAGACGCTTGGCGAGCGGGCTGGCCTTGATGCGGTCGCCTGCGTTCGTCGTCCCAGCGGAAGCTGGGACCGCTGGCGTAGGCGCACTGACGGGAGCGGTCCCAGCTTCCGCTGGGGCGACGTCTTTGGCTGGCGCAGGGGCTTCGGCCTTCTCTTCCGGTGCAGTCGCAGACGCCGCCGGAGCAGCCTTCGCGCTCCCCGGATCCTCACCCTCGCCCGAGATCACCGCGATCACCGTGCCAACCTTCACCCCATCGGTGCCCTCGGCGACCAGAATCTGGCTGACCACACCCTCGTCGATCGCTTCGAATTCCATCGTCGCCTTATCGGTCTCGATCTCGGCCAGCAGGTCGCCCGATTTGACGCTGTCGCCTTCCTTGACCAGCCATTTGGCGAGCGTGCCTTCCTCCATCGTCGGCGAGAGAGCGGGCATCTTGAGTTCGATCGGCATGGTAAGGCGTGTCCCCTTAAACGTTGGGCGTCAGTCTTGCAGGCTGCGCCTGCCGCTACGGCTTGTTCCTCGCCTTAAGCCTTGCGTCGGTCAAGGTCTAGCGGGGCAACCTTGCCTTTCATACGAATGTGACGCACTCTTTGCCCCAAGCAAAAAAACGAGGGGTCGGGGCGATGCGGACATATCTGGTGGTGATCGATGACAGTCCCGAGGCCAGCCTGGCGCTGCGCTTTGCGGCGCGGCGTGCCGGGCGGACCGGCGGCGGCGTCATTGTGCTGGCAATCATCCCGCCGCAGGATTTTGTCGCGTTCGGCGGGGTGCAGGCGACGATCGAGGCCGAAGCGCGCGAACATGCCGAAGAACTGGTCGCGGCCGCCGCCGAAGCGGTGGTGCAGGAAGCGGGGGTGACGCCGCAGGTGCTTATCAAGGCGGGCAAGCCTGCCGAAGTCGTGCGCGAGGTGATCGGCGCCGACAACGAGATTGCCGCCCTGGTGCTCGCGACCGCAGCATCGGGCGCGCCCGGGCCGCTGGTCGCGCATTTCACCGGACCGGATGCGGGAACGCTGCCGTGTCCGGTGATGCTGGTGCCGGGCGCAATCGACCTCGCCCGCCTCGATGCGCTGAGCTGAGCTCGCTCTCAAAAATTCGTCATTGCGAGCGCAGCGAAGCAATCCAGGGCGGCCCTTGAACCGCCCCTAGATTGCCGCGTCGCTCCGCTCCTCGCAATGACGAAGGTGGGTCAGCGCCGTCGCCCCTTGTGCTTGATATTCGCCGGTCGGCCGCGCTTGCCGACTATGTGTTTGCCCGCCTTGTCCTTCATCCCGTCGCGCCGCGGCGGGCGGTTACGATAGCCGCCCTCGGGCGCATCGGGCAGTTCAAAGCGCAACGCGCCGCTGACCGGATTGGCGTCGATCAACCGCAGGTCGAGCCGCTGGCCGGTGGTGAAACTGACACGGCCATGCTCGCTATCCAGGCTGCGCGCCGCCTCGTCATAAAAGAACCGCTCGCTGCCCAGCGTCGACACCGGGACCAGCCCGTCACCGCCGAGCCCGTCGACGGTGGCAAAAAATCCGAAGGGCTGCACCCCGGTGATCCGCGCCTGAACAATCTCGCCCTTTTTGGCAGACAGATAGGCCGCAACATAACGATCGACCGTCTCGCGCTCGGCCTCCATCGCGCGGCGTTCGAGCGCGCTGATCGCCTCGCCGATCCGCGACAGCCCCTTGGCGTCGGCTTCGCCCAACCCGGTGCGTTCGGGCAGCCCCTTGGGCTTGCCGGGGACTTCGAGCTTGTAGCCGTCCACCAGCGCGCGGTGGACGATCAGGTCGGCGTAGCGGCGGATCGGCGAGGTGAAATGCGCGTAGCTGCCGAGCGCGAGGCCAAAATGCCCGGCATT
The DNA here is from genome assembly GCF_031457495.1 of Sphingopyxis sp. BE259. Lineage (NCBI taxonomy): Bacteria > Pseudomonadati > Pseudomonadota > Alphaproteobacteria > Sphingomonadales > Sphingopyxidaceae > Sphingopyxis > Sphingopyxis sp. BE259. Next base: position 2,096,902 of record NZ_JAVDWM010000001.1, read on the forward strand.
GGCCGGGCCATAATAGGCCTGTGTCTGGCTGCGCAAAATCGCCTGCATGATCTCGGGCAACCGGTCGTCTTCGGAAAAGCCGTCGATCAGCCGGTTGAACACTGCGGGGGTGATGACCTGCCCAAGCGCGAAGCTCTGTTCGAAGGTTTCGAGATAATCCTTCAGGCTGACCAGCTTTTCGCGGCTCGGCGGCTCGTGGATGCGGTACATCACCGGCGACTTCTTCGCCTCCAAGGCCTTCGCCGCCGCGACGTTCGCTGCGATCATATAATCCTCGATCAGCCGCATCGAATCGAGCCGGTCGCGGACACGGATTTCGGCGATCCCGCCCTGCTCGTCGAGGATCACCTGCCGTTCGGGCAGGTCGAGGTCGAGCGGCGCGCGGGCGGCGCGCGCGGCGGCAAGGAGTTTCCAGCAAGCCCACAGATACTTGAGCCCGGGGAGCACGTCGGCGTCCCAGCCATCGCGCGCGTCGTCAGCATCATAAGCCACCTGGGCATGTTCATAGGCGATGTTCGCACGCAGCCGCACCAGCGCCCGCGTGAACCGCCATGACGTCACTTTGCCATGCTTGTCGATAACAAGGTGGCACGCCATCGCCGCCCGGTCCTGCCCGGCTTTCAGCGAGCAGACGCCCGCCGACAGCGTTTCGGGCAGCATCGGCACGACCTGGTCGGGAAAATAGACGCTATTGCCGCGCCGCCTCGCCTCACGGTCGAGCGCGCCGTCGGGACGCACGTAAAAACTGACGTCGGCGATCGCGACGATGGCGCGGAATCCGCCTTTGTTCGGCCCGTCGGTGTCGGGCTCAGCCCACACGGCATCGTCATGGTCGCGTGCATCGATCGGGTCGATCGCGACGATCGGCAGGTCGCGCAAATCCTCGCGGCCGTCGGGAGTCAGTGGCAGCTTGGCCGCAATCTCGGCCTCGGCGAGCGTCTCGGCGCCGAAGACATGCGGGATTTCGTGGCGCGCGATCGCGATCATGCTGAGCGCGCGCGGCGCGAACGGATCGCCAAGCCGCTCGACGACCTTCGCCTTGATCGCCGGGCCGCGTCCGGTCAGTTCGGCGCGCACCAGGTCGCCGATATGGGCGTCGCCCTTGTCGGCCACCGCAAAATCGTAGCGCGCGCGCTTGTCGGCCGGGCGCAGCCACAGGATCGGTTTGCCGCCCGGACCCATGTCCTCGACCAGCACGCCGATCACCGTCTCGCCGCCCGCTTGCAACCGCTTCATCGGATGGGCAACATGGCCGCTGCCGCGCTCCTCGGTGCGCGCCAATATGCGATCGCCGACTCCCAGCGCGCCTTTGCGGCCCTGTTCCACCACCCGCAGGCGCGGCGCGGGGCCGGCGGCTTCCCAATGCTCGGGAACCGCCCAGACCGTGCTGCCGTCGATCGACATCACGCGCAGCACCGTGACCCGCGGCAGGCCGCCATGCTTGTGGAATGCCCGCCCCGACGCCAGATCGACGAGCCCTTCGTCGGTCATGTCCTTGAGCAAAGCCTTCAGCGCGATTTTCTCATTGCCGTGCAGCGCAAAATGCTTGGCAATCTCGCGCTTACCGACCGCCTCCTGGCTCTCTTCGATAAGGCGCAGGATCTGCTCGCGGCTGGGCAGGCCAGCGGGCTGTTGCCGTTTGGCCAATTAATAAGTCCGCCCGATGAGCACGCGTTCGACGGCGGGCTCGCCGGTGAAGAAGCAATTGCCGTCGGCGGGTGCGGCGTCGAGGGGGGTGTTGCGCATCGTCAGCTTGAGCGCCTTGAGTTGCTCGACGATCTTGTCGAGCCCGGCGCCCGTCGGACGCGCCCATTGCACTTCCACCCAGCCCACAAATTTGTCGTCGCCTTTGAAATGGGCGGTGAGATCGCTGACGTCGCGGCGGATATTGGCGTCGAGACGCTGTTTGGCCTCGGCGTGCAGGCTCGCCTGGATGTCCTCCAGCATCGCCACCGCTTCGGCGACAAAATCACCCTTCGCGATGAACGCCGCATTGAGCTTGCCATCGTCCTTGTACAGCCGGTCGCGGCGGATCACCGCGACGTTGCCGCCCGCCATGTCGCGCGGACCGATCTCGAGGATGATCGGCGCGCCCTTCTTGACCCAGCCCCAGCGCTTGGTCTGCGCCTTGTTGGCACCCGCGTCGAGCAGCACCCGCACGGGTTCGCGAAACGCATCGAGCGCCTTCAATTCGGTTTCGATGCCGCGGCAATAATCGAGGATCGCGGCGTCCTCGTCATTGTCGCGCAGCATCGGCACGATGACGATCTGGTGCGGCGCGATGCGCGGCGGGCAGCGCAGGCCGTCGTCGTCGCCATGCGTCATGATGACGCCACCGATCATTCGCGTCGACACGCCCCAGCTGGTCGTGTGGCACAGGCTGTGGCCGCCGTCCTTGTCCTGGTAGCGGATGCCCGCGGCCTCGGCGAAGCCGGTGCCGAGGTAATGCGACGTCCCGGCCTGCAACGCCTTGCCATCCTGCATCATCGCTTCGATCGAATAGGTTGCGACCGCGCCGGGAAAACGCTCGTTCTCGGGCTTTTCGCCCGCGACAACGGGCATCGCCAGCACATCTTCGGCGAAGGCGCGGTACATTTCGAGCGCGCGCAGCGTTTCGGCCATCGCGTCATCCTTGTCGGCATGCGCGGTATGGCCTTCCTGCCACAGAAATTCGCTGGTGCGCAGGAACATGCGGGTCCGCATTTCCCAGCGCACGACATTGGCCCATTGATTGACCTTCAGCGGCAGATCGCGCCAGCTTTGCACCCAGCGGCTCATCGCGGCGCCGATCACCGTCTCCGACGTCGGGCGGACGATCAGCGGTTCCTCCAGCTTCGCCTCGGGATCGGGGATCAGCTTGCCCTTGCCGTCGCCGATCAGGCGGTGGTGAGTGACGACCGCCATTTCCTTTGCAAAACCATCGACATGATCGGCTTCCTTCTCAAAGAAGCTCAAGGGGATGAACAGCGGGAAATAGCAATTCTGGACCCCGGCATCCTTGATCGCGGCGTCCATGACCGTCTGGATGCGTTCCCAGATGCCATAGCCCCACGGCTTGATCACCATGCAGCCGCGAACTCCGGACTCTTCGGCGAGGTCGGCTTCGGCAATGACATCCTGATACCAAGCCGCGAAATCGGCCTGCCGGGTTACGCTAAGCGCATGTTTGACCATGAAATATCCGTCATATCTGTCGTGCAGGCGGGGAGCCGCCTGGTGTTACTTGTTGGCGAGCTCCGCCTTGAGCGCGGCCACTTCGGCCTTGAGCGCGGCAATCTCGGCGTCTTTTGCCTTGCTGGCTCCGGCGCCTGGAATGAAGGCACCCGCGGCCTGTTGGAACATCTCCATATTGCGGCGGGTCAGTTCGGCGAGCGGGTTCGACCCGAGCACGCCGTCGAATGCGGCACGGACATCCTGCTGGTTCTTGCGGAACGCGGTCATCGACGCTTCCAGATATTGCGGAACCATCGACTGCATCTTGTCACCATACATGCCGATCAGGTGGCGCAGGAAATTGACCGGCAGCAACGTTTCGCCGCGCGTTTCCTCGTCCATTATTATCTGCGTCAGCACATTATGCGTGATATCGTCGCCGCTCTTGGCATCGACAACCCGGAATTCGCGGCCATCGCGAACCATCGCACCCAAATCTTCGAGCGTGATGTAGCAGCTGCGTTCGGTATCATAGAGCCGCCGGTTGGCGTATTTCTTGATCGTGACGACGCCGTCGTCCGCCGTCGTCTTGGACTTTGCCATGCCTGTTTTGCTCCCATCGCCCGCCACGCAATCGACTGATCGTGCCGGACGGACCTATCCCTAAGGTCAATAGCATCAATTTATGATGCATCGCAACATGGCGTCGATCTTCCGCGCCGATTCGGCGGTTTGGCGCTTTTTGCGGTGAAACGAGTGCACCGCGCCGGGGCTTGCTGTGCTGATGACCCTTTCCGTCTCATCGAGTGGGTTCTCGCCGAGTTAAGCAAGATCGTTTCTCATGAAACCGATCGACCGACATAAACGAAGGCTGGGACGCATTGCTGCAATCAGTTCGTTTCACCTGCCGCCCAGATACACCGATCAGCGCCCACATTCCGCGGCCCGTAGTTTGTTGCAAAAATGGCACAGCGGCCGACGCGATGCGTACCGGTGTAAGATTTATGCCATCAAACTCTTGTGCGGACGTCACTTTCACGCTTTCTTGTGGCCAAGCCGTCCTCCTACTCTGTGGGACGGGCAACCGGGGAGTATAGAATGATTAAGTCGCACCTGCTTATAGGTGCCGCTGCGTTTGCAGTGGCTATTTCCGTTTCGCAGCCAGTTTTTGCTCAGGAAACGCCTGCCAATTCCACCGACTGCGTCGACGCCAACGCTGATGGCGTCTGTGATACCGATCAGACGACCGCGCAGGGTTCGGACATCGTCGTTACCGGCTCGCGCATTCGCCGCGACGAGTTTTCGACCGTCGAACCGATCACCGTCGTGACCTCGGAAGAAATCACCCAGGGTGGTTTCAACAGCGCGGCTGACGCGCTGCAGAGCTCGGAAGTCACCGCTGGTGCCGGGCAGATCAACAACTTCTATGGTGGCTTCGTCACCGCAGGCGGCACCGGCGCCAACACGCTCGGCCTGCGCAACCTGGGTCCGGCCCGCACGCTCATCATGCTCAACGGTCGCCGCCTGGCACCGGCTGGTACGCGCGGCAACGTGCTTGCCGCCGATCTTAACGTGCTGCCGACCGCGATCATCGACCGTATCGAAGTCCTGAAGGCGGGTGCGTCGTCGGTCTATGGTTCGGACGCCGTCGCCGGCGTGGTCAACATCATTACCGACGCCAAGGTGCGCGGCCTGACCATCGATGCGCAGGTCAACGTTCCCGAAGTCGGCGCCGGCGTCGATCGCCGCGTTGCCGCGACCTTTGGTTTCGGCACCGATCGCCTGAACATCATCGGCTCGCTCGAGTATCGCAAGCGCGATGCCCTGCGTCTGAATGACGTCGATTTCACCAGCTGCCCGATCCCCGGTTTCAAGCTCGATGCCGGATCGCCCTTTGGTTCGGACGATCCGTTCCCGCTCGGCGACCCGCGCAACTGCTTTACGATCGATAACGGCGGCGTGACCATTAACACGCTCGGCCTGCCGAACCGCTCGGGGATCGGCCGCACCAGCGGTGCGCCAGGCATCTTCAACCGCTTCGTGCCTTCCGCTGGCGCTGGCGGCGGCACCCCTGGCTATCTGGGCGTCGGCACCTACGACCGTGACTCGTTCGATCCGGCGAGCCAGGAAGAAGAGCTGATTACCCCGGTCGAAACCTACACCGGGTTCCTGTCGGGCACCTATGATGTGGGTGGTTTGGGCAATGCGCAGGTCTATGGCGAACTGCTCGCGACCCGCCGCAAATCGTCTTCGCTGCTCTATCGCCAGCTCTCGCTCGATTATTTGCAGAACAGCCCGCTGGTTCCGATCGAATTCCGCAGCGGCGTGTTCGCCAACCCGACCAACACGTCGAGCGGCCAGAACATTGCGGCTCGCGCCTTCATCGGTTTCGGCCTGACCGATTCGTCGCAGAAGGTCGATTATGTTCGCGCCGGCGGCGGTCTGCGCGGTGACTTCTTCCTGCCCGGATGGCGCTATGACGCCTATGTCGGCAAGTCGTGGACCGACGGCACATACGAGCAGGATTCGTTCCTGATCGACCGCCTCGCTTTCGCAACCGACGTGGTGCAATTGCCGAACGGCACGATCCAGTGCCGCAGCCAGGCATCGAACCCGAGCTGCGTCGCCGCTCCGCCGCTGAATGCCGCCACGATCGGTGGTCAGCTGCCGCAAGCGTTCCGCGATTACATCCTGGTAAACACGATCGGCACCACCAAGTTCCGCGAATCGACCGCAATCTTCAACATCGACGGTCCGATCTTCTCCCTGCCCGGCGGCGACGTGCAGCTGGCACTGGGTGCGGAATATCGCAAGCAGCGTATCGACGATACGCCCGATGACAACGCGATCCGCGGCAATCTGCTCGGCCTCACCGCCGGCACGCCGACGCGCGGTTCGGACAACGTCAAGGAAGTGTTCGGCGAAATCTTCGTCCCGATCCTTGCCGACCGTCCGTTCTTCCACAACGTCAACCTGAACGCATCGATCCGCTACACCGACTATGCGTCCTATGGCAGCGACATCACCTACAAGGTTGCTGGCGAATGGGAGTTCTTCCGCGGTTTCGGTATCCGTGGCAGCTATGGCACGTCCTACCGCGCTCCGGCGCTGTCGGAACAGTTCCTGGGTGCGACCAGCGGCTTCATCGCCGCGGGTAACGATCCTTGCGATGCTGACAACTTCCCGCGGGCCAACGGCCAGCCGAACCCGGGTGCCTACACCCCGGCGCAGCAACAGCGGGCGGCCAACTGCGCCACCATCGGCCTCAACGTCGCGACGTTCCAGCAGAACAACGGCATCACGTCGTTCACCCGCGGTGGTGCGGAAACCGGGCTGTCGGCGGAAACGTCGCGCAACTGGTCGGTCGGTGCTGTTGTCCAGCCTCGGATCTCCAGCACGACGACGCTGGCGCTGGCGCTCGACTATTTCGACATCAAGGTGTCGAACGGCGTGTCGGCTCTGAGCGGCACGACGATCCTCAACCGTTGCTACAATGACGTCGATTTCAACGCCAACGAGGGCTTCTGCCGCTTCGTTACGCGTGACGCCAACAACATCCTTTCGGTGACCAGCGGGTTCGTGAACCTGTCGGAAGACATCGTGAAGGGTTATGAATTCTCGGGCCGGTTCGCGACGGATCTGTTCGGTGGTCGGTTCACGTTCAACGCGAACGTGACGAAATACACCGAACAGTCGGACCGCACTTTCCCCGAAGAAATCCTGTTGGACGCCAACGGCACCACCAACGTCCCGGATTGGGTCGGCAACTTCGATGCGACCTATCGCACCGGCGCGACGACTTTCCGTTACGGCGTGTCGTGGTTCGACAGCAGCAGCGGCACCGCTGAGTACAACCAGACGAGCCGCACCACGGGTGTCGTGAACCAGGCCGCGGTTGATCAGCTCAACGAATTCTACCAGATCGAAGTGCCGGATTATTTCCTGCACAGCGCATCGGTGCAGTTCGATATTGCCGACAACTTCGAAATGACCCTCGGCGTGCGTAACCTGTTCGACAAGCAGCCGCCGAAGATCACCGTGTATTACACGACGATCGGCAACGCTCCGCTTTACTCGGGCTATGACTACACCGGCCGTCAGTGGTTCATTAACACGAACTTCAAGTTCTGATCGGAACGAGAACGACCAAAAGAAAGGGCCCCGGGAGACCGGGGCCCTTTTTCATTTCCGCGCCGCAAAATATCAGTCGTTCGTGTCGCACGTCCATCGACGGTCGAACCGGGGACCAAGCCCGGTGAGCAATTCATATTGCGACAGGCCGCAGCGCGCGGCGATGCCCGGCAGGTCATAATCGAGACGCAGCCACTCGCCTTCACCCACCCCGGCCGCGTCGCTGACGTCGAACGCGATCAGGTCCATCGATACCCGTCCGACGAGCGGCAGTGCCTGTCCCTGCCATGTTGCGCCGCCGTTTCCGGCATGACAACGCAGATAGCCGTCGGCATAGCCCATATTGACCACCGCGATCCGACTGTCGCGCCGCGCGGTCCAGGTCGCGCCATAACCGACCGTCTCGCCCGTCGGCACCGTCCGCACTTGCAGCACCCGCGCGCCGGGAAAGACGACCTGCCGGATATGCCCTGCCGCCTCGCCGCGCGGCGTGCCGCCATAAAGCGCGATCCCAGGCCGCGTCAGGTCAAAACCATAGTCGGTACCCAAACAGATGCCCGCGCTGTTCGCCAGGCTATAACGCCGCGCCGGAATCCGGTCGCGCACCGTCCGAAAGGACGCAAGTTGCCGCGCGTTCTGATCGCTGTCCTCGTCAGCCGAGGCCAAGTGACTGAGCAATGTCTCGACAGCGAGGCCATCGAGCGCACCGCTGAGCGCCTCGTCGATCCGCAAGCCGAGCCGGTTCATGCCCGTGTCGATCATGACGTCGCACGGTCGCCCCTCGCCTGCATCGCGCCAGCGTCGCACCTGTTCGACGCTGTTCAGTACCGGACGCACCGGAAGCAGCCGTGCGGCGACCATATCGCCCGCACCCACCCCGTGCAGGACCGACAGCGACACCCCTACGGGCAAAGGCATCAGCGCGGCGGCTTCGGCCCAGGTGGCAACAAAAAAATCGCGGCAGCCCGCGGCGGCCAGATGGCGCATCACCTCGCGTGCGCCCAGACCATAGCCGTCGGCCTTGAGCGCCGCGCCGCACGCCGCCGCACCGCCCTGTGCCGCCAGCCAGCGCCAGTTGGCGACCAGCGCGTCGCGGTCGAGATGCAGGCGAAGCGGTGACGGCACGGCAATCATGGCTGTGCCCCTATACGGGTTCGCAGTCGCCGCCAATGGGCTGGATCAGGCCGCCGGCGGCGCCGCTGACGGCTGCTTGTCCCACTGCCCCTCGACCGGATCCTTCAGCATGAAGGCGGTGACCAGAAACGCCACCAGCACCACGCCCCATGTGTACCACAGCCCGGCATAGGCATCGCCGGTCTTGGCGATGATGAAGCTGGCGATCAGCGGCAGGAAACCGCCGAAATAGCCGGTCCCGATATGATAGGGAATCGACAGCGATGAATAGCGGACATGCGGCGGAAACATTTCCGACAGCAGCGCCGCGACCGGGCCATAGGTAAAGCCCGACAGCGCGCTGAGCCCCAGCAGCGCAAGGAAGATGATGGCAATGCTGCCCCAGCCCGGCACCTGTTTGACAAAATCATAGCCGCTCGCCTCAAGCGCGGGTTGCAGCAGCGCCGGATCGTCGCTCGCCACCTCGCGATCGCCGATGCGGATTTTCACGCTGTCGAAGCCGCTGTTGGTCTGAACGACGGTGTATGGCACGCCCAGCTTGGTGAGTTCGCCCAGCGTCTTGCCGCACGCGGTTTCCTGTTTCTGGGCAAAGGGGTCGAAACTGCACTGCGATCCGGTGACGGTCACCGGCGTCCGCTCCGCCGCGGCGGTCAGCGCCGGATTGCCGACGCTGCCCATCCACCAGAACAGCGGGAACAGCAGCACCAGCGTCGCCGCATAGCCCCAGACGATCGGCTTCTTGCGCCCGACCCGATCGGACAGATGTCCGGCCCAGATGAAAAAGCCCATGCCGACCGCGGCGGCCACGCCGACGATGATTTCGGCGGCGGTATCCTCGACCTTCATCGGACCTTTCAGGAAGGCGAGGCCCGAGAACATCGCGGTGTACCAGATGACAGTCAGGCCGGCGGCGATGCCGAACAGCGCGATGAAGATGCGGCGCGGATTGCCGGGATAGGTGAAACTTTCCTTCAGCGGATTCTTCGCCAGTTCGCCCTGCTCCTTCATCGCCTTGAACACCGGGCTTTCGGACAGCTTCAGCCGCATCCACAGCGAGATGGCGAGCAGGATCAGCGACAGCAGGAACGGCACCCGCCACCCCCAGCTTTGCCAGACCGCGTCGGGCATCAACGCCTTGCACCCCAGCACCACGATCAGGCTGAGCACAAAGCCGCCGACGACGCTCGCCTGAATGAAACTGGTGTAAAATCCGCGCTTTCCGGGCGGCGAATGTTCGGCGACATAGACCGCCGCACCGCCATATTCGCCGCCGAGCGCCAGACCTTGCAAAATTCGCAGCAGTATGACGATGATCGGCGCCGCAATGCCGATCGTCGCCGCCGACGGGATCATGCCAACGCCCGCGGTCGCAATTCCCATCAAGGTGACGGTAACAAGGAAGGTATATTTGCGCCCTAACCGGTCGCCGAGGAAACCGAATAGGACCGCACCGAGGGGGCGGAAGCCGAAGCCGACGGCGAATCCTGCCCACACCAGCAATGTTTCCAGCGTCGCATTGTCGCTAGGGAAAAAGGCCTTGCCGATGATCGCGGCCAACGTGCCGTAGATGAAGAAATCATACCATTCGAACACGGTCCCCGCCGACGAGGCGGCGATGACCATGCGGATTTCTTTCTGGGTCGGTTCGTAAACGGCAGCGTCGCTCATGCCTTGTCGGTCCCCCAAAATTACGTGTTTTTCTGGCGTCCGTCATAACCGCTGTTCCGTCTTGCACAAGCAGGCGTGTGCGCGCAGCATTGCGATATGACCAAATTCATCGACCTGTCGATCCCGATCACCAACGACGTCGTGTCCGACCCGCCGGTGATGCGCCCGAACATCACCTATATGACCCACGAGAATACGTGGGAGCAGATCGCGATGTTTTTCCCCGGTCTGACCAAAGAGGATTTGCCCGATGGCGAAGGCTGGGCGGTCGAAAGCCTGACGCTCAGCACCCACAACGGCACCCATATGGACGCGCCATGGCATTATCATTCGACGACCGACAACGGCGCGTCCCCTGCCCCGTCGATCGACGAAGCGCCGCTCGACCTGTTCTATCGGCCCGGCGTCAAACTCGACTTTTCCGATCGCCCGCACGGCCATGTCGTCAGCGGCGCCGAGGTAGAAGCCGAACTGGCGCGGATCGGGCACGACCTGCAACCGCTCGACATCGTGCTGATCCAGTCGGGCGCGGTATATGGCACCGACAATTTTACCGATCAGGGTTGCGGCATGGGCGCCGAGGCGACGCTGTATCTGACCGAACGCGGCGTCCAGGTGGTTGGCACCGATGCGTGGAGTTGGGACGCGCCGTTCAGCCACACGGCGCGGCGCTGGGCCGAAACGCGCGATCCGTCGATTATCTGGGAAGGCCATAAGGCGGGGCGCATTCGCCCCTATTACCAGATTGAAAAATTGACCAACCTGGGTGGGGTTCCGGCGACGGGCTTCAGCTTCAGCTGCTTTCCGGTGAAGATCGAGCGCGCGAGCGCCGGATGGATCCGCGCGGTGGCGTTGGTGGAGGATTGAGGACTGGTCGTTCCGCGCCGCATAACGGTATGACCGCTAGCGATCAGTAGCGGACGTTCGCTGTTTTTTACTTCGTCATTCCCGCGAAAGCGGGAACCCAAGGGCGTGCGTCGGCTGATCCCACCCTGGGTTCCCGCTTTCGCGGGAATGACGAGGGTGGGGAATGTCCGCTTTCCACCCCAAAGCCGCCCTTCAGCTCAATTAGAGATTCACCGCCGCCAGCATCCACAGCGTCCACCCGCCCAGCACCAGCAGCGTGATCCACGTCGCGATGACGCCGATCTGACGCGGCACGGGCGGCTTGCCGGGTTCAATCACGGCGTGCAGCCCGGCGATATGCGCGACGCGGCCGATCAGGAACAGCGCGCCGATCACCATCAACGCCATATGATTGGCGCGCGCGGTTTCCAACAGCCCGAGCAGGATGACGACGATCGGCGCATGTTCGGCCAAATTGCCGTGGCTGCGGCTCGCCGCGATCAGCTTGGCGTCGCCATGATCGCCGAAAGCGGCTTTGAGCCGCAGCCGCTGGCGCACCGTCAGTATCGCGGTGAACAGCAGTAACAGCGCGCACACGGCGGCGACGAAGGCGGTTACCGGCAAGGTCATTTACTATCTCCCCCAAGCCCCCTCGTTCGCCGTCATTGCGAACTTAGCGAAGCAATCCAAGGCGGTTTACGCTACTCTGAATTGCTTCGCTACGCTCGCAATGACGATGGTGTCAAAACAGCGGCGCCCGTTCCAACCCTGTCCCTGCAAAGGCCCAGCTACTCCATCTCCAAAATCACCGCATCGACCGCCAGGCTGTCGCCCTGCGCCGCGTTGACGCTTTTCACTGTTCCCGATTTCTCGGCCCGCAGGATATTCTCCATCTTCATCGCCTCGACCGTCGCGAGCGGTTGACCCGCTTCGACCTTGTCGCCCTCGCCGACGTGCAGCGCGACGAGCAGGCCGGGCATCGGACAAATCAGGAATTTCGACAGGTCGGGCGGGATCTTTTCAATCATATGACGAGTCAGCGGCGCGACGTGCCACGGCAGCACGCGCACATCGTGAATGCGCCCGCGCGTCGTCATCCGCCAGCCGGTGCGCGTCTTCGCAACCTTGACGGCCAGTTCGCTGCCGTCGATCTCGGCAATCACCAGCCGGTCCCCCGGCGTATATTCCAGCGCGATGTCGAGCTTGTCGCCGTCAACCTTGATATGTTTGTGGCCCAGCTTCACCTTATGCTCGGTCCCGCCAACGGTCACCTGCCACTTGGCGGGCGGATCGAGCCGGTCGCCGAGCTGACCATCGGTGCGCCGCGCGCGATCGGCTTCGGCGCTCGCCATAAAGCCCGCGATGGCGGCGAGTGCGCGGACGATATGATCCGCGGTCGCGGCGCCGTGGAAGCCGTCAGGATATTCCTCTGCGATGAAGCCCGTCGTCAGCTCGCCCGAGCGGAAGCGCGGGTGCTGCATGATCGCCGACACGAAATCGATATTATGCCCCAGCCCTTCGATCTCGAACCGGTCGAGCGCCGCGATCTGTAGGTCGGCGGCTTCGTCGCGCGTCGCGCCCCAGGTCACGAGCTTGGCGATCATCGGGTCGTAGAACATCGACACCTCGCCGCCCTCCTCGACCCCGGCATCGACGCGCACGCCATCCTCGCCGCGCGCGTTGCCCGCCCAAGCCGGTACGGGCGTGCGATAGCGCACGAGCCGCCCGGTCGAGGGCAGGAAACCGCGATAGGGATCCTCGGCATAGACGCGGTTCTCGATCGCCCAGCCGTCGATCTTGATGTCGTCCTGCGTCATTTCGAGCTTTTCGCCCGCGGCGACGCGGATCATCTGCTCGACGAGGTCGATACCGGTGATCGCTTCGGTCACCGGATGTTCAACCTGTAGCCGCGTGTTCATTTCGAGGAAGTAGAAGCTCTCGCCGGTCGGGTCGGCGCCGCTGACGATCAGTTCGACCGTGCCCGCGCTATAATAGCCGACCGCCTTCGCCAGCGCGACGCATTGCTCGCCCATCGCCTTGCGCATCGAGGGGGTGACGAAGGGCGACGGCGCTTCCTCGACCACCTTTTGATGGCGACGCTGGATCGAACATTCGCGTTCGTTCAGATATAGAATATTGCCGTGTTGATCGCCGAGGATCTGGATTTCGATGTGGCGCGGATTGAGGATGAATTTCTCGATAAACACCCGGTCGTCGCCGAACGAATTCAGCCCCTCACGCTTGGTCGCCTCGAACCCTTCGCGAACATCCTTTTCGTCATAGGCGAGCCGCATCCCCTTGCCGCCGCCACCCGCCGACGCCTTCATCATCACCGGATAGCCGATCTCGTTCGAGATCTTTACCGCATGTTCGGTATCGTCGATCTCGCCCACGAAGCCGGGGACGACATTGACGCCGGCCTCCAATGCGAGCTTCTTTGATTCAATCTTGTCGCCCATCGCAGCGATCGCGTTCACGGGCGGCCCGATGAAGGCGATATTTTCCTTGGCGAGCGCCTCGGCAAAGCTGGTGCGTTCGGACAGGAAGCCATAGCCCGGATGCACCGCCTCGGCTCCGGTCGCCTTGCACGCGGCGATGATCTTGTCGGCGACCAGATAGGATTCGGACGCCGGCGACGGTCCGATATGCACCGCCTCGTCGGCCATCTGGACGAAGGGCGCGCGCGCGTCGGCGTCGGAATAGACGGCCACCGTCGCGATGCCCATGCGCCGCGCGGTCTTGATGACGCGGCAGGCGATCTCGCCGCGATTGGCGATCAGGATTTTCTTGAACATTTTGCCTAACTTCCAATCATTGCGATGTTTGAGAGGCAGTGAACTTCGTCCAGCGCCGCTCTAGCTTTTCGATCTTTTTGAATTCGGGCGTGCCCGATTTATCAATGGAGACGAGCCACTTATGAAAGTCATTCCGCACGAACTGCTGGCCCAGATCTGTCAACTGGGACCAACGGATCGTAAGATCCGGTCGGCGTTCCACCTTAAGGTCGCCTGACAGCAGGCCCTTCTCCACCAGAAACTCAGCAAAGACGTACTGACTTTCTGCCGCCTCGCGATTCCAGTTTGGGTCGGGTCGTTCTCCGGCCTCTTCCGATATCGTAACCTTTACCGCTAACATGCTCGGTACATCGATCACGATGAAATCGCTCGGGTCGTTCACTCCGCCGCCTCCATCCGCATCGGCTCTTCGCTTTCCATCGGCCGCAGCCCTAGCTTCGCGAACAGCGCCGCATCCTTGCTGTCGCCGGCATTGGCGGTCGTCAGCAACTTGTCACCGGTGAAAATGCTGTTTGCGCCCGCCATGAAGCAGAGCGCCTGCGTCGCTTCCGACATGCTTTCGCGGCCTGCCGACAGGCGCACCATGCTCAGCGGCATGGTGATGCGCGCGACGGCGATGGTGCGGACGAACTCGATATCGTCGATCTTGGCGAGCGGGGTGTCGGCGAGCATATCGCCAAGCACGGTGCCCTTCACCGGCACCAGCGCGTTGATCGGCACGCTGCCCGGATGTTCGGGCAGGGTCGCGAGCGCGTGGATAAATCCGACGCGGTCGGCGCGCGTTTCGCCCATGCCGACGATCCCGCCGCTGCACACATTGATGCCAGCGCTGCGCACTTCCTCCAGCGTATCGAGCCGTTCCTGAAAGGTCCGCGTCGTGATGACGTTGCCGTAATTTTCCGGCGAGGTGTCGATGTTGTGGTTGTAATAATCGAGCCCCGCCACCGCGAGCGTCTGCGCCTGTTCCTTCGTCAGCATGCCCAGCGTCATGCAGGTTTCCATGCCCATCGCGCGCACGCCCTCGACCATCTCGACGATCGCGGGCATGTCGCGGTCCTTGGGGTTGCGCCAGGCGGCGCCCATGCAGAAACGCTGCGATCCCGAATCCTTCGCCTGCGCCGCCGCCTGCAACACTGCGCGCACGTCCATCAGCTTGGTGGCCTTCAGCCCGCTGTCGGCGCTTTTGCTTTGCGAGCAATAGCCGCAATCCTCGACGCAGCCACCGGTCTTGATGCTGAGCAAGGTGCACAGCTGGATTTCGCCGCGCGAATGGTGGCGGCGGTGGACGCCCTGCGCTTCCCACATCAGTTCGTCGAACGGCAGGTCGAAGAGGGTAGCGATTTCCTCGCGGGTCCAGTCGGTGCGGGTTTCGGTGGTCATACTGCATTCTCCGGTTTCGACGCGTTCGCCGCGTTACAGCGCTCGACCACGTCCAAAATTTCGTTGGCGGACATCATTTCAGTCCCAATCACGACGCAGACATTCTGGTAGCCATTTCTGCCATGGACGGTGAGCACCTCGCCGTCGAACGTCAGCTTTTCCACCAATCCATATCCGCGCTTCGTATCCCCGTTGGTCGCGACGAACAGCCCCGTCAGACCAAGGGCGCGATCCTGCTCACCCTCTTCACCGAATGATATCAAAATGTTCGTCGAGCCGCCCCCATCAACGCTGTCCGCGAGCGCCAGAACCCAGCCGTCCTCCACGGACGAAAACGAAATGTGGGAAGCAACAAACTGCACTACGCGGCATCCTCCAGCGGCGGCATGTTGTGGCCGAGCAGGCGCAGCACGTCGGCGGCGCATTCGACGACGTTGCTGCCGGGGCCGTAGATGCCCTGCACCCCGGCGTCGCGCAGATAGTCGTAATCCTGCGGCGGGATGACGCCGCCCGCGATCACCTTGATGTCGGTGCGGCCGGCTTCGCGCAGCTTGCCGATCAGTTCGGGGATCAGCGTCTTGTGGCCCGCGGCGAGGCTCGACGCGCCGACGACGTCGACGCCATTGTCGAGCGCGAGCACGACGGTCTCCTCGGGGGTCTGGAACAGCGGACCCGACACAACGTCGAACCCCATGTCGCCGAACGCCGACGCGATGACGTTGGCGCCGCGGTCGTGTCCGTCCTGTCCCATCTTGGCTACCAGCAGCTTGGGTTTGCGGCCGAGTCGCCGCGTGACCGCCTCGACCCCGTCGAGCACCTGCGCCCAGCGCGCGTCGCCCTCATAGGGCGCGGCATAGACGCCCTTCACCGGGGTCGGCTGGGTGGCATAACGGTCGAAGCTTTCCTCCATCGCCGACGAAATCTCGCCCAGCGTCGCGCGCGCCCGCGCTGCCTCGACCGCGAGCGCCAGCAGGTTGTTCTCGATGCTCGACGGCTTTGCCGCGCCATCGCGCAGCGCCGTCAGCGCCGCCTGACACGCTGCCTCGTCGCGCTCGGCCTTGGTCTTCCTGATCCGCGCGATCTGGCCTTCGCGCACCTTGGCGTTGTCGATGTCGAGCGTTTCGAGCAGATCCTCGTCCTTCAGGCGATATTTGTTCACGCCCACGATGACATCGTCGCCGCGATCGACCCGCGCCTGCCGCGCCGCCGCCGCGGTCTCGATCATCGCTTTGGGCCAGCCCGCCGCGACCGCTTTCGCCATGCCGCCCTCGGCCTGGACGCGGTCGATAATCTCCTGCGCCTTGTCGACCAGCTCCTGCGTCAGCGCCTCGACATAGTACGACCCGCCGAGCGGATCGACGACCTTGGTCATCCCCGTCTCTTCCTGGATCACGATCTGGGTGTTGCGCGCGATGCGGGCGGAGAAATCGGTCGGCAGCGCGATCGCTTCGTCGAGCGCATTGGTGTGCAGCGACTGGGTGCCGCCCAGCATCGCCGCCATCGCCTCGATCGTCGTGCGCATCACATTGTTGTACGGATCTTGCTCGGTCAGCGAGACGCCCGACGTCTGGCAATGGGTGCGCAGCATCTTCGACCGCTCGTCCTGCGCGCCAAGCGTCGTCATCGCGCGGTGCCACAGCACCCGCGCCGCGCGCAGCTTGGCGATCTCCATGAAGAAATTCATGCCGATCGCGAAAAAGAAGCTCAGCCGCCCGGCAAACTTGTCGATGTCGAGCCCCGACGCGACGCCATATTTCACATATTCCATGCCGTCGGCGATGGTGAACGCCAGCTCCTGCACCTGCGTCGCACCGGCTTCCTGCATATGATAGCCAGAGATCGAGATGCTGTTGAACTTCGGCATCTCGCGCGACGTGTAGCCAAAGATGTCGCTGATGATCCGCATGCTCGGTTCGGGTGGATAGATATAGGTGTTGCGGACCATGAACTCCTTCAGGATGTCGTTCTGGATCGTCCCGTCGAGCAGCTTGCGATCGACCCCCTGCTCCTCGCCCGCGACGATGAAGAACGCCAGGATCGGGATCACCGCGCCGTTCATCGTCATCGACACCGACATCTGATCGAGCGGGATGCCGTCGAACAGGATCTTCATATCCTCGACACTGTCGATGGCGACCCCCGCCTTGCCGACGTCGCCGGTG
Organism: Sphingopyxis sp. BE259; assembly: GCF_031457495.1. NCBI lineage: Bacteria > Pseudomonadati > Pseudomonadota > Alphaproteobacteria > Sphingomonadales > Sphingopyxidaceae > Sphingopyxis > Sphingopyxis sp. BE259. Next base: position 2,114,171 of record NZ_JAVDWM010000001.1, read on the forward strand.
ACGCGCGGGTGGTCGCTGTCATAGCCGCGGTGGGTGGCGAGGTCGAAGGCGACGGAGAGGCCTTTCTGGCCCGCGGCGAGGTTGCGGCGATAGAAGGCGTTCGATTCCTCGGCGGTCGAAAAGCCCGCATATTGCCGGATCGTCCACGGCCGCCCCGCGTACATCGACGCGCGAACGCCGCGCGTGAACGGCGCAAAGCCGGGCAGGCCGGGATCTTCGCGCACGTCTTCGGCCGTATAGAGCGGCTTAACGTCGATCCCCTCTGGCGTCGCCCAAGTGAGGTCCTTGCCCTTCACTTCCTTGTCGGCGGCGGCAGCCCATTGGTCGATGGTCGGTTTGTCGGTCATAATCAATCCTTACTCCCCTCTCCCCTTGAGGGAGAGGGTTGCGAAAACTTGGCAGCTCGCTGCCTAGTTGAAGCTGGGTGAGGGGTATGCGGTCCACAGGACCGCGCGAGCTTCGCTCGCAACCCCTCATCCAAGTCCGGCTAGTTCGCTGCGCTCACAAGCCTCCCTATCCTTCTCCCTCAAGGGGAGAAGGTTTTAATGCCCCTTCGGCGTCTCCATAATCTCGGTCAGCACCCCGCCCATATCCTTGGGGTGCAGAAAGAAAATCAGCGTCCCATGCGCCCCGATCCGCGACTCCCCCAGCACCCGCTTGCCCAGCGCCTCGAACGCCGCCTTGGCCGCATGAATGTCAGGCACCTCGTAACAGACATGATGCTGCCCCCCTGCCGGGTTCTTCTCCAGAAACCCCGCGATCGAGGTGTCGCCCGGCAGCGGCTCGATCAACTCGATCTGCGTGCCGTTCAGCGCCCCGTCGGCACCGGGCGTATCGACGAAACACACCTTCACCCCCTGCTCGGGCAGGTCGAACGGCGCATGAATATTAGTCGCGCCCATCACGTCGCGGTAAAAGACGATGCTGTCGGCAATCGACGGCGTCGCAACGCCGATATGGTTGAGGCGGCCTAGTTTCATTTCGCATAATCTCCAGCTTCGTCATCCCGGACTTGATCCGGGACCCATAACCACGGCGTTGCATGGACCCCGGATCAAGTCCGGGGTGACGATAAACAATCACAGTGGAATATTGTCATGCTTCTTCCACGGGTTTTCCAACTGCTTGTTCCGCAGCTTCCGGAGCCCCAGCGCGATCCTTTTGCGCGTATTATGCGGGTGGATGACCTCGTCGATATACCCCCGCGACGCCGCGACGAACGGGTTGGCAAAGCGGTCCTCATATTCCTTCGTGCGCTGCGCGATCTTTTCGGGGTCGCCCATGTCGGCGCGGAAGATGATCTCGACCGCGCCCTTCGCGCCCATCACCGCGATCTCGGCGGTGGGCCAAGCGTAGTTCAAATCGCCGCGCAGATGCTTTGACGCCATCACGTCATAGGCGCCGCCATAGGCCTTACGCGTGATCACCGTGATCTTGGGCACCGTCGCCTCGGCATAGGCGAACAGCAGCTTCGCGCCATGTTTGATGATGCCATTATATTCCTGCGCGGTGCCGGGCAGGAAGCCGGGTACGTCGACGAAGGTGATGATCGGAATTTCGAACGCGTCGCAGAAACGGACGAAACGCGCGGCCTTCTTCGACGAATTGATGTCGAGCACCCCCGCGAGCACCAGCGGCTGGTTGGCGACGATACCGATCGTGCGCCCCTCGATCCGCCCGAAACCGCAAATGATGTTGCCCGCATGGGCAGGCTGCACCTCGAAGAAATCACCCTCGTCGACGGTTTTGCGGATCAGCTCGTGCATGTCATAGGGCTGGTTCGCATTGGGCGGGATCAGCGTGTCGAGGCTGGGTTCGGCGCGGTCGAACGGGTCGCTCGTCGGGCGGACCGGCACCCCGCTGCGGTTGTTTTCGGGCAGATAGTCAAAGAAATCGCGCGTCGCCAGCAGCGCCTCGATGTCATTTTCGAATGCAATATCAGCGACCGAGCTTTTGGTCGTGTGGGTGATCGCGCCGCCCAGTTCTTCCTGCGTGACCACCTCGTTGGTCACCGTCTTGACCACATCGGGGCCGGTGACGAACATATAGCTGCTGTCTTTCACCATGAAGATGAAGTCGGTCATCGCGGGGCTGTAAACCGCACCGCCCGCGCACGGCCCCATGATCAGGCTGATCTGCGGCACCACCCCCGACGCCAGCACATTGCGCTGGAACACCTCGGCATAGCCGCCCAGCGACGCGACGCCCTCCTGAATGCGCGCGCCGCCGCTGTCGTTGATCCCGATGATCGGCGCGCCGACCTTCATCGCATTGTCCATGACCTTCATCATCTTCTGGGCGTGGCGCTCGGACAACGAGCCGCCAAAGACGGTGAAGTCTTGGCTGAAGACATAGACGAGGCGGCCGTTGATCGTGCCCGATCCGGTGACAATCCCATCGCCGGGGATGATCTGGTCCTGCATCCCGAAATCGGTGCAATTATGCTCGACATAGGTGTCGAGCTCTTCGAACGACCCCTCGTCGAGCAGCACATCGAGCCGTTCACGCGCGGTAAGCTTGCCCTTGCTGTGCTGCGCATCGATGCGCTTTTGCCCGCCGCCCAAGGCAGCGGCGGCGCGGCGGCGTTCCATTTCGGCGATATTGGCGGACATTCAGATCTCCCAACGCACTTTAAAACGTCGTCTGCCTGCTTAGAGCCGCGCAAGCAAATGCGAATTTGCAAAGTTGCAAAGTGATAGTTTGCAAACTAATTTGCCGCCGATGGTCCCAAACCGACTCTACGCTGGGCGGCAACTTCGCCAACTTCGGGAATCCCGCAACCTCCGCCAGTCCGACTTCGCCGCGCAGCTTGGCATCTCCGCTTCGTATCTCAGCCAGATCGAGCATGACGACCGCCCGCTGACCCCCGCCCTCCTCGACCGCCTGCAAAAGCTGTTCCCGCTCGAATGGGAGGAAGTCGCCGCCGACACCGGCGATCGCCGCGCGGGCGCGCTCCGCGAAGCCGCCGCCGATCCGCTGTTTGCAGCAACTCCCCTACCCCCGGACCAACTCGAACGCGCCGCGCTCCAGCAACCGCAGCTCGCCGACCAGTTCGTCGCGCTCCACGCCGCCTATCGCCGCGCCGGACAGCGATTGCAGATCATCGACGAAGCGCTGACCGGCGGGACTGCCGAGGGCAGCCGCCTGCCATGGGAGGAAGTGCGCGACTGGTTTCACGATGCAGGCAATTATGTCGACAGCATCGACCGCGCCGCCGAGGCGCTGGCTGGGCAGCTGCGCGGCAAGGATCCATCGCCCGCGATCGAGACGATCGAACGGCGGCTGCGCGACGCGCTCGGCATCTCGATCGTTTATACCCAGACGCAAAGCCTGCGCGATTTCGACGCGACGATGCGCCATCTGGTGATCGATCCGTCGCAACCCGCCGAAAGCCGACGCTTCCAGCTGGCGCACCAGCTGGCGGCGCTGGCCTTGGCGCGCGAGATCGCAGCGGTAGTCGAAGCGTCCCCGCTACGGACCGCGGCAGCACGCCAATTGCTCCACGTCGGGCTTGCCAACTATGCCGCAGGCGCGGTGCTGATGCCCTACGCCCCGTTCCGCGCCAGCGCCCGCGCGGTGCGTCACGACATCGACCGCCTGCGGATGGACTATGGCGTCAGCTTCGAACAGGCGTGCCATCGGCTCTCGACGCTCCAACGCCCCGGCGCGCGCGGTATTCCGATGTTCTTCTGCCGCGTCGATATGGCGGGCAACATCACCAAGCGGCACAGTGCGACGCGGTTGCAGTTCGCGCGCTTCGGGGGCGCCTGCCCGCTGTGGATCGTTCATGAGGCGGCGGCGATCCCGGACCGCATCCTGTTCCAGCTCGCCGAAACCCCCGACGGGCTGCGCTATGTGTCGATGGCGAAGGGGCTGGTCAAACCGTCGGGCAGCTATGCGCGCATCCCGCGCCGCTACGCCGTCGCCTTGGGGTGCGAAGCGCAATATGCGGGGGATTTCGTCTATGCCGACGGCGTCGATGTTGGCGCGCCACAAGCCGCGACGCGCATCGGCCTGTCATGCCGCATCTGCCCGCGCGACGATTGCGATCAACGCGCGTTTCCGCCGAGCGATCGGCCGATTTTGGTCGATCCGGATCGGCGGGACGTGGTGCCGTATCGGATTGGGTAGCGAGAGAAGTCCGCCCCAAGCTCCGTTCGTGTCGAGCGAAGTCGAGACACGCCGAGTTCGCGCTCGGCTTCACATGTCTCGACTTAGCTCGACACGAACGGAAATCAGGCGGTTCCTAGCCTACTTCAACAACACCAGCTCCTCCGCCATGCTCGGATGCAGCGCCACCGTCGCGTCGAAATCGGCCTTGGTCAGTCCCGCCTTCACCGCGACCGCCGCCGCCTGCAAAATCTCCGGCGCGTCGGGGCCGATCATGTGCAGCCCGACGACCTGGTCGGTCGCCTCGTTGACGATCATCTTGTACAGCGCGCGTTCGTTTCGTCCCGCGAGGACATTTTTCATCGCCCGGAAATCGCTCGTGTACACGCGCACCGTGCCGAGCTTGTTGCGCGCCTCGGCCTCGGTCATCCCGACCGCGCCGATCGGCGGGTGGCTGAACACCGCGCTCGGGACATTGGCGTAATCGACCACGGTCGGCTTGCCGCCGAACACGCTGTCGGCAAAGGCCTGCCCCTCGCGGATTGCCACGGGGGTCAGCTGGATGCGGTTGGTGACGTCGCCAACGGCATAGATGCTGGCGACCGACGACTGGTTGGTATCATCGACCTTGATCGCGCCCTCGTTGTCGAGTTCGACCCCGACCTCCTCCAACCCCAGTCCCTTGGTGTTCGGCACCCGGCCCGCGGCGACCAGCACGATGTCGGCGTCGATCGGATCGCAGTTGCCCAGATGGACGGTCAGCGAACCGTCCTCCTTCTTTTCGATCGACTCGAACGGCGCGTTGAAGCGGAATTCGATGCCCTTGGTCATCGAGATTTGCAGCAGGCGGTCGCGGATCTGCTCGTCATAGCCGCGCAGGATCGTGTCGCCGCGATTGACGATCGTCACCTTGCTGCCGAACTCGTTGAAGATACCGGCGAACTCGTTGGCGATATAGCCGCCACCCGCAATCACGACGCGCTTCGGCAATTTGTCGAGGTGGAACACCTCGTTCGAGGTGATCGCATGTTCGCTGCCAGGAAACTCCGGCACGAACGGCCAGCCGCCGGTTGCGGTCAAAATGCGTTCGGCGGTGATTTCCTGCCCGTCGGCCAGCCGGACCTTTTGCGGGCCAATAATCGTCGCGCGTGTCTTGAACAGCGTGACCTTATGATTTTCCAGCGTCTGGCCATACAGTCCTTCGAGCCGGGTGACCTCGGCCAGCACATTGTCGCGCAGCCGGTCCCAGTCGAATTTGCAGTCGGGCACGTCCCAGCCGAAATGGCGCGCATCCTTCAAATCTTCGGCAAAATGCGCGCCGTAAACGAGCAGCTTCTTGGGCACGCAGCCGCGGATGACGCAGGTGCCGCCAACCCGATGCTCCTCGGCCACCGCAACGCGCGCGCCATAGGAAGCGGCGACGCGCGAGGCGCGAACCCCGCCCGACCCGGCACCGATGACAAACAGGTCGAAGTCGAAATTGCTCATGTGGGAGACCCCTGAAATGGAATTGGCTGGCATTCGCAGCCCGCGCCTATGTGGTTACGCGGGCCGCCGATGCCAATCGATTTTTGCGCTTACAGACAGTGGCGCGGCCTCATTCGCCAAGCGCCGCGGCCATCAACGCCTGTGTCGCCGGGTCGAACTCCACGGTCCCCTCGGCCAGTCCCTTGGCCATATCCTTGCCCAGCTCGACCCCGAACTGATCGAACGGGTTGATCCCCAGCAGCACCGCATTGGCGAACACGCGATGTTCGTAAAAGGCGATCAGCGCGCCCAGCGCGTGCGGGGTGACTTGGTCGAAGAGGATCGTCGTCGATGGCCGATCGCCCGGATAGTTGCGCGCGCCATCCTCGCTCGCCCGCCCCGCCATCAGCGCCGCACCCTGCGCGATGCAATTGGCGACGAGCGTTTCGTGATGCGCGTCATCGAGCAAATGGTCGGGCTCGCGCGCGACGACGAACTCGACCGGGACCAGGTTGGTCCCCTGATGGAGCAGCTGGAACACCGCGTGCTGCGCGTCGGTGCCGACCCCACCCCAGGTGATCGGCGCGCTGTGCTGGGTCAGCGGCTTGCCATCGAAGGTCACCGACTTGCCGTTTGATTCCATCTCCAGCTGTTGCAAATAGCTCGGCAGCAACCGCAGCCGCTCGTCATAGGCGAACACCGCGCGCGTCTGACAGCCCAGTCGATTGGCGTAGAGCTGATCGACGAATGCCGCCAGCAGGCCGACATTGTCCGCGCCGTCGGTCAACCGGAAATGCCGGTCCATTTCAGCCGCGCCCTCCAACAGATCCTCGAACGCATCCCAGCCGAGCGCCAGCGCGGCGGGAAAGCCAATCGATGACCAGAGCGAATAGCGACCGCCCACCGTTTCATTGAACGGCAGAATGCGTGTTTCATCGATGCCCCATTCGATTGCGCGATCGGGCATTGCGGTCAGCGCGATGAAGCGACCGAGCGGATCATTCACTCCCGCCTCATCAAGCCATTGTAGCGCCGAGTTGGCGTTCATCAGCGTTTCGGTGGTGGTGAATGTTTTCGACGCCACCGCGACCAGCGTATGTTCTGGGCTGAACTTGGCAAAGACTTCATCGAGCGCCGCGCCATCGACGTTCGACACCACCGCGACGTCATAGCGGTTGCTGTGGCGCCCGAGCGCGTCGACGAGCAGGTCGGGACCGAGCGCCGAACCGCCGATGCCGATGTGAAGCAAATGGCGGATTTCGCCGAACGCGCCCGCCTCGATCGCATCGATCATCATCCGCATCCGTTGATGCAGCGCCTGCGCCCGATGCACCGATTCTGGCGCGCCGTCGCCGCGCTCGGCGCTATGTTCGGCGGCGCGGTTCTCGGTCGGGTTGGCGATGCCACCCGAAAACAGCGTCTTGCGGCGTCCTTCGAAATCCTGCGCTGCGGCCAGGTCGGACAGGATCGCCACTGCCGCGTCATCCAGATGCGTCTTGGCAAAGTCAAAACGGATGTTCGCCACGCTGCGCACCAGCGCCTGCAACCGCGCGTCCGGATCGACGCTGACCAGGTCGGTCAGCTTCTGCGACCGCCAGTCAGCGAGCGCCTGCCAGGCTTGGTCTGCGGTGGGCATGCGAAATTCCTCTTAAGTCCGTTCGTGTCGAGCGAAGTCGAGACACCGGGAGGTCATGCGCGACCCATGGGTATCTCGACTTCGCTCGATACGAACGGGGATGAGATGTCGGCCCCTCTCTAAGCATCCCGCCCCTGCGACACCAGCGTCATCCGCCGATATTTGCTTGACGTGGCAACCTATTCATCGCCAAGGCGCGGCATGACTGAAGCCAGCTTTACCGCCGATAACGCGCCCGCCAGCCCGTCCGCGCCGACCCCTGCACCGGTGTCCGCAAAAGAAGAGGCGGTCGACACCATCCGCTTCCTCGCACTGCTCGCGATTGCGGTGCTGATTTTCCGCAGCTTTTTCCTGTCGCCGTTCAACATTCCGTCGGAATCGATGCAGCCGCGGCTGCTGATCGGCGACTATCTGCTCGTCAACAAAATGGCCTATGGCTATTCGAAATATAGCCTGCCGTTCAGTGCGCCGCTGATCCCCGGGCGGATTTTCGCGCGCACGCCAGAGCGCGGCGACGTCGTCGTGTTCAAGGCGCCCCCGGTCGCCGACAATGATTATATCAAGCGCGTCATCGGCCTGCCCGGCGACCGTGTGCAGGTGAAGGGCGGCATCGTCTGGCTCAACGGCGCGCCGCTCAAGCGCGAAGCGATCGCCGATTTCGTCATTCCAGTAACCCAGAACATGATCGAAGCCTCGCGTGCGACGGGCACGCTGCCCTGCTATTCCATGGAATTCGAAGAGGTCGCCGCCGACGGTCAGCGCCAATGCCGTTACAAACAGTTTCGCGAAACGCTGCCGAGCGGCAAAAGCTACAACATCCTGGATATCGCACCGATCGCCGAGGACAATACGCCGCTCGTCGTTGTCCCCGCGGGCCACCTGTTCCTGATGGGCGACAATCGCGACCGCAGTGCCGACAGCCGCTTTCCGGCGATGGAAAATCAGGGCATCGGTCTGGTTCCCGAGGAAAATCTGGTCGGCCATGCGCTGGTCGGCATGTTCTCGACGGACGGATCAGCGAGCTGGCTGAATCCGATCAGCTGGTTCACTGCGGCGCGCTGGAGCCGCATCGGGGACGGTTTTTGAACGATATCCTTGACACCGGGGCGCTCGCCGAGATCATCGGCTGCACCCCGGGCGACCTGGCGCTGTACGAACTGGCGCTGACCCACGGCAGCACCGGGCGCGCCGATTATCAGCGGCTGGAGTTTCTGGGCGACCGCGTGCTCGGACTCGTCATCGCGTCCGAACTCTACACCCGCTTCCCGAACGCCAGCGAGGGCGAGATGTCGTCGCGGCTGCACGTTCTGGCGTCGGGCGCGACCTGCGCCGCGATCGCGCAGCGGCTGAACCTGACCGACCTGATCCGCTTCGGCGCGCAGGCCCGCAACGACGGCGGGCGCTACAGCGATAATATCGCCGCTGACGCGATCGAGGCGCTGATCGGCGCGGTCTATTTGGATCATGGCCCCGACGCCGCGCGCGCCTTCGTCCTTGCCCATTGGGGCGAGATGATCGACGGGCAGGCCGCCGCACCCAAACATCCCAAGGCCGCGCTGCAGGAATGGGCGCTTGCCCGCAAACGCCGCCCGCCCGAATATGAAATCGTCGCCCGCGAAGGCCCGGACCACGCGCCGCGTTTCCGCGTCGCGGTCAGTGTCGGCAAGCTCGCCCGCGCCGAGGCCGAGGGCGCCAGCAAACAGGCAGCCGAAAAAGCGGCCGCGGCGGCCCTGCTCGCCGAACTCGAAGGAATGAAATCATGACCCACCGCTGCGGATTTGTCGCCGTCGTCGGCGCGCCCAACGCGGGCAAATCGACGATCGTCAACGCATTGGTCGGCCAGAAGGTCGCGATCGTCAGCCCCAAGGCGCAGACGACGCGCACCCGATTGATGGGCGTGGCGATGGACGGCGAGACCCAGATCGTGCTGATCGACACCCCCGGCATCTTCGCCCCCACCCGCCGCCTTGACCGCGCGATGGTGGCCGCCGCGTGGAACAGTCTCGATCAGGCCGAAGCGATCCTGGTGATGATCGACGCCGCGGCGAAACTCGGCGAGCGCGCCGAGCGCGTGCTGCAGGGGATCGAGGGGCGGCCCGAAAAGAAGTTTCTGGTGCTCAACAAGGTCGACCTGACCCGCAAGGACAAATTGCTGACGACCGCGACGACGCTCAACGAGCGGGTCGCCTTCGACGAAACTTTCTTCGTCTCGGCCAGCACAGGCGACGGCGTTCCCGAACTGAAGGCGACGCTGGCGAAGCTGATGCCCGAGGGACCGTGGCATTTCCCCGAGGACGAGGTCAGCGACGCCCCCGAACGCATGCTCGCCGCCGAAATCACCCGCGAGCAACTCTACCGCCAGCTCCACGAGGAACTGCCCTATCAGTCGACCGTCGAGACCGAGAAATTCACCACCCGCCCCGACGGCAGTGCCGAAATACATCAGCAGATCCTGGTCGCGCGCGACAATCAGCGCGCAATCATCCTTGGTCACAAGGGCGAGCGCATCAAGGAAATCGGCAGCAAGGCGCGCGGCGAATTGAGCGAACTATTGGGCCGCAAGGTTCACCTGTTCCTGCACGTCAAGGTCAAGGCGAACTGGGACGAGGACCGCGGTGTCTACCGCGACATGGGGCTCGATTGGGTCGATTGAGGACGGGCGACGGTCGCCCTCTATCGTCATTGCGAGCGAAGCGAAGCAATCCAGAGCGGCTTGTCACGCCCTGGATTGCTTCGCTTCGCTCGCAATGACGGATTTCTAAATTCGCCGACAATCATTCGGCGGCGGGTTGCCGTCGAAGCGTGATGTGATCCAGCCGATCGTTTCCTGCGCGCTTTCGCGGGCGCTCGATCCATGGTCGCCGGTCATATCGATCCAGCGTATCGGCGTGCCGCGCCGACACGCCGCCTTGGCGAATTTGCGCGTGACCGCGGGGGCGACGATCGTGTCTTTGCTGCTCTGCGCGATCAGCAGCGGTCCAGGCACCCGCGCCGCATCGACGCTATTGGCGCGGGCGAAGGCGCCGAAGGGTTCGATCTTGGCGATATCCTTGTTCTTCGTCGCGCGGGCGATGGTCAGGATACCCAGGATCGTGCCGAGTTTGGGCTTGGTGTTGAAACTCACGCAGTTGTTTTCGGCCAATCGGCGGATCACCCCCTGATTGGCGCGGCCCGTGATAGCACCCTGTGAAAAACCATAAAGCGTCGACCAGCTATGCAGCGCGAACGATAGCAGCAGCGCCCGCGCGTTCTTGTCACTGCCTTCGCGCAAATTGGCGGCTAGATCGGTCGGCGGCGCTGCTGCCGCGGTGGCGATCAGGGTCAGGTCGGGGGCGTAAGACCGCGCAGCCGTCGCGGTCCATAGCGCGGCATGCCCGCCCTGCGATTCCCCCCAGACGGCAAAGCTGCTGCCCGCCGCGGCGCCCGAAATGTCGCGCGCCGCGCGCACCGCATCGAGCACGGCCTGTCCGGTGTCGGCACCGACCAGAAACGGATGCATCGTCGAGTTCGCCAGCCCGATATAATCGGGCGCGACCACGACATAGCCGCTGCGAACGGCATCCATGCCCGCCGAATATTCGAAGAAATCGGGACTGAGCGACGGCGCGCATTTTTCGGCGACACCCCACGCGCCATGGGTCCACGCGATGACGCGGCGCGGACGCGGCGGGATCGCTTCCATCGGCGCGGCGACGATGCCGGTGACCTGGAAGCGCATGCCGTTACCGTTGGTCGTCCAATATTGCACCCGCCATGCTTGAACGCCCGGCGGGGCATCGCGCATCGGTTCGGCCGAGATCAGCCGCCCCGGCTGTTGCGCCGCAGCGGGCAGCGAGACCATCGACGATAGCGTGAGCAAGAAGGCGGCAAGCAGATAGCGCATGGACGATCTCCCGGATGCGTCACGCTATCATGTTCGAACTCATGCGTCATCCCGGCGAAAGCCGGGATCTCACCCTCGCGCCATGATGCAACGATGAGATCCCGGCCTTCGCCGAGATGACGGTAATGTCGCTGTGATTTATTCCTTGGCCGCGGCCTTCTTCGCCGGAGCCTTCTTTGCCGCAGGCTTCTTCGCAGGCGCCTTCTTCGCCGCAGCCTTCTTCGGCGCCGCCTTCTTCTTCCCCTTCGCCGGTCCCTTCGCAGCGCGTGCGTCGATCAGCGCAATCGCTTCCTCCAGCGTCAGGGCGGCGGGCTCCATCGACTTGGGCAGCGTCGCATTGGTCGTGCCGTCGGTGACATAAGGACCAAAGCGCCCTTCCATCAGCTTCATCTCGCCGCCGCTGGTCGGGTGCGGGCCAAAGGTGTTGAGCGGTTCGGCCTTGGTCCGCCCGCGCCCGCCGCCCGCGGCAGCTTCGGCAATGCGGACGACCGCGGCGTTCATGCCGATGTCAAAGATTTCGGCGGTCCCCGTCAGCTTGGCATATTTGCCGTCGTGGAGCAGATATGGACCGTAACGCCCCAGCCCCGCCATGATGACCTTGCCGCTTTCGGGATGCGTGCCGACCTCGCGCGGCAGGCTGAGCAGGCGCAGCGCGTAATCAAGATCGAAATCCTCGCCCGGAATGTCCTTGGGGATCGAAGATCGCTTCGCCTCCTTGCCATCGCCAAGCTGGATATAAGGGCCAAAGCGTCCGCTGCGCTTCGTCACTTCCAGCCCGCTGTCGGGATCATTGCCCAGCGTTTCGGGTCCGGTATCGGGTTCGCCATTGCCACCCGGCTGGGCGAATTTCCGGGTGAATTTGCAATCGGGGTAATTGCTGCAAGCAATGAACGGGCCGAATTTGCCGCCGCGCAGCGCCAGCTTGCCGGTCCCGCAATTGGGGCAGAGCCTGGGATCGCTTCCGTCGCCCTTGTCGGGGAAAAGATAGGGGCCGAGGAATTCGTCAAGCGCCGCGGTGATCTCAGATGGCTTCTGTTCCATGACCTCACCGGTGCGCGGCTTGAAATCGCGCCAGAACCGGTCGAGCACCGCCTGCCACTGCGCGCGGCCGCCGGACACATCGTCGAGTTCTTCCTCCAGCCCGGCGGTGAAGTCATATTGGACATAGCGTTCGAAAAAACGTTCGAGGAATGCGGTGAGCAACCGCCCGCTTTCTTCCGGCATGAAGCGGTTCTTTTCGACCGTCACATAGGCGCGGTCTTTCAGCACCTGCAGGATCGCGGCATAGGTCGACGGGCGCCCGATGCCGAGCTCTTCCATCTTCTTGACGAGGCTGGCTTCGGAGTAACGCGGCGGCGGCTGGGTCTCGTGGCTCTCGGTATCGACCCCGGTCTTGGCCGGTGCGTCGCCTTTTTCCATCGCGGGCAGCAGACGCGCATCGTCGTCGTCACTGCTCTCGTCGCGGCCCTCGTCATAAAGTGCCAGGAAGCCCGGGAATTTGATCACCTGTCCCGTCGCGCGCAGCATCGTCTTGCCGGTGCCGTCGGTCAGGTCAATGCTGGTGCGTTCGAGCCGCGCCGACGCCATCTGGCTCGCCATCGCGCGCTTCCAGATCAGCTCATACAGCCGCGCATGGTCGCCGCCGCCGGTCTTGTCCTTGCTGAAGTCGGTCGGGCGGATCGCCTCATGCGCTTCCTGGGCATTCTTCGCCTTGGTTTGATACTGGCGCGGCTGGTCGGGGACATAGCCGCCGTCGTATCGCGTCGCGATGGCCTTGCGCGCCGCGCTTATCGCACTGCCGTCCATCTGGACGCCGTCGGTTCGCATATAGGTAATCGCGCCATCCTCATACAGACCCTGCGCGATCCGCATCGTGTGGCTAGCCGAAAATCCGAGCTTTCGCGCCGCTTCCTGCTGCAAGGTCGAGGTCGTGAACGGCGGCGGGGGATTGCGCGTCAGCGGTTTGGTCTCGACCAGATCGACCGTGAAATGCCCCGCCTTCACATCGGCCTCGGCCCCGCGCGCATCGGCTTCGTTGGTGATCGTCAGCCGCTCAATCTTGTCGCCGCGCCAGCGCGCCAGCCGCGCCTTGAACGGCGTCCCCGACATTTCGAACAGCCCGGTGATCGACCAATATTGCTGCGCAACAAAGGCTTCGATCTCGCGCTCGCGTTCGACGATCATGCGCAGCGTCACCGACTGGACGCGGCCCGCCGATTTGGCGCCGGGCAGCTTGCGCCACAGTACCGGCGACAGCGTGAAGCCGACCAGATAGTCGAGCGCGCGGCGGGCGCGATAGGCGTCGATCAGATCATCGTCGAGCGCGCGCGGCGCCGCCATCGCGGTCAGCACCGCGTCCTTGGTGATCGCGTTGAACGTGACACGATCGACTTCGGCAGGCAGCGCCTTTTTGCTGCGCAGCAATTCCTGCACATGCCAGCTGATTGCCTCACCCTCACGGTCAGGGTCAGTCGCGAGGATCAGACGGTCGGCGCCCTTGGCCGCGTCCTGAATTTCCTTCATCCGCTTGGCCTTGTCGGGATACAGCAGCCACTGCATCGCAAAGCCGTCGTCGGGATCGACCGACCCGTCCTTGGGCGGCAGGTCGCGGACATGGCCATAGCTGGCCAGCACCTTGAAATCGCGCCCCAGATATTTCTCGATCGTCTTCGCCTTGGCGGGCGATTCAACAATTACCAACTGCATTAAAAACTATCCCCGTCACCGGCTCTCACATGTACGCGCGAGGGTGGCGGGGATAGCTTGGCTCCGTCAAGCCGGATTTTTCGTCACCCGTCCTGCCATTTGAAATCGGCGGGCAGGACGCATTTGCCCGCGTCATATTTGCCGACGCTGCGGATGATTTCCTGTTCCTCTGGCTCGACGCGGCGGCCGCTGATCTGGGTATCGATCACGCGGCGGACCAGCGCGTCGAGTTTGGTCACCAGATAACAATCGATCGCCGGCGGCGCGTGCGGATTGCCGACGCCGCTGTCGTCGGTCAGGAACAGGTAGCGCGACTGGGTTGCCGCCGCCATCGCGCGCATCGCATATTCGGCCTTGTCGGCCACTCCAGACGCGGCAACCGGGGTGATGTGGATGCGCAGGGCGCGCGCCGCTTCGGCGGCTTGCCAGGTCCGCCCGAACAGTTGATCATGCGGCGGCGCGTCGGCAACCAGCAGCAGCGACTTCACCGCATCGGGCCGCCAGTCCTGCCCGACCGCCCGGATCAGCGCTTGATCCATCGCCTCGGGATAATCGCCGCCGCCGTTGGCCTGCTGCTGCGCCAGCGCGCCCTGCACCCGCCCGACATCACGATCGAACGCCACTGTCCGTGTGACATAATCGTCGCCGAGGTCGCGGTAAAAGACGAAGCCGATGCGGATATCGAGATTGCGGTGTCTGGCAGAGATCGACGCGATGATCGATCGCAGTTCGGATTGCAGATAGTTGATCTCGTCACCCATACTGCCCGTGGTATCCACCACCAGCATCAGGTCGAGTTTGGTGACCTTGGTTGCCGCCTGATTGGCGGTTAGCCCGACCGACTGGCCGCCAGCGGCATTGGCAACCAGCACCGGACGCGCATCGGCGATGGTGCGCCCGGCCTTGCGTGCGGTGACCGTGATTCTCTCGCTCAGCCGGTCGAGGCCTGGAAAGAAAACCGCGCTGCCGTCGGCCTGCGTTGCCATCGTGATGCTGTTGCCATCGCTGCACGTCACCACGACGTCGGCAAAGGGGATCGGCTGGCCATTGCGGTCATTGACCTTGACCGTCACCACCCGCGTCGTGTCGACCCGCGGCAGGCTGCGCACCTCCTGCCCAGATCGCCGCTACGGCTCACATAGGCGGCGTAGAGTTCGGGATTGAGCAGATCGTCGTGCTCGCCGGCGGTCAGGATACCGGACTGTGGCTGCGGCCGTGGATAGGTCCGCCGCGGGGATGGCGGCATGACGCGCGCGTCGGCGGTCGATCCTGGCACCGGCGGCGCGTCTGATGCATCGGCCCGCAGTTCTTCCGTCCCGATCACGGTCACCGGGCTGGCCGATTCCAGCATCGGCGACCGGATACGGCTGCCAGTAACCATCACCTCGGCCGTGCCGTCGTCATCGATATAGGCAGGCGGAGGCGGCGCCATCGGCGCTGGCGGTGGAGGCGGCGGCGGTGGAGGCGGTGGCTCGGAGGCCAAACCGGCATCGCGGTCGCGCTTGGCTGCGCCGGTGGCTCTCACCGTCGCGATGGATTGCTGTTGCGGTGGCTGAACTTCGGGATCTAGCCGAGGCAGCGGATCGGCGGTACGGCAGAAACCCTGCACTGGCGACCCATACGTCTGGGTCGCCGTAACCGGCATTGGACCGACGCTGGTCATCAAAATCGCGAACACCGTCGCCGATGTCAGAAATTTGCTTTGCATGAACGCTCCCCGGTCCTCGCCACTGCAGTTGATGCGGACCCGCACGTCGATTGCGACCGCTGCGGTGAACCATGCGTGAATTGTGCCCAGCCGACTGTGGCGGCGATCACATTGTCATCGCCGATGTGGCTGCGCTAAGGAGCGGCGCATGGTATCGCAGCATCGCTCCCAACAACCGCATCCGATCCTTGCCCGCGCGGAGGCACTGGCGGGCTCCGGACGACGCGACGAAGCCGTGTTGCTGGTCCGCCAGCTTGCGGCGCAGCGCGATCCCGACGGCCTGTTTGCGCTGGGTCGCATGTTGTGGGGCGGCGGGCTGATCGCAGTCGATCCAGTGGCAGCGCGGCAGCAGTTTGCGCTGGCGGCGCAAGCCGGCCATCGCGCCGCGCGCGTTCTGACCACAAATTTGCTGGCCAGCGGCATCGCCGGGCCGCGCGATTGGCCGACCGCGTTGACCCGGCTGGCGAGCGAAATTGCCATCGATCCGCGCCGGAAGGCGCAGATCGATCTGCTAGGGCGCATGTCGCTGACGACGGGCGGTGATCCCGAAAAACTGCGGGAGGGCGAGCGGCTGGCGGCAACGCCCGACGTCTTGCGCTTCGCGGGCTTTTGCACCGCTGCCGAATGTGCCTATCTGGTCGAGGTGGGTGGCCGCGGGTATCGCGCCGCCGAAATCCGCGATGGTCGCGGCGGCACCCGGCGCGATCCGATCCGCGACAGCGACGAGTTTACCATCCACTGGCTGATCGAGGATCCGGTGGTCCATGCAATCAATCGCCGCATCGCCGCGGTGGCGGGCAGCGATACCGATCGCGGCGAAGCGATGCAGCTGCTGCGCTATCGCCCCGGCCAGCAATATCGCGCCCATTATGATTATAATCCGACGTTGGAGAATCAGCGCAGCCTGACCGCGCTCATCTACCTGAACCATGATTACAAAGGCGGCGAAACCGCGTTCGTCAAAACCGGCCTGAAGGTCAAAGGACGCAAGGGCGATCTGCTGTTGTTCCGCAACACGCTGCCCGACGGCGCGGTCGATCCGATGTCCGAACATGCCGGTCAACCGATCGTCAGCGGCACCAAATTCATCGCTTCGCGCTGGATCCACGAGCGAAAATTCGTGCCTTGATCGACATCAGGCGCGGCTGACCCGCGCCCCGGCATGGCGTTCGATACGCCCGGCCAGTTCCAGTTCGAGCAGCACGAGCTGGACCGCTGCCGCTGCGTGCCCCGACTGGCGCACCAATTCATCGACCGCAACCGGCGTCGGGCCGAGCAAGTCGATCACCGTCCGGCGCGCACCATCGCCCGTAACGTCCCCCACCGCCGCGAGGGTGTAACGCTGCACAGGTTCACGGACCATGCGAGCATCGATCGATCCCACTGCCTCGATCACGTCGTCGACGGACTGGATCAGCGTCGCCCCCTCGCGAATCAGCAGATTGCAGCCCTGCGCGCGCGGGTCGAGCGGCGATCCGGGGACCGCCATCACCTCGCGCCCATAATCCCCAGCCCGGCGCGCGGTGATCAGCGATCCTGACCGCGGCGCTGCCTCGATCACCACCGTCCCGTGCGCCAGCCCGGCGATGATCCGGTTGCGCGACGGGAAATGACGCGCCAACGGCTCGCTGCCCGGCGGCTGTTCGGCGATCAGCAACTGGTCGGTCGCGATCTTTTCCTGGAGCGCGGCATTTTCGGGCGGAAAGGCGATGTCGATGCCGCTGGCGATCACTCCCACCGTCGATCCGCCAAGCGCGCCGATATGCGCCGCGGTATCGACGCCGCGCGCCAGCCCGCTGACCACCGTCACGTCGCGCGCCGTCAGATCGGCGGCGAGTTGACGCGCGAACCGGCACGCGATCGCCGAGGCATTGCGCGCGCCGACGATTGCCACGCACGGGCGCCGCAGCATCGCGGCGTCGCCGCGCACGACGATCACCGGCGGAGCGCCTTCGACTTCGCGCAGCAGCGGCGAATATTCGGGCTCGTCGCTGAAAACATGCCGCGCGCCAAGGTCGGCCGCGCGGGCAAACTCACGCTCTGCCACATCGGCGGGCGCGATCCGCGCCTTGCCCGCCCCACCGCGCAGGACGAGATCGGGCAGCGCGTCGAGCGCCGCCTCGCCCGATCCGAAGCGCTGCATCAGCTGATGCCAGCTGACCGGCCCGACATGCGGGGTGCGGATCAGCCGCAGCCGTGCCAGCCGCTCGGCTGGGGTCATGCGCCCCCAACCTCTTTCGCGCCGTCTTTCCTGGCACCGATCCGCGGCTCGGTCCCGGCGCGCAGCCGCGCGATATTGTCGCGATGCCGCCACAGCACGATCACCGCCAGACCCGCGAGACCGATGGCATAGACCGGATGACCGAACGCCAGCGCCGCAAGCGGCGCCGCGACCGCCCCCAGCATCCCGCCGAGCGACGAAATCCGCAGCACCAGCACCGCGCCGATCCACACCGCGGCAAAGACCAGCCCGATCGGCCAGGCCAGCGCGAGCGTCAGACCGAGCAGCGTTGCCACGCCCTTGCCGCCGCGGAGCTTCAGCCACACCGGGTAACAATGGCCGATCATCGCCGCCGCGCCCGCGATCATCGCGCCCTGGTCGCCAGTTTCGGGCAAAAATTGCCGTGCCAGCAACACCGCCACCGCGCCCTTCGCGCCGTCGAGGATCAACGTCGCCGCTGCCAGCCCCTTGCGCCCTGTCCGCAGCACATTGGTGGCGCCGATATTGCCCGATCCGATCTGCCGCAGATCGCCCGCGCCGAACAGGCGCGTCAGGATGACGCCAAAGGGGATCGAACCGAGCAGATAGCCCATGGCAATCAGCGATAAAGTCGTCATGGCAATCCTTGCTCCGTTCGCGGCGATAGTGGCGAAGTTGGTGGGCGCGATCAATGGTTTCGGCTACCGATAAGGTCAGAATGGACAATTACCGTCGCCCCCGCGCAGGCGGGGGCCGCTGGACAGGTAGCGTATGACCGATGGCGGCCCCCGCCTGCGCGGGGGCGACGGTTAGGTAATTGAGCCCCGCCCTCCCCCCTGCTAGTCGCCGCGCATGAACCCAGCACCCGACGCCCCCATCCTCTTTTTCGACTCCGGCCTCGGCGGCCTCACCGTCCTTGGTCCAACCCGTGCGCTGCTGCCCACCGCGCCGATCGTTTATGCCGCCGACTATGCCGGGTTGCCCTATGGCCAGAAAAGCGAGGCTGAACTCGCGGCGCGCGTCCCGGCGCTGCTTGGCCGCCTTGTCGAACGCTATCAGCCGCGGCTCGCGGTGATCGCCTGCAACACCGCCTCGACGATCGCCCTTACCCACGTCCGTGCCGCGCTCGACCTGCCGATCGTCGGCACGGTGCCCGCGATCAAACCTGCCGCGGCCCTCACAAAAAGCGGGGTCATCGGGGTGCTCGGCACCGAAGCGACGGTTCGCCAGCCCTATGTCGACGACCTCAGCGCGCGCTTTGCGGGCGGCACGACCGTGCTGCGCCACGGCAGTCCGGGCCTGGTCACCGGTGCCGAGGCCAAGCTGCACGGCGAACCGGTCGATCGCGCCATCATCGCGCGCGCCATCGCCGGGCTGCGCGATCAACCAAACGGCGATGCGATGGACGTGATCGTCCTCGCCTGCACCCATTTCCCGTTGCTGGCGGACGAATTGCAGGCCGCCGCCGGTCCGGGTGTCACATTGATCGACGGCGCCGACGGCATCGCGCGGCGGATCGCCGACCTGACGCAGGGTCAGCCCTGGCCCACCACCGCAACCCCCGGCCTGGCGGTATTCACCCGCAGCGCCGACCGCCCGCCGCCGCCACTGGCGACGCTGGCGCCCTATGGCATCGACCGGATCGAGACGATCTGATTGCTATTCGCGTCCCGCGGCGCACGCCGCCAACCAGGCGTGATCGTCCGGCGCTGGCCCCTGCGCGCCCAGAGTGCGAACGCGCGGCATCCCCATGCCCGGCTTGACGCCCTTGCAACTGGCGGCGGTGTCGCCCGCTCCGACAAACAGGCGGCCGCGACACTGGAACAGCTTGTCGTCCGAAGCGCCCCAGCCGATTTTCGCGGCATCGCGCGGCGCTCGCCCGGTGCAATAAGTGTCGGTTTCCGATCCCGGATCGCCGCAGATCTTTTCGATCCGCGCAGCATTGCCAGTCACCGTGCCGACAAACCGCTGTTCATAATAGGCGCTGGTCGCAAAATAACGCTGGACCCCGCACACGCGGCGCCCACGCTGCACCAGCAATTTGTAGGAGCATATTTCCGCCTCTCGATATGTCTCACAGGACATCCACGCGCCTTCGAAAGGCGCAGGGGCCCACGCCGGGGCAGGTGCCGACACCGCTAGTGCGGCGGCGACCGGCATCAGGGTAACAAGCAAGCGACGCATGATGATCTGGCTCCCATTTGACAGCTTCTGGTCGCGGCTTAGGCGCTAACCGTCAACCTACCGGTGCAATTGATCACAGTGATCGCCTCAATGACTTGCGAATCGTTCGCACTGGATTTTGGCTCCATTCGCCGTTATTGGCCCGCCTGTTAATAGCCGTCCTGAACGAGCGGCGCGGGAACCTGACTGCGGGGCCGGAACTTGAACTATAACGACATCTTCGCTCGCGCGATCGACCGGCTGCATGAAGAGGGGCGCTACCGCGTCTTCATCGACATCCTGCGCAACCGCGGCGCCTTTCCGAACGCACGCTGTTTTGCAGGGCACAATGGCCCCAAGCCGATCACCGTCTGGTGTTCGAACGACTATCTTGCGATGGGTCAGCATCCGAAGGTCGTCGAAGCGATGGAAGCGGCGTTGCACGACGTCGGCGCCGGTTCGGGCGGCACCCGCAACATCGGCGGCAACACCCATTACCATATCGACCTCGAGCATGAGCTTGCCGACCTGCACGGCAAAGACGGCGCTCTGCTGTTCACGTCGGGCTATATCTCCAATGAGGCGACGCTCGGCACGCTTGGCAAATTGCTGCCGAACTGCATCATCTATTCGGACGAATTGAACCACGCCTCGATGATCGCGGGCATTCGCAATTCGGGCTGCGAAAAGCGGGTGTGGCGCCACAACGACCTCGCCCATCTCGAAGAATTGATGGCGCAGGACGATCCCGAAGCCGCCAAGCTGATCGCTTTTGAAAGCGTCTATTCGATGGACGGCGACGTCGCCCCGATCCACGCGATCTGCGATCTCGCCGAAAAATACAACGCTCTCACCTATTGCGACGAAGTCCATGCCGTCGGCATGTACGGCCCGCGCGGCGGCGGCATTACCGACCGCGACGAGGCCGCCGACCGGGTGACGATCATAGAGGGGACGCTGGGCAAGGCGTTCGGCGTCATGGGCGGCTACATCGCCGCCGACAAGAATATCATCGACGTCATCCGCAGCTATGCGCCGGGCTTCATCTTCACGACCAGCCTGTCGCCGGTGCTCGTCGCCGGGGTACTCGCCAGCGTTCGCCACTTGAAGCAATCGAGCGTCGAGCGCGAAGCGCAGCAAGCCGCCGCCGCCTATCTCAAGGCGAGCTTCCGCGACGCCGGTCTGCCGGTGATGGATTCGACGACACACATTGTGCCGTTGATGGTCGGCGATCCGGTGCGCGCGAAAAAGATCAGCGACATATTGCTCGCCGAATATGGCGTTTACGTCCAGCCGATCAATTTCCCGACCGTGCCGCGCGGCACCGAACGGCTGCGCTTCACCCCCGGGCCAGCGCATGACGAAGCGATGATGCGCGACCTGACCGAGGCGCTGGTGGAAATCTGGGGCCGGTTGGAACTGGGGCTGGCGAAAGCCGCGTGAGCGACGCGATCGGTTTTGACGACGTCGTGACGGGACGCCGCTCGATCCGCGGCTTTCTGGACAAGTCTGTCCCCAAAGCCCTGATTGCGGAGGTCATCGAGATCGCGATGCGCGCGCCCTCGTCCTACAACAATCAGTGCTGGAATTTTTCGGTCGTCACCGGCGCCCCGCTCGACGCGATCCGCCGCGGCAACACCGACGGCATTTTGGCGGGAAAGCCCGACAGCCGAGAATTTCGGACCTTCACCGTCGTTCCCGACGAGCATCGCGGCCGCCAGATCGAAGTCGCCAAACAATTGTTTGGAGCGATGGGCATCGAGCGCGACGACAAGGACGGGCGGCAGGATTGGGTGCTGCGCGGCTTTCGCCAGTTCGACGCGCCGGTCAGCATCGTCGTCACCTACGATCGCGTTCTGCTCGGCAGCGACATCGCGCCGTTCGATTGCGGCGCCGTCACCAACGCGCTGGTCAACGCCGCCTGGTCGCGCGGGCTCGGCTGCGTGATCAACAGCCAGGGCATCATGCAAAGCCCGGTGGTGCGCGAACACGCCAAAATCCCCGACGATCAGGTGATCATGATCTGCGTCGCGCTCGGCTGGCCCGACGAAGACTTTCCCGCCAATGCGGTGGTGTCCAACCGCAAAAGCGTCGAGGCCGCAGCGCGGTTCGTGGGGTTCGACGAAGCCTGATCGTCGCCCCCGCGTAGGCGGGAGCCGCTGCCGTCATGCGGCAGCGAAGCTGAGCAGCGCCGCCAACGGCCCCCGCTTTCGCGGGCGCGACGCTTTGCGCCGCAATGCGGCCCGTCCCGGGAGGGAGTTGGACGGACCGCACCTGTTACCGGACGAAGGGGTTAGCCCGGCAGCAATACGCCGTCGACGACATGGATGACGCCGTTCGACTGCTTCACGTCGGCGATGGTGATCTGCGCCTGGCCGCCCTTGGCGTCGGTCACATACCATTTGCCATCCTTGCCCCACACGGTCAGCTTGGCGCCCTGAACCGTGGTCAGCACGGCCTTGCCGCCGTTCGCCTTGGCATTGGCGGCCAGATCGGCGGCGGTCAGGGTGCCGGGCACGACGTGATAGGTCAGCACTGCGGTCAGAGTGCCCTTGTTTTCAGGCTTCAGCAGCGTGTCGACAGTGCCCGCAGGCAGCTTGGCGAACGCGGCATTGGTCGGGGCGAACACGGTGAACGGACCTGGGCTGGCAAGCGTATCGACCAGGCCAGCGGCCTGCACCGCGGCGACCAGCGTCGTGTGATCCTTTGAATTGACGGCATTTTCGACGATGTTTTTCGTCTCATACATCGCGGCACCGCCAACCATCGGGTTGGCGAGCGCGACGCCGCCCCCGGCAACCATCATCAAAACAGCGAGCGACGCGGAGAGTTTGGAAAGTTTCATCATACGATCCTCTGGTTTCTGGCAGCCCGGAAATGCAGACTGCGCCGCAGCTACGGCGGCCACCCGGCGGCGGATGCACGGCTGCGTCAGATCGTGATGATTTTTCCCGAAGCCACCGCAACGCCGCTCGGCGCCGGATGCGGCGTCTTTGACACCGGCTCCATCGTGATCGCCAGCGTTGCACCTTCGGTCATCAACAGACGGTGCGGCGGCGGCATCGTCATTTGGGCCTCTCCCGCATGACCAATCTGGCCAAGCGAGACGGGCGGGCCGCCCTCGGGGATGACCCACAGCTCGGGCGCCAGCGTTCCGGGTTCAAAGCCGTGGATACGTAGCTGCATCAGCCCATTGCTCTGGTTATAGCGCGCCAGCACCAACGGCCCCGCCGCGTCGCTCTCGATCCGCGCCACCGCGAGTTGCGGTGCATCGGGGGTCGGCGTCGGCACCAGCTGGGTGATGAGCACAAATGCCAGCGCGGCTGCGACAGCACCCGACAACAGCGCCCCGGCGCGCCAACGACGCAGGCGCGTTTCGATTGCAACAACCTTATCGGCGGGGGCATCCGCCAGCTGCCGCTCTATGCTGCTCCATACTGCAGCACTAGGTTCGGCATCGGCCCACTCGCCGTGCAGCGGCGCCAGCTTCGCTTCCCACGCCGCTACAAGCGCGGCGAAAGCCGGATCGCTGAGCGACAGCCGCAATGCATCGGCGCGCGCCGACCCTTCGAGCAGGCCCAGCCCCAGTTCAGCGGCGAGTGCGTCGCGTTCCTCGGCAGGCGTCAGATGGTCATCCATCGCCAAGACAATCCTTCAGGCGCAGCAACCCGCGCCGTATCCAGCTTTTCATCGTCCCCAGCGGCACATTTTCGCGTTCGGCCAGCTCGGCATAGGTCGATCCGTCGAAAAAGGCAGCGCGGATGCACAAGCGGGTGCGATCTTCGAGTTCGCCCAAGCAGCGGTGCAACTGCTCGCCCTCCTCCGCCGCCACCAGCGACTGGTCGGCGCGCGGTGCATCGTCGGCCACCGCCAAGGCCGCTTGTTCGGGCAGGGTGTCGCGAATCGCCCGGCCCGCAACCGACCGCCGCCAGTCGATCGCGGCGTTGCGCGCGATCGTCGCCAGCCAGGTGATCGGGCTGGCGCGCCCGGCATCGAACTGCCCCGCGCGCTCCCACACCTTGATATAGACGGTCTGCAAAACATCCTCCGCGCTGGCCCTCTCACCGCAGATACGGAGGCAAATTCCAAATAGTTTCGCGGCGGTCATGTCATAGACTTGGCGCAGCGCCGCGCGGTCGCCGCGTCCGACCATCGCCAATGCCGCCGCCAGTCGCGTTCGCGCCTCGTCGGCACCTGATGACCATTGCATATCGCTCACAACGCCAAGTCGTAGTGAAGTGGCGGGATTATACAAGCGGCGGCGGCGGGTTAGCGGCGCCGCCGCACCCCCGACGATGCCAAAGGATGCGCGGCATCAATCGCGGCAATAGCCTTCGCCGTCCTTGACCTTGAGGCAATCTTTCTTGCCCGCCAGATATTTCAGGCCCGTCGCGTCGCCGGTCGAGGCCGTCAACGTCAGGGTCTCACCGCCACGCGTGAACGTAATGCCGCCGTCGCCGTCGCTGCCATCATAGGTGCCCTTGGTGTCGAGGTCGGACTGCATCTCCAGCTTGTATTTGCCGGGTTCGGCGGTCGTGATCGTCGCATACATGCCCTCGACCCCCGTCCATTTGCCCGCCCACGCCGCGTAGCGATGCGATGCCGCAGCCGGACCGGCCGCATCGGCGCCTTCGGACGGCGCGGCTTCGACCGGTACTTCGGTCGTCGTCGGTTCGGCGGGTGCCGGCGCTTCCGCCTTTTCGCAGCCTGCCAGCACCACCAGCGCCGCGGCGCTCGCCCAGATCAAACGCTTTTGCATATCGCTTCTCCTCTGCCGTCCCAACGCGCCCGCGCTGATATATATCCCATTACCCCGTCAGTATCTCCGCATAATGCTGCGGATCGACATTCCCGCCTGACAGGGTGACCAGTGTCGCTTCGCCCAATTCCACCTTGCCTGCCAGCACAGCCGCCAGCGCCGCCGCGCCGCCGGGTTCGACGACCAGATGTAGCCGTTCGAATGCGACGCGCATCGCATGGCGCACCTCCTCGCGCGTCACGACCACCCCGCGAACGCCGCGCGCCTGCAATACCGCAAAATTGATCGGCCATGTCTGCGGCGTCTGCAAGGCATCGCATTCGGTCGGATAGGCCAGATCCTCGACAGCCAGAATTTTTCCCGCCGCCAGGCTGCGCGTCACATCGTCCCAGCCTTCGGGTTCGACCGCGATAATCTCGGCGTCGGGGCAAGCCAGCGCCAGCCCGGCGGACAATCCGCCACCGCCGCAGCATGCGATCACTTTATCGGGCCCGGCAAGGCCTCGCGCCGCCAGCTGCGCGCGCGCCTCGATCCCGGCACTGCCCTGCCCCTCAATGATCCACGGATCGCCATAGGCATGGACCAGCGTTCCGCCGCGATCCTCGAGCAGCTTTGCAGCGACTGCATCGCGCGACTCGGTCACCCGGTCGTACAGTATGACCTCGGCGCCTAGCGCGCGCGTTGCCGCCAGTTTCATCTTCGGCGCATTGCTGGGCATCACGATCGTCGCCGCGATGCCCAGCCGTTTCGCCGCCCACGCAACCCCCTGCGCGTGGTTGCCGCTGGACACCCCGACCACGCCCGCCGCCGCGTCTTCGGGGCTCAGATCGGTGAGGCGGTGCCAGGCGCCGCGAATCTTGAATGCCCCCACGGGTTGCAGGCATTCGGCCTTGCACCAGATCGTCCGGCCATCGACCTCCATCGGCAACAAGGGGGTCAAAGGCAGCAGTTCGGCGACCTTGGCGGCAGCGCGTTCGACGCCCGCCAGCGTCGGGGCGCGGTTCGGGCTCAAGAGGGGATCGGGGCTTTGCTGTGTCATCGCTTCGTCCTATAGCGCCCGGCATACAAGACAAGGCGGCAGAGGTCCGCGACAGGAGATTTTCGATGAGCAAGGTTCTGGTGATCGGCGCGGGTGGCGTCGGTTCGGTCGCGGTGCACAAAATGGCGATGAACGCCGACATTTTTCCCGACATCACACTGGCCAGCCGCCGCAAGTTCAAATGCGACGCGGTCGCCGAATCGGTCAAGGCACGCACCGGCGTCACGATCAAGACTGCCGAAGTCGATGCCGACCATATCGACGCCACTGCGGCGCTGATCCGCGAAATCGGCGCAACGCATGTCGTGAACCTGGCCCTGCCCTATCAGGATCTGACGATCATGGAAGCATGCCTGTCCACCGGCGCCCACTATATGGACACCGCGAATTACGAGCCGCGCGACGAGGCGAAGTTCGAATATCATTGGCAGTGGGCGTATCACGACCGGTTCAAGGATGCGGGGCTGATGGCGCTGCTCGGCTCGGGCTTCGACCCCGGCGTGACCAGCGTGTTCACGACCTGGCTGAAGAAACATCACTTCGCGCGCATCGACACGCTCGACATTCTCGATTGCAACGGCGGCGATCATGGCCAGCATTTTGCGACCAACTTCAACCCCGAGATCAACATCCGCGAAGTGACAGCGGTTGCGCGGCATTGGGAAAATGGCGACTGGGTCGAAACCCCGCCGATGTCGGTGAAGCAAAAATTCGACTTCGAAGCGGTCGGCGAAAAGACGATGTACCTCATGTATCATGAGGAGATCGAAAGCCTGAAAACGCACCTCCCCGAAATCCAGCGCATCCGCTTCTGGATGACCTTTGGCGAGGCCTATATCACCCACCTCAATGTGCTCCAGAACGTCGGCATGACGCGCATCGACCCGGTGATCTACGAAGGACGCGAGATCATTCCGCTGCAATTCCTGAAAGCCGTGCTGCCCGAACCGTCGAGCCTGGGCGAGACCACCAAGGGCAAGACCAACATCGGCGTCATCGCCACCGGTCTGGGTCAGGACGGCAAGGAAAAGACGCTCTACCTCTACAACATCTGCGACCATGAGGACGCCTATGCCGAAACCGGCAATCAGGCGGTCAGCTACACCACCGGCGTCCCCGCGATGATCGGTGCGGCGATGATGGTTACGAATACGTGGGGCGGCGACGGGGTGTTCAACATGGAGCAGATGGACCCCGATCCGTTCATGGCCATGCTGAATGATCACGGCCTGCCTTGGCAGGTGAAAGAACTGGACGGGCCGCTAGATTTCTAACGCGGCAGATAACCTCAATCCCGTTCGTGCTGAGCTTGTCGAAGCACCGTTCTTTCTTTCAGCACCAAAAGAAAGAGCGGCCCTTCGACAAGCTCAGGGCGAACGGAGTAGGGTCGTCTTTCCGCGATTCACGGCGGACGAAGGACAAGCCATGACCGCCTATCTCGCCCCGATCGGGCTGCTGATCATCTCGAACATTTTCATGACCTTTGCCTGGTATGGGCATCTGGGTGATGTATCGCGGCCGTTGTGGCTCGCGGTGCTGATCGCGTGGGGCATCGCCTTCTTCGAATATTGCCTCGCGGTGCCCGCCAAC
The DNA here is from genome assembly GCF_031457495.1 of Sphingopyxis sp. BE259. Lineage (NCBI taxonomy): Bacteria > Pseudomonadati > Pseudomonadota > Alphaproteobacteria > Sphingomonadales > Sphingopyxidaceae > Sphingopyxis > Sphingopyxis sp. BE259. Next base: position 2,141,432 of record NZ_JAVDWM010000001.1, read on the forward strand.
CGCATCGGCTATGGCGTCTACACCGCCGCCGAACTCAAGACCTTGCAGGAAGTCATCACCCTGGTCATATTCGCAGGGTTCGCGGTCTTCTGGCTCGGTGAGAAGCTCACCGTGAACCATCTCGTCGGCTTTGGCTTTATCGCGGCGGGCGCCTTTTTCATCTTCAAGGGACCGATTGCGGCCTGACCTCCGCCCCGCTAGCCTCGCATCACGGAGGATCGGCGATGGCAACAGATGATCGGGGCATTTCACGGCGGACGTTCGGGGTCGGCGCGGCAGGACTGGCCACCCTCGGCGCGTCACAGGCGTCGGCGAAACCGGCAAAGCCGAAAACGATCCCGACGGGCCAGCCCTTCATCCTGACGACATGGGACTTCGGCCCCGGCGCCAACGCCGTCGGCTGGCCGATTCTCGCAGGCGGCGGTTCGGCGCTCGACGTCGTCGAATCCGCAATCAACCATGTCGAACTGCTTGGCGATTATTGGGTCGGCGCCGGAGGCGTTCCGAACGAGGTCGGCGAGACCACCCTCGATGCGATGATCATGTGGGGGCCGACGCACGATGCGGGCGCGGTCGGTTGCCTCAAGCGCGTAAAGAAAGCGATCTCGGTCGCGCGCAAGGTGATGGAGGAAACCCAGCACAGCCTGATCGTCGGCGACGATGCGACGCGCTTTGCGGCGCGTGTTGGCTTTACCGAAACCTCGCTGACCAGCGTCGTGTCGCAGCAGGCGTGGGACAAATGGGCCGCCAAGGGCGAGAAAACCAACGCGTTCGCTCCCGAACCGATCGGAAAAAATCCGAAACTCGCCGGACATGACACGGTCGGCAGCATCGCGCTCGATGCCGCGGGCAATTTGTGCGTCGGCTGCTCGACCAACGGGCGCGAGTTCAAGATCCCGGGCCGCGTCGGCGATTCGCCGATCATCGGCGCGGGTGCCTATGTCGATCAGGCGATCGGCGCCGCAGTCGCGACGGGCAACGGCGATGTGATGATGCGGTTCCTGCCAACCTATCATGTCGTCGAACTGATGCGCGGCGGGATGGCCCCCCAGGCGGCGGCGGAGGCCACGATCCGGCGTATTGTCGATGCTGGATATGAAATCGACGGCGGCATCGCGGTCATCCGCCGCGACGGTAGGCACGGCGGCGCCAAGACCGGGTGGAAGGATACGCCGTTCAGCTATTCGGTCCAGACTGCGGCCGGAAATGTCAAAGTGCCCGTGGCATAGAAGCGCGGCGCCGGACCGGGATTTGGGCGGCCCCGGCGCAGCCCCCTTCCTTCACGGCGCCAAACCCCCTACATGGCCGCGCATGGAAACCAGAGCCGGCGACCCCGGGGCTTTTGCCCATTTCGACCTCACCCGCGTCCCCTCGCCCGCCTTTGTCGTGGATGCGGCAAAGATACGCGCCAATCTCTCGGTGCTGCGCCATATCGGCGATGCGTCGGGTGCGCGGGTACTCGCGGCGCTAAAGGCGTTTTCCATGTGGTCGCTGGGTCGCACCGTTACCGAATATCTCGACGGTGTCTGCGCCTCGGGGCTCTACGAGGCGAAGCTCGGCCGCGAGGAATATGGCGGCGCGGACGGGGACAAAGAGGTCGCGACCTATTGCGCCGGCTACAAGGAAGCCGACCTGCCCGAAATCGCGGCGCTGTCGGATCACCTCATCTTCAATTCGCCGGGGCAGATCGCCCGGTTTCGTCCGCTGCTGGATGACCTTCGCGCACAAGGGGCGACGTTCGACGTCGGTCTGCGGATCAACCCGATGCACAGCGAGGGCGAAACGCCGAAATACGACCCGGCGGCGCCGTGCAGCCGCCTGGGCTTTCCGGTCACCCAGCTGCTGCCCGAGCATATGCAGGGCATCGACGGCATTCATATGCATAGCCTGTGCGAACAGGATTTCCCGCCGCTCCAGCGCACTTGGGAAGCCGTGCAGCCGATGCTGCGGCCCTTCTTTGGCCAGCTCAAATGGATCAACTTCGGTGGTGGCCATCATGTGACACGCGCCGATTATCAGGTCGACGATCTGATCGCGTTCCTGAAACAGGTGCGCGCCGCGACCGACTGCGACGTGATGATCGAACCCGGTGAAGCGATCGCACTCGACGCTGGCATTCTTGTCGGAGAGATTCTCGACCTGTTCGACAATGGCATGCCGATCGGCATCACCGATATTTCGGCGACCTGCCACATGCCCGATGTCATCGAAGCGCCCTATCGCCCGGCGATGCTGGGCGAAGGCGATGAGGGGATGCCGGTGCGCCTTGGTGGCCCCTCATGCCTCGCGGGCGACGTCATCGGCGACTACCGCGTCCCCGGCGGCGCCCGCATCGGCGAGCGTTTCGCTTTCCTCGACCAAGCGCATTATTCGATGGTCAAAACCAACACCTTCAACGGCGTCCCGCTGCCGTCGATCTGGCTCTGGGACAGTGAGACTGACGAGCTCAAGCTGATCCGCGAGTTCGGGTATGAGGATTTCAAGACGCGCCTCAGTTGAGGTCCGCGCCGACCTCCGCCAGCGCCTGATGAATGTCGCTGACCACCACCGACCCCTCGCCGACCGACGACGCGACGCGCTTCACCGATCCCTTGCGGACATCGCCGATGGCATAGATGCGCGGCCAACTCGTCTCGTACCGGCTGGGCATCCGGTCGAGCGACCAGCCCGCCTTCACCAGTTCCATTGGCGAAATGTCGGCACCTGTTTTCACAAAGCCGCGCTCGTCGCACACCATTTCCTTTGGCAACCAGCCGGTGTTCGGGCTGGCGCCGAGGAACAGGAACAGGAAGCGGCAGTCGCAATGGCCTTCCTCGCCGGTCTCGCGGTCACGATAGGTAAGCCCGGCGAGCCCGTCGTCGCCATGCAGCGCGACCACGTCAGTCGACGGGATGATCTCGATGTTCGGATGGTCTTCGAGCCGCCTGACCAGATATTCGGACATCGTTTCGCGCAGGCTCTTGCGGCGAAAAATGACATAGACCTTCTTGGCAACGCCCGCGAGATAGATCGCCCCCTGCCCCGCCGAATTGCCCGAGCCGACGACCGTGACCTCGGCGTTGCCGCACAGCTGCGCTTCCATCGGGGTCGCGCCATAATAGATGCCGCGCCCTTCATAAGCCTCGATCCCCTCGATCGGCAGGCGCTGATATTGCGCGCCCGAAGCGACGACTACCGCGCGGCTGCGGAGCTTGCGCCCGTCGGCCAGATGAAGGCAATAGACGTCCTCGTCACGCATGATCGCCGTGCCGCGCACCGGCGCGACCAGCCGCGCGCCGAACTTCTGCGCCTGCACCGTCGCGCGCCGCGCCAGCTCATTGCCCGAAATGCCGGTCGGAAAGCCGAGGTAGTTCTCGATCTTTGACGATGTTCCGGCCTGTCCGCCCGGCGCGAGCGCGTCGAGCCCGATGACCGTCAGCCCTTCGGACGCCGCATAGACCGCCGCCGCCAACCCGCCCGGCCCGCTACCCACGACGATGACATCGGCGGTCGAGCCATCGGGAAGCAGGTCGAGCCCGAGCGCTGCCGCGAGCTGTTCGGGCGTCGGCTGGACCAGCACATCGGCGGCACCGAGGATGACGACTGGAAGTTGCTCCCCGTTGATATTGCGCTCGCCCATCAGGTGTCCGGCCACCGGCCCGTCGACGGGGTCGAACCAGCGATGTGCAACGCCATGCTTCATAAGCAGGTCGCGCAGCGCATAGACACTGCGATCCATTGCGGCGCCGATCACAATCGTCACCGCAAAACCGCGCTGGTTGCTGAACTCGCGCCGCGCCGAAAGCACCCGCACGAAAATGTCCGAATAATGCGAATTGCCGGCGATCAGCCGCTGGAAATCGGCGTGCTTGATCCGCAATATCTCGCCATCGGCGCCCATTTCGACCCGCGACAGATGCCGCTGCCCGGTCAGCACCGACAGATCGCCCGCGAACTGCCCGCGCTCCATCCACCCGACGCGCTTCCGACCTTCGTCGGTGGACGCAAAAATATCGGTATGGCCCGACAGGGTGATGATGCAATCGGGCGCCATTGCGCCCTCTTCGATGATCAGATCGCCAGCGCGATGCGATTCGACCGTACCGAACGCCAGCAGTTCCTGCAGCTCGGCATCAGAGAAAGTATGATTCACATCAGCAGGAGTAACCATGGCCAGCGCGTCCTTGTTGGCGTTGCAGAGGGGTTGCCTTAGCGCAGAGCTGATGCCCTGTCTCGATTTTGCCCCGTTCGGCGCGCTACTGCCCCGCTTCGCCCTTTGTGTTACTGCGGCGTTACAAAATTACGCGATGGGGTCTTTACATGGGGGGACCCCCTGCATATATCGCCGTCCGCTGCCCCAGGGGGACTTCCAATAACCGCAAGGCAGCCTTGTCGTTTACCGTTACACTTTTGGGGGTCCCTTGCATTGCACCAGCATCATAGCGCCCACGGGCTGATTCAGGCACTTTCGCCGGTCGAACCCGTCACGCTCGTCCGCCCGCACGCCGCGCGGCGCGCAGCGCGTTTCTTCATTGACCGGTTTCCCGGCACGACCATGTATGCGGTCAAGGCGAATCCGTCCGCTGACCTGCTGCGCGTGCTGTGGGATTCGGGCGTCACCCATTACGACGTCGCCTCGATCGCCGAGGTCCGACTGGTATCGCGCACCCTGCCGCAGGCGACGCTGTGCTTCATGCATCCGGTGAAGGCCGAGGAAGCGATTTCCGAAGCCTATTGGAAGCATGGCGTGCGCACCTTCTCGCTCGACACGATGGACGAACTGGAAAAGATCGTCCGCGCGACCGAAGGCGCCGCCGACCTCAACCTGCTCGTGCGCCTGCGAGTCTCGTCCGACCACAGCAAGCTCAGCCTCGCCGCCAAATTTGGCGCCGAAGCCGACGAAGTGGCCGAACTGCTGATGGCAACGCGGCAGGCCGCCGACGCGCTCGGCATCTGCTTCCACGTCGGCAGCCAGGCGATGACCCCGCACGCCTATGCCCAGGCGATGGAGCGCGTCCGCGCCGCGATCGTTGCCGCGTCGGTCACCGTCGACATCATCGATGTCGGGGGCGGTTTTCCGTCGTCCTATCCCGGCATGGAGCCTCCGCCGCTCGACGCCTATTTCGACACCATCCACCGCAGCTTCGAAAGCCTGCCGATCAGCTATTCGGCCGAACTGTGGTGCGAACCCGGCCGCGCGCTGTCGGCCGAGTATAGCTCGCTGATCGTCCGCGTCGAAAAGCGCCGCGGCGAAGAATTGTACATCAACGACGGCGCCTATGGCGCGCTGTTCGACGCCGCGCATGTCGGCTGGCGCTTCCCCGTGTCGCTGCAACGCGACGTCGAAAGCGATGCCGAGCTGGTGCCGTTCAGCTTCTATGGGCCGACCTGCGACGATCTAGACCATATGGCCGGCCCCTTCTTCCTGCCCGCGGACATCAAGGCGGGCGATTTCATCGAAATCGGCATGCTCGGTGCCTATGGCTGCGCGATGCGGACCAAGTTCAACGGCTTTGGCGCTGACGAAACCCACGTCGTCAGCGACGAGCCGATGGTCAGCCTCTACACCGGCGAAGTCGAACAGGAACGCCGCAGCGCGACGGTGACCAAGCTGTTCTGAACCGGTCGCATGATCGAAACAAACAGGGCTGGCGCAGCGATGCGACCAGCCCTTTTGTTTGCTGATGCAAAGAAGCCCGCCGGGTTGAGCCGACGGGCCTGAAGCGAACAGGATGGTCGTTGCGGACCATCCTGCCCTTGGGTCGCACCCGATCCATGCCCCATCCGGCGCGGGCTTTCGCTACCCATCTGGGTAGCGAAACGCATTTTTGTACGTTTCCGGCAGGATAATCGTGTATTGCTGTCACGCTACTGACCAATAGACCGCTTGCCGGGGAAGCGTGTGCCTGATGACGGTCCGATCTTTGCGCCGAGTCACAACGAACCCGCCGAATGGGAAACGCTGAATGCGCTGATCGGGCTCATCTACGATTCGGTCCTCCAGCCTGAACGCTGGAACGACACCCTCGCGCGGATCACCGGCGCGCTATGCCCGCTCAGTTGGGAAGCGGCATTCATTCTATGGGAAAGCAGCAATCCGCCGCGCGCGCGCTTCGTCGCGGCGACGGGGCTCGCCGCCGGGGTTCAGGAAATTTACGCGGCGGTTTATGCCGGCAACCACCCCTGGTCGCGCAAATTGATGCGTTACGGCAATGGCAGCGTCGTCGACAGCAACGACATCATGACCCGCGAAGAATTTGCCGAGTCCGCCTTTTTCCAGAACTTCCTTGCGCCGTGGGGGATCGACCGGATGGTCTGCGTCTTGCTCGACCGCCGCGGCGGCGAGCGGCTGGGCTTGATGCTGCCCGGCCCCGGCGACCGCGATGTCGAAACGCTCAAACGCGGGTTGCGCGTGTTGGCGCCCCATATCCAGCGCGCGATGCGGATCAGCGATCGCATCGCGACGCTCGAACTCGCGGTTGGTGCGGCGCGGGCGGCCGCCGATGTCGCGCCCTTCGCGATCTTCAGCCTCGACGATCAACTGAACATCCTCGCCGCCAACAGCCGCGCCGGCCGATATGAGGATGCCGGGGTCGTCCACCTCGCGCAGGGCCGCTTTGCCTTTGCTCACCCCGCCAGTCAGAAAAAACTGCTCGATCTGGTCCGGAGCGAGCATGCCGCAGGGCTCGCGTTTCAAACGATCGGCAATTCTGGGACCGAATGTCCGGTGCTCGTCGCCCGGATAACACCGCAAGCCGCGCAGCAGATCGGCGGCGTCACCGCCGGAGCCTCGCTGATCGTCACCCTGGGCAGCGCGCCGGGCGAAACCCCCGTCGTCGAGATCGACCGGGTCGCGCAATGGTTCGCCCTGACCCCGGCGGAAGCGCGGCTCGCGGTCGCACTCGCCGCGGGGCAATCGCTGCAAAGCTATGCCGCGCTGCGCGCCGTCAGCCTCAACGCTGTGCGTTTCCTGCTCAAAGGCATATTCCGAAAAACCGGCGCCACCAGCCAGGCACAGCTGGTCGCGATGCTGGCGCGCCTCCCGGCGGCTGGACAAAGCTAGACGCCACCCGCGCCTTTCGCGTTCCGACCGATCATGGTAGCCATCCGCCCGGGTGGCGTTCCAGCGCACCAGATGCGGGTCAGACAGCAGCGATATTTATGCAGCCCTTCCACCATCTCCTGATCAACAATCTGGTCGCCAACATCACCAATTTCACGGTGTGGTTCGCGATCACCTTCTGGATATTCCTGGAAACCCTGTCGGTGTTCGCGACGGGGATGATCGCCGGCATCTATCTGGTGCTGACCGGCGCGCTCGGCATCTGGTTCGGCAGCCTGGTCGATCATCACCGCAAACGCAGCATGATGCTGGTCTCCAGCCTGGTCTCACTGGCAATCTATGCCGCGGCGCTCGGCGCCTATGCGCTCGACCCGTCGATCGCCGCCGCGCGGGTGTCCAGCGTGTCCCTGTGGCTATTCGTCCTGTTGACGATGCTCGGCGTCATCGTCGGCAATATCCGCATGATCGCGCTGCCGACGCTGGTTACCCTGCTGGTGCCCGAGGACCGCCGTGACAAGGCGAACGGACTGGTCGGAATGGTCAGCGGTATCGGGTTTCTGACCACCTCGGCGATCAGCGGTTTTCTCATCGCTTGCGGAGGCATGGTTGCGACGCTCGCCTTCGCAATTACCTTCTCGCTCATTGCCGCCCTGCATCTCCTCTTGGTGTCCGTCGACGAGCCGCGCGAAGCGAGCGAGCATGACAAGCCGCGCCGCATCGATCTGATCGGCACGTTTCGCATCGTCACCGCAATCCCTGGCCTGTTCGCGCTGATCCTGTTCGCGGCGTTCAACAATCTGCTCGGCGGCGTCTTCATGGCGCTGATGGACGCCTATGGCCTGTCGCTGATGAAGGTCGAACAATGGGGGCTGCTGTGGGCGTTCGTCTCGTGCGCGTTCATCCTCAGCGGCGCGTTGATCGCCCGCACCGGGCTCGGTGCCAATCCGGTGCGGACCTTGCTGCTGGTCAACCTGATCGTGTGGGCGGTCGCGGCGCTGTTCACCGTACAGTCGTCGATCCTGTTGCTCACCGTCGGCTGCTTCATCTGGCTGTTCCTTGGCCCCTATGCCGAAGCCGCCGAACAGACGACCCTGCAAAAGGTCGTGCCGTTCGAACGGCAAGGGCGGGTTTTCGGCTTTGCCCAGTCGGTCGAACAGGCCGCCTCGCCGCTCACCGCCTTTCTGATCGCGCCGCTGACGCAGTTCATCTTTGTGCCGCTGATGACCAGCGGAGCGGGTGCCGACTTGATCGGCGACTGGTATGGGCGCGGCGCCGAACGCGGCATCGCGATCGTCTTCACCATCACAGGGATACTCGGAGTGATCGCCACGCTCGCCGCCTTCCGGTCGCAATCCTACCGCCGGATTTCGGCCGCTTACGCAGCGGGGGGCACGGGCGCAGACACGCCCACGCCTCCCCAATAATGGCAGGCAATCGCCTCTTCCGTTTCACTTCGAAATCATTCTATCCTTGGCAAAAGAGCAAAGGGAGGGATGCCGCATGGGGGTTGTGATTCGTCGAACAGCGGTGGCATCGGCATGACGATGCTGTCGGGCATCCGCATCATCGACCTGACGACGGTGATCTTCGGCCCCTATGCGACTCAGATGCTCGCCGATCTGGGCGCCGAGGTGATCAAGGTCGAGACCCCCGGCCTTGGCGACATATCGCGCTATCTGGGCAGCGGCGTTCCCGATCCGACGATGGGGTCGATCCATTTGACGGTGAACCGCGGCAAACGCTCGATCGCACTCGACCTCAAGAAACCCGAAGACGCCGCGGTGCTGCGCAATCTGGTCGCGGGCGCCGACGTCTTTTTCCACAATGTCCGCGGCAAGGCGATCGCCAAGCTGGGGTTCGACTATGCCGGATGCCGCGCCATCAAGGACGACATCATCTATGTCCATGGCACCGGCTTTGGGCAGGATGGTCCCTATGCCGATTTGCAGGCCTATGACGATGTCATCCAGGCGGCGACGGGCACGACCAGCCTGTTGCCGCGCGTCGATGGCGATCCCCGCCCGCGCTATTTCCCGTCGCTGATTGCCGACAAGATTGCGGGCCAGTTCGGCGCGCAGGCGATCCTCGCCGCGCTGATCCACAAGCTGCGGACCGGCGAGGGGCAAGCGGTCGAGGTGCCGATGTTCGAATGTTTCGCATCCTTCATGCTGACCGAACATCTGCGCGACGCCGCGCTCGACCCGCCGCTCGGCCCCGCGGGCTATCCGCGCCAGCTCGACCCGACGCGCCAGCCCTTTCCGACCCGCGACGGGTATCTGGCGATCGTCCCTTACACTCCCGAATCGACCGCGCGGCTGATGACGCTGCTTGGCAGCGCGGGGCTGACCGAAACGCCCGAATTCGAAGCCGCCAAGGCGAAGGGCCAGCATATGCCGATCGTCTATAGCGAGATTGCCCGCAAGACCCCGGCCAAGACGACCGCCGAATGGCTTGCGCTGTTCGCAGCGAACGACATCCCGGCGATGGCAGCGCGCGACCTGCAAGACGTCAAGGAGGATCCGCATTTCTCCGCGACCGGCTTCTTCCGCCCCCGCACCCACCCCGACGTCGGCGCGTTCCACGAAATGCAGCCGCCCGTGAAATATGGTGCGGCGCCCGCGCGCGACCTGGGCTTTGCACCGCGGATCGATGGCGACGGCGCGGCGATCCGTGCCGAACTTGCCAACCCGCATAGCTGAACATCGATCATTGCATTGTCCCGCGCGTATCCTAGCATCGCGCGGAAATAATCAGGGGGAACGATATGCCAGAAAATTTGCTGGCGCCCGGCGCGGTGCTCGCGCTGTGGACGCTCATCATGCTCATCTGGGTCGCCGCGACGCGCTTTTCGGCGATGGCCAAGGTCGGAATCGACGTGAAGGCCGCACCGCCCGGCGGTCGCGGCGCCGATCTGGAGGCCGTCCTGCCGCCCGTGACCAACTGGAAATCGCATAATTACACGCATCTGCTCGAACAGCCGACACTGTTTTATGCGGTCATCATCTTTCTGCATCTGTCGGGCGGCAGTACCGACCTGACGCGCGGGCTGGCCTGGGTCTATGTCGTGCTGCGGATCATTCACAGCCTGTGGCAGGCGACGGTCAATCGTATCCCGGTACGCTTTGCCATTTTCGGGCTATCGACATTTTGTCTATTCGCACTTTCGGTGCTGGCGGTGATTGCCACTTTGGGTTGAGGGGGGAAGATATATGGAGACGAATGCGATTTTGGGAGCGGTCGCGACGCTCGCGCTGTGGTCAATGATCATGTGGGTGTGGATGTACGCGACGCGCATCCCGGCGATGAGCCGCGCGAAGATCGATGCGAAGAATCTCGTCGGCACGACCGGTCGCGGCCTCGACGAGGTTTTGCCGCCAGAAGTGCAATGGAAAGCCCATAATTACAATCACTTGATGGAACAACCGACGGTCTTTTACGCCGTCGCGCTGGCGCTCGCGGTCGGCGGGATGGGCGGCGGGCTGAACACCCAGCTTGCGTGGGCCTATGTCGCGCTGCGGATCGTTCACAGCCTGATCCAGGTGACGGTCAACCGCGTCATGTGGCGTTTTCTGGTGTTCGCGCTGGCCAGCCTCGCGCTGCTCGCGCTGTGCGTGCACGCGTTCATGGGGTTTGTGTTGAATTGAGCGCAAACCCCCTCGCTTTTAGGGAGGGGCAGCGAGACTTGGCAGCTTGCTGCCTAGTCGCAGCGAGGGTGGGTCTGAAGTCATGCGCCTTCGGCGGCACCCACCCCTAACCCCTCGCGCAAGCGGGAAGGGTAAAGCTATCGCGAAAACCGCGCCGCCAACTCGACATGCGTCGACCAGCGGAACTGCCCGACCGGCTGCACCCAGTCGAGCGTGTAGCCACCTGCAACGAGCAGTTTGGCATCGCGCGCGAAACTCGCGGGGTTACAGCTGACATAGGCAATGACCGGCGCGTCCGACGCCGCCAGCTGCACCACCTGCTCCTCGGCCCCCGCGCGCGGCGGATCGAGGATCACCGCGCCAAAGCGATTCAATTCCGCGGGGATCAGGGGCCGCCGGAACAGGTCGCGATGTTCGGTGGCGACCAGCGCACCGGCGCGGTTCGCCGCGGCCTTCAGCGCCGCGATCGCATCGCGTGCGCCTTCCGCAGCATAGACCTTGCGCCCCTTCTGGAGCGACAGCGCGAAGGTTCCGACCCCGGCGAACAGATCGGCAATCGCCCCAGCGTCACCGACCGCCCGCGTCACGGCGTCCACTAGCGCCGCCTGCCCAGCGGTCGTCGCCTGCAAAAACGCAAACGCGGGCACCTCGACCGTCATATCGCCAAAGCGCACCGTTGGCGGTTCGGGCTGCCACAGCGTTTCCAGCCCCTGCCCCTGATCGATCGCAAAGCGCGCCAACCTATGCGCGCCCGCGAAATCCTGTAACGCCATCGCGGCGTCGAGCCCCTCGGCCTTGACGCCTTCCAATATCACTTCGACCCCCTGATCGAGCATCTGGAGCTTGACCTTTGTCGGCCGCCGTTGCTGCGCGATTGTCGTCAGCAAGTCGCGCAGCGGCGCGATCAGCGCGAACAATTCGGGCAGCAGCAGCGGGCACTGCCGCATGTCGACGATCTGGTTGCTCTGCGCGGCATTGAACCCGATCGCAACCTGCTTGCCGGTCCGCAGCGCCGTCAGCGCCGCGCGGCGGCGACTCTGCGGTGGCGAAAGATGGGCGGGCAGCACGTCGCCAACCGGCACCTCCTGGCCCGCCAGCGCACCGACCACCCGATCGCGGACAAAATCGGCAAGCGCAGGTTCAGCGACGTGCTGCAACTCGCATCCGCCGCATTTGCCGAAATGGCGGCACGGCGGCTCAGCGCGGTTCGGCCCCGGGATGATGATCCCGTCATAGCGAACGCGGTCGCCCGGCACGCCGCCCGCCACATGGCGACCGTCGGCCGTCACACCATCGCCGCGCGCGGCGATGCGCTCGATCAGCGCAGTTTCGCTCATTTCATTCCCTAACCAGATCGTCGGCGACCAGATCGTCAGCGACAAGGCCGGGGCCTATACGCACGGCCTGCGCGATATGCCACCCCACCGCCGCCACCGCGGCATCGAACGCATCGCCGCCACGCGCCAGCATCGCGCCGCACGCTCCCGCCAGCACATCGCCGGTTCCCGCGGTCGCCAGCCACGGGCTACCCGGCCACGCCCCCACCACACGGCCATCGGGCGCCGCGATGACGGTATCGGCACCTTTGTAGATCACCACCGCCCCCGTTCGCACCGCCGCGGCCTTGGCGCGGTCGATCTTGCTGCCGTATAATTCGGGAAAGGCGCGCGCGAACTCGCCCTCATGCGGGGTCAGGATCGCGCAGCATGGGGTTTCGCACAGCCGCGGCAGAGCTGCGGCAATCGCGGCGGCGTCGAGGACCAGCGGCTTGCCCGAATCGAGCGCCGCCTCGACATCGAACAGCAATTCGTCGCCCGCGGGAAAGCCCGGCCCGATCACCACCGCGCCGACTCGCGGGTCGCTCAACCGTTCGCCAAAGCGCGCGTCGCTTTCGGTGATGATCGCCGACAGCGGCGCCCGTTCGCTGCCTTCCAGCACGACATAGCCCGCGCCCGCGCGCAGCGCCGCTGCGGCTGCCAACCCCGCCGCGCCCGGCATCGGTCCGGCAAAGACCAGCACCATGCCGCGGTTGAACTTGTGGGCTGCCGCGGCGGGCGTTGCGACTGTCGCCGTCGGCAGCGTCCGCATCTTACCCGGCGCGGCAATTCCGATCGGCGCGAGCAGCACCCTGCCGCAGGCGGACGCGGTCGGCAGCAAGACATGCGCCGGTTTCAGCGCGCCCAGCGCCAGGGTGACATGGGCAGCCAACGGCGGCATCCATGCGGAGCCGCCGTCGCTGTCGACCCCGCTCGGGACATCGACGGCGAGGACGCGGTGTCCGGCAAAGCGATGCAGCAAACGGGCCAGATCGTCGGCCAGCGGCCGCGACAAGCCGACGCCGAACAGCGCATCGACGATCAACGGCGCAGCGGCCAGTGCGGCGTCGATCACTTCGACAGGACCGCTCCAAGCGGCGCGCGCGGCCTTCGCCAGATCGGTCGCGGGATCGGCACGCGCCGCCACTCGCACCGCCGCGCCCCGTTCCGCCAAGAGCCCCGCCGCGACATAGCCGTCGCCGCCATTGTTGCCGGGACCGCACAGGATCAGGATCGGCCCGCCCGCCGCCATGCGCCATGCGGTGTCGGCGACTGCCGCCCCCGCGCGCTCCATCAAGTCCGCCAGCGACGTCCCCTGCACCGCGCACGCCGCCTCCGCCTCGCGCATCGCGGCGCTGGTCAGGATCGGGGCGTCAGCGGGAACGGACATGGCGCTCAGACTATCACGGCCAGCGAAAAAGTCGCGATGGAAGCGATCGGCCACCTCAACCCGTCATTGCGAGCGCAGCGAAGCAATCCAGAGCGGCGTAAACCGCTCTGGATTGCTTCGCTGCGCTCGCAATGACGATGTTGCTACTTCGCCCCACCCGTATTCGCGGGCAACCGATAGCGATCATTTCCGACCGCGACCTCGATCATCCCGTCGCCCACGATCGTCACGTTGGCCGGTTCAGCGCCATCGGCCGACACGACACCGCGGCCGTCGGTGGTAATCTGCAAGCGACGGTAGCCGACATTGCCGCGTCCGACGACCAGAACGGCGCCGTCCTGACCGCTCATTTCCTCGACGGTGCAGGTGCGGTCGAACAGCTTGGCGCCTTCCAGCGCACATTCGATCCGGCCGTTCGCTGCCGCGTCACGCGATCCGCGCGCTTCGGCTTCGGCCAAGTCGCCATTGTCGGGTGCACCGCCGCACGCCGCAAGCAGCAGGAACCCAGCGACACACCCCAGTCTTTGCATCATTTGCCCTTCAGCTGCGACAGGTCGCGCACCGCGCCGCGCGCCGCACTCGTCGTCATCGCGGCATAGGCCTGAAGTGCCACCGATATCTTGCGCGGGCGCGGCTTGGCGGGTTGCCAGGCCGAGTCGCCCTTGGCCTCCATCGCCGCCCGCCGCTCAGCCAGCTCGGCATCGGATACGACAAGGTTGATCGTGCGGTTCGGAATATCGATCTCGATCAGATCACCATCCTCGACCAGCCCGATCACACCGCCCTCGGCGGCCTCGGGCGAGGCATGGCCGATCGACAGCCCCGACGTGCCACCCGAAAAACGCCCATCGGTGACGAGCGCGCAGGCGGCGCCCAGCCCCTTCGATTTCAGATAGCTCGTCGGATACAGCATTTCCTGCATCCCCGGCCCGCCCTTCGGCCCTTCGTAGCGGATGACCACAACATCGCCCGCGACGACCTGGCCGGTCAGGATGCCCGCGACCGACGCGTCCTGGCTTTCAAAAACCTTCGCCGGGCCCGAGAATTTCAGGATGCTCTCGTCAACCCCGGCGGTCTTCACGATGCAGCCATCGAGCGCGAGATTGCCCGACAGCACCGCCAGCCCACCGTCCTGGCTGAAGGCATGCTCGGCCGACCGGATCACGCCGCTTGTCCGATCGAGATCGAGCGATTCCCAGCGCCGCTCCTGACTGAACGCGACCTGCGTCGGCACCCCGCCGGGCGCCGCCATGAAGAATTTCTGCACATCGGGGTCGTTGGTCCGCGAAATATCCCATTTGTTCAGCGCATCGCCCAGCGTCGCGCTGTGCACGGTCGGCAGATGCGCGTGGAGCAGGCCGGCGCGCTCAAGCTGGCCGAGGATCGCCATGATCCCGCCCGCGCGGTGGACATCCTCCATGTGCACGTCCGATTTGGCGGGCGCGACCTTCGACAGGCACGGCACCCGGCGCGACAGCCGGTCGATGTCGGTCATGGTAAAATCGACCCCGGCCTCGAACGCCGCGGCGAGCAGATGCAGCACCGTGTTGGTCGATCCGCCCATCGCAATGTCGAGGCTCATGGCATTTTCAAACGCCTCGAAGGTCGCGATATTGCGCGGCAAGACGCTGTCGTCATCCTCTTCATAATGGCGGCGACACATCTCGACGACGATCCGCCCGGCGCGCAGGAACAAATCCTTGCGATCGGCGTGGGTCGCCAGCTGCGACCCGTTGCCCGGCAGCGACAGCCCCAGCGCCTCGGTCAGGCAGTTCATCGAATTGGCGGTGAACATGCCCGAGCAGCTACCACAGGTCGGGCACGCCGCCTGCTCGATCGCGGTGACTTCCTCGTCGGTATAGCTTTCGTCCGCGGCTGCAACCATCGCATCGACCAGATCGAGCGCGACCGTCTTGCCCTTCAGCACGACCTTGCCCGCCTCCATCGGCCCGCCCGACACGAACACTACCGGAATGTTGATACGCAGCGCCGCCATCAACATACCCGGCGTGATCTTGTCGCAATTGGAAATACACACCATCGCGTCGGCGCAATGCGCGTTTACCATATATTCGACCGAGTCCGCGATCAGGTCGCGGCTGGGCAACGAATAGAGCATTCCGTCATGCCCCATAGCGATCCCGTCATCGACCGCGATCGTGTTGAATTCCTTGGCAACGCCGCCCACTGCTTCAATCTCGCGCGCGACCATCTGACCCAGGTCTTTCAGATGGACGTGGCCCGGTACGAACTGGGTAAAGCTGTTGACCACCGCGATGATCGGCTTGCCGAAATCGCTGTCCTTCATTCCGGTAGCGCGCCAAAGGCCGCGCGCGCCGGCCTGATTGCGGCCGTGGGTGGTCGTCCGCGAACGATAAGAAGGCATTTTTATATTTCCTAGAAATAATATTACAATTTTTCACGACAGAAAGCGCCTCTACACGCCTATGTCGCGATGTTCAACGCCACTTTATGGCACATGCGCGCCAGTCGCTTGGCAAACAGTCGCTGTCCCGCGGCATCGCCGACCAGATCCTGCCGCATCTCGATCCCGACATAGGGAATGGCATTGCCCTCGGCATGACGGTTCATCGTCGCGTTGAGCAGCTTCCCCGAATAGGGCAGCTGATCGCCGACAATCAGCCCCTCGGCCGCCAAAGCCGCGATCGCCGCCGCCGCCAGCCGCTCGTCCTCATTATACAGCACCCCGACATGCCAGGGCCGCTCCTGTTCGGGATGCGCTGCCAGCGACGGGGTAAAGCTGTGCAGCGACAGGATCATCGCCGGGCGATACGCCGCGATCGTCGCCTCGATATGCGCGTGATAGGGCCGGAAGAACCGCACAAGCCGCGCCTCGCGCGCAGGATCGTCCAGCGCGTTACCCGGCACCGCATGCCCGTCGCTGGCGATCGGCAGCACCCCCGGTGCGTCCTCCTCGCGGTTACAATCGACCACCAGCCGCGACACGCCGCCGAGGATCGCCGCATCGACTGGGCCGTCCTGCACCAGCAGCGCCGCGACCTCGGCCACGCCGATGTCGACGGCGATATGATTGGAAAGTAATGCTGAATCGATCCCCAAATCAATGTCAGGCGGAACATGGTTCGACGCATGATCGGCGATCAGCAGGAAGCCGCCGGCGCGCGGCGTGCCTAACTGGCGCCACGCTTCGCTCACCGCAGCGTCCCTGCCATCAGCCACCAGTGCGGGTGGCTTTGCGCGAGGCGCGTCGCCGCCGCGTCGCGTTCGGCCAGCGCATCGAACAGCGCAAAACAGGTCGCCCCTGACCCCGACATCCGTGCCAGCCAGGGCCCGAGCGCGCCCAATTCGGTCAGCACATCGACAATGGCGGGGCATTGCGCGATCGCCGCGCGCTGCAAATCGTTGCGCGCCGCCAGCAGCTGCGCGCGGCCCGCCGGATCGCGGAACAATTCCCCGCGGTCGATCCCATCCCACGCGGCGAACACCGGCCCGGTCGCCACCGGCTGGCGCGGGTTGACCAGCAGCACCGGCGTGGCGCCAAGTCGCAGGTCCGGCACCGCGCGCAATTCCTCACCCACGCCAACTCCCAGACAGGTCGCGCTCGCGACGCAGGCGGCAATGTCGGCGCCGAGCGGCGCGATGATCCGCGCCAGCGTCGCATCGCCCAGCTCGGGCAGAAAATGCTGCCGCACGAGCCGCGCCGCCGCCGCCGCATCGGCGGACCCGCCGCCGATCCCCGCCGCAACCGGCAACCGCTTGGTCAGCGTTACCGCCAAGGGTGGCACCCGGTCAGCGCCATAGCGGGCGCGCAGCAAGGCCAGCACCTGCATCACCAGATTGTCGGCGCCCGCGCTCAAGCCCTCGGCAAAATCGCCGACGATCGTCAGCCTGTCCGCGTCGACCACCTCGGCGACCAGGCCATCGCCGCCATCGACAAAGGCGAACAAAGTCTCGATGTCGTGATAGCCGTCGCTGCGTCGCGCCCGCACATGCAGCGCCAGATTGATCTTGGCCCAGCCGGTTTCCTGCATCACCTGTGTCATGGCGCGGTCGTCGCCGGGGTCAGCCCGTCGCGCAGCTTCGCCGCCAGCCGCGTCGCCATGTCCGCCTTGGCCAGCAGCGCCGCAGCGCGCCAGGTGTAGCGCGCCTGAAACCTGCGCCCCGCCTGCCAATAGGCATCGCCCAGATGTTCGACGATCACCGCGTTAGTCGGCTCGCCGCGCTGCGCCTTTTCCAGCAGATCGACCGCGTCATCGGTGCGTCCGGTCAGGAAATAGGCCCAGCCGAGCGAGTCGGTGATGCTCGCATTCTGCGACTCCTGCGCCCACGCCGCCTCGATCCGCGCCAGTGATTGCTCGACATCCTTGCGCCGTTCCAGCGCCGAATAGCCCACAAAATTGAGCACCGCGGCATCGTCGGGGCGAAGCGCCACCGCCTTTTCCATCAGCGGCGCCGCGGCGTCCCACTGATCCGCCTGCAATAGCAATTCGGCGCGCGCGATCAGCAAACTGCCGCGCAGCGCCTGGTCGTCGGCGTCGTCGGCCAAAGCGCCTTCCAGCCGCTCATAGGCGCGCGCCGCCGCCTTGGGATCGTCGGAGCGCCGCGCGACATCGGCCAGCCGGACGAGCAGGCTGCGCGGCGTATCCCGCGCCGCCGCCGCGCGCTCGGCCAGTTTTGCCGCGCCCACCACGTCGCCACCATCGGCGACCAGTTCGGCGCGGCGCATCGCCAGCACCGGCGGCAGCGCCGTTCCGCTATCGCCCAGAAACGCCATTGCATCGGCGCGCTGACCATTGCGATCGAGCGCCTCGACCAATGTCGCCCGCACCGCCCAATCCTGATCGTTCAGCCAAAAGGACGCGCGCGAAAACAGCAGCGGCACCTTCGTGTTGCTGTTCGGGGTCCGCGCCAGCCCATCGCCGAGCAGGCCGAGCCAGTGGGCGACGCCCGCGCGCGCCGTCGATACCGGCTGATCGGGCAGCAGCAGCATCGGATCCTCGCGCTGTCCCGACGCCAGCGCGATCTTCGCGCGCAGGCGGGTAGCCGCATCGCGCTGTCCGGCCCGGTCCAACGTCGCCGCGAGACGCAGGGCGACGAGTTGGCTTGTCCGGTCGGTAAGCACGATATCGTCAGCCAGCGCCGCCGCCGCCCCCGGTCGCTGCGTCGCCAGCTGCACCAGCGCGACCTGCAACCCCAGCGCCGGTTCGGGGCGGGTGCGACTGTTCGCCGCCAGCAAATGCCGTTCGGGCTGCTTCTCGCGCGCGCCCACGTCAATCCAGGCGTTGACGGTCGGCAGGATCAGCCGCGCGATCGTGTCGGCGCCGGTCTTGTCGCCGCGCCCCGACATGATGTCACGCGCCGCCTTCCAGTCTGATCGCCGGATCGCATCGACCATCAGCACCAGTTGGGCATCGAAACGGCGGTCGCCCGCGGTCCATAATTGCAACGCCGCGGTGCGCGCCGCGGCCAGATCGCCGACCTGGATCGCCTGCTCCAAGATCCGCCCGCGCACCCCGGGCAGCCCTGGCGCCAGGCTCGACACGTCGGTCAGCGCTGCCAGCGCCGCGGCGGGCTCGCCGCTCTCCTCGGCCAGCCGCGCGCGGACCAGCGCGTTAAGCGCCGCGCCGCCATCGTCGGCGGCCTGCACCGGCCCCGCCCCCGCGAGTGCACCGACGGCCAGAAAAACCCGTGCGAGCTTACATATTCGGGTAATTGGGGCCTCCGCCGCCTTCGGGGGTGACCCAGTTGATATTCTGGGTCGGATCCTTGATGTCGCACGTCTTGCAATGGACGCAATTCTGCGCGTTGATGACGAATTTGGGATCGCCTGTATCCTCACCGACGATCTCGTAAACCCCGGCGGGACAATAACGCTGCGCGGGTTCGTCGTACAGCGGCAGATTGTATGCGACCGGGATCGACGGGTCTTTCAACTGCAAATGAACCGGCTGGTCTTCCTCATGATTGGTGTTCGACACGAAAACCGACGACAGGCGGTCAAACGTCAGCACCCCGTCGGGCTTGGGATAGTCGGGCTTGGGCATCATGTCGGCGCGGTACAGGCTTTCATTGTCCGGATGATGCTTCATTGTGAACGGGACTTTGATCTTCAGCGTTTCGAGCCACATCGTCATGCCCGACAGCAGCGTCCCCGCCAGATCGCCCCATTTTTCGACGAGCGGCAGCACGTTGCGCACAACGCTCAGCTCTTGCTTGACCCAGCTGTCGTCATACGCCGCCTGATAGGCATCGAGCGTGTCGCTGCCGCGTCCGGCGGTCACCGCCGCGAAAGCCGCTTCGGCCGCCATCATCCCCGATTTCATCGCAGTGTGGGTGCCCTTGATCCGCGGGACGTTCAGGAAACCGGCGCTGTCGCCGATCAGCGCGCCGCCGGGAAAGGCCAGCTTGGGAACCGACTGATATCCTCCATCGCTGATGGCGCGCGCGCCATAGGACACGCGCTTGCCGCCCTTCAGAATCTTCGCGATCTCGGGATGCGTCTTCCACTTCTGCATCTCCTGGAACGGAGAGATGTGCGGATTGCGATAGTTGAGCCAGGTCACGAACCCCAGCGCGACCTGCCCGTTCGCCTGATGATAGAGGAAGCCGCCACCATTGGCATGTTCGTCGAGCGGCCAGCCCTGCGTATGGATGACACGGCCCGGCGCGTGATTTTCGGGATCGATATCCCACAATTCCTTGACCCCAAGGCCATAGACTTGCGGCTCGCAATCGGCGTCGAGCGCGAATTGCGGCTTGAGCATCTTGGTCAGGTGGCCGCGCACGCCTTCACCGAAGAAGGTGTATCTGGCATGGAGTTCCAGCCCCGGCGCATAATCGCCCTTGTGGCTGCCGTCGCGCGCGACGCCCATGTCGCCGGTCGCGACGCCTTTGACCGAACCATCGTCGTTGTAGAGGATTTCAGCCGCCGGAAAGCCGGGGAAGATTTCGACCCCCAGCCCCTCGGCCTGCTCGGCGAGCCAGCGGCAGAGATTACCCAAGCTGCCCGTGTAGGTGCCCTTGTTGTGCATGAAACCGGGGGTGATGAAGTGCGGCACCCCGATCTTCTTGGTCTTGGTCAACACCCAATGCTGGTTGTCGTTGACCGGCACTTCGGCCATCGGACAGCCCGTGTCGCGCCATTCAGGCAGCAGTTCATCGAGCGACTTGGGGTCGATCACCGCCCCCGACAGGATATGCGCGCCGACCTCGGACCCTTTTTCCAGGATACAGACCGACAGTTCGCTGCCCGCCTCGTTCGCCAGCTGTTTCAGCCGGATCGCCGCCGAAAGCCCCGCCGGCCCCGCGCCGACGATGACCACGTCATAGGGCATCGATTCCCGTTCGCTCACCGCAAATACCTTTCTGCCGTCCCAGCGCGGACATTCATCGCGTCCTGCGCTCATTCTGTCACGAATTGCGATGCCCGCCAATTGACGGGTCCGTCAACTGCCTGTTTGAACAAATCACATGGGTGGGTCACAAACAGCCTTGCTGGCGGAAAGCATTGGCGACTGGTGGTCGCTGGCGGGCGTCGATGCGCTGGTCGGCGAAGAACCGGCCGGCTGGCTGGTACTGCCCGCGGCGAATGACGCGGCGGCAGCCAAGCCGAAACCGGCGATCGCGGCCGAACCGGAAGTCGTCCCACTCCCCGCCGTCCTGCAACGTCAGGAAGCGCCGCAACCCGAAGAAACCCGGGGACCGGTCGCGTTTCCGGACGGCTGGGATGATTTTCAACATTGGCTGGCGACGAGCGACGATGTGCCGGGCAGCCAATGGGATGCGCGCCGGGTGCTGCCGGTCGGCCAAGCGGGCGCGCCTTTGATGCTGCTCACCGCATGGCCCGAAATCGACGATCAGCAAGCCGGGGCACTATTTACCGGCGGCGCGGGCCAATTGCTCGACGCGATGCTCCTCGCGATCGGGATGAAGCGCGAAGACTGTTATATGGCGAGCCTTGCGGTCACCCGTCCGGCAGGCGGCCGCTGCGACGGCAAGGATGCGGCGGAACTCGATCGCTTGCTCTGGCATCATCTGCGATTGGCCAGGCCCGGCCGGTTGCTGCTGATCGGCAGCGACATCGTCCGCATGGCGGCGGCAAAAGAATTGCCCGATACGCGCGGGAAGTTACTGGATATTAACCAAGAAGGCGGCAAGGTGGCGATAGTGGCGGTGGCGCATCCGGCGATGCTCCTGGCCCGGCCCGCGCAAAAAGCCGCGGCTTGGGACAGCCTGAAACTGTTCAACCGGGGACGTTGACAGATGAAAATGATGACCAGAAGTTTTTTATCAGCTGCGATTTTTACTGCGGCGATCGCTGCGAACCCCGCGTCGGCGGCCGATGCCAGCAGCCGGGATATGGCGTCGGCGCCGCAAACCGTGCCCGACATACTGACGTCGAAACAGAAGCAACTCTATACGCAGGTGCTGACAGCGATCCGCGGCCAGCGCTGGCCCGACGCCAAGGCGCTGCTCGACGGGTCGGAAGGCGGTCCGCTCACTGATTTCCTGCGCGCCGAACTGCTCACCGCCGCGAACAGCCCGCGCGCCGAAGTCGCCGACATCATGCCGATCCTGTCGCGCTCACCCTATCTGCCGCAGGCCGAACAACTCGGCCGTCTCGCCGCCAAGCGCGGCGCGACCGATTTGCCGACCTTGCCGTCGCAGGCGCGTCTTGCCTGGGCGGGTAGCGCCCCGCGGCGGCTGGGCGCCGATGCGGTCAGCGGCGATCCGGTGGCGTCGGCGCTGACCCGCACGATCCCCGACCGGATCAAGAATGACGATCCCGTCGGCGCCGAGGCGCTGCTGAGTGCGGTCGCCGACCGGCTGACCCCCGAAGCGCGCGACGAATGGCGCCAGAAGGTCGCCTGGTCCTATTATATCGAAAATGACGATGCCAATGCCCTGCGCCTCGCCACCGAATGTTCTGGCGGACGCAGCGCTTGGTCGACGCAGGGGGCGTGGGTTCAGGGGCTTGCCGCGTGGCGCCTGCGCGATTATCCGACCGCGCTTGTCGCTTTCGACCGCGTGGCCAAGGAAGCGCCCGATAATGAGCTGCGCGCGGCGGCTTATTATTGGTCGGCGCGCGCCGCGATCGCCGCCGGACAGCCGGCGTCGGTGCAACCCCGCCTCCGCGCCGCTGCCGCCAACGAAGAAACCTTCTACGGCCTGCTTGCCGCGGAAACCCTGGGCGTCGAAACTAGCAACCAGCGCGAAAATGTCCGCGCCGATCGCAGCGCATGGCGCGCGCTCGCTGAACTGCCCAACGTCCGCGCCGCGATGGCGCTGTCGGAAATTGGCGAGGATAAATATGCCGACGCGCTGCTGCGCCACCAGGCACGGATCGGCGACGCGCGCCAGCATGAGCAGTTGCTCGGCATCGCTGGGGCCCTCAGCCTGCCCGAAACCCAGCTTTATCTCGCGCACAACACCCCGCAGGGACGCAAGCCCGCGGCGCAGTCGCGCTACCCGCAGCCCAGATGGGAGCCCAATGGCGGCTGGAAGGTCGATCCGGCGTTGGTCTTTGCCCACACGCTTCAGGAATCGCGTTTTCAGCGCACCGCGGTCAGCCCGGCGGGTGCCACGGGTTTGATGCAGGTTCGCCCCGGCACCGCGTCCGATCTGGCGCGCTGGGGCGGCGACGGCCGCGGCCCCGGCGACCTCAAGACCCCCGCGGTCAACATGGATTTCGGCCAGCGCTATCTGCAATATCTCAGCAAGGATAGTTCGACCGGCGGGCAATTGCTCAAGGTCATTGCTGCCTATAATGCCGGCCCGACGCCGATCGCGCGCTGGCAGTCCGAAATCCGCGATGGTGGCGACCCGCTGCTGTATATGGAATCGATCCCCTATTGGGAAACGCGCGGCTATGTCGGCATCGTGCTGCGTAATTACTGGATGTACGAAGCGCAGCAGGGCAAACCGTCGGACAGCCGTGCCGCGCTGGCACAGGGCAAAATGCCGCGCTTTCCCGACGGCAAGGATCGTATCCGCCTGACCTGGGCTGGCGGCCTCGCCAATGCCGATTGACGAAAGCCTGACGTTCAAACCGGTCCGCATCGCGCTGCTGACAATTTCGGACAGCCGCAGCGCGGCCGAGGATAGGTCAGGCGACAAGCTGGAGGAATTGCTGACCACCGCAGGTCACACCCTCGCGGCGCGCGCAATCATCAAGGACGAAACCGACCTGATCGTCTCGCGCCTCCACAACTGGATCGACGACCCAGAGGTCGATGTCGTGATCACCACCGGCGGTACCGGCCTGACGGGCCGCGATGTGACGCCCGAGGCGCTGCACCGGCTCGACGGCAAGGACATTCCCGGTTTCGGCGAGCTATTCCGCTGGCTCAGCTACCAGACGATCGGCACCTCGACGATCCAGTCGCGCGCCTGCGCGGTGGTCGCGCGCGGCACCTATATCTTCGCGCTGCCCGGTTCGACCGGCGCGGTGACCGACGCGTGGGAGGGAATTTTGGCGACGCAACTCGACAGTCGGCACCGACCGTGCAACTTCGTCGACCTGATGCCGCGATTGATCGAGTAGGCCGACGCCGAACCGTCGTCACCCCGGACTTGATCCGGGGTCCATACGGCGGCGCTGGAATGGATGCCGGATCAAGTCCGGCATGACGATGCTGGCCTCGATTGACGAATTGTTCTTTATTTGTTCTCACTGCAGCGATAAACTAGCTCGGTGGAACCCGCCAAACCCCTCCCCCCGATCGCTGGCCGCGGCGCCCCTGCCAACCCGCGCCCGACGCGCACCGGATCGCTCGATCGCGAGGCCGACGGCGACTGGCTCGATGTCGCAGAGATCATCGACGGCGCCCCATCACCGCTGCGCACCACCGTCACGGTCGAGCATCCCAAAACGATCATCGCGCGCAACACGTCGCCCGACATCGGCTTCGACCGTTCGATCAACCCTTATCGTGGCTGCGAACATGGCTGCATCTATTGCTATGCGCGCCCAACCCATGCCTTCCATGACCTGTCGCCGGGGCTCGATTTCGAAAGCCGCCTGTTCGCCAAGCTCGACGCCGCCAAGCTGCTGCGCGCCGAACTCGCCAAGCGCGGCTACACCCCCGCACCGCTCGCGATCGGCACCAACACCGACGGTTACCAGCCGATCGAGCGCGAATGGGGCATCACGCGGTCGGTGATCGAGGTGCTCGCCGAAACGCGCCACCCGCTGCTCATCACCACCAAATCCGACCGGCTGCTGCGCGACATCGACCTGCTTGCCGCCATGGCGCGCGACAATCTGGTCGGAGTCGCAATCTCGGTGACTACGCTCGACCCGGCGCTAGCGCGCACCCTCGAACCACGCGCCCCACACCCCAAACGCCGGCTCGCCGCGATCCGCCAGCTGATCGACGCCGGGGTGCCGACGCAGGTCAATATCTCACCGATCATCCCCGCAATCACCGATCACGAGATCGAGGCGATCATGGCAGCGGCGGCGCAGGCGGGCGCCATCCGTGCCTCGTACATCCTGATGCGCCTGCCGTTCGAAGTCGCGCCCCTCTTCCGCGCGTGGCTTGCCGCCCACTACCCCGACCGCGCCGACAAGGTGATGCATATGGTGCAGGACATCCGCGGCGGCCGCGACAATGACGCCGGGTTCTTCACCCGCATGAAGGGCCAGGGCGTGTGGGCGCAGCTCATTCGCGCCCGCGTTAAGCGCGCGGCGAGGGAGCATGGGATGGACCGCAGATTCCCGCCGCTGCGGTCAGATTTGTTCAGGCCGCCCGAGCGGGATGGACAGATGGAGTTGTTCTAGTCCTCGTCATTGCGAGCGAAGCGAAGCAATCCAGAGCGGTTTACGCGACGCTGGATTGCTTCGCTTCGCTCGCAATGACGAAGTGTTTTACACCCCCGCCAACGATTTCAGCTTATAATCCTTGTAATCATCGCGGATCTGCCGCTTCAAAATCTTCCCCGTCGCGGTGTGCGGCAATTCATCGACAAACACGATCTCGTCAGGCAGCCACCATTTGGCGATCTTGTCCTTCAGATATTCGACGATGCTCGCCTCGCTGACATCGGCGCCCGGTTTCCGTACGATCAACAGGATCGGTCGCTCGTCCCACTTGGGATGATACACGCCCACAGCCGCCGCCTCCTGCACCCCCGGCGCGCCCACCGCGGCATTTTCCAGCTCGATCGACGAAATCCATTCGCCCCCCGACTTGATGACATCCTTTGCCCGGTCGGTGATCTGCATGACCCCGTCGGGGTGGATCACCGACACGTCGCCGGTGTCGAACCAGCCGTCGGCGTCGGCAGCATCGGCATCGGCCTTGAAATAGCGCTGGATGATCCACGGGCCGCGACACTGGAGCCGCCCGCTGCTCATCCCATCGCGCGGCAGTTCCTGATCCTCGTCATCGACGATGCGCAGTTCGACCCCGAACGGCGGACAGCCCTGCCGTGCCACCACATCGACGCGCTCGTCGAAACTCATCTCGTCCCAGTTCCACGGGCGCTTGCCCATCGTCCCGATCGGGCTGGTTTCGGTCATCCCCCACGCATGGCCGACGTCGATTCCCGCCTTCATGAACCGTTCGATCATCGCGCGCGGACAGGCGGAGCCGCCAATGATGACGCGGTGCAGCTTGCCGTAATCGATGCCCGCCTGGTCCATATGCGCGAACATCGCGATCCACACCGTCGGCACCCCGGCGCTGTGCGTCACGCCCTCGCTGTGCATCAGGTCGCACAGCACCGCGGCGTCGTTAGTGGCGGAAAAAACCAACTTGGCGCCGACCGTCGCCGCCGCAAAAGGAATGCCCCAGCTATTGGCGTGGAACATCGGCACGATCGGCAGGATCACGCTGCGGTTCGACATGTCGAACACATCGGGCTGGATTTCGGTGATCGCATGGATGACGTTTGAGCGATGCTCGTACAGCACGCCCTTGGGATTGCCCGTCGTGCCGCTGGTGTAGCAGAGGCCAACCGGATCGCGCTCGTCGAGGCGGGCCCACTGAAAGCTGCCATCCTCGGCGCCGATCAGGTCACGATATGCCAGATAACCGTCCTGCGCGGGGGCATCGAACAGCACAAAATGCTCGACCGTCGGCAATTGACTGCGCAGCCGCTCGACGATCGGCAGGAACATCGCGTCGAACAGCAGCACGCGGTCTTCGGCGTGGTTGATAATATAGACCAGTTGCTCGTCGAATAGCCGCGGGTTGACCGTGTGCAACACCCCGCCCATGCCAGCGCTGCCGTACCAGCTGACCAAATGATGACCATGGTTCATCGCCAGCGTCGCGATGCGGTCGCCTTTCTGCATCCCCAGCTTGACCATCGCCGCGGCAAAGCGCCGCGCGTCATGCCCGACCTCGCCCCAGTTCGATCGCGTGACGCTGCCGTCGGCCCAGCGCGACACGATCTCGCGCCCCGCATGTTCGCGCGCGGCATGGTCGATTAGGCTGGTGACCAGCAACGGCTGGCTTTGCATTCCGGACATTTCGGGCATTCCTCTCTATGTTTGCCTCAGGAATAAGGCGAGGAACGCGTTTCGCGCAAGCACCAAGCGGGGTTAGCGCACTCGAAAATCGCGCGGGGTGACCAGCGACAGCGCGGCTTCGCTGATCCCGACAATGGTTTCGAACCGCGCCACGACATCAGGCCCCAGTGCAAAGCCGCGCCCCAGGTTGATGCGGATGTCATCGCCGGTTGCCGCATCCTCGGTCACGACAATCACCCGCCCGCGCGCATCGTCGCGCTTTTCCAGCAGCCGCGCCATCTCGGTGATCGCCTCGGGCTGCGCCACGCGGCAGGTCAGCTCCAGCGCCGCGGTCGCCGCGATCTCCGCCAGCGGCTGCGCCCCGCGCACCGTCACGCGCGGCGTTTCTTCGCCTTCGAGCAGGTCGAGTTCGACCGACAGCATTGCACAGCCGCCATCGACCGCCAGCGTCTCCAGCAGCTTGCACGTCTGCTCGTCGAAACAGCTCGATTGGAATTGCCCGCTGCGGTCGGACAGCGTCAGGTTCAGGAACCGGTTGCCGCGCTGCGACACGCGCGCCTTGGCGTTTTCGACCATCCCCGCCATCACCATCGGAATGCGCGTGCCGGGCGACATTTCGACCTGGGAGCAGATGTCGCCATAGGTCCGCGCGCCGCGCGCGGCAACAATCGCTTCATATTGCTCGACCGGGTGCGACGAGAAGTAAAAGCCGAACGCCTCCTTTTCGCGCGTCATCCGCTCCGCGAGTGTCCAGGGTTCGGCGGTCGGCAGTTGCAGCACCGGGGCGACGTCGATGTCGCCGCCAAACAAGCCGCCCTGTCCGGTCGATCGTTCATGCGCCGACGAATTGGCGCAGGCGAGCAGGCTTTCGGCCCCCGCATAAGCCCGCGGCCGGTTGGGTTCGACCCCGTCAAACGCACCCGCTCCCGCCAGCGCCTCGATCTGGCGCCGGTTGAGCAGCTTGGGATCGATCCGGCTGGCGAAATCGTCGAGGCTGGCAAAATCGCCCTTTGCCTGCCGCTCGGCGACCAGCGCTTGCATCGCACGTTCGCCGACCCCCTTCAGCGCGCCGAGTGCAAAGCGCACCATCAGTTCGTCGCCGCTCTGGCCCACCGAGAAATCGGCCTCGCTGTCGTTGATCGACGGCGGTGCGACCGCGATGCCCGACCGGCGCATGTCGTCGATAAAGATCGACAGTTTGTCGGTCTGATGGCTGTCGAACGACATCGACGCGGCGAAAAATTCGTGCGGATAATGTGCCTTCAGCCACGCCGTCTGATATGACAGCAGCGCGTAGGCGGCGGCATGGCTCTTGTTGAAACCATAGCCCGCAAATTTGTCGATCAAATCGAACAGCTCGTTCGCCGCCTTCGGCGCAATCTGGTTATGCTCGCCGCACCCTTTGACAAAGGTGTCGCGCTGCGCGTCCATTTCGGCCTGGACCTTCTTGCCCATCGCACGGCGCAAAAGGTCGGCGCCGCCCAGACTGTAACCCGCCAGGATCTGCGCCGCCTGCATCACCTGTTCCTGATAGACAAAGATGCCATAGGTTTCGGCGAGAATGCCTTCGAGCAGCGGGTGCGGATAGGCGATCGCCTCGCGCCCGTTCTTGCGCGCCCCGAACAGCGGGATATTGTCCATCGGCCCCGGGCGATAGAGCGCGACGAGTGCGATGATGTCACCGAAATTGGTCGGTTTCACCGCCGACAGCGTTCGCCGCATCCCTTCGGATTCCAGCTGGAATACTCCTACCGTTTCGCCGCGCTGGAGCAGCTCATAGACCTTTGGCGTAGCCTCGGCATCTTCCCACGGCAGCATGTCAAGATCGACGTCGATGCCGCGCAGCGCCAGCAACCGCCGCGCCTCTTTCAGCACCGATAGCGTTTTCAGACCCAGAAAGTCGAACTTCACCAACCCCGCGCTCTCGACATATTTCATGTCGAACTGGGTCACCGGCATGTCCGAGCGCGGATCGCGATAGAGCGGGACGAGCTGGTCGAGCGGGCGGTCGCCGATCACCACGCCCGCGGCGTGGGTCGAGCTGTGCCGCGGCAGCCCTTCGAGCTGGCGCGCCATGTCGAACAGGCGGCGCACCCCGTCATCCTGCTTATATTCGGTCATCAGCTCGCTGACGCCGTTCAGCGCGCGTTCGAGCGTCCACGGATCGGTCGGATGGTTCGGCACCATCTTCGCCAGCCGGTCGACCTGACCATAGCTCATCTGGAGTACGCGCCCAGTGTCCTTGAGCACCGCGCGCGCCTTCAGCTTCCCGAAGGTGATGATCTGCGCGACAGTATCGCGGCCGTATTTTTCCTGCACATAGCGAATGACTTCGCCGCGCCGCGTTTCGCAGAAATCGATGTCGAAATCGGGCATCGACACGCGCTCGGGATTAAGGAAGCGTTCGAACAGCAGCCCCAGTTTTAGCGGATCGAGATCGGTAATCGTCAGCGCCCATGCGACCACCGAACCCGCGCCCGACCCGCGCCCCGGCCCGACGGGAATGTCGTGCATCTTGGCCCATTTGATGAAGTCGGCGACGATCAGGAAATAACCGGGAAAACCCATCTGGGTAATCACCCCGACCTCGAAATTCAGTCGGTCGATATAGGTCTGGCGCTCGTCATCCGACAGGTCGGCATAGACTTCCAGCCGCGCATCGAGCCCGTCGCGCGCGTCGCGCGCCAACTGCGCCGCCTCCGCCTCGCGGTCACCGGCCAGGCTGGGCAGGATCGGGGCACGGTTGGGTGCCATGAACGCACACCGCTGCGCGACGACCAGGCTGTTCCGCATCGCCTCGGGCAGGTCCGAAAACGCATCCTCCATCGCCTCGGCGGGCTTCAGCCATGCCTCGGGGCTGCTCACCCGCCGGTCGGTGCTTTCGACATAAGCCGACTGCGCAATGCACAGCATCGCGTCGTGCGCGGGATGGAATTGCGGTTCGACAAAACTCGCCGGATTGGTCGCGACGAGCGGCAGCGCGCGCGCATAAGCCAGATCGATCAGCGCCCCTTCCGCCGCCATTTCGGTCGCATCGCCGCGCCGCGACAGTTCGACATACAGCCGCCCGGCGAACAATGCCTCCAACTGTTCGACATAGTCGTTCGCCGCGGTCACCTGCTCGCCCGCCAGCAACCGCGTCAGCGCGCCCTCGCCGCCGCCGGTCAGACAGATCAGCCCGTCGGTCTTGCCCGCCATGTCGGACAGCAGCACATGCGGCTCCTGTTCGACCGGGCGCCCGAGATGCGCCGCCGACACCAGCGCGCACAGATTGTTGTACCCCGTGCCATCCTGCGCATAGAGCGCCAGCCAGTCGATCAGCGGCGCCCCGTTCGCCAGCCGCTGCCCCGGCCGCGCAACGCTGAGCAGCGCCCCGACGATCGGCTGCACCCCCGCCGCCTTGCACGCATCGCCAAACGCCATCGCGCCATACAGCCCGTTACGGTCACAGATCGCGATCGCGGGAAACCCCCGCTCGCGCGCCGCCTTGGCAATCGCCTTCGGCTCGATCGCCCCTTCGAGCATCGTGTAGCTGGAAAAGACGCGCAGGGGGACAAAGGGGCTGTAGGCCATGCGGGGACGCTATGCGGGTCGAATGATT
Organism: Sphingopyxis sp. BE259; assembly: GCF_031457495.1. Lineage (NCBI taxonomy): Bacteria > Pseudomonadati > Pseudomonadota > Alphaproteobacteria > Sphingomonadales > Sphingopyxidaceae > Sphingopyxis > Sphingopyxis sp. BE259. The sequence goes on from NZ_JAVDWM010000001.1 coordinate 2,171,884, forward strand.
CTGGGAAGCGGAGAGTGACGGAAATGTGAAACCCGTCGCCCCCGCGAAGGCGGGGGCCGCCATCGGCCTTACGCCATCGCTCCAGCGGCCCCCGCCTTCGCGTGGGCGGCGCGTTCAGCCCAACAATTTCTCAATCTCTTTCCGAAGCTGCTCGGGCTTCGTCGTCGGCGCGTGCCGCGACACCACCTTGCCGTCACGTCCAACCAGAAACTTTGTGAAATTCCACTTGATCCCGCTCCCAAGCAGCCCCGTCTGCTCTTTTTTCAGATGCTTGAAAATCGGATCGGCGCCGTCGCCATTGACCTCGATCTTCGCCATCACCGGAAAGCTGACATCATAGGTCAGCGAGCAGAAATTGGCGATCTCGGCCGCGTCGCCCGGCTCTTGCGCGCCAAACTGGTTGCAGGGAAAGGCCAGGATTTCGAGCCCGCGATCCTTGTAATCGCGGTACAGTTCCTCCAGCCCTTCATATTGCGGGGTAAAGCCACATTTCGACGCGGTGTTGACGATCAGCAGCACTTTGCCGCGATAATCCGCCATCGATTGGCTCGCACCACCGGGCAGCGGCGCCGAAAAATCATAGAGGCTCATAAAAACTCCCTCCCCTAAAACTAATCGTCATCCCGGCGAAGGCCGGGATCTAACCCTCGCCTTGCAGCGCACCGCAAAGATTCCGGCCTTCGCCGGGATGACGAACCTCGAAGCCAGCCTAACTCTCTATCCGCCCGTCGTGCAAGCGCAGCACGCGGTCCATCCGCGCCGCCAACCGTTCATTGTGCGTGGCGACCAACGCTGCCGAGCCATGATCGCGCACCAGCGAAACGAACTGGTCGAACACCCGGTCGGCGGTCGCCTCATCCAGATTGCCCGTCGGCTCGTCGGCGAGCACGAGCAAGGGCCGGTTTGCCAGCGCCCGCGCCACCGCGACGCGTTGCTGCTCCCCGCCCGACAGCTTGCTCGGCTTGTGCTGCAACCGCTCGCCCAGCCCCAGCCGTCCGAGCAGTTCCGCCGCGCGTTCCTCGGCGTCGGCCTGCGCCGTCCCGCGGATCAGCTGCGGCAGCACGACATTCTCGATCGCGTTGAAATCGGGGAGCAGGTGGTGGAACTGATAGACAAAGCCGATCTTCTCGCGCCGCGTCTTGGTCCGCTCGCCCTGATCATATTGCGTCACGTCGGCGCCATCGATGCGGATCGTCCCGTCGAACCCGCCTTCGAGCAGCCCGACGGCTTGCAGCATCGTTGATTTGCCCGACCCCGACGGTCCGAGCAGCGCGACGATTTCGCCCCGCTTCAGATGCGCATCGACCCCGCGCAGCACGTCGATCGTGACATCGCCCTGCGTAAAGCTGCGCTTGAGCGCGGTCAGCTCGAGGATCATGTCACTCATAACGCAGCACCTGGACCGGATCGGTATTCGCCGCCTTGAACGCCGGGTAGAGCGTCGCGAGAAAGCTGAACACGACCGCCATCAACGCGATGCCCGCGATCTCGAACGGGTCGGGCTTCGACGGCAATTCGGTCAGAAAGCGGATCGAGGGATCCCACAAAGGCTGGCCGGTCAGAAATTCGACCCCGCGCAGCACGCCCTGCCGGAAATACAGCAGCCCGAAACCGAACGCCATGCCCATCAATGTCCCCGCGATCCCAATCGACAGCCCGATCGACATGAAAATACGCAGCACCGCATCGCGCGGCGCTCCCATCGTGCGCAATATCGCCATGTCGCGTGTCTTGGCGCGCACCAGCATGATCAGCGACGACACAATGTTGAAAGCCGCGACCAGCACGATCAGCGACAGGATAACGAACATCGCGACGCGCTCGATCGACAAGGCCTCGAACAGGCTGCTGTTCATCTGTCGCCAGTCCGACACCACTGCCTGCGCCGCGACCTTTTCCTTCAGCGGCGCCAAGGTAGCGTCGACATCGTCGGGATCGGTGACCTTCACCTCGATCATCCCAATCTGGTCGCCGGTCAGCAGCAGCAATTGCGCGTCCTCCATCGGCATCACGACGTACATTTTGTCGAAGTCATAGACCCCGATTTCGAACACCGCAGTGACCCGGTAGCTGATCTCGCGCGGCACGGTGCCGAACGGCGTCGAACGCCCCGCCGGGTTTATGATCGTCAGATTTGATCCGACCGTCGCGCCCAGATTGCGCGCCAGTTCGCTGCCGATCGCGATATTGCCCGCATTGGCGGTCAGGGTGTTCAGATTGCCCTGCAACACCTTGCCGCCCAGCGTCTGGTTGTTGCGGATGTCGGGCACCGTCATCCCGCGCACCAAAATCCCTTCGACCCGGCCGTTGAAGGTGGTGAGCAGAGGCTGCTCGATCAGCGGCGTCGCCGACACAACGCCCGGCGTCGCCTTCGCCTGTTTCAGCACATCGCGCCAGTCGTCGAGCCGCCCGCCAAAGCCCTGCACCACCGCGTGACCGTTCAGCCCGACGATCTTGTCGAACAGGTCGGCGCGCACGCCGTTCATCACGCTCATCACGATCACCAAGGCCGCGACGCCCAGCGTTACCGCGACAAAGCTGAACGCTGCGGCGACGAAGATGAACCCTTCGCCGCGCTGCGGCAGCATATAGCGTTTGAAGATGGTGCGTTCGTAGGGACGCAGGATCATGGGGCGACACGCCTTGGCGGCGCATGGGGATTGACACGCATGCGGCGGCTTTACGGGGCATCGCCACCGCTGGCAATGGGCGCTGGCATGACGTCATCTTGCGAGCGAGTCGCAGAATATGTTGCACATCGGCCACAGCCGGGGCCAAAAGCGCCGCCGAATGGCTGCCACAGGGTGACAAACCGCCAGCTTGCGCCTAGCCCGATGGCTTCTGGATCAAGCGGCCCCAAGGCCCGGTTTCAGGGAGTGCAGGCCTTTCGCCGGGCCTGCAACAAAGGGGGATGGCGAGTGTTCGTCACACGCGCCCGGGTCTTGCAAAGCGAGGCCCGGGCGTTGTGATTCCGGCGCGGAGCGTCGCTTACCTGGTCTCCATCTGCATCGTCACCCCGGACTTGATCCGGGGCCCATGACTTGGGCGCAGCAGTGGATCCCGGATCAAGTTCGGGATGACGACGAAAGATAGACGGGCTTTATGCCGCTCCCCTACCCCTCGCTCTCGCTGATATCCTCCAGCATAACGGCATCCAGCACCCGCACCCGCCCCTGCTCCAGCGAAATCACGCCCGATTCCTCCCAGCTTTTCAGCTGACGGTTGATATGCTCGCGGCTCATCCCGGCAAAATTGCCGAGTTCGGTCTGGCTCAGTTCCACGCGCTGTGACGCCTCGACATCCTTGCGGATCAGGCGTTTCAGGTAACGCGCCAGCCGCGGCCCGGACGCATAGGCACGGTCGCTTTCGATCGTCTGGTCGGCGGTGCGTAGCCGCCGTGCGAGTTGCTGCATCAGCGACCAGGTAAATTCGGGATGGCTTGCGGCAAAATCCTTGAGCGCATTACGCCCGAGTTGCAGTGCGCTGCCGGCGCTCGTGGCCGTCACCGATGCGGTCCGTTCGCCGCCGTCGAGCAAGGCGATCTCGCCCAGCACCGCTCCGGGTTCGGCATAGGCCAACACGATCTCGCGCCCGCCGCCGGTCAGCATCGACACGCGCGCCGTACCTTGGGTCAGGATCAGCATCATGTCGCCGGGATCGCCCTGGACCAGCAATTCCTTGCCCTTGACGAAATTGACCTGGACCGCGCGGCTGGTGATCTCAGCCCAATCTTCGGCCGACAGTCCCGAAAAAATGCTGTCGGGGCTCTGCAACTCGGCGAGTTTTGCGTGATCCATGCCCCTTAAACCCCTTTGTCCGAACGGTCAGACCAACCGGCTCTGTTTCACCGCCGCTTCGATGAAACCCGCGAACAACGGGTGCGGATCGAACGGCTTGGATTTCAGCTCCGGATGGAATTGCACCCCAATGAACCACGGATGGTCGGGTCTTTCAACGATTTCGGGCAGCATACCGTCTGGCGACATGCCGGAGAACACCAGCCCGCCCTTTTCCAGCCGGTCGCGATAGGCGCCGTTGACCTCGTAGCGGTGACGGTGGCGTTCGCTGATGTCGCTGGCGCCATAGACCGCCGCGACATGGCTGTTCGGCGATAATTTGGCGTCATAAGCGCCCAGCCGCATCGTCCCGCCCAGATCGGTGTCGGCGCCGCGCTGTTGCAGGCCTTCGGCGCTCATCCATTCGGTGATCATGCCGACGACCGGCTCGTCGGTCTTGCCGAATTCGGTGCTCGACGCGTCGGCGATGCCGCTGGTGTTCCGCGCGCCTTCGATGCACGCCATTTGCATCCCCAGGCAGATGCCGAAGAACGGAACGCCGCGCTCGCGCGCGAAACGCACGCTCGAAATCTTGCCCTCCGACCCGCGTTCGCCGAACCCGCCGGGGACCAAAATGCCGTGCAGCGGTTCCAGATTGGCGGCCAGATCCTCGTCGCGCTCGAACATCTCGGCGTCGAGCCAGCGGATATTGACCTTCACCCGGTGCGCCATGCCGCCATGGACCAGCGCCTCATTGAGCGATTTATAGGCATCGGGCAGCGACACATATTTGCCGACGACGCCAATCGTGACCTCACCCTCGGGATGCTGCTTGCGGTCCATGATGTCATACCAGCGCGACAGGTCGGGCGCGGGCGCATCAGGGATGCCGAAATGCCGCAGCACTTCATTGTCCAGCCCTTCGCCATGATATTGCACCGGTACCGAATAGATGCTGTCGGCGTCGAGTGCCGGGATCACCGCTTCTTTGCGGACGTTGCAAAATTGCGCGATCTTGGCGCGCTCGCCATCGGGCAGCGGCCGTTCGCAGCGGCAGAGCAGGATTTCGGGCTGGACGCCGAGCGAGGCGAGCTCGCGCACGCTGTGCTGCGTCGGCTTGGTCTTCAGCTCGCCCGCGGCGGCAATGTACGGGACCAACGTGACATGGACCGACAGCGTCTTGTCGCGGCCTTCCTCGTTGCGAAGCTGGCGGATCGCCTCGATGAACGGCAGCGATTCGATGTCACCTACGGTGCCGCCGATTTCGCAAAGCACAAAATCCAGATCGTCGAGTTCGGCGCGCGCAAACGCCTTGATTGCGTCGGTCACATGCGGGACGACCTGCACCGTCGCGCCCAGATAATCGCCGCGGCGTTCCTTGGTGATGATCTGCTGATAGATGCGGCCCGAGGTGATATTGTCGCTTTGCCGCGCCGCGACGCCGGTAAAGCGCTCGTAATGGCCCAGATCGAGGTCGGTCTCGGCCCCGTCGTCGGTCACATAGACCTCGCCATGCTGATACGGCGACATCGTGCCCGGATCGACGTTCAGATAGGGATCGAATTTCCGAATCCGGACGCGATAGCCACGCGCTTGCAACAAAGCCGCGAGGCTAGCCGCCATCAAACCTTTGCCAAGCGAGGAGACCACGCCGCCGGTGATAAAAATGAACCGCGCCATGGGAGGAAAGACTTACTCAACGGGAGGGGGACGGCGCAAGCCGTCGAATCGCGTGACGCGGAAATAATTTCCGCCGCGCGGGATGGAACGCCGACCGCAGCCGATGTTTATTTGGTGGCGGGTGCCTGCGCCGGAGCCGGGGCAGTTTCCTGCTTCGCCGCCGCAGCCGCAGCAGCGGCCAGCGGATCATCGCTCGCCGGAGCGGGGGTCGCCGCCGCCGGTGCGGTTTGGGCGGGCTGCGCGGGAGCAGTCAGCGACGAAGCCCGGGCAGCGCCGCTGGTCTGCGCCGTTTTCGACAGCGAAGTGTCGATCGTCGATCCGCCGCGCCCGACCGACGCCATCGCCGCCAGGACGATAGACAGACCGACGAACAGGCACGCCAGGACGGTCGTCGCCCGGGTCATGAAATCCGCCGCGCCGCGCGCCGAGAGCAAGCCCGCGGGGCTGCCGCCGACGCCCAGACCGCCGCCTTCCGACTTCTGCATCAAGATGACGCCGATCATCGCCGCAGCGACCAGCGCCTGCAGGACGAGGATGAAGGTGAAAAGGCTGGACATCATATTTTCCCGAACTTGCGCTGCCTCACACGGACCACGCCCGCGGCGCACATAGAGATGAAGCGGCTGCGCTTCAAGCCACAGCGTGCTTGATCGCGCCTACCTACCCCGTTCGTGCGAAGTCGCCACGAACCAAACCCGTCGCCCCCGCGAAGGCGGGGGCGACGGACTATAAGGCCGCAGCCGCCGCCACGATCGGCACAAACTTCGCCGCAGTCAGACTTGCCCCGCCCACCAGTGCCCCGTCGACATCGCCCGCATCCAGCAACTCGGCGGCATTATCGCCATTCACCGACCCGCCGTACAACAACCGCATTTCCTCGGCCTTGCCGCCGAACCGCGCCGCCAGCGCGCCGCGGATCGCGCCGTGCATCGCGGCGACATCGGCGACCGTCGGCACCAGCCCGGTGCCGATCGCCCAGATCGGTTCATAAGCGATCGCCAGCCGATCGACGGCAAAATCATCGGGCACCGATCCGGCGATCTGCGCCAGCACATAATTGATCGCGCCGCCCGATTCGCGGACCCCGCGCGGCTCGCCGACGCACAGGATGACCGAAAGTCCGGCGGCCAAGCCGGCCTCCGCCTTGGCGCGGACATCGGCATCCCCCTCGCCGCACCCTTCGCGCCGCTCGCTATGCCCGACGATCACCAGCCGCGCCCCGGCGTCAGCCAGCATCGGCGCGGCAACCGACCCGGTGAAGGCGCCCGCCGCAGCACTGTGGCAATCCTGCCCGCCGATCGCCGCGCCCGGCGCCGCCGCAACCATCGCGCCGATCAGCGTGAACGGGGGGCAAAGCGCGACATCGACGCCGGGATGCTCCGCTGCCGCGGCAAAAATCGCCTGCGCGTCGGCGATCGCCGCCGCCAGCCCGTTCATTTTCCAGTTGCCGACAACATATTTGCGCCGTGCCATTGCCGCGTCCCTCCCGCTGTTCGGATAATCCGACCGCCCTAGCGGCGGGCGGGGGCGATAGGCAAGCCGCCACAGGTCGATGCGAAAAACCCCCATCTCGCCTTGATGCGATGCGGGCTCGCGCCTAAAGCATCGCCCAAACGCGTATTCCTGCGCCCCGCCGAAAGACTGCCCGCTCCATGATTACCGCTATCCGCCGCATGTTTTCCTCGACGCTCGGCAAGATCCTCGCGCTCGGCTTCGTCGCCTTTATCGGCGTCGCGTTTGCGCTGAGCGATGTGACCGGTAATTCGACCTTTGGCGGCATCGGCGGCGCCAATGTTGCCAAGGTGGGCAGTGAGGAAATCGGCGTCGGCGAGCTGCGCGATCGCGTTCGCTTGGCCTATAATCAGGCACGGCAGAACCAGCCCGGAATGACGATGGCGGCGTTTGTCGAATCAGGCGGGCTGGACCAGGTGCTCGATCAGATTGTCGAGGGACTGGCGTTCGACCAGTTCGCCACCGAAATGGGCTTTGGGGTCAGCAAACGGCTGATCGACGGCCGTATCGCCGACATTCCGGCCTTTGCCGGTGTATCGGGCAGCTTTGACCAGACCCGTTTTGAAAATTTCCTGCGCGAAAACGGCATGACCGAGGCGCAGCTCCGCCGCGACTTGCGTCAGCAATTGCTGATCGAACAGATCGCGGCGCCGATCGCCACCATGCCGCGCATCGCACCCGGCATAGCACAGCCCTATGCCGCGCTGCTGCTCGAACAGCGCCGCGGTCAGGCCACCTTCATTCCCGCCAGCCCCTTCGCGCCCACCGCCGATCCCGGCGACGCGGCACTGAAAACCTATCTGACGCAGAATGCTGCAAGATTTACGGTGCCCGAGCGGCGCGTAATCCAATATGCGGTGTTCGACCGCGCGGCGGTGCCCGTTCCGGCGGTGACCGATGCCGAAATCGCCAAGGTTTACAAGGACAATGCCAGTCAGTTCGCCGCCAGTGAAACGCGCCGTTTCGCTCAGGTAATCGTTCCGGATCAGGCGACGGCGAACGCGCTTGCGGCCAAGGTGCGCGGCGGAACCCCGCTGACCGCTGCGGCGCAGGCCGCCGGTCTGTCGGCTTCGACGACCGGCGATCTGACCCAGTCGGCTTATGCCGCAACCAGCACCGCCGCTGCCGCCAAGGCCGCCTTTGCCGCCAAGCGCGGCGACCTGATCGGTCCGATCCAGACCGGTCTGGGCTGGAGCGTCGCGCGGGTCGAGGATGTCACGACGCGCCCGGCGCGCAGCCTGGCCGACGCCAGCGCCGACATTCGCACCGAGCTTGGCAAGAACAAGGCCAATGAAGCGATCGTCGATTATTATAATTCAATTCAGGATGCGGTGAACGGCGGCGCGGCGATCGAGGAAATTGCCGCCGACCGCAAGCTCGCGCTGGCCACGACACCGGCGTTGCTGCCCAGCGGCCGTGTGCCCGGCCAGCCTGCCTTTGCCTTGGCGCCCGAACTCGCGCCACTGGTGAGCCAGGCGTTCCAGGGCGGATCCGAAGGCGAAGGCCAGCTCGCGACGCTGGTCGAAAACGAAAAATTCGCCGTCTATGCGGTGAAATCGATCATCGCCGCGGCGCCGCCGCCCTTTGCACAGATCCGCGCAGATCTGCTGACCGACTGGCGGTTCGCGCAAGGGCAAAAGATCGCCCGCGACAAGGCCCGCGCGATCGTCAAGGCGGTCGAAGGTGGCAAAAGCCTGCCCGACGCGGTCGCGGCAGCGGGACCGAATATCGGCAATGTTCAGACCATTGGCGGTCGCCGCGCCGAACTGGGCGCTGGCGGCAAGCCGGTTCCGCCCGAACTCGCGCTGCTCTTTTCGATGGCCAAGGACAGCGTCAAGACGCTCGAAATTCCTGGCAATCGCGGGTGGATGGTGATCGCGCTCGCCGATGTGCAGCGGCCCGATCCCAAATCGATCGATCCGGCCCGCGTTGCCGGTATTGCCCAGCCGCTCGCCCCGGCCTTTGGCAACGAACTGGTCGAGCAGCTGGCCCGCGAAGCCAAGCGCCGCGCCGGAGTGACGATCAACAAGGATCTCGTCGAACAGCTGCGCAAAGAACTCACCGGCACCGCGCCGGTCGCCGAATAGGGCGTGAGCCTGGAGGGCAGAGCTGCCGCGCTCGAAGCGCTGGCACAGGGCCGCGGCGCAGTCGTGTGGCAGCGGCTGATCGCCGATGTCGAAACCCCGGTGTCGGCGGCGCTCAAGCTGATCGAGCCGGGACGCGGCGACTGGGTGCTCGAATCGGTCGAAAGCGGCGAAACGCGCGGGCGCTACAGCCTGATCGGACTCGACCCCGACCTGATGTTCGAAGTCACCGGCGACGCGGCGCGGATCAACCGCGACTGGCGCCGCAACCGCGATGCTTTTGTGCCGCTCTCTGCCCCCGCGCTTCAGGCGCTGCGCGACCTCGGCGCCGAATGCCGCTTCGACGTGCCCGATGGCCTGCCCAAGGCGCTGGCGACGCTCGTCGGCTTCTTCGCTTATGAAACGATCGGGCTGGTCGAGCGCATCGCGCGCGCGCCGGGAACCGGGCTCGGCTTGCCCGAAATGATCTTCGTGCGCCCGACGACGATCCTTGTCTTTGACCGTCTCGCCGACGAATTGTTCCTGATCGCGCCCATCTGGCCCGATCCCGACGGCGCGATCGACCGGATGATCGAGGCGGCGCAGGACCGGCTCGATAGCATCGCCGCACGTCTGTCCAGCGCCAACGTCCACGCCGACCGCGCGATTACCGCGGCGCTCCCCGCCGACATCGGACCGCATGCCGCAACCACCCCCGCGCAGTTCGCCGCGATGGTTGCCGCCGCCAAGGATTATATCGCCGCGGGCGACATTTTTCAGGTTGTGCTGTCGCAGCGTTTCTCGACCCCCTTCGACCTGCCGCCGTTCGATCTCTATCGCGCGCTGCGCCGCATCAACCCCTCGCCCTTCCTCTATTTCCTCGACCTGCCCGGCTTTGCGCTGATCGGATCGTCGCCCGAGATATTGGTTCGCGTCCGCGACGGCGAGATCACCATTCGCCCGATTGCTGGAACCCGCCCGCGCGGCCGCACCAGCGCCGAGGATGTTGAAAACCGCGACAGCCTGCTCGCCGATCCCAAGGAACGCGCCGAACATCTGATGCTGCTCGACCTCGGCCGCAACGATGTCGGCCGCGCCGCGGTGGGCGGCAGCGTGGTCGTCACCGACAGCTACACGGTCGAATTTTACAGCCATGTCATGCACATCGTGTCGAACGTCGTCGGCCGCATCGCCCCCGAGAAGGACGCGATCGACGCGCTGTTCGCGGGCTTTCCCGCGGGCACCGTCAGCGGCGCCCCCAAGGTCCGCGCCTGCCAGATCATCGCCGAACTAGAGGCTGACGCGCGCGGGCCTTACGCGGGCGGCGTCGGCTATTTTGCGCCCGACGGCAATATGGACAGCTGCATCGTCCTCAGAACCGCGATCGTCAAGGACGGCGAAATGCATGTCCAGGCGGGTGCCGGCATCGTCGCCGACAGCGACCCCGCCTATGAGCAGCGCGAGTGCGAGGCCAAGGCGGGCGCCTTGTTCGCCGCCGCCCGCGAAGCGGTGCGGCTGGCGGGAACCCCGGGATATGGGCAATAGCTTGACCTGAACCGGGCGGGCGTTAGCGTCGCGCCATGCGCAAAATCCTCGCCCCACTCGCCCTGCTGCTCACCAGCGTTCCCGCCCACGCCCAGACGCCGACGCCTGCGGGCGCGGCGGAAGGCGACGCAATCCTCAAGGATTTCGCCTTCGCCAGCGGCGAAAAACTGCCTGAGCTCAAGATGCACTATACGACGCTCGGCACGCCGCAGCGCGATGCGAAGGGGCATGTCACCAATGCGGTGATGATCCTCCACGGCACCGGCGGCACCGGCAAGCAATTCTTCCAGCCGCAATTTGCCAGTGAACTGTTCGGCCGCGGCCAGCTGCTCGACACCGCGAAATATTACGTCATCCTGCCCGACAATATCGGCCATGGCGGCTCGTCGAAACCGAGCGACGGCCTCAGGATGAAATTCCCGCAATATGACTATGACGACATGGTCGCCGCGCAGCACCGGATGCTCACCGAAAAACTGGGGGTGCATAAACTCAAGCTGATCCTCGGCACCTCCATGGGCTGCATGCACGCCTTTGTCTGGGGCACCACCCGCCCCGGCTTTGCCGAAAAGCTCGCGCCTTTTGCCTGCCTGCCGGTCGAGATCGCGGGACAGAACCGTATGTGGCGGACGCTGTCGATCGACGCGATCAAGGCCGACCCGCGTTGGCAGGGTGGCAGTTACACGTCGCCGCCCGCCGCGGGCCTGCGCACCGCCGCCTCGCTCAGCCTGATCGCGGGCGCCAACCCCTATGCGCTGCAAGTGCAATATCCGACGCGCGAAGCCGCGGAAAAGTACAAGGACGAAGCCTTCGCGCGCACCTATGGCCGCAACGACGCCAATGATACCATTTATCAGCTCGATAGCTCGCGAACCTACAACCCGTGGCCCCTGCTCGAAAAGATCAATGTCCCGACGCTGTGGATCAACTCAGCCGACGATTTCATCAACCCGCCCGCCTACGGCATCACCGAACAGGCGGCATCGCGGATGAACACCACCAAGTTCATCCTGATCCCCGCCAGTCCCGAGACCAAGGGTCACGGCACCCACACCTGGGCCAAATTCTGGAAAGATGATCTGGCGAAGCTGATGGCGGAGTAACCAATCCTCCCTGTGGCGAAGCCATGGGGCGAATCGCGACCTGAAAATCCCGTCTCGTCCCCGCAAAAGGACTTATTGCTTCACTCGCGCCCCTTCACCCATTACGGCCCACCCCCATGATCCTGGTCATCGACAATTATGACAGCTTCACCTTCAACCTCGTTCATTATCTGATCGAGCTGGGCGCCGACGTGCGCGTCGAGCGCAACGATGCGCTGACCGCCGCCGAAGCCCTCGCCACCGGCGCCGACGCCATCCTGATCTCGCCCGGCCCCTGCACCCCGAACGAAGCCGGGATCAGCCTCGATCTCGTCGCCGCCTGCGCCGACACCGCGCGCCCGCTGCTCGGCGTCTGCCTCGGCCATCAGGCGATCGGCCAGCATTTCGGCGGCACTGTCCAGCGCGGCCATCTGATGCACGGCAAGACCTCACCGGTGTGCCACGACGGTAGCGGGCTTTACGCCGGCCTGCCTTCGCCGTTTCAGGCGACGCGCTACCACAGCCTCGAAGTCGTCGACATTCCGGACTGCCTGATCATCAACGCGACGAGCGACGACGGCGCGGTGATGGGCTTCCGCCACGCCGAGCTGCCGATCCACGGGGTGCAATTCCATCCCGAAAGCATCGCCACGGAACATGGCCACGCGATGCTGGCCAATTTCATGACCGCCGCGGGTCTGCCGGTCGGGGCGCGCCAGGCCGCATGAACCGCTTCGGCCCGCTCCCCGACCCGGCGCACCTGCTGGACCATGACGAGGCGGCGCAGGCATTTGCCGATATTCTCGACGCGCGGACCAGCGAGGACCAGATCGCCGAATTCCTCACCGCGCTGTCCGATCGCGGCGAGACCATGGTCGAAATCGCCGCGGCGGCGCAGGCACTGCGCGACCGGCTGATCCCCATCGACGCCCCCGTCGGCGCGATCGACGTATGCGGCACCGGCGGCGACGGTCATCACACGCTCAACGTCTCGACCGCGGTCGCCATCGTCGTCGCGGCGTGCGAGGTTCCGGTTGCAAAGCACGGAAATCGCGCCGCTTCCTCTAAATCCGGCGCTGCCGATACGCTCGAAGTGCTGGGCCTCGACATGGAGCGCGCCGGGCGCCTTGCCGAGGCAACGCTCGCCGACCTTGGCATCTGCTTTCTGTTCGCCGCCAACCATCATCCGGCAATGAAGCGCATCCAACCGATCCGCACCCGACTCGCGCGCCGCACCATCTTCAATCTGATGGGCCCGCTCGCCAACCCGGCGCGCGTCACCCGCCAGCTAATCGGCATCGCGCGCCCCGGCTATGTCCCCGTCTATGCCGAGGCCTTGCACCGACTGGGAACCGAGCATTCGCGCGTCGTGTCGGGCGACGAGGGGATCGACGAACTGTCGCTCGCGGGCGGCAATGAGGTTGCGGTGGTGAATGCCGAAGGCGTGTTCATGCAGCGCAGCCAGGCCGCCGACGCGGGCCTCCCCACCCACCCGATTTCGGCGATCCGCGGCGGTGACGCGGCCGACAATGCGAAGGCGCTACGCGAATTGCTGCAAGGCACCCCCGGCGCCTATCGCGATGCAGTCCTGTACAATTCCGCCGAGGCGCTCGTGATCGCCGGCGCTGCCGAAACGCTGGCCGACGGCGTCGAGGAAGCCGCCGAAGCGATCGACAAGGGTCTGGCGAACGCGCTGCTCAACTGCTGGATCGCGTATAAATGAACAAACTCACCCAAATCCTCGCGACCAAGGCCGAAGAAGTCGCCGCGCGCCGCGCGAGGCGCACCGTCGCCGACCTCGACGCCATCGATGCGGGACCGGTGCGCGGTTTCCATGCCGCGTTGCAGGCGAAAATCGACGCGGGCGGCTATGCGCTGATCGCCGAGATCAAGAAGGCATCGCCATCCAAGGGATTGATCCGAAACGATTTCGACCCCTCCGATCACGCCCGCGCCTATGCGGCAGGCGGCGCCGCCTGCCTCTCGGTCCTCACCGACGCCCCCTATTTTCAAGGCCACGAAGACTATCTCGTCTCCGCACGCGCCGCCTGCCACCTCCCCGCGTTGCGCAAGGATTTCATGATCGACCCCTGGCAGGTCGCCGAAGCGCGCGCGATCGGGGCCGACGCGATCCTGATCATCGTCGCCGCGCTCGACGACCGCGCGATGCAGGACATCGAAGCCGCCGCGATCGATCGCGGCATGGACGTGCTCGTCGAAGTCCATGACGAAGCCGAACTGGGTCGCGCGCTAAACAAACTCAAATCGCGCCTGATCGGCGTCAATAACCGCGACCTTCGCACCTTTGAAACCGACCTCGGCGTCACCGAACGCCTCGCCAAACTGGTTCCCGTCGATACCCTGCTGGTCGGCGAAAGCGGCATCGCCACCCACGCCGATTGCCAACGCCTCTCGGCCAGCGGCGTGAAAACCTTTCTCGTCGGCGAAAGCCTGATGCGCCAGCATGACGTCACGGCGGCAACGAGGGCGTTGCTCGGAGGGTGAGTCCACTTTGGGGTGGGGAGTTGCCCTAATGTCGTCGTCATCCCGGACTTGATCCGGGATCCATCTGCCTTCGCGTCTCAGGGCAGTGCGGGGGCTCATGGACCCCGGATCAAGTCCGGGATGACGACCATGAGAAAATCCGCCCTGTGGCGCAGCCCAAGGGGGGACCGTTCGCGAAGCGAATGGCGGAGGGACGTGACCGGACGCAAAGTTCGCCAGGCTAATTGCGACAGAGCATCCTTTCGACCGAAAGATTTTAGAGCTGCTCGCACGCAGCGGTCTGCACATCGCGCGGCAGCGACGTTTGCGGTCTCCGCTGGACAGCCGCACCTATTCGCTGCCCGTCGCGCCCAGTTCCTTTATGATCGCTCGGCGGATGCGGTCGCGCTGGGAACTGGAATAGCTGTAAGGCGGAACGGAATACGCGCTCTTGAGAAAGGCAAGGTCCCATTGCGTCAGCGAGAGGGGCGTGTCGTCACCGATCTTACTGCTCATCACGCGCAGGATGGTCGGTGCATTGCTACGCGACAGTCGATGCGGAGAGATCGTGGTGAGTGCGCGCATCGCGGCATAATCGGCGATCTGCGTGGTCGTGAGACCGATCAACCCTTCTTGTTCGATCAGGATCATCGCGCCCATCGCTACCGGGCGGTATAGGGCGAGGACGCGCGGCGATGCGCCATCGAAGGATATTGATGTGATGCCGCTGGCGCTCGGTTCCAAGGTGTTGCCGTTCCGATCGAGCTTTTGTCTGACGTGCCACGCGGTAACGGGACCGTCTTCCTTGACGATTTCCACCGGCCGACGATCATAGTCACGGAAGAGCACCGGATGCTTGCTTTTCAAAGCCTTAAGCATCTCCTCATTGTCGGGGACTACGACTACGCGGACATTCGATCGACATCCCTCCTCCGCTACCTTTATGCCGGCGGCCGTTGCGACCGCGCGGATACGCGCGACGATTTCCCGATTCCGGGCTGGGGAAAGACCGATGACTCCCGGACAAATATTTTCGAATCGAGTCATCGGACTGTCCCAACCCTCGGTGGAGAGAGAGCGGACGAATTCGTTGATTAGCTCAGCTTGCTTCTCCTGCTTTTCGCGCTCGCCAACCACCAGGATCTCGGTCTCCGTTTTGGGAGGCGGCCGATCCTGCGCTACGGTCGGTGCAGCCGTCAGAACGAAAGCTAGCAGGTAAAAGCGTTTCACGCCGGTTCTCCGGGCAATGGGTCGGGACGGAGCCGGGGTAATCTCTTCCACGGTCAAGCTGCAACAGAAACCATCCGAAAAAATGGCTGAAGGCCCATGTCGATGACTATCCGAAACGTTGGCGGGAGGTGATTTCAGGACTTGGCTCATGGCAGACATGCCGGGTTGCAGTCGTCGAAGCGATAGATGTTTGTAGGCCACGAAGCAGCAACCGACCGTCCGCGATAGGTCGTTTCTGGTCATTAACGCCGAATGTCTACCGCCATCTCCCCTTGCCTTTCCCCCCCCACCTTGCTTCGCTCCCGCAATGACGCTGAAACCGACTCATCTCGACGACACCGGCGCCGCGCAAATGGTCGATGTCGGCGCCAAGCCGGCGACCCAGCGCCGCGCCGTTGCCAGCGGCCGCATCACCATGTCGGCGGCCGCGCTCGACGCGATCCGCAGCGGCAACGCGCCCAAGGGCGACGTGCTCTCGACCGCACGAATCGCCGGGATCGTGGCGGCCAAGCGCACATCGGACCTCATTCCGCTCTGTCATCCGATTGCGCTGACCAAGGTCGGGATCGACTTTGCATGGGAGGACAGTGGCATCGCGGTGACCGCCACCGCCGCCACGAACGGGCCGACCGGGGTCGAGATGGAGGCGCTGACCGCCGCGTCGGTCGCGCTGCTCACCCTTTACGACATGGCCAAGGCGCTCGACCGCGCGATGGTGCTCGGCGACATCCGTTTGCTCGAAAAAAGCGGCGGCCGCTCGGGCGACTGGCGCGCCGAATGACCGCTCTGCTGCCGGTCGAGGAGGCGCAGGCGCGGCTGCTGGGGCTAAAGCACCCGCTACCGACCGAAAAAATTTCTTTTTCCGAATGCTTTGGTCGCTATCTTTCAGACGATATCGTCGCGCAGCGCGATCAACCCGCGGCACCTCTGTCAGCGATGGACGGCTATGCGATTCGATTTGACGACCTGCCCGGACCATGGACCGTCGTCGGAGAAAGCGCCGCAGGAACGGCGCCCGACCGCGCGGTGGGCGCTGGGGAGGCCATGCGGATATTTACCGGTGCGATCGTCCCGGGCGGCGCCGACACCGTCATCGTTCAGGAGGATGTCGCGACCGACGGCGCCGCGCTGACGATGACCGGCGACGGCCCCGGCGCACGCGGCCGCCACATCCGTGGCCAAGCCACCGATTTTGCCGCTGGTGATTGCTTGTTGCACGCGGGAACGCGCCTGACGCCGGGCGCCATCGCTGCGGCTGCAATGAGCGGCGCCGTCCAGCTCACCGTCGGCCGCCGCCCGCGCGTCGCGATCCTCACCACGGGGGACGAGCTCGTTCAGGCGGGGCGCCCGCTCACGGCAGGGCAAATTCCTGACAGCAACAGTCCGATGTTGATGGCGATGCTGGCGGGCGGGCCTGCCGACGTCAGCCTGCCGCATCATGTGCGCGACGATCGCGCAACACTTACGAAGATTCTGAAGGAGTTGGCGCGACGTCACGACGTCATCGTCACCGTCGGCGGCGCGTCGGTCGGCGACCATGACCATGTTCGCGGCGCGCTGCAAGACGCGGGCGGGCAGATCGATTTCTGGAAGATCGCGATGCGTCCCGGCAAGCCCCTCATCGCCGGAACGATCGGCGATGCGGTCCTGCTCGGCCTGCCCGGCAATCCCTCGTCCGCGTTCGTCACCGCGACACTCTTCCTGCTACCGCTCGTCCGTCACCTTGCCGGTGCGCTTGATGCCTTGCCAGCGATCCACCAGGCTCCTCTTGCAAGCCCGCTCGGCGGCGGCGGCGGTCGCCGCGACTATCTGCGCGCCCGACTCGAAAACGGTGCGCTCCTACCGCTGATCGGACAGGACAGCGGCATGACGCTGCCGCTCGCCGCCGCCAGCGCCTTGCTGATCCGCAATATCGGCGCCCCGCCCCGCGCCGCAGGGGAAACGGCCGACTATATCGTCATCACTTGACAAGTTCCGCTCTGTTCCACTATCGTTCTCATTATGTCCGGTTTTGGTCCTGACGGAGGATGATCGATGTTGACCGCCAAGCAGCATGAACTGCTTCACTTCATTCAGCAAAAGCTCGACGCCAGCGGCATTTCGCCGTCGTTTGAGGAGATGAAGGAGGCGCTGGGACTGAAATCGAAATCAGGCATACATCGCCTGATAAGCGCCTTGGAAGAAAGGGGTTTTCTTCGCCGCCTGCCCAATCGTGCCCGGGCGCTCGAAGTGATCAAGGTGCCCGAAGCGGCTAAGCCTGCCGGGCGCGATGATCGCGACAATGTCGTTCCGCTGCGCAAGCCCGCCCCCGCGATGCGTCCCATCGCGGCGAACGATATCATCGAAGTGCCGCTGCACGGCAAGATCGCCGCGGGTGTGCCGATCGAGGCGTTTGAAGAGCATAACAACCTTGCGGTCCCCGCCGCACTGCTCGGTTCGGGCGAACATTATGCCCTCGAAGTGTCGGGCGACTCGATGGTCGAGGCGGGCATCTTCGACGGCGATTACGCGCTGATCCAGAAAGCGAGCACTGCGCGCGAGGGTGACATCGTCGTCGCGCTCGTCGACGGGCAGGACGCGACGCTCAAATATTTCCGCCGCGAAGGCCCGATGATCCGGCTCGATCCCGCGAACAGTGCCTATGAGCCACAGCGTTACCCCGCCGACCGCGTCATCGTGCAAGGGCGCCTGTCGGGACTGCTTCGTCGTTACCACTAAGCTGCTGCGGCTGTCGCCACGGATGCGCGTCGCCGACGCGCAACGTGGCGACCGCCTCGGTCCGCTCGCCCAGATAGAGCGCCAGCCCGCCGGTTTCGGCCAGGCTATCACGGTCGATCGTCAGCCAGCGCCCGGCGCATTCGCGCGGTAGCCAGCGATCGCTGATCACCACATCGGCGGCGGCGCAGGCGGCGATCATGTCGGCGCCCTCGATCCGGTCGCGCCCCCGCGACGCCAGGATGATCCGGCGGGTCGCGCCCGCGCCGTGGCTCCAGCGGCAGAAATCGCGGTTGCACTCGACATGATCGAGGTCGGCGAGCGCGGACAGCGGTGTATCGACCCCGGCGGCTTCGGACAGCGTATCGCGGATATAGTCACCGGCGCGGTCGCGCAGCAGCGCATAACCGCCATCGGGCAGCGCCGCGGCGATATGCTTGCCGTCGCCGGTCACCAATATGTCAGGGCGTGGTTGTGCAAGCAGAGCGGCCATGCCGATCGCCAGCGGCACCGCCCCCCAGCGCCGCCAGGGCGTCTGCCACAACAGCAGCCACAGTCCGCCGACGATCGCCAGTCCAAAGCCCCACGGTGGAAAGACCGGCAACGTCGCCACGGCCCCGGGGGCGCTTGCGACCGCATGCGCCAGTGCGATCAGCGCCTTCAACGCCTGTTCGGCGACCCACCAAAAAGGCGCGCCCAACCCGACCGCGTCGAACAGCAACGCCAGCGCCTCCATCGGCATGATCACAAAGGTGGTCAGCGGGATCGCCACGACATTCGCGAGCGCCCCATACAAGCCCGCCTTGTGGAAATGAAACAGCGCGATCGGCGCCAGCGCGACCTCGACAACCAGACCGGTCGCCAGCAACCCCGCGATCGCGCGGCCGAACCGCAACAGCCACGGTTCGTCGCGCCGCGCCAGAAAGGCGCGCATCGGTCGGCTTTCGTGCAGCGCGATGATGGCGGTAATTGCCGCGAAGCTCAGCTGGAAACTGGGTCCGGCGAGCGACTCGGGTCGCCACAGCAGCACGATCAACGCCCCCGCCGCGACCAGCCGCAAAGTCAGCGCCTCGCGCCCCATCAGAAACGCGACGAGCACCAAAAGCGCGGCGATAAACGACCGCAGCGTTGGCACCTCGGCGCCGGCCAGCAATGTGTAGGCTCCCCCGGCGAGCGCCCCCGCCGCCGCCGCCAACGGCAGGACATAGCCCGCCAGCGCGATCCGGCGGCTTAGCGCGAACAGGCGCGACGTGAGCAGAAACGCAAAGCCGACCACCGCGGTGACGTGCAGCCCGCTGATCGACAATAGGTGCGCCAGCCCGCTGCGCCGCATAGCCTCCTCGTCGGCCTCGCTGATCGCCCCACGGTCGCCGGTGACCAACGCCGCCGCGATCCCGCCCGCCGACCCCTCGATCTCGCCATGAATATGGGCGCTCAGCCGCCCGCGTAGCGGCGGCGCGGCGGCCCCGGCCCCGGGCCCGTGTGACACATCGCCCAGCACCGTCCCGACCGCGCCGATGCGTTCAAACCACGCGCGCTGGGCAAAATCATAGCCCCCCGGCAAGCTCGACGTCGGCGGCGGCATCAACCGCGCTCGCACCCCGATCGTTTCGCCCCCGACCAGCCCCGCGGCCTGGTCGCTGTCCAGCGTCAGGCGGAGGCGCGGCGGCAGGTCGGCGCGCTGCTGCGGCCGTGCAATGATCCGTACCTGATCCTTGGCCGGCAATGGCTCGACCCGCTCGACAACCGCTGCAAAGCTGGTGCTGACCGGCGCTGCGAGCACCGGTGCCGCGACCCACAGCGCCCGCGCCCAGATCAGCAGCACCCCGGCGGCCATCACCGCGCACCCGATCGCGACCATCCGCCCGACCCGGCCATGCCAGCCGATCATCAGGCCGACTAGAAATCCGGCTGCGAGCATCAGCAACAGGCCGATCCAATAAGCTGCGGCCGGAAGCGCAAACCACGCCGCAATCCCGGCGCCCAGCACGACCGGCAACCACAACCCGATCCGCTCGCGCTCCACCTCAAGCTGCGCCTCCAGACCATCGGCCAGCCCGCGCGCGTACCGGGCCCAGCGCCCGGAAATCGGCGTTTGAAGCTGCCTTGTCGCCATGCTAGGGGCTCCCCGATCGCCGCCGCGATGCGCGGCAAAGTGAGTGAAAGAGGCCTTGGTGGCAACCGATAATCAGACCAGCTTGGCAGCAGCGCCCCCTGAAGCGACGCTCGACGTTACCGGCGCCGACGTGGTCACGCGCTTTGCCCCCTCGCCGACCGGTTTCCTGCACATCGGCGGCGCGCGCACTGCGCTGTTCAACTGGCTGTTCGCGCGGCATCACGGCGGCAAATTCTTGCTGCGGATCGAGGATACCGACCGCGCGCGATCGACCGACGCGGCAATCGACGCGATCCTCGACGGGATGCAATGGCTCGATCTCGACTGGGATGGCGAGACGGTGTTCCAGTTCGCGCGCGCCGACCGCCACGCCGCCGTCGCCGCCGAACTGCTGACCAAGGGCGAAGCCTACCGATGTTACCTGACCCAAGACGAGCTCGCCGCGATGCGCGCCGAAGCGCAGGAAAAGCGCCTGCCCTTCCGCGTCCGCAGTCCCTGGCGCGACCGCGACGACGGCGATCCGTCGGTGCCGCACGTCGTGCGCCTGCGCGCGCCGCAGGATGGCGCCGCGACAATCGCCGACAGGGTGCAGGGCGAAGTCACCGTCCAGAACGCCGAACTCGACGATTTTGTACTGCTGCGCAGCGATGGCACCCCGACCTATATGCTCAGCGTCGTCGTCGATGATAATGACATGGGCGTCACCCACGTCATTCGCGGCGATGACCATCTCAACAACGCCTTTCGCCAGCTCGCGCTCATCCGCTCGATGCAGTGGCGCGAGCCGGTCTATGCCCATGTGCCGCTGATCCATGGCGCCGACGGCGCGAAATTGTCGAAACGCCATGGCGCGCTCGGCGTCGATGCCTATCGCGACGAGATGGGGTATCTGCCTGAAGCGGTGAACAATTATCTGCTCCGCCTCGGCTGGGGCCATGGCGATGATGAAATCATCAGCCGGGCCCAGGCGACCGAATGGTTCGACCTTGCCCATGTCGGGCGCTCGCCGTCGCGTTTCGACTTCAAGAAGCTCGAAAATCTCAACGGCCATTATCTGCGCGAGGCCGACGATGCGCGGCTCGCCGGGCTGGTCGCGCCCCGGGTGGAGACGCTCACTGGCCGCGCGCTCAATAACGCCGAGCGCGACGTGCTCACCCGCGCGATGGAATCGCTCAAACCGCGCGCGAAAACGCTCGACGAAATCGCCGACGGCGCGATGTTCCTGTTTCAGGGCGATCCGTTGCCGGTGGACGAAAAGGCTGCCGAGGTGCTAAAGGCTGCGCCCGAAGGCTTGCTGGCTGCCGTGACGCAGCGGCTGCGCGGGCTGAACCAATGGACGATAGAAGAGCTGGACGCCGCCGTGCGGGCCGAGGCCGAAGCCGCCGAACTGGGGCTCGGCAAATTGGCCGGGCCGCTACGCGCTGCATTAACCGGCCGGACCGTTTCCCCAGGGATTTTCGACGTGCTGTTGTTGCTCGGGCGCGATGTCAGTCTGGCCCGACTTGACGCAGCGCAACATTATCCGGCAGGGGCGTAGCCACGCTCTCTCCTAGCCGCCAGAACAGGGAAAAACATATGACCGACCAGCCCGCGAAAATCACCCTGGGCGACAAGACTGTCGAGAGTCCTGTATTGTCGGGCACTATCGGCCCCGATGTCGTCGATATTCGCAAATTCTATGCCCAGACCGGCGCCTTCACCTATGATCCCGGCTTCACCTCAACCGCGAGCTGCGAATCGCAGATTACTTATATCGACGGCGACGAAGGCGTACTGCTCCACCGCGGCTACGCGATCGGCGATCTCGCCGAAAATTCCAGCTTCATGGAAACCTGTTACCTGCTGCTCAACGGCGATCTGCCAAACGCGCAGGAACTGGCCGATTTCGACAACACGATCACCCGCCACACGATGCTGCACGAACAGCTGGCGACCTTTTACCGCGGCTTCCGCCGCGACGCGCATCCGATGGCAATCATGTGCGGCGTCGTCGGCGCGCTCAGCGCTTTCTATCACGACTCGACCGAGATTCACGATCCGCACCAGCGGATGATCGCCAGCCACCGCCTGATTGCCAAAATGCCGACGATCGCCGCGATGGCGTATAAATATTCGGTCGGCCAACCCTTCGTCTATCCCGATAACTCGCTCAGCTACACCGGCAATTTCCTGCGCATGACCTTTGGCGTTCCCGCCGAGGAATATGTGGTCAATCCGGTCGTCGAGCGCGCGCTCGACCGCATCTTCATCCTCCACGCCGATCATGAGCAGAACGCTTCGACGTCGACCGTCCGCCTTGCTGGTTCCTCGGGCGCCAATCCGTTCGCATGCATCGCGGCGGGCATCGCCTGCCTATGGGGTCCGGCGCATGGCGGCGCGAACGAAGCGGCGCTCAACATGCTGCGCGAAATCGGTCGCCCCGAACGCATCCCCGAATATATCGCGCGCGCCAAGGACAAGGACGACCCGTTCCGCCTGATGGGCTTTGGCCACCGCGTGTATAAAAACTACGATCCGCGCGCGACGGTGATGCAAAAGACCGTGCGCGAAGTGTTCGAGGCGCTGAAGGTCAACGACCCGGTGTTCGAAGTCGCGCTACAGCTCGAAGAAATGGCACTCAGCGACCCCTATTTCGTCGACAAGAAGCTGTTCCCCAACGTCGATTTCTATTCGGGCGTCATCCTGTCGGCGATCGGTTTCCCGACGACGATGTTCACCGCCCTCTTCGCCCTCGCCCGCACCGTCGGCTGGGTCGCCCAGTGGAACGAGATGATCTCCGACCCCGCCCAGAAAATCGGTCGCCCGCGCCAGCTCTACACAGGCCCGGCGCCGCGCGATTATGTGCCGGTGGCAAAACGCTGATCCGGCGCAACACCAACAACGAAAAAGGGGCCGTGCACGGCCCCTTTTTTGCGATGGCCGGTTTCGACGGATAGCAGACCTTTAATTTCGTCATCCCGGACTTGATCGGGGATCCATCTGCCCTCTCAAGATTACGGCGGCGCAAGGGGTCATCGACCCCGGATCAAGTCCGGGGTGACGAGGGTGGGGAACGTCTGCTCTCCACCCCAGAACTGATGCCGTCACCTACCCCACATCCCGCGCCGGCAGGCTCAGCGTAAATCGCGCTCCCTGCCCCGGTGCGCTATCGACAGTCAGATCGCCGTCCATCGCCCGCGCCAGTCGCCGCGCGATATACAGCCCCAGCCCCGAGCCGCCGCTGTCGGTTCGGCCCAGCCGCTCGAATTTCTCGAACACCATCGCCTGTTGATCGGCGTCGATCCCTTGACCCTGATCGGCGACCGTCACCATAGCGCGATCCCCGTCGCGGTCGACGCGGATCCAGATTTGCGAATTGTCGGGCGAATAGCGGATCGCATTGCCCAGCAGGTTGAGCAGCACCTGCAACACCCGGCGAAACTCGCCGGTTGCGGGCGCCTTGTCGTCGGTGCGCGGCGCGTCGATGCGGATGCCCTTTTCCTCGGCCTTCATCCCCAGCAGCCCGACCGCGCGGCGCGCCAGATCGCCGAGGTCGATTTCATCGGCCGCCGCCTTGAACCCCGGACGCTCGATATTCTGCAAATCGGCCAGATCGTCGACCAGCCCCAGCAAATGCCGCCCGGCATGGGCGATGTCGCCCGCATAGCGCGCATAATCGGCGCGGATCGGGCCATCGAACTGCCCCGAAATCGTCTCGGCCGTCGCAATGATCCGGCTGAGCGGTCCACGCAACGCGCCGTCAATCCGCCGACCGAATTGCGGGTCCGACAGCGGCAGCGACCCGAAAGCGGGATCGACCAGTGCCGCCGCAGGGACCGAATCGGCCGCCGTTTCTCTCTCCGTCACCGCGGCGGCACCGCGAAACCCGGTGAAACGCCCGGCCGCATCGAACAGCGCCTCGCCCGATAGGGTCATCTCCAGCCGTCCCGAGGCAGCATCGACCTCGACATGCTGGCCGTCGAAACGCGATTGCCGCGCCAACCCGCGCAGCACCGGAAAACGGCCATCGCCGTCGGGCTGCAATTCGAACAATTCGGACAGCGATCGCCCTTCCCAATCCGCAGGGACAGGCCGCGCGTCAGGCGCGGCGCGCAGGGCAACGAGGCGCAATTGCTGGTCGCACTCCCACGTCCAGCCGTGTGGTGCCGCGATATGGTCGGCCATCGCCGGAATCTGGGGCAGCGCCACAGGCCGCGTGCGCCAGTCACTTATTTCCAGGCTGGCGCCGTCGGCGTCGGGAATGATCCGGACCAGCGCGTGAATATCGCTATGATCGTCGGCGGCGTGCAGCGGCCGACTGATGTCGCGGTGCAGCCGCTGCGCCAGCGCGACTAGCCGCGCCAGATGCGGCAGCGCCAAGGGTTTGTTCAGCGCCGCCCCCGCGCGCTGTTGCAATCGCAGCAGCGGAGCGTCGGCGCTGACCAGCGCGCCCGACCGGTCGATCCGACCGCGAACGATGCGCTCGGTCATCGCGTGTTCCGCCCGGGCGCCAGCATCTCGCCATAATCGCGCGCGCCGTCCTCGATTATTGCGCGCGACGGCAACATCGCCAGCGATGCTTCGAGCGGCGCCAGCGCGGGACGATCGAGGTTCAGCGGCGCCAGCAGAGACGGCAGCGCCGCAGTCTCCGCCGTCAGCAATGCCAGAGCCATATCGTCATAGCTGCGGCGATGCGCCGCGGCGGCCAGCGCGATGAGCGTCGGCCAGTCGTGCCGCGTGATCGCGTCTGCCACGGCGTCGGACAGCGCCGGGCCCAACAGGTTGTGATACGCCGCCCCCGCTTGTGCGATCCCCGCCTCCTTGGCGTGGCACTCGGTGGCAACGCGCACCGCGTCGCCCAGTTCGGTGGCGCGCGCCTGATTAAGGCTCACCTCCGCTAGCCTCCACGCGGCAATGTCGAGCAATAGCGAGCGAAAGAGGTCGCCGTCGAGATCGGCGATGGCCAGCTCCGGATGGCCCAGCGCGTCGAACCGGCGGCGATCGGCGATCTGTAGCGCCAGATAGGCGCGGTCGATGTCCGATAGCGGTGCGCCGACCGATGGCGGATCGACAACCCCCTCTTCGGCATCGGGCAGGATCGGCGGCGGGCTGCTGCGCTGCGCCGACAATTCGCGCCAGCGATGCTCCTCTGCACGGGCAAAGCAGATGCGCGCCAGCCGCTCGGCGCCGGGCAATCCGCCGCGCAGCCATTCGCGCCACAACCCTTCGGTATCGATGCCGCGATCGAGCCGCGCCGCGACATCACCAACCAGTCGGCGCGCGATGCCGAGCGCCAGCGCGCGCTGTTCCTCGGTCAGGCGCGCGTCCGCGGGCGCCGCCAGATAATCGGCGAGTTCGCGCAAACGCGCGGACAACGGATCGATGCCGGACGAAGGGACGGAGTCAGTCATGCACGATCGCGGATAGCAGAATGGCGTTAATACGCGCTAAACCTTGAACTGCTTTGTTTCAGGACGCTTCCGGCCGCCGCGCCAAGCGCAACCAGAGCAGTATCTGGAGCAGCGCGAGCAGCGGCAGGATCGCAAACATCAGGGCAGCAAAGCCGAACAGCAGTGCGGGCGCCAGCATGATCCACGCCTGATCGGCATCAGGCAGCAGCCAATGGAACCGCCGCCGCTCGCCCGAATCTTCATACAGCGACCGCGCCACCAAAATTGTCGCGGCCAGGCATGGCGCCAAAGCCGCTTCAGAAAACAGGGGCATGCGATGCCCTGGCCCCGCCAGCGACACCAGCCAGGGGAAGATCGCGAGCAAGACCCAGGCGAAGGTGCGGATGACGTCGCGCACCCGGTCCTGCGCCGCGCTTTCGGCACGGAAAGCCGACAGGAACCGCATCGCGGTCAATCCCAGCCCGCCAAAGATTGCGACCAGCGCCCCGGCCGCCGCCAGACCGCTCGCCGCCAGCATAGCGACCGCAATCCACAGCGACGCGGTGACATAGGGCACGTATCGCGCCGTCGTCGGCGATTTGACCAGCAACGGACCGGCGAGCCGGATCAACGGCATCATGATCGCCGAGCGGCCAAACCCCATCCCGCCATATTCGACTTGTTGCAGGCTGGATTGTTCGATCAGCGCTGCGGTCGGCCGGTCGGTGACGATCGCGATCTCGCCCTGTTCGAACAACGCCGGTTCGCAATAGAGCCGCCGCGCGCCCGATTGCACCGCGAGGCGCAGCAGGGTGAGCATCATGTCCCATTCCCCCGGCGTCGCCGCGAGTTCGGCGACCATCGGCTGCGAAATGCTGGCCAGTCCACCCCAGCGCCGCGTCGCGTCGATACGCTCGAACCCTTGGGTCAACGGCGTGTCGCCGGTAACCAGGATCGCTGGCGCCCCTGGCTTGGCGATCGCGGCATAATGGGTGCCACCTGCCCGCAGGCCATCGGCGACCAGGATGATGCGGTCGTCGTCCTGGACCAGTCCCATCAGGTCGGCCGCCGCGCGGACTGGCGTCACTTTCACCCCGCGGCGGCGGATGCGGTCGCAGGTGGCGAGCAGGTCGGCCGGCAACGCCGCGACCGCAACTGCGACATGCGTCACACCGACATCGGCGAGCCGCGCCGCTTGCCGTTCGATCAGCGTTTCGCCCGCGACGGTTACAAGCGCCCGCAGCCCGCCGTCGGGCAAGACTTCGCTGGCGCCGATCAGCGCAATCAGAGCCATCGGCGGGCGCGAGGATGGTAAGGAGCCACGGCTGACCGTCATATGGCACCGAACCGGTTTGGCAAGCATCGCTTGTCGCCCTCTGACGCGGCGTGATACGCCACTGCGGTGACAGAGCATGGATCGGCCATCATCATCGGGGCTTCGGGCGGCATCGGCGCTGCGCTCGCGGACGCTTTGCAGGAGGAAGGTCGCCATGACGTCATCCACCGCTTCGCCCGGTCGTTTCCCGCCCCGCATAGGATCGACGTCACCGACGAGGCCTCGATCGCGGCCGCCGCGGCCCTGGTGCGCGACAGTGGCCGGCCGCCCCAACTGGTGATCGTCGCGACCGGGCTGCTCCATGCGGATGACCGCCGCCCCGAACGCGCGCTGGCCGACATCGACCCCGACTGGATGGCACAGAATTTTGCCGTCAACGCGATCGGTCCGGCGCTGGTCGCCAAATATTTCCTGCCGTTGCTGCCGCGCTGCGGGCGCACCGTTTTTGCGATGCTGTCGGCGCGGGTCGGCAGCATCGGCGACAACCGGACGGGCGGCTGGTACAGCTATCGCGCCTCGAAAGCCGCGCTGAACCAGCTTGTTCGCGGCTTCGCGATCGCCGAGACGCGGCGCAACCCCGACGCGCTGGTCGTCGCCTTGCATCCCGGTACCGTGGACACCAGTTTGTCGGCGCCATTTCAGCGTGGCGTACCCGCCGAACAACTGACCCTGGCCGCCACCGCCGCCGCAAATTTGCTCCGGACGTTAAGCGCGCTGACGCCCGCCGAAACCGGCCGGATTTTCGCTTGGGACGGCAGCGAAATCATTCCCTGAAAACCCACCGAATCGCTGGCGTTTGCCGCTATCGTCGGCTAGGTAAAAACAACCTCCCGAAAAGCAGAAAAAAGGCCGGGTCTTGACCGAAGAAAATACGCCGACGCCGCCGTCCGAAGACGGCATTTCGCCGATCAACATCGTCGACGAAATGAAGACCAGCTACCTCGATTATGCGATGAGCGTGATCGTCAGCCGCGCACTGCCCGACGTGCGCGACGGGCTGAAGCCGGTGCACCGCCGCATCCTCTATTCGGCGTTTGAAAGCGGCTATGTCGCGGGCCGCCCCTATCGCAAATCGGCGCGTATCGTCGGTGACGTCATGGGTAAATATCACCCGCACGGCGACAGCTCGATCTACGACGCGCTCGCGCGCATGACGCAGGACTGGTCGATGAGCGTCCCCCTCGTCGACGGTCAGGGCAATTTCGGCTCGATGGACCCCGATCCGCCAGCCGCAATGCGCTACACCGAATCGCGTCTGGCCAAGGTCGCCAACACCCTGCTCGGCGATCTCGACAAGGATACCGTCGATTTCCAGCCGAACTATGACGGCTCCGAATCCGAACCGACCGTCCTCCCCGCACGCTATCCCAATCTGCTCGTCAATGGCGCGGGCGGCATCGCGGTCGGCATGGCGACCAACATTCCGCCGCACAATCTGGGCGAAGTGATCAACGCGACGCTGGCGACGATCGACAATCCCGAAATCACCCTCGACGACCTGATGGCCATCATCCCCGGCCCCGATTTCCCGACGGGCCCGCTGATCCTCGGCCAGGGCGGTGCGCGCCTGGCTTATGCCACCGGCCGCGGGTCGATCATGATGCGCTCGACGCACATCATCGAAGAAGGCAGAAACGATCGCCAATCGATTGTATTGACGTCGATTCCGTTTCAGGTCGGCAAGTCGGGACTGGTCGAAAAAATCGCCGAAGCGGCGCGCGATAAGCGCATCGAGGGGGTGTCCGACATCCGCGACGAATCGAACCGTGAGGGCATGCGCGTCGTCATCGAGCTGAAGCGCGACGCGACCGCCGAAGTCGTGCTCAACCAGCTGTGGCGCCACACCCCAGCGCAGTCGAGCTTCCCCGCCAACATGCTCGCGATCCGCGGGGGCCGTCCCGAAATGATGGGGCTCAAGACGATCCTGTCGGCGTTCATCGACTTCCGCGAGGAGGTGATTACCCGCCGCTGCAAGTTCGAACTGAACAAGGCGCGCGACCGCGCCCATATCTTGCTCGGCCTCGTCGTCGCGGTCAGCAATCTCGACGAAGTCGTCCGGATCATTCGCGGCTCGACCAGTCCGGCGGCGGCGCGCGAAGCGTTGCTTGTCCGCGAATGGCCGATCGGCGACATTGCGCCCTATATCCGGCTGGTCGAAGCGATCGACGGTGAGATGGACGACAGCGCAAG
This sequence comes from Sphingopyxis sp. BE259, assembly GCF_031457495.1. NCBI lineage: Bacteria > Pseudomonadati > Pseudomonadota > Alphaproteobacteria > Sphingomonadales > Sphingopyxidaceae > Sphingopyxis > Sphingopyxis sp. BE259. The sequence continues at coordinate 2,200,982 of NZ_JAVDWM010000001.1, forward strand.
CTATCGCCTGTCCGAAGTGCAGGTGAAGGCGATCCTCGACCTACGCCTGCACCGCCTCACGGCCTTGGGCCGCGATGAAATCGGTAAAGAACTCAAGGAACTGGCAGACGAGATTGAGGAGCTTCTGAGCATCCTCGCCAACCGCGACAAGCTGATCGCGGTGATGCGCGATGAACTGATCGCGGTACGCGACGAATTTGCCAAGCCGCGCCGCACGTTGCTCGCTCCCGCCGCCGACGGCATCGATGACGAAGATCTGATCGAACGCGAAGAGATGGTCGTGACCGTCACCATGGACGGCTATATCAAGCGCACCACGCTCGACACCTTCCGCGCCCAGCGCCGCGGCGGCAAGGGCCGCGCCGGCATGGCGACGAAGGACGAGGATGTCGTCACCGAAATGTTCGTCACTTCGACGCACACCCCGGTGCTGTTCTTCTCGACGCTTGGCAAGGTGTACCGCATGAAAGTGTGGCGCCTGCCCGAAGGTGGCCCTGCGACGCGCGGCCGCCCGATGGTCAATCTGCTGCCGCTGGGCGCGGGCGAGACGATCTCGACCGTTCTTCCCCTGCCCGAGGACGAAACCGAATGGGGCAAGCTCCACGTCATGTTCGCCACCGCCAAGGGCAGCGTGCGGCGTAACAGCATGGACGCCTTCACTAGCATTCGCACGGCGGGCAAGATCGCGATGAAGTTCGAAAATGATGACGAGGATGATCGGCTGATCGGCGTCGCCTTGCTCGACGAAGGTGACGATGTGCTGCTCGCGACCCGCCAAGGCAAGGCAATCCGCTTCGCCGGCAACGAGGTGCGCGAATTCCAAAGCCGCGATTCGACCGGCGTTCGCGGTATGCGGCTGAGTGCGGGCGACGAAGTGATCTCGCTGTCGATCCTGCACAAGGTCGGCGTCGCCGATCAGGACGAGCGGGACGATTATCTGCGCCATGCCGCCTGGAAACCCGAAGACACCGAGGGCGTCCGCAAGCCGCGCGAAATGGACGATGTCCGTTTTGCCGAGTTGCAAGACCGCGAACAGTTCATCCTGACCGTCTGCGCCAACGGCTATGGCAAGCTGTCGTCGGCCTATGAATATCGCCGCACCGGTCGCGGTGGTCAGGGGATCACCAACATCGACAATATCGCCCGCAACGGCCTGGTCGTCGCGAGCTTCCCCGCCACCAAGGCGCACCAGCTGATGCTGGTCACCGATCAGGCGAAACTGATCCGCATGGGCCTCGATTCGATGCGCGTCATCGGCCGCGGCACTGCGGGTGTGCGCCTGTTCGATGTCGCGAAAGACGAGCATGTCGTCTCTGCCGCGCTGATCGAGGAAGGTGAGGAGGACACGGTCGAGGACGACGTTGCCGAGGCAGCAACCCCGGAAACGGAAGCGCCTTCGGAATGACCGCCTCGACCGCCTTCAAGGTGCTGACCCAGCAGCAATGGGCCGATTTCGAACGCGAACGCGTGTTTCGCGGCGCCCCGATCGACATCGCCGACGGCTATATCCACCTGTCGACCGGCGAGCAGCTCGAAAGCACGATCGCCAAGCATTTTGCGGGCCAGTCGCCGCTGATGATCGCCGAGGTCGACCTGCTCCTCCTCGGCGACGCGATCCGTTGGGAAGCGGCGCGCGGCGGCGATCTGTTCCCGCATCTTTACGCGGAGCTGCCAATCCACGCCGTGGTCAGCTTGCAGCGGCGCGACTAATTCACCTAAAGCCCCGTTGCCGCGCTTGGTTGCCATCGATAGTTCATCGCGCATCAGGATCGGGACAGTGCCATGACCAGCCGCGCGATCAGGATAAGCGGGGCGGATGCGCGCCGTCTGTGCTTGCGCGCGCAGCGGCTTGACGAAGCTGCGCCCTTTGGCGCCGGCCCGTCGGCGGTGACGGCGGCGATCAGCCACCTCGGCTATGTCCAGATCGACACCATCAACGTCATCGAACGTTGCCATCATCACATTCTGTGGTCGCGCATCCCGAAATACCGCTGCGCCAACCTTGGCGCGGTGCAATCGATCGAGCGGTCGGCGTTCGAGTATTGGAGCCACGCGCTCGCCTATATTCCGACGACCGATTTCCGCTTCTTCGCCCCCGCGATGGAGGCCCGGCGCCTTCGACCGCGTCCGCCTTATGCCAAAATCGATCCCGACGCTTATGCCGCGCTGCTGTCGCGTATTCGCGGCGACGGCCCACTCACGCTCCGTGACATTGACGATGGGATCCGCGAAGAAAAGCAACATCCCTGGGCCAGCCGAAAGCCGTCGAAACGGTTGCTCGACTATGGTTTCTGGGTCGGTGACCTGACGATCAGCGCCCGAACGGGCATGCTCAAGACATATGAGCTGTCCGACCGGCATTTCGGGTGGGACCGGCGGCCAGCGGCGGCAACGCCGGACGAGTTTGCCGGCTATCTTCTCGACCGCGCGATCCGAACCCAGGGCATCTTCAGCCTCGAAAGCGCGACTTATGGCGACGCACCGGCAAAAGCTGCCGTGGCTCGACTGGTGGACGGCCGCATGGCGCGCGGGACGCTGGTGCCGGTCGAGATCGATGGATTGGCGCGCGCGAAACACTGGGCGGCACCGGCGGCGCTCGACGCGCTTCCATCGCTCGACCCGGCCCGGCGCGTGCATATCCTGTCGCCATTCGATCCGCTGGTCATCCAGAGAAAGCGGCTGTCGGCCCTGTTCGGATATGAGCATCGGTTCGAGGCATATGTCCCGGCCGCGCAGCGCCGCTACGGATACTTCGCGCTTCCCGTGCTCGCAGGCGACCGGATCGTCGCGGCGATCGATACGAAGATGGATCGCAAATCGGGCGGTCTGCTGATCCAGAAATGGAGCTGGATCGTGCCCGAAACGAAGCGATTACGAAATCAGATCGAGACAGCGCTAGGCCGGTTCGAGCGATTCCAACAGCGCGCCTGAGTCCACTTCAACCAACCCGCCTGTCGATCTGAATTACCGCCGCGCTTTCCACGCCCGCACCGCTGCCATCGTCTTTTCGACATGCGCCTGCGGTTTGCTGTCGGTGTAGGCGAGCAGGATCGTTCCGTTCGGCGCGATGACATAGGATGTGCGGTTCGACATCGGCTTCCCGTCCGCTCCCGGCATTCTGCTGTCATATTTCGCCGCGACCTTGGCGCCCGGGTCGGCGGCAACCGCGAATTTGTCACGGCACGCCGAGCGCGAAAATTCGGCGACGCGGTGGATATTGCCCGCAGTGACACCAATAACGCGCGCCCCCAGCTGGTTGAACTGGCCGTTGGCTTCGGCAAACAGATGCGCCTCGACGGTGCAGCCAGGCGTGAAAGCGGCGGGAAAGAAATAGAGGACGACCGGTCCGCCCCGCAGCACCTGCTTCAGCGACAGGCTGAACTCCTTGCCGCCCTGCGCCGCGGTCAGGGTGAAATCGGGAGCTTTTGTCCCTTGTTCGAGCGCCGCGATCCCTTGTGTCGGCAACGCGGCGAGCGACAGTCCGAACCCGATCGACAGGGCAATTTTCGTCAGCATTTTCATTGACGGTCTCCACGCAGCTGGGCGGAAAACACCTTCCGCTTTGCCACCTTGTATCGCGCAATCGAAGCGGCGTGCGGGAAAATCGACCGTGGCCAACCTGAAGAAATGGAAAAGCTGTGCGCTCGCTCGCCGCTTCGGCCGCTACTCCATCTCCCGATTGACCGCGCGGTCCGGCAGGCGCACTCTTCGCGAATGACCCTGACGATCGCCCCCAGCGGCCAATCCTGCGGCGCCCATGTAATCGGCGTCGATCTCACCCAGCCGCTCACCCCCGACAGCGTCGCCGAAATCCGCGCCGCCTGGCTCGATCATCTCGTCCTCGCCTTCCCCGATCAGAAGATAAGCGACGATGATCTCGAACGTTTCACGCAATATTTCGGCGGTTTCGGCGATGATCCTTTCATCAAACCGGTTCCCGGTCGCCGCCATGTCATCGCGGTCAAGCGCCGTGCCGACGAAACCTCGCCGCTGTTCGCCGAAAACTGGCACAGCGACTGGAGTTTCCAGGCCCGCCCGCCCTCGGGAACCTGCCTGTTCGGGATCACCATCCCGCCGGTCGGTGGCAACACCGACTTTTCGAACCAGCACGCCGCGCTCGACGCGATGCCCGATGCGCTGAGGGCGAAAATCGACGGTCGCAACGCGATCCACAGTGCGCGCGGCGGCTATGCGCCGTCGGGAATGTATGGCGCGGGGGACAAGGATCGCAGCATGGACATTCGCTCGGGCGATGAAGCACTGGCGACCCAGACCCATCCCTTCATCCGCCACCACCCCGAAACGGGTCGCGAGGGGTTGTTCGGCTGCGCGGGCTACATCATGGGTATCGAGGGCATGGACGATGCCGAGGCGCTGCCGATCCTCTATGAACTGCTGCAATGGCAGGACCGCGAGGAATTTCGCTACAGCCATGTCTGGGAACCCGACATGCTGATTATGTGGGATAACCGCTCGCTGCTCCACCGCGCCACCGGCGGCTACGACGGCCACGACCGCCTGCTCCACCGCACGACGATCGCCGCGTGGGAGGAGTAAGGTCGACGGGTGAAGCGGCTGCTTTGGGGTAGAGAGCGGCCGTTGCCGATCCTCCCCGGGACGGGGAGGAACTTAATGGCCGCTCCCGGTCGTTTCCTGCCAATCAGCTACGCCCTTCCCTCGCCAGCGTGCTCACCACCCCCCATGCAATCAGCGCCTGCCCTCCGAAATACAGCGGCCACACCAGCCACAGCGTGACGTCCTTTGACAGCACCCCGCCTTCGCCCGCAAAAATGAACAGATCGCTCGCCAGGAAGATCATCGCGCCGATGCCAGTCCGGTGACGCGGAAAGCGGCTGGTCCACGCGGCGGCGGCCATCGCTGCGACGAACAGCGAATAAACGGCGGCATGCCACCATCCCGCCGCCGGGCTCAGCATCGCCCAGACAATGACCAGGGTCGCCGGCATCGTCAGCCATCCGAGCAGTCGCTGTGATGACGTCGTTTTTGTGCGCCGGTTGGTCAGATACAATGCGATCGCGATCAGGTGCCCCACGACAAATGCTACCGCTCCCGTCTCGAGCCCCTTGGCGTCGAGCAGATAATCGCCCAGCGCCCCGAAACCGAGCGCCGCCGCGATCAACCAGCCGTTTTTCTCGCGGGCATTTGCCGCCGCCCACATCGCGAGCAACCCGACGCCCGTCGTCTTCCACGCCCAGATTGCGGGACCGTCGAGCCGCTGGAACACCGCGGCGAAAAAGCTGATCCCGCCAATCAGCGCGAGCCACCACAACCACCGCGCCCGGTCCCAGCTCTGCGTCCCGTTCATCCCACGCCCCTTTGCATCTTCATCCCAAGGCGCCTACTGCGCGGCGAAGCAAGCGCAAGTCAACGGATAGGGTAAATGGCGGAATACGACGTGCACATCATCGGCGGCGGCCTCGCCGGATCCGAAGCGGCGTGGCAGCTCGCCCAAGCAGGTTTCCGCGTGCGATTGTCCGAAATGCGCGGTGGGGGCGACATGACCCCGGCGCATCAGGGCGACGCGCTCGCCGAGATGGTCTGCTCGAACAGCTTTCGCTCCGACGATGGCGACAGCAACGCCGTCGGCCTGCTCCACCGCGAGATGCGCACGTTAGGCTCGATCATCATGCGCGAGGCCGATGTCCACAAGGTGCCAGCGGGATCGGCACTCGCGGTCGATCGCGACCTGTTTGCGGGCGGCGTCACCCGCACGCTCGAAAACCACCCCAATGTGAACATCGTTCGCGAACGCATCGACACGTTGCCGAGCGAAGGCCTGACCATCGTCGCCACCGGCCCGCTGACCGCCGCAGGCCTAGCGGACAGCATCGGCGCCGCAACCGGCAAGGACGCGCTCGCCTTCTTCGACGCCATCGCGCCGATCGTCTATCGCGACAGCGTCGACATGGACATTGCGTGGATGGCCAGCCGCTGGGACAAGGTCGGGCCGATCGGCGACGGCAAGGATTATATCAACTGCCCGATGGACAAGGACCAGTATCACGCCTTCGTCCAGGGGCTGGTCGATGGCGACAAGACCGAGTTCAAGGAGTGGGAGACCAACACCCCCTATTTCGAAGGCTGCATGCCGATCGAGGTGATGGCCGAGCGCGGCCCCGAAACCTTGCGCTTCGGTCCGATGAAAGGCGTCGGCCTCGACAATCCGCGCACCGGGCGCTGGCCCTACGCCGTCGTCCAGCTGCGCCAGGACAATGCGCTGGGCACACTATGGAACATGGTCGGCTTCCAGACCAAGCTGAAGCATGCGGCGCAGGTCGAGCTGTTCCGTACCATCCCGGGGTTGGAAAAGGCCGAATTCGCGCGTCTCGGCGGGCTTCATCGCAACAGCTTCATCCGATCGCCCGAGCTTCTCGACGCGCAGCTCCGCCTGAAATCAGCGCCGCATATCCGCTTTGCCGGGCAGATCACCGGCTGCGAAGGCTATGTCGAAAGCGCCGCGATCGGGCTGATCGCGGCGCGCTTTGCCGCCGCCGAACTCGGCGGCCGAGACCTGCCGCCGCCGCCGGGCGAAACCGCACTCGGGGCGCTGCTGGGTCATATCACCGGCGGCGCCGATGCCGCGAGCTATCAGCCGATGAACGTCAATTTCGGCCTGTTTCCGCCGCTCGCCGATGACGTACGAAAGAAGGACCGCAAGCTGGGCTATACGCAGCGCGCGGGTGCGGCGCTGGCCGAATGGGTTAAGGTGGCAGCTTAACCGTCGCCCCCGCGAAGGCGCGGCCGCTTGAGACCTAATCCAGCTTCGCTGCGTAAACCGATGGCGGCCCCCGCCTTCGCGGGGGCGACGACATTATTGACCGCCTAGCAACTACACTTCGCCTTCACCGCCCGCTTTGGCGCCGTCGTCGCAAATTCCGCGCGCGTCAGATCACCCGATTTGTCGCCGTCGGCGCCGCCGAACCGCTCGCCGGTCGCCGCGGCCCATTCCTCGAACGTGAGCAGATTATTGCTGTCCTTGTCGAGCTTGCGAAACGCCGCAGTACGCGATGCCATCAGCTCGACGCGGCTGATCCGGTCGTTGCGGTCGCGGTCGAAACGGTTGAAGCGCCGCTCCTCGCGCGACGCCTCCTTCGCTGCGGGCAAAGCGGGCGGCGCCGGTCCGCGTTTCGGTGCATTCGCCCCCGCCACCGGGATTGCCGCCAGCGCGGGCGGGGGTTCGGGCAGTACCGCCTCGTCAGCGATCTGCGTATGGCCCGCCCACATGAACAGACCTCCGGTCAAAAGCAGCGCGCTCGCCACACCGCCGACCAGAAAACGGGAAATCGCCATCCGTCCCTCCGCCATCACTTAATGGGACTGGCTATCATAGCGAGATCGATACCGGCAACAGGCGTCACCGATATGGCGACGAATATTTATCGATCCGATTGTTCAAAACTTCCGCCATCATTGCTATATCCGATCAATGTCGAATTACCTGCCGACCCTGAAACAGATGCAGTATCTCGTCGCGCTGCACGATCATGGCCATTTCGGCCGCGCCGCTGACGCCTGCAACGTTACCCAGTCGACGCTGTCGGCGGGCATCCGCGAGCTGGAAACGCTGCTCGGTCAGACGCTGGTCGAGCGCACCCGCCGCGTCGTCCGCTTCACCGGGCTTGGCAATGCAATCGTCGAAAAGGCGCACCGAGTGCTGCGCGAGGCCGAGGAACTGGCCGACATGGCCGCCGCCGCCGCGGCGCCGCTGGTCGGCGAGCTGCGGATGAGCGTCATCCCGACGATCGCGCCCTTCCTGCTCCCCGGCATGTTGCGCGTGCTGCGCAAAGAACGCCCGGCGCTCAAGCTGTTTCTGCGTGAGGAGCCCAGTGCCCAGGCGTGCGAATCGCTGCACCACGGCACCGTCGATTGCGTGTTGCTCGCCCTCCCCTATGGCTGCGGCGACGTCGAAAGCGAGGCCTTGTTCGACGACGCGCTGTTCGTCGCCTTTCCCGGCGACCAGTCCGAAGACCTGCCCGCGATGGTCAGCGCCGACCAGATCGACCCGGCACAAATGCTGATGCTCGAGGACGGCCATTGCCTGAAAGATCACGTCCTCGCGGCATGCAATCGCCCCGAACTGCGCGCCGGGGCGCGGATGATGGGGACGTCGCTGCACACGCTGGTCCAGATGGTCGACAACGGCCTGGGCATCACCATGCTGCCGCAAATGGCGATTGAGGCGGGGATTCTCGACCACACCGACATCGACACCCGCCCGCTCGATTCGGATCACGACTGGCGCACCATCGCGCTGGTCTGGCGCAAGGGAAGCCCGCGCGCGGATGAGTTCAAGATGCTGGCGGATATTTTCCGCAAGCATCGGGTGGGTTAAATCGCTTTTTCGTCACCCCGGACTTGATCCGGGGTCCATGCCAACGCCGCGGCATGGATCCCGGATCAAGTCCGGGATGACGATATTATTGACCCCATCTTTCCGCCCGCGCCGCATCCCCCTCGCGCGCCTCCACCCACGCCACGCGCCCATCCTCAAACGTTTCACGCTTCCACAGCATCACGTCGGTCTTCAGCCGGTCGATCAGAAACTCGCACGCTGCCAGCGCCTCGCTGCGGTGCGGGCTGCTCGCCAGCACCAGCACGATCGTATCGCCCGGCGCCATCGCTCCGACGCGGTGGATCAAGGTCAGCGCCGCCAGTTGCCACCGGTCCGCCGCGGCATTCGCCAGATCGCCCAGCCCGGCTTCGGTCATCACCGGATGATGTTCCAGATACAGTTCGTTCAGCCCGCCATCGCCACGCACCCGGCCGATAAAACTGGCACTCGCGCCGTGGCCGCCCGCGTCATGCAGGTCAAGCTCGGCGCCGACGTCGATCGCCGCCGCCTGCACCGCGACGCGGATCATCCGCCCGTCACCGGGGGGAATAGCGCAACCTCGCGCGCGCCGACGAGCGGCGCGTCCGGCCCCATCATCACCCCGTCGATCGCGGCGCGAATCCGCTGCGGCTCGGCAAAAGCAAAAGCCCCGCGCGCGTCCCGCGCCGCCAGCCACGCCAGCAATGCGGCCAGGTCGGTCACCTCAGTGGGCAGTTCGACGACCTCCTCGGCCGCTCCCATCCGCTCGCGCACCCAGGCGAAATAAGCGATGTCCAGCGCCATGCGCGCTCAATCCATGTGCTTCAGGCCGACGCGCAGATAGTCCCAGCCGGTCACCAGCGTCAGCACCGCCGCCACCCACAGCGACGCCAGCCCGACGCTCTTGACCCACAGGATTTCGGGCAGCGCCCCGGCCAGGATCAGCGCCCCGAATGACACGAGCTGAAAGGTCGTTTTCCATTTCGCCAGCTGGGTGACCGGCATCGACACCTGCAAGGTCGCGAGGAATTCGCGAAGCCCCGACACGATGATCTCGCGCAGCAGGATCATCAGGGCGGCAATGACGTGATAGCCGGTGATGTCGCGGGTAAACACCAACAGCAATATCACCGCGGCGATCATGATCTTGTCGGCGATCGGATCGAGGAATGCGCCCAGCCGCGACACGATCCCGCGCGAGCGTGCAACATAACCGTCAAAATAATCGGTAATGCCCATCAGGCAGTAGAGGACAAACGCCAGCGCATAATCGATCGGCTTGGGCTGGTGCGATCCCTCGACCACCCCCGGCCACAGCAGGAACAGCAAGATGGGCACCGCCAATATGCGCGATAATGTCAGGATGTTCGGAAGACTCAGCATGACCCCTGATTCCCGCCGCTGCGGCGTGCTCATCCCAAAATGGGCTTTGACCCCACCCGCCCTAACCGATAAGCCCCCCGCGCGACAACCATATTGCCGTGATGTTGCGGCGTTGTCGGATTGTCAGGCTGCAAAAGTGGATTTTCAATGACCGGTTCCTTTGCGCTGATGAAGCAACGCCGGTTTCTGCCCCTGTTCGCGACCCAGTTCCTCAACGCCTTCAACGACAATTTCTACAAGATGGCGATGGTGATCCTCGTCACCTTCACCATCTACAAGGATCCAGAGACCGAGGCGTGGTTCAACGCGCTTGCGGGCGGCCTGTTCATCCTGCCCTTCTTCCTGTTTTCGGCGCTGGCCGGGCAGCTCGCCGACAGCACCGACAAGACGCGGATGATCCGCCTGATCAAGACCGCCGAAATCTTCATTATGATCGTCGGTGCGATCGGCATCTGGCTGCATCTCGTTCCGGTCATGCTGCTCGCGCTGTTCGCGATGGGGACGCATTCCACCTTCTTCGGCCCGATCAAATATGCCATCCTGCCCCAGCATCTGGAGGAGGACGAGGTTCTCGCCGGAACCGGCTGGGTCGAGGCCGGCACCTATATCGCTATCCTCGGCGGCACGATCGTCGGCGGCCTGACCCCGCCGCATATCGCCATCCCGGGGATCATCATCGTCGCGGTCATCGGCCGCCTCACAGCCAACTACGTCCCCGCCGCGCCGCCCGAAGCAGAGGCCGAGGGGCTGGTGATCGACCATAATGTTTTTCGCTCGTCGTGGCGGCTAGTCAATTCGACGATGCACATCCCGCGCCTCTTCCTCGCAATCGTTTCGATCAGCTTTTTCTGGGCGATAGGCGCCATCCTCGCCGCGCAATTCCCGCCGCTGGTGAAGAATGCGCTGGGGGCCGACAACACCGTCGCGACGCTGTTCACCGCGATCTTCTCGGTCGGTGTCGCCGTCGGATCGATCATCGTCAACCGGCTGCTCAAGGGCCATGTCTCGGCGCGCTATTCGCCGGGATCGGTGATCGTGATGGGGCTGTTTGTCCTCGACCTGTGGTGGAACGTGAAGGGCTGGGCGCACGCGGGCTATCTCACAAATTGGCGTGAGTTCCTGTCAATGGCCGGGGCCGATCGCACCGTTCTTGCTCTTTTTAAGACGGATTTCTGGTGGTCGGCCAACCTGTGGTCGATCGATGTGTTTCACGACACTGGCGACAATCTGATGAACTGGCGCGACTTTCTGGCGCTGACGACCGGCGACCGCATCATCCTCGACCTGCTCGGCATCGCGATCGCGGGCGGTATGTTCGTCGTCCCGCTCTACGCATTCCTGACCACCACCGTGGCCAAATCGCAAACCGCACGCACCGTGGCGGCGAATAATATCGTCAATTCGGGCTTCATGGTGGCTGCAACCTTGCTGCTCAGCGTGCTGATCGGCATCGGCCTGACGATCGACGACACGCTACTGATGGTGGCCGCGATGTGCCTGGTATCATCGGTGCTGGCGTGGAAGCTGCACAAGGCGTGCGATTAGGCTGGCGGAGAGCCGATTTGACGTTTCGTCACCCCGGACTTGATCCGGGGTCCATGAGGCCTTGCACCACCCTATACTGAGAGGGCGAACGGATCCCGGATCAAGTCCGGGATGACGAGAGTGGAGCTCTGGTCTTTTCCCGACCTCAGATCAGAAACATCATCGTCGCGGTAAAAAACACCGCAAAGCTCTGCAAGAACAGCCGCAGATCGCTGCCTGCGAAGATCGATACCGGCTCGCGGTGCGCCGCCAGCGCCTTCCGCAATTCGCCCTGCCAGTCGGCGGGCGCACTCAGCCGCGCGATGGTCAGCTGGCGGGCGCCATGCGCCTGAATCCGGCGGCGAATATCGATGTGATCCGAGTCCATGTCCGGCAAGCTATGCCGGTCTTAACGACTTGGTAAGGTTAAAAGATCGTTAACAAACTGGCCGTGTCAAAGCGGCACAGCGACTAATCCTTTTGGATAGGTCGGACCCGCACCGTCCGCGCGTCGCGCGCGCCGGTCTGAAACGGCTTGCACCGCTGCGGCCGCATCCGCTGGCCAAGGCACAGCCGCACTTCCTTGAGCCAGCCCTGCTGATCGGTCGTCACTGCGATCATCGGTGCCGTCACCCCCGGGTTGGCCGAGGAAAATGCGCGGCGGATGCTGCCCGCGGTCTGCGGCCTTGCCGACAGCGCAGCCATGTCGGGAAAGCGCACCGAGCGGAAAAGCATCGCCGCCGAGCGGAAATAGGCCGCCGGATGCGGGCTCATGCACGTGCCATGCTTGGCCCATTCATGCTGGAGCAGCTGCGCCGACGGGGTCATGCACAGATGCTGACGCAGCACCGGCTGCGGCACGATCTTGGCCGGGCGGCACCATTGCGGATAATCGCGGCTGTCGGTTTCGGGCCACAGCCCGTGGAGCACCCAGCCAAAGCGGCCGTTGTCGCCCGAACATTGCAGGCGATCGCGCGTGTCACGCGGATTGCGAACATTGGCGCAATGCTGCGGCGACCAGCTTATGGCCAGCAGATAGCCGGTGATTGGCGGTTTCCGCACCGGCTCGCCGCGCCTCGGCTGTTCAAGCCGCGGCACCGGGATGCGGTCCGGGATCTGGCAGGCGAGCGCCTGGGCCTGCGCCGCCGTGGGCGCGAGCAGCAAACCCAACGCAGCGACGCTAGACCAACGCAAAATCGAGCCCGACATCCGCCGCGGGTGCCGACTGCGTCAACCGCCCGACCGACACATAGGTCACCCCGGTCGCGCCGATCGCACCAATCGTGTCGAGCCTTACCCCGCCCGACGCCTCGGTCGGCACCTTGCCGTCAACGACGGCGACGCAGGTCCGCAATTCATCCAGCGTCATATTGTCGAGCAACAGGTGCGTCGCCCCGGCGGCCAGCGCGGGTTCGACCTGCGCCACCCGGTCGACCTCGACGATGATGCTCGCGATCCCCGCCGCGACCGCCCGGCGTACCGCTTCCTCGACCGACCCGGCGACCGCGACATGATTGTCCTTGATCATCGCCGCGTCCCACAATCCCATCCGGTGATTGGTCGCGCCGCCCATCCGCGTCGCATATTTCTCCAGCACCCGCAGCCCGGGAATCGTCTTGCGCGTGTCGAGCAGCGTCGCGCCGGTTCCCGCGAGCGCATCGACATAGCGCCGCGTCATCGTCGCGATGCCCGACAGGTGCTGCACCGTGTTCAGCGCCGACCGTTCGGCCGTCAGCATCGCGCGCGCATTGCCCGACAGGCGCATCAGGTCGCTGCCTGCGGCCACTTCGGCGCCCTCAGCGACCAGGATTTCGATCTCCATGTCGGGTTCGAGCGCGCGAAAAAACGCTTCGGCGATCGGCAATCCCGCTACAATGATCGCATCGCGGCTGTCCATCACCCCGCCAAAGCGCGCGGCGGCGGGAATCACCGCCATCGACGTAATGTCACCCCCCGCCCCCAGATCCTCGGCCAACGTGGCGCGGACAAAGGCATCGAGGTCGAAATCGGGCAGGGAAAATTGGGTCATGCCCTCGCGATAATGAGCGGCCCGAGCAAATCAACTTGACGTCTACGTAAACTAACGCTGACATACACGTTACGTGGCAACATAGCCAACATCGGAGAGGCCCAATGCAATCCCCCATCTGCGCGATGCTCGGCATCGAATTCCCCCTCCTCGCCTTCTCGCACTGCCGCGACGTCGTTGTCGCGGTGTCGAAGGCGGGCGGCATGGGTGTGTTCGGCGCCGCGTCGCTACCGCCTGCACGGCTCGAGGAAGAACTGGCGTGGATCGACGCGCATATCGGCGGCAAACCCTATGGCGTCGACCTGATCGTCCCCAACAGCTTTGCCGGCAAGGGCGAGAGTCGAAGCGCGCTGCCGCCGATTCCCGCTGAACATAAAGCGTTCGTCGCCGATCTGCTCGGCAAGCATGGCGTTGATGACGGCAATCTCGCGCTTCCCGCTGTCGGCGGCGGGCTAGGCGACAACATGACCGATGACGGCGCCGCCGCGCTGCTCGAAGTTGCGTTCCGCCACCCCATCGGCCTGATCGCCAACGCGCTCGGCGTCCCGCCACCGCTGATGCTCGAACTGGGCAAGCGGCACGACGTTCCGGTTGCGGCGCTCATCGGCACCCGCGACCATGCGCTGGCGCAGGTCCGTGCCGGGGTCGACATCCTCGTCGTCGCGGGCGGTGAAGCCGGCGGGCACTGCGGCGAGGTCGCAACGATGGTGCTGGTGCCCGAGGTTGCCGCAGCGGTCGAGGCGGTCGGCGCGACCACCCCGATCCTCGCCGCGGGCGGGATCGTCACCGGGCGCCAGATGGCGGCGGCGATGGCGATGGGCGCGCACGGCGCGTGGACCGGATCGGTGTGGCTGACCACGGCCGAGGCCGAAACCAACCCGGTGGTGAAAGAAAAGATGCTGATCGCCAGCTCGCGCGACACGGTGCGTTCGAAAAGCCGGACCGGCAAACCGTCGCGTCAGTTGCGCTCGCCATGGACCGATGCATGGGAAGCCGAAGGCGCCCCGAAGCCGCTACCGATGCCGCTGCAATCGCTAGTCAGCGAACCTGCGCTGCGTCAGGTCGACAAGCTCTCCGAGGGCGGCCACGAAGGCGCCAAGGCACTGGCGACCTATTGGGTCGGTCAGGGCGTTGGGCTAATGAATGAAGCGATGGGCGCTGGGCAGGTCGTGCAGGAGTTCAAGGCCGACTGGATCGCCGCGTGTGAACGATTGAACGGATTTATCGGCGATTAGCACCGAAACCTCCCTCTTGATGGGGGAGGCAGCGAGACTTGGCAGCTTGCTGCCTAGTCGCAGCGGCGGGGGTGCGTTCTCGGCCTGAGACGGCGGCACAAGGACGCGCCGTCACCCCCATCCAACTGCGCCTAGCCGCTACGCGGCAAGGCTACGTATCCTTCCCCCATCAAGGGGGAAGAATAGATGCTTAGCCAACCGTCGCTTTGACGATCTTGCCGGGTTCGCGCGGCGGCTCGCCCTTGGGCAGCGCGTCGACATTGTCCATGCCTTCGATCACTTCGCCCCACGCGGTATATTGATTGTCGAGGAAACGCGCGTCGTCGAAGCAGATGAAGAACTGGCTGTTCGCGCTGTTCGGATTCTGCGACCGGGCCATCGAGCACACGCCGCGGACGTGCGGCTGCGCGTTGAATTCCTGCGGCAGGTCGGGCAGCGGGCTGCCGCCCATGCCGGTGCCGGTCGGATCGCCGCCCTGCGCCATAAAGCCGGGGATGACACGGTGGAACACGACGCCGTCGTAAAAGCCTTCGCTGGCCAGCTGGGTGATGCGCTCGACGTGCAACGGCGCCAGGTCGGGGCGCAGGCGGATGACGACGTCGCCGGTCGACAGCGAAAGGGTAAGGGTCTGGTCGGTCATGATCGGCTCCTGTAGCAAATGTTGGCGGTGCCATAGCGAGCCGGGCGGCCAAAGCCACGCATTAATTGCCGAGCCCCCCTTCCCCGGCGTTGCCATATGCGGGCGCCGGGACTAGGGGGAGGTCACGGCCCGTCGGCCATCCGCCGACACTGACAGGGAGGACCGCGCGATGGACAACCGCGAAGATTCCCGGTCCGCCGAGGATGTCGCCATCACCGACGATCGCGACCGCGATGCCGCGGTGCGCGAGACCGAAACCGAACTCGACGAGGACGACCGGCTAAGACCCCAATTCGTCCGCGACGTCATCGAGCTGGCCGAAGCCGGCGAAGGCGAAGCGGCGCGCGAGCGCATCGGCCGCCTGCACCCTGCCGACATCGCCGACCTGTTCGAACTCGCGCGCAGCGACGAGCGCCCGATGCTCGCCGCGGTGCTGGGCAACATGCTGTCCGCCGACGTCCTGTCGGAAATGAACGACTATGTGCGCGAGGAGCTGATCGACCTGCTCGCGCCCGAGCAAGTCGCCGAACTCGCCGCCGAACTCGATACCGACGACGCCGTCGCGATCATCGAGGATATGGAGGCGGACGAGCAGCAGGCAGTGCTCGACGCGATGGAGCCCGAAGATCGCGCCGCGATCGAGGACGCCCTCTCTTTCCCCGAGGAATCCGCCGGGCGATTGATGCAGCGCGACCTGGTGGCGGTGCCAGAGCATGTCACCGTCGGCGACGTCATCGACCGGCTGCGCGAAGATACCGACCTGACCAGCGATTTCTGGGAAATCTTCATCGTCGATCCGATGCACCGCCCGGTCGGCACCTGCCAGCTGAGCTGGATTTTGCGCACCCCGCGCGACATCGCGATCAGCGATGTGATGAAGCGCGAACAGACGTTGATCCCGGTCGACATGGACCAGGAAGAGGTCGCGCTGCGTTTCCAGAAATATGCGCTGATCTCCGCCGCGGTCGTCGACAAGGCCGGACGGCTCGTCGGTATGATCACCGTCGATGACGTCGTCCATATCATTCAGGAAGAGGCGGGTGAGGACATCTTGCGCCTGTCGGGCGCTGGCGACGGCGACATCAACGAACCGATCCGCGAGACATACAGCGCGCGGGTGCGCTGGCTGGTCGCCAACCTCGGCACCGCGCTGCTTGCTTCCTCGATCGTCGGATTCTTCGGCGGTGCGATCGAACAGATGGTGGCGCTCGCCGCGCTGATGCCGATCGTCGCCGGGGTGGGCGGCAATGCGGGAACCCAGACGCTGGCGGTGACGGTGCGCGCGCTCGCGATGAACCAGCTCACCGATTCCAACAGCTGGCGCGCGATCTGGCGTGAAATGAAAATCGCCTTGCTCAACGGCGCGACGATCGCGCTGCTGGCGGGGACAGCAACCGCGATATGGTTCGCCAACCCGCAACTTGGCGCCGTTATTGCCGCGGCGATGGTCGTGAACATCTTTGTGGCGGGCGTCGCCGGGGTCGCGATCCCGCTGTTGCTCGACCGGGTCGACCAGGATCCGGCGGTCGCGAGCTCCATTTTTGTCACCATGACGACCGACTCCATGGGCTTTCTGGCCTTCCTGGGCCTCGCAGTGGCGAGCGGCCTGACCACCATGGGCTAATCAAGATATTGGAATCAAAAGTCGATTCCGCAGCCCAAAAATGGTGCAAAAAAAATTTCATCGGCCGCATTTTTTTCGGGAACTTATCCGACATTTGGCTCGTTTCCCATTCGAGCAGCGATCATCGCCCCCCCGCAGCGCTGCTCAGCAACATTGGCCCGGCCCGCATTTCCCTCCCCCCCCTCGAAAGCGCGCCGGGCCATTTTGCATCCCCATCCAGAGAGGTTCGAAAAAATGACGAGTTTCCGCGCTATCATTCTCGCCGTTTTGGCAAGTGTCGTCGTCACCGGCTGTAACACCGTCAAGGGTGCGGGCCGCGACATCGAATCGGTTGGTCAGGCTGGCAGCGACGCCATCGACTGATCGGGCGATTTGACCGGGCGACTGGCCCCGGTTTATCCGCTTACCCTAAGCCTCTTCGAGAGGCTCGACAGGCGCCTCTCCGGCGCCTGTTTTGCGTCGGCGCTGGGTAAACCAGATCGCAAACAACGACATTTCGTAAAGCAGGATCAGCGGGATCGCGAGCAGGAACTGACTCAGAATATCGGGCGGGGTCGCCACCGCCGCGATCGCGAAAGCGGCGACGATCATGTAACGCCGCGCCGACACCAGTTGCTCACGCGTCACCAGCCCCGACCGTTCGATCAGCATCAGCAAGATCGGCAGCAGGAACGCGATACCGAACGCCATGATAAACTGCATGATGAAACTGAGATAATTGGCGACCGACGGCAGCGCTTCCTGCTGAATCCCGCCCATGTCGCCCTGATAGCCGAGCAGGAATTTCAGCGCGACGGGGACCGTGACGAAATAGGCCAGACAGGCGCCCGCAGTAAACAGCACCGGGGTCGCGAACAGGAACGGCAGCAGCGCCCGCTTTTCCTTTTTGTACAAGCCGGGAGCGACAAATTTCCAAAGCTGGTTGGTGATGACGGGAAACGCGATCATCATAGATGCGAACAGCGCGACCTTGATCTGGACGAAAAAGGCCTCGAACAGCTGGGTGTAGATGATCTTGCCCTGCCCCGCGGCGACGAGCGGCTGGACCAGGATGCTGAAAATCGGTTCGGCGTAATAAAGGCATACGCCAAACGCCAGTCCGATCGCGATCAGCGATTTGAGCAGCCGCGACCGCAGCTCGATCAGATGATCGAGCAGCGGCATCTTGCCACCCGCGCCGTCATCTTCACTGGCGGTGATCGGCGTTTCGGCGGTCATGGCAGCGGCCCGTCGCGCGGCGGCACGACATGCGTTTCAGGGGGCGTCGCGGCCGCGGCCTGATCCGCATCGGGTTCGCTGCGCTTGCCTGGTTCGGGCAGCGCCGGGGCAGTTGAGGGTGGTGTATTCACGTCGTCGATGCGCGGAAATTCGCGCATGATTGCGTCATTCTGCTCGCGCCATTGCTTTTCCAGCTCTTCCAGTTCGGCCTCGCGCATCATCGTGTCGAGCCCGGAGCGGAAATGGCGCGCCATGCCGCGCGCCTTGCCCATCCATTTGCCCACGAACCGCATCGCCTTTGGCAAATCCTTGGGGCCGATAACCACCAGGGCCACCACAATGACGAGCAGCAGCTCGGTGGGCGCAACGTCAAACATGAACTAGAACTTCCCCCGCAGCCGGACAGCAATCAGAGCTTGTCGTGCTCGGCGGTGGGCGTGGTTATCGGGGCGCCGTCGGGTGCGCGCTGGCCCTCGATGTGCTTGGGCGCCGCGGGCGGCGTGTCGTCTTCGGCCATGCCCTTCTTGAAACTTTTGATGCCCTTGGCAACATCGCCCATCATATCGGAAAAACGGCCCTTGCCGAACAGCAACAGGACGAGGATGCCGACGATCAGCCAATGCCAGATGCTGAAGCTACCCATGTCAAAATCTCCTTGAGGCGCTTATCTAGGCCTCTTCACCGTCTTTTACTAGGTCCAGCTCGCCCATAGCATCATCAAAAGCGAGGTCGACCGGATCGAGCAGACCCGCCGCGCGCAGATCATCGATGCCCGGCAAATCCTTGCGGCTGCTAAGGCCGAAATGCTGCAAAAATGCGTCGGTGGTCTTGTAGATCAGCGGCCGGCCCGGCACCTCGCGGCGTCCAGCGGGCGCGATCCACTCGGCCTCCATCAGCACGTCGAGCGTGCCTTTCGACGTCTGGACGCCGCGGATCGCTTCGATCTCGGCGCGGCTGACCGGCTCATGATAGGCGACTATCGCCAGCACTTCGGCGGCAGCGCGCGACAGCTTGCGCGGATCGTCGCGTTCGCGGCGCAGCAGATGGGCGAGGTCGGCAGGGGTCTGAAAATGCCAATGGCCGCCGCGTTCGACCAGTTCGATGCCGCTGCCCGCATGGCGCTGCGCGATCGCCTCGATGATCGCGCGCACCTGCCCCGGCGTCATCGCGTCGCCCAGCCGCCCGACGATCTGCCGCGGGTCGAGCGGTTCGTCGCTGGCGAACAGCATCGCCTCAATGGCGCGTTCCAGATCGTCGATCATGCGGGTTGTTGTCCCATCGGGGCTGCCTTCAGATAAAGGGGTTCGAACGCCCCATCCTGTTTCAGATCGACCCGGCCCTGCCGCGCCAGTTCGAGCGCCGCAACAAAACTAGACGCGATCGCCGACCGGCGTAGCGGGCCGACATAGTCGGACGGCAAGAAGTCGGCGAGTTCGGCCCAGTCGAGCTTGATCCCGATCATCCGCTGCAAATGGTGAAGCGCCGCGTCGAGCGTGACCACCGGGCGCCGCGACACCATATGCACGACGGGTTCGGAGCGCAGCTTGACCTGGCCATAAGCCGCCAGCAGATCGTAAAGGGTGGCGTCCCAGCGCCGCAGCTTGACGTCGCGCAGTCCCTCGGGTTTCGCGCGCAGAAACACGTCGCGGCCAACCCGGTCACGCGCGAGCAGCCGCGCAGCGGCTTCGCGCATCGCCGCAAGCCGCTGCAACCGCAATTGCAGGCGCAGCGCCAGTTCGTCGGGCGAGGGCTCCTCGAGCGGATCCTTGGGCAGCAGCAGCGCCGATTTGAGATAGGCAAGCCAAGCGGCCATCACCAGATAATCGGCGGCGACCTCCAGCTTCAGCTGGCGCGCCTCGGCGATGAAAGTCAGATATTGTTCGACCAGCGCCAGGATCGAAATCTGCTTGAGATCAACCTTCTGGCTGCGCGCCAGCGCCAGCAGCAGGTCGAGCGGCCCTTCCCAGCTTTCGAGCGAAAGTTGCAGCGCATCGTCGCGCTCTGGCGCCGCGGGGGTTAGTTCGAAATCAAGCGCCAGTTCGTCCATCACCCGGCTTACGCGACCGCGAGCAGCGCGTCGCGCTGATCGACCAGCGTCGCGAACGCACGGTCGTTGCCGACCCCCGCTATGCGGTCCATCGCGCCCTCCAGCCGCGCGCGCGACACGGTGCTGATCGGGTCGAGCGCGTTGGCGATGCCGATCATGTCGTCCATCTTGCCCCAGCAATTGAGCGCGATGTCGCAACCCGCCGCCACCGCATCGGCAGCGCGCGACGGCACATCGCCCGACAAGGCTTTCATATCTAGATCATCGGACATCAGCAGCCCATGAAAACCGATGCGCTGGCGGATCACGCTGTCGATGATGATCGGCGACAAGGTTGCGGGTCGGTCGGGATCCCACGCTTCGAATATGACATGACACGTCATTGCCATCGCCGCGTCGCGGAGCGCGGCGAACGGCGCCAGATCGGTCTGCAAATCGCGGTCGGGGGCGCTTACCACCGGCAGGGCTTCGTGCGTATCGAGCAGCGCGCGGCCGTGGCCGGGGATATGTTTGACGATGCCGACGACGCCGCCGTCCTGCAACCCGCCGAGGATCGCACGGCCGAGCGCGGCCACGCGCATCGGCTCGCTGCCCAGCGCGCGGTCGCCGATGACATCGCTGGCGCCCGGCTGGCGCACGTCGAGCAGTGGCAGGCAATCGACGTTGATACCGACTTCGGCGAGCATCGCGGCGAGTGCCATTGCGTTCAGCCGCGCCGCCTCGATCGCGCTCGCCGGGGCGCGGTCATACAGCGCATCAAACGTCGCACCGCTTGGGAACAGCGGCCATTCGGGCGATTTCATCCGCGCGACGCGGCCGCCCTCCTGATCGATCAGGATCGGCACGTTGGCGCGCCCATCGAGCGCGCGCAGTTCGTCGGTCAACCGCCGCAGCTGCTCGCGGTTATCGATATTGCGCCCGAACAATATGTAGCCCGCAGGATCGCTATCCCGGAAAAATGCGCGCTCGTCTTCGGTAAGGGTCAGTCCCGACAGGCCGAAAATAGCGGGTATCATCGTGCATCAACCTCCGTCGGTCGCCGCGCCCTCACGCGGCGACCAGGGCATGCATCATGCCATAACGGCCCAATTGCACCAACGGAGTCTGCGGCCAAGCGGGCCAAATCAGCGAACGACGACGCAATTTTCGCCCGCAACGCGCAATTTTCCGCACAAGTTCGCAGCGTTAGCCGCGGTTCCCGCCGAAACGCGCAGGCGATAGACGGTGCCGTCGCCGACCTTTGCCGGTGACACCGACTTGTTGAGGTCGGCCAGATAGGCAAAGCGTTTTGACAGGTTGGTCCACGCCTTGGCCGCCGCCGCATCGCTGCTGAACGCGCCGAGCTGGATCATCGCCGACCCGACCGCTGCAGGAGCGGGCGCGGCCTTTGGTGCCGCGGCGGGTGCCTTGGCCGGTGCCGCGACAACCTTCGGAGCTGCCTTTACGGGCGCGGGCTTAGGCTTCGCTTTCGCCACCGCGGCCTTGTCCGCCGCTGCTTTCGCGGCTTCACGCTCCTGCGGCGTCACCGCCGGCTCTTCGGGCATGCGCGTCGGATCGACCTTGCCCGCGGGCTCGGCGCCTTCGCTGGCCGAGAAGCTGGCATCGCCCTCGCCTTCAAAGGTCTTGGCGCCATCATTCTTCGGCGCGACTTTATAATTGCCCTCCTGCGCCGCGATCAACTCGCCCTTGCCGCGCGCGCCGCCGTTCTGGACCCACCACAGGCCGCCCAGCACCGCCCCGATCAACAGCAGTCCGCCGAGCACCATCACCAGCAAGCGCGCGGGCGAAACCTCGCCATCTTCCTCGACCCCATCGGCGGCTTCGAGCCATGGCAGGCGATCTTCGCTCTCCAGCCCCAGCCCCGCATCGCCCTGGTCGGCGTTCTTGTCCTCGGCCATCAGTTCATCTCCTCGAGCGCCTCTACCCCCATCAGGTGCAGCCCGTTGCGGATAACCTGCCCGATTCCATCGGCCAAATAAAGCCGGGTCGCGGTCAATTCGGGGTCATTTGCCAAAATGACACGGGCGTCGGGCCGATCGTTACCAAGGTTCCACCACGCGTGGAACGCCGCCGCGACGTCGGCGAGATAGAAAGCGATACGGTGGGGTTCGCGGGCCGACGCCGCTGCCGTGACGATCCGCGGGAATTGCGCGAGCAGTTTGACGAGGCCGAGTTCATACGCGTCGAGGCGGGCCGCGTTCGGCGCCGCGGGCGCAACGCTTGCTTCGGCCAGCTTGCGTTTCAGCGACGCAATCCGGGCATGGGCATATTGGACATAGAAGACCGGGTTGTCGCGCGATGCCTCGACCACCTTGGCAAAGTCGAAGTCCATTTGCGCGTCGGCTTTGCGCGTCAGCATGGTGAACCGCACCGCATCCTTGCCGACCTCGTCGACGATGTCAGCCAGAGTGACGAAATTGCCCGCCCGCTTCGACATTTTGAACGGCTCGCCATTCTTCAGCAGCCGCACCATCTGGACCAGCTTGACGTCGAATTTCTTCTTTCCGTCGGTCAGCGCGGCCACCGCCGCCTTGATCCGCTTGACCGTTCCGGCGTGGTCGGCGCCCCAGATGTCGATCAGTTCGTCAGCCGTCTGGCTCTTTTGGAAATGATAGGCGAGGTCGGCGCCGAAATAGGTCCAGCTGCCGTCCGATTTCTTGATCGGGCGATCCTGATCGTCGCCGAATTTGGTCGAGCGGAACAGCGGCAGTTCGACCGGCTCCCAATCCTCGGGCGTCTCGCCCTTCGGCGCTTCCAGCACCCCGTCATAGACGAGGTCGTGCGCGCGCAGCCATTTCTCGGCGT
Organism: Sphingopyxis sp. BE259; assembly: GCF_031457495.1. NCBI lineage: Bacteria > Pseudomonadati > Pseudomonadota > Alphaproteobacteria > Sphingomonadales > Sphingopyxidaceae > Sphingopyxis > Sphingopyxis sp. BE259. Next base: position 2,223,819 of record NZ_JAVDWM010000001.1, read on the forward strand.
CAGCGGGTTTGCCCGCCGCCTGCAACTCCGCTTCCGACGAAAACAGATCGTGATGGATGCCCAGCTTGGCCAGATCGGCGCGGATCATGTCCATCATCGCGCTAACCGCTTCGGCGCGGAACAGGCCCAGCCACGCGCTTTCAGGCGCGCCGACGAAGCGGTCGCCATATTCGGCCGCCAGCTTGCCCGCGACCGGGACCAGATAATCGCCGGGATAAAGCCCCTCGGGGACCGCGCCGATCGCCTCGCCCAGCGCTTCGCGGTAACGCAAATGGACCGAGCGGGCGAGAACATCGACCTGGCCCCCGGCATCATTGACATAATATTCGCGGGTGACATCGTGGCCGGAAAATTCCAGCAGCGCCGCCAGCGCGTCGCCAACCACCGCGCCGCGGCAATGGCCGACGTGCATCGGACCGGTCGGGTTCGCCGACACATATTCGACATTGACGCGCCGCCCCTGCCCCAAGGTCGAACGGCCATAGTCCTCGGCCTCGGTGTGGATCAGCGCCAGTTCGTCGCGCCAGCTGCCGTCGGCAAGCCGCAGGTTGATGAAACCAGGACCCGCAACGCTTGCCTCGGTCACTTCGCCCAGCGCGGCGAGTTCGGCGACCAACAGATCGGCCAGCGCGCGCGGGTTCATGCCCGCGGGCTTGGCGAGCACCATAGCGGCGTTGGTCGCGACATCGCCATGCGCCGGATCGCGCGGCGGTTCGACACTGATCGCGGCGCGATCAAGTCCCGCGGGCAAAGCGCCTTTGGCGACCAGCGTGTCGAGCGCGGTGCCGATATGGACGGAAAGACGACTGAACAGGGTCACGGGCTGGGCCTATCTTCGATCGGGAAAAGTCTTGCGCGCGCCCTATCGCAGCTTGGCACACGCGAAAAGCCCTGCGTCGCCCGAACGGCGCGCAGGGCGAAATTGGGCGAACGGCGCCAAAGCGCCGCCGCGATCCTATCGTCGGACGTTATATTCGAGCTGTTCCTGCGTCAGCTGGAAACCGATCAGCAGTTCAAAGCTGGCGCGCTGCACCGCGGCGCGCACTTCGGGCTGGCTCAGCGGATCAATCGCGGCGTCCTGATCGCCCGCCTTGCGCTTGCGCGTGATCCGTTCCTGAATGTCGGCGGGCAGCGTCGCGGCGGCGCGGTCGACATAGGCCGATGCCTGCGCCCGGCCGGTGCCGCGCGTCTGTCCTTCGGCGAACGAAACCACCACATTGCCCAACCGCTTGGCGACCACGGCGGTGCCGCCCTGCAACACGGTACCGTAATAAGGCAGGGTTACCGAGCGCGCCGGACCGGCATCGCGGCGCGTCGCGACGACGTCGAAACTGGCGAGCTGATAGACTTTTTCGGCGGCATCATTGCACTGCGGCGTCACATTGGTGATCGCGGCGACGATGTCGATGGCGCGCGCATCGCGGCTGGTCGCCGGATCGAACAGCGTGACGTCGCCGGTGTGCAGTGGCACGCCGACCGCCGGACAGGCGCTGCGCGTCGCGGTGATGCCGACCCCGCTGGAAACGTCGATGTCGTTATCCTTCGCACAGCCCGCCGCCGTCGCCATGGCTGCCGTGCAGCACAGCACGGTCAGGAATTTACGCGACGGAAACGAAATGGACATCATGATAATCAGGCTTTCCAAACAGGCGCGCGAACCAGGCTCAGGTGCTTCGGGACGGTTGATCCCGCTTCATGCGCGCCGCTTCTTATCGGTGCGATGAACGCGGCGCAACGGTGCGAAGCGGCTTTACGCTATATGGCCTGCTGCGCTAGAGCGCCCACATCATGAATACACCCCATCCGACGCCCCGCCCGAATGACGGCGAAACGCCAGAACTTCGGGTTTTGATCGCCGCCCCGCGCGGCTTTTGCGCCGGCGTCGATCGTGCCATCCGCATTGTCGAACTGGCGATCGAACGCTTTGGCGCGCCGGTTTATGTGCGGCATGAAATCGTCCACAACCGCTATGTTGTCGACACGTTGAAGGCGCAGGGGGCGATTTTTGTCGAATCGCTCGACCAGGTGCCGGACGGCGTCCCCGTCGTGTTCAGCGCCCATGGCGTCCCCAAGGCGGTGCCCGCGAAGGCGGAGATGCGCGGGCTCGACTATATCGATGCAACCTGTCCGCTGGTGTCGAAAGTCCACCGCCAGGCCGAACGCGCGCACGAATCGGGGCGCCATATAGTCTTTGTCGGCCATGCCGGTCATCCCGAGGTCATCGGCACGCTGGGCCAACTGCCGGTCGGTTCGATGACCTTAGTCGAATCGGTCGATGATGTTGCGGCCCTGGCACCGCCCGATCCCGCAATGCTGGCCTTTCTGACCCAGACCACCCTGTCGGTTGACGATACGCGCGACATCATCACCGCGCTCCAGCACCGTTTTCCCGCTATAACGGGTCCGCGCGGCGAAGATATTTGCTATGCGACGTCGAACCGCCAGGATGCGGTCAAGGCGATCGCGGGCGATTGCGATCACATGATCGTCATCGGCGCGCCGAACAGTTCCAACAGCCTGCGCCTGGTCGAGGTCGCACAGCGGATGGGAACCCCGGCGCATCTGGTCCAGCGCGGCAGCGACGTCGATCCGGGCTGGCTGACCGATATTGCAACGCTGGGGATCACCGCAGGCGCCAGCGCGCCCGAAACGCTGGTTCGCGAAGTGATAGAGGCGGTCGCGGCGCACCGCCGCATCGTCGAAGACGTCGTCGTGACGGTCGAGGAAAACATGGTGTTCAAACTGCCGCGCGGGCTGGAAACGTCTGCGGCCTGATGGCGGTCTATACCCACGTCGATCCGGACGACCTTGCCGCGCTCGTCGCCCGTTACGCCATCGGCACGGTCCAGTCGTGCAAGGGGATTGCCGAAGGGGTCGAGAACAGCAATTTCCTGTTAGAGACGACCGGCGGACGGTTCATCCTGACGCTGTATGAAAAGCGGGTGAGCGAGGGCGACCTGCCCTTCTTCGTCGATCTGCTCGACCATCTCGCAACCAGCGGTTCACCAGTCCCGGCCATGATCCGCGACCGCGAGGGCATCGCGGTTCAGCAGATTTCGGGCCGCGCCGCCTGTATCATCCAGTTTCTGCCGGGCATCTCGCTGACCCACCCGACCTCCGCCCAATGCGAGGCGGCGAGTGCCGCGCTCGGCGCCATGCACCGTGCCCTCGCGGGATATGGCGAGACGCGCGAAAACAGCATGGGGCATCGCCATTGGCAGGACGTCGCGACCGCGACCGGCGATCTCGACGCGGTGCGACCTGGCTTGCAAGCGATCGTCGATGACGAGCTTTCCTATCTGGACACGCATTGGCCGACCGATCTCCCCGCCCACGTCATCCACGCCGACCTGTTTCCCGACAATGTGTTGATGCTCGGCGACCGGGTTACCGGGTTGATCGACTTCTATTTCGCCGCCAGCGATTTCCGGGCTTATGATCTGGTCATCACCCATGCCGCGTGGACCTTTTCCGCCGACGGCAACATTTGCGACCAGGCGCTGGCCCAGGCGCTGATGCGCGGATATGCGCGCGAAATTGCCCTGACCGATGCCGAAATTGCCGCCTTGCCTACCCTAGCCCGCGGCGCGGCGCTGCGTTTCCTGCTGACCCGCGCGCATGACTGGGTTCATACCCCCGCCGACGCACTGGTCACCCGCAAGGATCCGACGCCCTTTCTGGCCCGCCTGCTGCGTTACCGCGCCGCCGACGCCGCCAATCTGTTCGCCGCCGCATGACCGACACCCGGGCAAAGACGGTGATCGTCGCAACCGACGGCGCGTGCAAGGGCAACCCCGGCCCGGGCGGCTGGGGCGCGGTGCTGCGCTGGGGTGACGTCGTAAAAAAACTGTCGGGCGGCGAACCCGATACGACGAACAATCGCATGGAATTGCTGGCAGCGATCGAGGCGCTCGCCGCGCTCAAGCGCCGCTGCAACGTCGAGCTGTCGACCGACAGCGTCTATGTCCGCGACGGCATCACCAAATGGATCTTTGGCTGGCAGAAAAATGGTTGGAAAACTGCGGCCAAAAAACCCGTCGCCAACGCCGACCTATGGCAACGACTGCTGGCAGAGGCCAAGCGGCACGACGTCGAATGGCTGTGGGTCAAAGGCCATGCCGGGCACGGCGACAACGAGATCGCCGACCAGCTCGCGAGCGATGCCGCGCTGGAAATCGCGCGGGCGCTGATAGATAGGGCGTAAGTTGTCCCGTTGAAGCGCTCTACGCGTTGAGTAGCCGGTGCTTCTGCCACTTTCCAGTCCCGAAACTGCCGGTTTTACGTGACGAGCGAGACAACTTCGCTTTTCAGAAAACACCATAACTTGTCCGAGCTGTCCACCATTCGCTGACCCGACCATGAGTGCGGAACGGTGGAACCAACGGCGCGGAAAGACGATCGCCAACATAACAGCGCGATCGAGACCTGACGACAAACCAATTCAACGATGAGCCGACTTTCGTCGGCGCAATTGCCGACGCTCGTCTTCGCGACGCTCGTCTTCACATCCTGCAACGGAGGAATTTATGAATTCCGACGACCCTGACCTGTCGCTCGTCGCGCCTCATCGACGCGACGAGGTGCGACGACGCATCGGCGTGCTAAGCGCCTACGTGAAAAACCCTAGTGTCAAAGCAGCCAAGGATGCAGCAGCCGATTTGGGACTATCCCTGACCTCCTTCTACACTCTTGTGCGTGCATGGTCCGAAAGGCGAGCGGAACTCTTGCCAGGTGCGGGTCGCTCCCGGCAACGCAAGGATGATCTAACCGAAGATCAACGTAACATCTTCGAGGAGGTCGCAAAAAACGCGCAGACGGCCGTCCTGCAAAGGGCGATCGAAAATGCCGAGAAGCTCGCGAAGGCACGCGGGGTCGCAATGCCGAGTTGGAACACTGCGCGTCGCCACCTTCGCAAGTTGATCGGAGCACGCCTTTCAAACACGTCGATCGCAGCCGGTGCCACCTATGCGGTGGATTATGTCGCACTCGATGTGCCGGTCAAGGATGGCACCCTGATCATCATGCCGGTCGCCGCTATCGTGTTGCGCATTGACGATGCTGCTATTGTGGGAGTCGATCTCTCGAGTGCAGGCCCGTCACCGAAAAACGCAATGTCAGCAATCGAGATGGCGCGCTCCTCAATCCTGCGCGATGGGACGCTGGAAACAGTTCTTGCCCTTGAAATATTTCCGGGCGACGAGTGGCGAAGTTTCTTGGAAGGGCTGCGCGGCTTACCTGTCAAACTTCGCGTCTTCGAGCGTGAAGCGCTGGGACGCAAAGGACCAGCTGCGACGATGCTACCTGCAAAGATCGCTGGCATCAGTCTCAAGCCCCGTCTCGCGGGGCGTGATCGTCAACGGAGGCTCGCTACGCTTCCTGCCGGGGCAGAACCACTGACCCTGGCAGATGCCAACGCCTTCGTGCGGGAGCGTTGGGCAATTTCCGGAGGTGGGGTAAGTTAGTCGTCGCTATCTCTCCGGATCTACCATTGGCGGAAGAAGCAAAGCCAGTGCTGACGCGCACTCACGTCCCAAGGAAACGGTTGAGGCAAGACGATCTCGGCCATCCCGCCACCGATCGACGGCCTTCAATATAGTTTTCAACGCAAGAGCATCTCCGGTCTCCTCACTAACTTCAGAGTTCGTGACCTGCGATCCGGTCACTTTCGTAACCGCATCGATCAGGACATTCCGCCGGTCAGCATTGTGATGTCGGACCGCCTCCCCAATGAGCGCCGTCGCGTCCTTCAGACTCACTATTCTTGCTGCAGACATCCCGTTGGCGGGCGGCTCCCCACGGGCATACGCGCGCGGATGCAGGCTGACACGTCCAATGCGGTGTCCGAGCAGCTTGATCAATTGGCGTCCGAAACGACGCTCACCAGAATTCACGATCTCAATGCTACTCTGCGGCGAGATCAGGAGCCCAGCGAAATTGCCGAAGCCTTCCGGCGTGACGATGCGTAAGCGCCCGGGTATCTGGCCGGCGTCCCCCACGTCGTCGTAGTCTGCGGCTGAGTTGAATAAGGTCTCCAACAGCATTGTGCCGGATCGGGAGATCGGTCCTGCGGCCCAGCCGAGGATAATGCGGCTGGCTGACTCAACCGCGAGGCAGACGGCAACGATATGGCCGCCTTCGTCGATCGCGGTGCGCATTGCGGTGCCGCTGAAATCGACGAGAATCTCGGAGCCGAGTTCCTGCTCTATGACCTCTGGATCCGCTGACGCCCGCGCCGAAGCATCCCGCAACAGCCTGGTCGCGGTCTGCCTGGAGATCGCATCCGCCGACTGGGCGATCAGTTGCTCAACCAGTATCGACGTATCGGCATTTTTGCCTGCATCCTTGACTAACTTCAACGCGAGTTCGGATGCACCTTCCTTGCCAAGGCCTACTCTGCGTGGGGCTCGGCCAATGAAAGGAGTAAGGGAGCGCAATGATCGATCGCGCTTCCACCTCTGGCGCAGACGGAAAAAGGCAATACGATCCATGCCGGCCTTTATTGCCGCGTCGGACAACGGCAGCCGACGTTCCTCATCCATCACTGCATCCAGACGCTGCAAGGCGATGTGTAGGCGATCGGGCGCCATAGACCGCGCAATTGCCCATTCCTCAGCTGGCACAACGTCGCCCCATGCCTCGTGCATAAGAGCTTCAAGCAACGAAAACTGATCGGGATCCGTCCTGCTCATGTTGCATACTTAGATGAGTATGTTGACGAACGCCACCATCGATCTTACTTAAGCGATGTTGCGCACTTAAATGAGTATGTTCATGGGGCTTAGGTTTCACGCGGAAGGTTGGCCCGAGGGGCTGGATATCTCACTCACTCCGCTGCGCAGGGTGATCAGGCGCGCATCCGTTATCTGCAACGGCTGGCATCGCACGCACAAACACCCTCTTGGCTATCTGCCTGGCGAGTCGCAGAACGAGCTGCTGGTTCTTGTGCTAGCTGAGATGGATCCCGGCGTTACGGCAATCGCTGCGCAGCCGATCAAGATCACCACGTCGACGCGCTCAGGCTGCCTTTTCTCGCACATCCCCGACTACGCCATGGTGCTGGATGGCACCGGCGTGCTCGTAGAGGCTAAGCCTGCCGACAAGGCGGCCCGCCCCGACACAATCGAAAGGCTCCGCAGGGCGGCCGACTACGCCAGCGACGGCGGCTACGACTACAGGTTGGCGTTGCGGGACGAGATGCTCGTGGACCCTCGGCTGCCTGGCATCATGAAAATCTGGCGTCAGTTTCGTCCCGGAGCAGACGAAATATTGCGGCTGCGCGCCGCTAGCGTTTTAAGAAAGGGCAGAATCCCGATCCGCGACCTACTGACAGAAATTCGCCACGGCGGGAACTTGGACGCGACCTTTGAGGACGTCCTAGCGCTGATCGCCGCAGGCCATGTGTTCTTTGATCACGACATGCCCGTCGACGATGGCGCCTTGGTGCGGTTTCCGGATCGCAGCGGCCTGCCCGACACGCTGCTACCCGCTCGGCGCCCGCGCGATCCGATCGGCTTGGAGGTGCGCACGTGAGTTATGCCCATATCGTCGGCGGTGCGTCGATCAAATACATCAACCAGCGCTGGGACTTCCAGCGACGACAGGGCGCGCGAACCGAATGGCGATCTGACACCACCTACGAAGTCGTCAATTTCACCGATTTTGAGCTGCAGAAGCGCATTCGGCTGGGCGAGATCGTTCTCAACGATGGAGACGGAATCGTCCCCGTCGAAGGCAAGCCTTCGGCCATTCACGGCGTCACGAAGGCAAGCCCGCAGGATGTCGAGGAAGGTCGTCGTGCGCTCATTTACGTCTTAGCCATTCACGAAGCCGGTCTTTACGGCGTCAGGAACCGCCCGGATGAGTGGAAGTCATGTATCGCCGACACCCATAAGCGCTATGGCCAGCAGTGGGGTAAGCTTCGCGGCCAAGGGATGGGCAACCCCGTTGCTGCGCCATCGCTCAAAACGGTCCAAAGAATGGTTGGCAATGGCGGCGCGAACCCGACACTTGAGAAGCTGATCCCGCGACACCGGGCCAAAGGCAATCGAGATCGCCGTTACGACGAAGCCCTTTTCGAATTCATTATGGAGAAGGTCGACGAACAATATCTACAGCGGCCAGCGATCAATATTAACGACTTCAAGTCTTGGCTCGATGTCGAGACCAAGAAGGAAAACGTCCAGCGATCGGCTGCAGGCTTGTCAGCGTTCCCGATCGCTGGAATTACGGCTATCGAGAATTGCATCGCGGAATTCGATCAGGAAGAGGTGGTCAGACGACGCTACGGCGAGCAAGCCGCATTCATCTCCTACGGGTCGGCTGAGGCGCAGAAGGCACCAGAAGCGCCGCTTGATAGAGCGGAATTCGACGCCACCGTTACGGACTTGTTCGTGGTTGACGATGAGACGATGCTTCCGCTCGGTCGGCCGACTTTCGTTGGCGGCAAGGACCGTTGCACCGGCATGCCGCTGAGTTGGACGATCACCTTCGAAAAGCCGAGCATCCTCGCGCTGAGCCAGAGTATCCGCAATGCCGTCCTTAGCAAAGACTACGTGGAGGAGCTTAATAACACCGCCGGCTGGAGCATCCGCCATAAGTGTGAGACGTTCGGCGTCCCACGCACGCTAGTTTTGGACCGCGGACTGGAGAATCTCGCTGAGAGCATCGCTGTCATGGCGACGAAGCTCGGCATCAATCGCATCCTTATCATGGGCCGCAAAAAACCTTGGTTGAAGGGTGCGATCGAACGGATGATCCGGACCATGTCGGAAGCCGTGCTCCACGTCGCACCCGGCACAACCTTCCACAACGCTCTGATGAAGATGGGCTATAATCCGGAGAAGGACACGGTCATCACCGTCTCTGCCCTCGATCACGCACTCCACAAGTTCTTTATCGACATCTACCCCCGGGGCGGCGAGCGAACGCACAACAACAAGCGCCGCATCGACGTTTGGCGCGATCTCACGCGAAAGAATCCGGTGCGGAGCGTCGGTGACGTTCAGAACGTCAACCACCTATTCGGCCGGACGGACTATGCCGTCCCCGGACGGCACGGGATCAATTACGAAAACATGCAGTTCTTCTCAACGCGCCTGTTGGCTGAACGCAAATCTGCCAAATTCCAGAAAGCGCTCGAGCGTCAAGGCGGCAAGATTCAGTTCCACGTCGATCCCGCTGACCTCGGCGCCATCCATGTTGTGCTCCCGCACCTCGACGAGACCATCCGCGTCCCGGTTGCGCCCAAGTGGACGAACTATGCCACCGGTCTATCTCTGTGGAATCACCGCCGCATCCGCGAATTCGCCCGAGACAGCAGCAGGAGTGCCAACGAAGCCGACTCGCTAACCGAGTGCAAGGCCGAACTCATCTCGATGTTGCGCGAACAGATGCAGGGGCGCCGAGGCACCGTCAGGGCCGCTCAAACTGTCGCACGCATGGAAGGAGTCAACCGGATCGCACGTGCCGGCAATGATGCCGCTACGACGGTGCCCGGATCGGCGGCTCATGAGCGGCAGGAAGAGGCTAAGGCAATCCAGGCTGCCAGGGACGCCGTCGCAGAATCGAGACGTCGGCCGACTTCGCGCCGGCGCCCCGACCGGCGTGGTAAGGAGATGATGAAGGTCACTCCTGTCCAGCCGGTGGATACGAGCTCGTCCGGCGTCCTCGACATCGGAGGCTCCGCGCCCCTTAAGAAGAAGGGCTTCAAGCCGTGAGCGATGACGTTCCTTGGTCCCGAATGTCGAAAGATGCTCGGCTTTCACAGTTGGGCAAGCTGTTCGTCGAGCGCGAAATCGAAACCCAGATTTATTCGATCCTAGACAAGATGCGCGCTTCGCGGCTCATCTATGACGAGCCGCGCAATGCAGTCATCACCGGAGAGACCGGCGTGGGCAAGTCGAAAATCTTCTCACGCTACCTTGCCATGAATCCGACGAGACGACACGAAGACGGCAATCTAGTGCGGCCAGTCGCCCTCGTAGACATCCGTCACAGTTCATCACCTCGGGCTGTTGCGCAGTCCATCCTTCTGGGCTTGGGAATCACCAAAGGCCTCCAAGCCGCCAACGTGACTGACCTCGCCCGCCAAGCGAAATACAATCTGGTCAGGCAACGAGTAGAACTCGTGATGCTCGACGAGTTCCACAACACGCTGACGGACGCCGGTAACGTGCGGGAGGAAACCAGGTCCAACCGCATCGCAGAATGGGTCAAAGATCTGTGTAAAACGAAGGACCGCACTCCCGAGTGGCCCGATGGCACGACGGACGAAAATATTCCGTTTGTGATGATTGGCACGCGCAAAGTGCTAAACATCGTCAATGCCGACCAGAATCCGGAATTGGCATCACTGACACCTTTCAACGTCAGCATCCCTCGATATCGCTTCGAGGGAGAGGGCGGAATCGAGGAGTTCGAGACCTTCCTCGTCAAGCTCGACAACGAGCTCCCCTTCGACGACTTCAGTGGGCTCGCACAGAATGGCATGGCGGAAAAGATCCACATCGCCACCTATGGCCTGCTTCGGCAGATCCATCACCTCGTCACCTACGCAGCGGAGCTCGCAATTATCGAGGGCGACGCAGGCATCCGCGAACATCACCTTCATCGTTCCATCGAGGATCAGCGTAACCTGCTCCAATCCAACCTCCTTGTTGATGGGGAGGAGAAAGGACGAGTGGTCGTTAATCCTTTCGCACCGCCAAGCCTGACACGAGAGACTGCGCGCCCGATGGCAAAGAGTGGTTGCAGGTCGAGGTGAGCGCGACACCTGAGCACGGTATGCTACCACTTGTCGTCCGCCCGTTTAGTGGGGAAAGCGTGGTCAGTCTGATCGGGCGTCAGGCCAATGCTCTCTGCGCGCCCTTCTCCGCCGTCTGCACCCACCTCGGCATAAACGCGAATTTCATGCTCTCCGACGAGAGTTGGACCCGCCTGGCAAACGCGATCGGCGTGGAGGAAAAGGACCTGTCCGGCATGCGCCGAACGACGGTTCGGCTCGGACAGGAAAGCGGAGGAGTCGGGATACTCGGACTTACCCTGCGCCATCACCTCGTCAATCACGGGGCGCTCCGCGTCTGCCCCTCTTGCCTTGACGAAGATCTTCCCATGCTAGAGCGTTGGGACATCGTCCATGCACCTGTGTGCTTGCGCCATTGCGCTCAGTTGGTAGACACCTGCCGGTGTGGCCGTCCACTGTCCCGTCGGCGTCGCGGATTCAAGATCTCAAACAGCTGTCCGTGCGGTTCCCCCTACGCCACGCTGAACGCGCCGCGCGCCCGCCCTGGCCTGATGGCGATGGGAACGATCATCGACAATGCGCTGACGGGATGTTCGCAGGAAAGCCTAGACCCTGCATTGCGAGGTCTGCCCCTATCTGATCTGCTTTGCTTGGCGCACGTGGTGGGCTTTGCCGCCACCACCTTGGCGAGCGATGACCCGAATGTTGAGCTCCGTGGGGCGGTCTATGGATCGGTTAGCATCGGAGCGGCCCTAAAGGACGTCGCAAGCATCGCAGATCTCATCGAAGCAGCGGTGCCGCACCTCGCTACATGGAGCGACACCTATCCTACGTTACTTGCCAACGTCGCTTGCCGTAACGAGGCGGCCGGAACCAAGAGTGCGGACGCAGTGTTTGCCACGACCATCGGCAGGATGCTGCGCCGCCCTCCACGTGGTATCGACGGAATCCCTCTCTCCTGCATGACAGAGCAGGTGGAGCGCTTCTGCGAAAACATGTTCGGCATCAAGCCACGTAAGAAGTCGCACCGACGCGATAGTCCTGTAGGACGCAAGGTTGCGCAACATATCTCTCGACGCAAAATCGCAGCGACGCTTGGGGTAGGCGCACAGTCGCCTGCGCTTACACGAATCTTCGACGAGGTAGTCCGCACCCTTGATCAAGAAAACGCGGCCACTTCGACTAGCGCAAAGGTCTTGGCAAAGCGGGTCGAGGAGTTGGTCCTCCGGCGCTGGCATAATACCAACGGAACGCTTTCGTTGGACGAAGCATCGCGTCGGCTTAGCCACCCACGCTCCACCCATTCGCCCAGCGACTGGATACATCCTCAGCTCCTTGTGCCGATCGATGTGGGACAGCACGGAGTAGACGGTGTCCTCTCCAAACGGCGCAACGGCATATCGTTTCTAACATCGGACGTGGAAACCATGCGTGACAGGATCGCTGAACGCACGCAGACGGTGGCGACAGACTCCGAGATGGAAGGTTACGCATCCTTCGCTCAGTGCAGGAAGTTTCATGGTGGTGGTTGGCCGAGGAGAGAGTTCCTACTCGCCTTTCTCGCTGGTCGCATCCCCGCCCGCTCGCCGATCAACCGGCCACACATCGCTGACATTTGGTTTGAGACGAACGCCGTGCGAAATCTCGCACTGGAATACAGGATCAGGGCCGTCCTGGCAAAGGACTCGTTCGCCATCGCATACCGATGTCGCTCTCTCGTGGCCGAACTCTGGGGCGGGACTGCCGAGGATCTCTCCGACTATCATCTGCGGCATCTGCGTCGAACAGAGGCGATCCGCTTCAAAGACGTCCGCAACACAACCGAAGGTCGCGACAGGCCCCTCTACCACTATTCGATGGTTGACCTGCTCGAACGCGCACGCCTGATCCAGGGAGCAAGCATAACGACACTTGTGGACCGGTTGATCGATAAGAACCGGGCTAGCCGCGCCGTAGGCATGCGGATTACCGTCGATGCCGAGCAGGCATCCGCCAACACCTACCTAGCGGCGCTTGCTTCAAATGCCGCCAGCTCACTCCCCGGCCGCAAGAAGGCTATGGTGGAAAACTTTGACAATTCGCCCCCGCCGCCCGGATGGCGGCGTGGAAGCGGTGCACTAAGGCCACCAATCGGTCCAGCCTGACATGATGCTCGGACAACTTATGCCGGCATCATACTTAGTCAGAGACATCTTTTGAGAGGTCGACGGACATCTTCATGAATTTACAGAGCGGCCCCCACCGAGCGAGGAAAAGCTGATGCCGGACAACTTATGCCCGGTCTATCAGGCGCGCTGAGCGCCCGCGCGACCGATTACTCGGCGTCGCGAACTTCGGCGCCGGGTCCGTTTTTCAGGATCGACTCGATGGCATTCTTTGCCGACGCTTTGCTTGCGTAGCCTTCGGTCCAGAAGATGCTTTCGCTGTTATATTTGAAATAGGCGACGAACTCGCCGGCCTTGTTCTTCTTGATCTCAAAATAATGCGCCATGCCATCCTCCACGGGTCATCGCCGCGTCGGGGGTGGCGCGACATCACCATGGTAAGCCGACCGCCGCCCCGCGCAAGCCGTTGAATGGGATCAGCGAAAACGTGACGCCGCGAAGGGCGCGGGATCGACCGCGGCGATGTCTCCGACGGGTGGCGGCGCGCCGAGCTCGGCGGCGAGCAGCCCCGCGATCGCGGGTGCCGTCTGGATGCCAAAGCCGCCCTGCCCCGCGCACCAGACAAACGCAGGCTGGTGCGGATCGGCACCGAACACCGGGATGCGATCAGGGGCAAAACTACGCAGACCCGCCCATTTGCGTTCGACCGCGGCGATCGGCCAGTCGACCACCGATTGCAGCCGGTCGATCGCGATCGCAACGTCGATCTCCTCCGGCGCGGCATCGTGCGGGTCGACCGGGGTTTCGTCGTGCGGGCTGAGCCAGACGCGCCCTTCGCTCTCGCCCTTGAAGTAAAATTGGCCGCCGACATGGATAACCAGCGGCAGCGCGGCAGGCACCGCCACCCCCAATCGCAACTGGAGGACGGTGCGGCGATAGGGCTGGATGCCGACCGGCGCGACGCCGCACGCCGCCGCCACCCGGTCCGCCCAGGCTCCAGCGGCGTTGACGATTACCGCCGCGTGGATCGCTTGCCCGCCGATCTGCACCTCCCAACGGTCGCCGACCCGCCGCGCCGATTCCAGCGACGCGCGCGTCGCGATGGCCGCTCCGGCGCGCCGCGCGGCCCGAAGATAGGCGGCGTGAAGTCCCCCGACGTCGATGTCGCTGCACGCAGCTTCATAGGCGGCCTCGCTCCATTCGGGGCGAACGCCGGGGATTTTTGTCGCGATTTCTGCGCTGTGCATCCGCTCGACATCGACACCCTTGGCGATGAACTCGGCGGCAAAGGCATCGACCGCCGCCGCTTCCGAGCGATGACCGATCGTCAGCGCGGCGCGCGGCGACAGGAAGCCACGGTCTGAAAATCCGGGCTCCGGGTGGCTGAGGGTCGCAAAGGACGCAACCGACAGCGGTTGCACCCGCGGTCCGCCATAGGTTTCGTGCCAGAACGCCGCCGACCGGCCAGTGGCGTGATACCCCGGCGTTTCTTCCGCCTCGATCAGCATGACGCCGCGATACGGCGCCAGCGCGGCGGCCAGGCTGGCGCCGGCAATGCCCGCGCCGACGATCAGCACGTCGGTGGCGGAAGGCGGCGCGTCGGTCATGCCTCGCCGCATATCCATTGGCACACGGAATGCAAGCGACGCCGTCGGCGTGGGCCAGCATGGTTACCCTTTGGTAAGCCATGTTGCGTAGGAGGGCGCCAATGGACAGCGGCACGATCTCTCTTGGCCTGATGGCCATTCTTGGCCTGTTGATGATCGCCGCGGCGATCAGCGACCTCAGGTCACGGACCATCTCCAATGAACTGAACGCGGCGATGGCGGTGCTCGCGATCCCCTTCTGGATCGCCAGCGGCCTTGCCGTCTGGCCCGACGTGCCAATCCAGCTCGGCGCGGCCTTTGCGGTCTTCCTCGTCTTTGCCGGATTGTTCGCGATCGGTGCGATGGGCGGCGGTGATGTCAAGATGATCGGCGCCGTCATGCTGTGGATCCCGCTGCCGCTGTTCCTGCCGATGCTGATGGTCATGGCGGTCGGGGGGGGCATCCTGTCCGCGGTGATGCTTATCCATATGAAATTGCGGCGGTCCGAAAAACCGGTGGAGGTTCCCTATGGGGTTGCCATCGCGGTGGCGGGGCTTTGGGCGCTTCACCAACAATATCTTAACCAGTTTCAGGCTATCGGTTGAACCTGAGGGCAAACACGGCCGTGTCTGGCTGGTGTTAGGAGGCGAAAAATCGTCATGGATACGCGAAAGATTATGCTGATCGTCGGCGCGCTGGTCATTGCGATCGGCGCAGCGTTCGGGGTCAACCAGATGATGCGCGGGGCTTCCGCTCCCGAAGCGCGTGCTGCAGCGGCGCCGGACATAACCGGTCCGATGATCCTGGTTGCGACGCGCCAGCTGCCGGTCGGGACGATTATCGGCCCCGACAGCTTCCGCTTTCAGCCTTGGCCGAAAGAGCTGGTCGAAAAAGCCTATTTCATGAAGGAAAAGACGGACGTCAACACGTTGGTCGGCACCGTCGTGCGCTATCCGATCACCGCCGGTCAGCCGCTGACCCAAGGCGCGCTGGTCCATCCCGACGATCGCGGCTTCCTCGCCGCGGCGCTTGGCCCGGGCATGCGCGCCGTGACAGTCAAGGTCAGCCAGGAACAGGGCGTTGCCGGTTTCGTCTTTCCGGGCGACCGCGTCGATGTGCTGCTGGCACAGACGATTGCGATCAAGGAAGGCAGCTCCTATCCCGACGAGCAGCTCTTCACCGCCGAAACGATTGTCCGCAACGTTCGCGTGCTCGCCACCGACCAGCGCTATGACGCCGAAGACGAAACCGGCAAGACCCCGGTTCGCACCTTTGGCTCGGTCACGCTGGAGGCGACGCCTGAACTCGCTGAACGGATCGCCGTTGCACAGAGCATGGGCAAATTGTCGCTCGCCCTGCGTCCGCTGGCGGAAAGCACCGGCGAACTGGAAGCGGCGATCGCGTCGGGCGACATCAACGTTCCCGAAAAGGGCGGCAGCGTCGCCGAACGCCGGATGCTGGCGCAGGCCCAGGCTCGCCCCGTGACGGCCAAGTCGGCAACGACCGGCGGCGACGTGTCGCGGTTCTGGATCCCGGTGCGCGGCCGCGTCGGCGGCGGCGGAAACCCGCAACCGATGGTGAATAACGCACCGTCGGCTCCGTCGGGAGGCAATTATGGGCCGGCATCAAGTGGTCCGGTCGTCCGGGTCACGCGCGGCGAAAAGACCACCGTCGTTCCGGTTGGGGGAAAGTAAGATGAACAGCAAAGCCAATTTCAAGGCAGCGGCCCTCGCCCGCACCCTGGCCATCGGCCTGGTGGCAGCGGCCCTGGCATCCGCTCCGTCGCTGCCGGCAGCCGCCCAGGCGACCCAGAATGCGAGCAGCAGCATCGACCTGTCGGTCGGCCGCGGCCGCCTGATCAGCCTGCCCGCCGCGATGACCGACGTTTTCGTCGCCAATGACGAAGTCGCCGACGTCCAGGTGCGCTCGGGCCGACAGCTCTATATCTTTGGCAAAAAGCCTGGCGAGACCAGCATTTATGCCACCGATGCCAGCGGCCGGGTCGTTTTTTCGACCGTCGCCCGCGTCGGCAACAATATCGAGACGATCGACCAGATGCTGTCGCTGGCCATGCCCGACGCCAGCGTTTCGGCCAACACGATGAACGGCTTTGTGCTGCTCACTGGCACGGTCCAGTCGCCCGACGACGCAGCCGAGGCCGAACGTCTGGTCCAGGCCTTTGTCGGCGACACGACCAAAGTCCTGTCCCGCCTTCGCACCGCGACCCCGCTCCAGGTCAATCTGCAGGTCCGCATCGCCGAGGTAAACCGCACGTTGGTCAAGGAAATCAGCGGCAACGTGCTGACCCGCGACCGCGACGGCCCGCTCGGCAACGGCTTTCTGGGTAGCGTGTTTCGCGGCCGCAACGCCGGCACGATCACCTACAACGCCGACGGCAGCACGACGTATGGCATCAACAACCAGGCGGGTACCAACAGCCTGGCCGGCGCCGGCCGTCTGTTCGGCCTCGATCTGATCGCCTCGCTCGATCTGGGCGAACGATCGGGCATGGTCGTGACGCTGGCGCAGCCGAACCTGACCGCGATTTCGGGTGAAACCGCCGACTTCCTGGCGGGCGGCGAATTCCCGGTCCCGATCCCCGGCAACCTCGCCGGGACGACGATCGAATATCGCAAATATGGCGTCAGCCTGGCCTATACGCCGACGGTGCTTTCGAACGGGCGCATCAGCCTGCGCGTCCGCCCTGAAGTATCGGAACTGTCGACCGAAGGCGCGATCGAGATGGAAGGCTTCCAGATCCCCGCGCTGACGATCCGCCGCGCCGAAACGACGGTCGAGCTGGGATCGGGCGAAAGCTTCATGATCGCGGGCCTGATGAACAACCGTTCGATCGGCGCGATCGACAAGATGCCCGGCTTGGGCGACGTGCCGCTGCTCGGCATGTTGTTCAAATCGGACAGCTTCCGCCGCGGCGAGACCGAACTGGTCATCGTGGTGACGCCTTATCTGGTACAGCCGGTGTCGGCCAACGACATCAAGCTGCCGACCGACGCCTATCAGAACGCCAATGACTTGTCGCGACTGCTGCTAAACCAGGAAAACTCGGGCGTGACTGGCGGGGATCGACCGAAGCCGCGGCTCGACACAAGCGTCGGCGATGCCGATCGCCCGCGGGGCACCGGCGACGCCTCGCCCGGCTTCAGCATCAAGTGACGCACGGAATTCAGGGAGCAAAGTGATGAAGAAGATCGCAACTTGGACGGTTCTGGCGCTGGCCACCTCGCTCGCCGGCTGCGGGGGCACCGCCTACACCAACCGTAGCCTGGATTCGGTGCATCAGCCGGTCGTGCGCAACGCAATCTATCAATTCGACGTCGCCGCCGCCAATGGCGAGCTGCCGCCCAGCGAACAGGGCCGCCTCCAAGGGTGGCTCGACGCGATGGGTGTGCGCTACGGCGATCGCATCTCGATCGAAGACCCGTCCGTTTACGGCGCCACGTCGGCGCAGGCGACGGTGCGGTCGATGGTCGCGCGGCGCGGCTTGCTGGTGACCAACGATGTTCCCGTGACGACCGGAGCGGTGCCGCAGGATCACCTGCGGGTTATCGTGACCCGCGCGTCGGCATCGGTGCCCGGTTGCCCCAATTGGGACAGCAAATCCGCGATCAATATCGCGAACGCAACCTCGTCCAACTATGGCTGCGCGAGCAACAGCAACCTGGCGGCGATGGTCGCCGATCCCAACGACCTGATCAAGGGCGCGCGCAACGCGGGCAATGATCCGTCGATGGCAACGCGCGCGATCAAGACGTTCCGCGAAAAGCCGCCGACCGGCGCCGGTGAACTGCGCGGCAACGCAACCAGCAACAGCGGAGGTGGCCAGTGAACGCTCCTTTCAAACCGGTCGGCGCGCGCGATCCGTTCAGCGCCTTTGTCTGCGACGACGACACGCTGGAGCTGATCCGCGCCGCCGCCAACGACATGGGCTGGCCGATCGAAAAATGTAACAAGGGCGGCCTGCGCAATGCCGTGCAATCGCTGTCGGTGTCCGCTAGTCCGAACATCCTGTTCGTCGACATGTCCGAATCGGGCGATCCGATCAACGACATCAATGCGCTGGCTGAAGTTTGCGAACCCGGCACGGTGGTGATCGCGGCGGGCCAGGTCAATGACGTCCGTCTGTATCGTGACCTGCTGTCGAGTGGGATTCAGGACTATCTGCTGAAACCGCTGTCGCTGGAACAGGTCCGCGAATCGCTGACCATGGCGCACGCAATGCTGACCGCGCCGAAACATGCCGACATGCAGGACGACAAGCCGCATCACATGATGGCGGTCGTCGGCGTGCGCGGCGGTGTCGGAGCCTCGCTGGTGTCGACCTCGCTCGCTTGGGCGATGAGCGAACAGGCAGGCCGCCAGACCGCGCTGCTCGACCTCGATGTCCATTTCGGCACCGGCGCCCTGACGCTCGACCTGGAGCCCGGCCGCGGCTTGATCGACGCGATCGACAACCCCAGCCGTATCGACGGCCTTTTCATCGAGCGCGCGATGGTGCGGGCATCGGACAAACTCAGCCTGCTGTCGGCCGAAGCGCCGATCCATCAGCCGGTGATGACCGACGGCTCGGCCTTCTTCCAGCTGGAAGAAGAGCTGCGCGGCGCGTTCGAGATGACGATCGTAGATATTCCGCGCCAGGTTCTGATTCCCTTTCCGCACTTGGTGTCGGAAGCTGGAACGATCCTGCTGGTCAGCGATGTGACGCTCGCCGCGGCGCGCGATACGATCCGCTTGCTGTCATGGTTCAAGCAGAATGTGCCCGGCGCCCGCGTCGTGCTGGTCGCCAACAAATTCCAGAACGCCGTCGGCGAATTATCGCGCAAGGAATTCGAATCGTCGATCGAACGCCAGATCGACATCGTAATTCCGTTCGATCCGAAATTGGTCAGCCAGTCTGCGAAGCTGGGGAAATCCTATGCTGAAGTCTGCAAGGGCACGAAAGCAGCGCAGGTGTGGACCAACTTGATGCGCCTGATCCTTGATGGAGCCGACGTTGAAGCCGAGGAGGCGCAGACCGCCCAGGTCAAGGGCAAGTCGGGCGGGTCATTGCTCGGCAAACTTGGGCTGATGTCGAAAAAGGGTGCGAAACAGCCGGCGTGACCCCGAAACCCGGGTATCACTGCCACTAGCTATAGAAGCGGACATCAGCCGACATGAATCTGCCAGTCATCCTTATCGTCGCGGGGGCTTTCCTGGCCTTTGCTATCCTCGTGATTCTGCTTGGCGGCCCGTCTGCCGGCAAGGCGAAGACGCGGCGGCTGGCGATGGTCAAGGATCGCCACGCCGCTTCGACCGAAGCCGTAGTCGCGGCGCAGATGCGCAAAACGATCCAGTCGGGCGGTAAGGGCAGTTCGTCCCTGACAAGCCTGATGCCGCGCCGCGAGGAAATGGAAAAGCGTATCCGTCGGACCGGCAAGGGCTGGACGCTGACGCAGTATATGTTCGCATCGATGGCGTTGTTCGTCGTTGTCACCGGCGGTCTGCTGGTAGTGCGCGCGCCGATCCTGATGGCAGGCATGATCGGTCTGTTTCTCAGCCTCGGCCTGCCTTATCTGGTCGTCGGACGGGCGATCAAAAAACGCGTCGCCCAGTTCAATACGCGTTTTCCGGATGCCATCGACCTGCTGGTCCGCGGCCTGCGGTCGGGTTTGCCGGTCACCGAAACTTTTCAGGTCGTAAGCCAAGAGTTGCCCGGCCCGGTCGGCGAGGAATTCAAGGGCGTCGTCGAACGCATCCGCATCGGCAACACGATGGAAGCCGCGCTACAGGAATCGGCCGTGATGCTGGGAACCCCCGAGTTCCAGTTTTTCTGCATCACCATCCAGATTCAGCGCGAAACCGGCGGCAACCTGGCGGAAACACTGGCGAACCTGTCCGACGTGCTGCGCAAGCGCGCCCAGATGAAACTGAAAATCCGTGCCATGTCATCGGAAGCCAAAGCGTCGGCGTATATCGTCGGTGCCCTGCCCTTCTTCGTGTTCGGCGTCGTCTGGTCCATGAACCCGTCGTATCTCGCGGGCTTCTTTACCGAACAGCGCCTGATGATCGCCGGGATCGGCGGGCTGATCTGGATGAGCATCGGCGCCGGGATCATGGCCAAAATGATCAGCTTCGAGATCTGAAGGGGCAAGACCAGTGAACAGCAGCCTCCTTCTCACCACATTTACCGGCGCCCAGACTGGCCCGACGCTGATGGGCGTCGATGTCATCTGGGCCGGCACGATGTTGGCCGCCGTCGGCGTCTTTGCCGTTCTTTTCGCCATCTATGGCGCACTGACCGTGCGCAATCCGATGACCAAACGCGTCAAGGCGCTCAACGAACGCCGCGAGCAGTTGAAAGCTGGCATCACCGCTTCGACCGCGAAGCGCCGTGCCAAGCTGGTCCGCAAGAACCAGCACGCCGACAAGATGCGGACGTTCCTTGGCAAGCTCCAGGTGTTGCAGGAAGGTCAGGTCAAGGAGGTCCAGCAAAAGCTGGCCCAGGCGGGCATTCGGTCGAAGGATTTGGCCGTCGCGGTGATTTTCGGCCGCATGGTCCTGCCGATCGTGTTCGGCGGGCTTGCCGCGTTCCTGATCTATGGCATCGAAATGTGGCCCGATCTGACCCCGTTCAAACGGTCGGGCGCCACCATGGCGGCGCTCATTCTTGGCTACAAGGCGCCCGACCTGTTCGTGCAGAACAAACGGTCCAAGCGCACCGACGCGATCCGCAAAGGGCTTCCCGACGCGCTCGATCTGCTCGTGATCTGCGCCGAAGCGGGTCTGACAGTCGATACTGCCTTTTCCCGCGTATCAAAAGAACTGGGCCGCGCCTATCCAGAACTGGGCGAAGAATTTGCGCTGACGTCGATCGAACTCGGCTTTTTGACCGAGCGCCGTCAGGCGTTCGAAAACCTCGCTTATCGCGTCAATCTGGAATCAGTGAAGGGCGTCGTCACGACGATGATCCAGACCGAGAAATACGGGACGCCGCTGGCCAGCGCGCTGCGCGTGTTGTCGGCCGAATTCCGCAACGAACGCATGATGCGCGCCGAAGAAAAGGCCGCCCGGCTGCCCGCGATCATGACCGTGCCGCTGATCCTGTTCATTCTGCCGGTGCTGTTCGTCGTGATCCTTGGTCCCGCGGCCTGTTCGCTCAGCGACGCGATGTCGGGCGGCAGCTTCGGCTGATCGCCGGACCAAATCCAACGACCAAAGGGGCGGGTGCAGACCCGCCCCTTTTTTTATCACATTACCTGCTGTTCGATCGCGCCAAAAATGCTGTGGTGCCGCTCGTCGTCCATCCAGATGCGAACGCTATCGCCTTTTTGCATGAAGGGCGTCTTGGCCTCGCCCTGCTGGATCGTCTCGACCGTCCGCACTTCGGCGAGGCAGGAATAGCCCAGACCGCCGTCGGCGATCGGCTTGCCCGGACCGCCGTCGGCGTCGCGGTTCGACACGGTGCCCGACCCGATGATCGTCCCCGCGCCCAGATCGCGCGTCTTGGCCGCGTGGGCGATCAACGCACCGAAATCGAAGGTCATGTCGACGCCGGCGTCGGCGCGGCCCAGCGGCTGACCGTTCAGATCGACGCACAAAGTGCCGTGCAGCTTGCCGTCCTGCCAGCGATCGCCCAGTGCTTCAGGCGTCACAAACACCGGCGACATCGCACTCGACGGCTTCGACTGGAAAAAGCCGAAGCCCTTGGCGAGTTCGCCGGGGATCAAACCGCGCAGCGACACGTCGTTGGTCAGCCCGACGAGCAGAATTGTCTCGCGCGCTGCGGCCGCATCGATGCCTGCCGGGACGTCGCCGGTCACCACCACGACTTCGGCTTCCATATCGCACCCCCACGCCGGATCGGCGAGCGGGATCGGGTCGCGAGGCGCCAGAAATGCGTCGCTGCCGCCCTGATACATCAACGGATCGTGCCAGAAACTGTCGGGCATTTCGGCGCCGCGTGCCTGCCGGACCAGCGCGACGTGGTTCACATAGGCGCTGCCGTCGGCCCATTGATAGGCGCGGGGCAAGGGCGAGGCGGCGTCACGTTCGTGAAAGCGTTCCTTGGGGATCGCATCGTGATTCAGGTCTTCGGCCAGCGCGGCGAGGCGCGGCGCGGCATAGGCCCAATTGTCGAGCGCCGCCTGCATCGTCGCCGCGATCTGACCAGCGTCGGCGTACCAGGCGAGATCGTCGGACACGACGACAAGACGACCGTCGCGACCCTGTTTGAGCGAAGCTAGTTTCACGGAAACTCCTTTGGCTGACGACGCGGCTGAACCGACATCGCCAGAATAGGAGCGAAAATCAGCGCGACGTCGTGATCGATGCGAAACAGGTAAAGCCGCTCTGCCCCGCCTGCAAGCGCCGGATATACTGCAGATACGCCTGCGACTGACTATAGGTCGTGCCGGGCAGCGTCTGGCCGCGGAACGCACGCTTGACTTCTTCGCCGGTGAACGGGCGCAGCGCGCCCGGAAACGCACCCTTGGTGCCGGGCGGCACCAGCTTGCCCTGGGTGTCGATAAATTTGCCGGCGCCGCCCGGACCGGGGACCGGAATCTGGCAATTCATCACCGATACCGCGGTCTGGGCAAAGGCGGGGCGGATCGTCAGCGCGGCGGAGACGCCGGCGGCGCCCAGCGCCAGCATCCGGCGCCTCGACGGAATGGCTTCGCCCATGTTGTCGGGGCTTTCGGACGGAATTTCGCGATGATCCATGCGCGGCGCATAACCCAATGACACGCCAAGGAAAAGCAAAACACCGACCCAGCATCACCGCTTCCCGCTTTGGGACATTCACCGCCTATGCGTTAACGGCAGGAAATCGCCTTGCGCCCGCCCCTCGCTTCGTGCGAGGCGCGCAGGCGATGTTCGATCGCCTGTCCAGCTTCGTCATTGCCCTCACGATGGTTGCCATCGCGGCGATCTTTGCCGCGCTCTCCGGCGGCGACCCCTTGTCGATCGCGATCATGGCGGTCGCAGGGCTTGTTGCCGCCGCGATCGTTTACGGCGCGCTGCCTGCAGCGCCACCAGAACCGCAGGGCGCCGCACCATCCACCGTCCCCAATGTCCCTCCGTCGCTGCTCCGTCATCCCGATTTCGCGCATTGGGTCGATCAGGAAAAGGAACCCCTGTTCGGCATTGCCGACAATATTGTCACCATTGCCAACGACGCGGCGGTTCGGCTGCTCGGGCGGCATATCGTCGGCGCCGATGTGCGAACCGCGATCCGCCACCCTGCCGCGACCGAATGGCTGTCGCGCATTCAGGGCGACGCGCCGCTCGAAACCGTCAATTTGATCGATTTCCCGCGGCCCGGCCAGCGTTGGACGATGCGGATCGCCGCTTTGTCGGGCAGCGAATATATCATCTTTCTGTCCGACCGGTCGGCGATCGACGCCGCCGATCGGATGCGATCCGATTTCGTCGCCAACGCCAGCCACGAACTGCGCACGCCGCTCGCGGCGATCCTCGGCTATGTCGAAACATTACAGGAAATGAACGGCGACACCGATGCGCCGACCCGCGACCGTTTCCTGTCGATCATCGAACGCGAGGCGCGGCGGATGCAACAGTTGGTCATCGATCTGCTGTCGATCTCGCGGGTCGAGGCCGACCGCTTTCGTCGCCCGACGACGACGGTCGATCTGGCGGCGATCGTCCGCACCGCGATCGGGCAGCTCAGCGACAGCGAACCGGCGCGCGCGAAAGATGTGGTCGCCGCGCTGGGCGACGCCACTCAGCCGATGGTTGGCGACGCGGCGCAGCTCAGCCAGCTCGCCCACAACATCATTTCCAATGCCATGAAATATGGCCATGCCGGAACCCCGGTGACGATCGAACTTGTGCGCGAGGGGCGCCGGGTCCGCCTGTCGGTCAGCGACGTCGGCGACGGGATTGCCCCCGACCACCTGCCGCGCCTGACCGAGCGCTTCTATCGCGTCGACGAAGCACGCAGCCGCTCGGTCGGCGGAACTGGCCTCGGCCTCGCGATCGTGAAGCATATCGGGGAACGCCATCAGGGCCAGCTCGACATCGACAGCGAAGTCGGCAGGGGAACGCGGGTTTCGGTGACTTTCCCGCTGCATATCAGCGATTGAAAGCTCGCCTTACCAAGCCTGAATCCTTGGCTATCCTTGACTTTTCATACCATAGCGCCTATTTGTATCGAGCTATCGTCGCTTACGACGGATTTTGTTGCCGTAACGGCAGGACCTTCCTTCCTCACGCTTCCTGGCGTCATCGTTATGAAACGGTGACAAATCCACTTCCGTGAAAGGAACGCCTCATGGCAATCGGCACCGTGAAATTCTTCAACACCGACAAAGGTTATGGCTTCATCGCCAACGAGGATGGCTCGGGCGACAGTTTCGTCCACATCACCGCCCTCGAACGGTCGGGCATGTCGACGCTGAACCAGGATCAGCGCGTATCTTACGATCTGGAAACCGACCAGCGCGGCAAAGTCGCCGCGGTCAACATCCAGTCGGCCTGATCTTTGGCCAAAGAGGAACTGCTGACACTCGACGGCCAGATCGACGAGATTCTTCCCGACGGACGCTTTGGCGTCGTGTTGGAAAATGATCATCGAATTATCGCCTATACGGCGGGCCGGATGCGACGCTTTCGCATCCGCTCGGTCGTCGGCGATGCCGTTCGCGTCGAAATGACGCCTTACGACCTGACCAAGGGCCGCATCGTGTATCGCGATCGCGGCGCCGGTCCGGCCGGCAGCGGTCCGCGCAAGGGCAACCGGCGCTGATCCCGACAATAATAAAATCAATGAATACAGGACAATATGAACTTAATTTCGAATAGCTTCCCTTCCCTCCTCCGCCCTTATGCCGCGATCGACGCGCCGGCGCGAAAGTCCATCCGGCGCTCGCCGACCCTGTCGCAAAGCGAATTACGCCGCCTGATCGCCCAGATGATCGACTGAACCCACTCAGTCCAACCGCCGACCCCACCCCAGACCAAAGGATAACCGCCATGTCGAACACCAGTGACTTCTATCAAGCCCAGGCTGATAAATGCGCGCTGGATGCGGCGGCGAGCACCTTGTCGCAGGTTCGCGACCGCAATCTGCGTGCCGAACAGGCGTGGCGGACGATGGCCGAACGTCTGGTCCAGACCGAAGCGACGCGCGCCCGTCAGGTCGCTGCCACTGCGGCAAAAGCCGAAGCGAACGCCGAGGCCGCCGCATTGCACATCGACGGTCTGGAGCGTTAATCGACCGCGTCGAGGAGGTCGGCAATCTTGGCGAACATTTCGTCGATCTGCCCCTTCTCGACGATCAGTGGCGGCGACAGCGCGATGATGTCGCCGGTCGCGCGCACCAGCAAGCCATTGTCGAAGCAGGCGTGGAACAGTTCCATCGCGCGCGCCGTCGGCGCGCCCGGGCGGGGCTCGAGTTCAATGCCTGCCACAAGGCCGATGGTGCGGACATCGATGACGTGCCGCTTGCCTTTCAGGCTATGCGCAGCATCTTCCCAATAGCCGCCGAGTTCGATCGCGCGATCGAACAGGCCATCGCGCGCGTACAAGTCCAGCGTCGCAAGCCCTGCCGCGCTCGCCAGCGGGTGCCCCGAATAAGTGTAACCGTGGAACAGCTCGATGCCCGCATCGACGCTGTCCAGCACCGCATCGTGTAGTGCGCGCTTCACCGCGACGGCACCCATCGGCACCGCGGCGTTGGTCAGCCCCTTGGCCATGGTGATGATGTCGGGGGTCACCCCCCACTGCCCCGCCGCAGTCGAGCCGCCGACGCGCCCAAAGGCGGTGATCACCTCGTCAAAGATCAGAATGATGCCATGCCGGTCGCAAATCTCGCGCAGCCGCTGCAGATAGCCGACCGGCGGCACCAGCACGCCGGTCGATCCCGCCATCGGCTCGACGATCACCGCCGCAATCGTTTCGGCGCCGTGCAGATCGACCAGTCTCTGAAGATCCTCGGCAAGTTCGGCGCCGTACTGCGGAAAACCGCGCGTGAAGGCATTGCGGTCGATGTCATGGGTATGACGGATATGATCGACGCCGGGTAGCCCGCCGCCAAACGCCCGGCGGTTGTTGACGAGGCCGCCGACGCTGATCCCGCCAAAGCCGGTGCCATGATAACCGCGTTCGCGCCCGATCAGCCGGGTGCGCGTCCCCTGCCCCTTCGCCCGCTGGATCGCGAGCGCGATTTTCAGCGCCGTATCAACCGATTCCGAGCCGCTGTTGGTAAAGAAAATCCGGTCGAGCCCGTCGGGCATCAATGTGGCAAGCCGCTGCGCGAGTTCAAACGGCAGCGGATGACCGAGCTGGAAGGTCGGCGCGAAATCGAGCGTTGCGGCGGCCTTCGCGATCGCTTCGGTAATTTCTGGGCGGCAATGACCCGCGTTGCTACACCATAATCCCGAGGTGCCGTCCAATATCTCGCGACCGTCGCTCGACCGGTAATGCATCCCACTTGCCGAGACGAGCTGGCGCGGGTTGGCCTTGAACGCGCGGTTCGCGGTGAAGGGCATCCAGAAGGACGCCAGCTGATCGTTATCGCCCCGCATCATGCGCCCCCATGATCCGTTACTTTTCGGACGGCGCACGCACTCAATTGCGGTCGGAAGGTCACAAAGGTCACACTACGCACCCCTCTTGTATCTCTCACGTGGAGCAACATGCCGCGCACCCGCGAAGCAGACAGAAAACAGGGCGCGAACATGACATGGCGCGAGGTTATCGCGCCAGGAGAATGTAAGACAGTGAAAAATCAGGTGGCGGAATTGCGGCTTTGGGGTGGGGAGCTGCCCGCATGAACTCGTCACCCCGGACTTGATCCGGGGTCGATGAGGCCATGCGCCGCCCGCTGCTGAGAGGGCGCATGGATCCCGGATCAAGTCCGGGATGACGAAAGTTTATGTCCGCTTCTGGTCGCAAGCGGACATTCTACCCCGCAGGATGGTCGCGGAAAAATGGCCGATAACGGCCCCTCTGGCGCTCGGCTTCACTTCGCGATAGGCTGGTCTTCTACAAACGGGCCAGCTCCTTGGCCCAATCGGGGGCTCATGTCAGTCAATCTGGAACAGTGGATCAGCGACCATAAGATCGACGAAGTCGAATGTATCGTCCCCGACATCAACGGGGTCCAGCGCGGCAAGGTGCTGCCGGCCAAAAAATTCCTGTCGTCGGTCAAGGACAAGTCGCTGCGGATTCCCGGCAGCGTGTTCATCTGCACGATCGACGGCCATTATCCCGAGGACATCGACGACATCTGGGACAAGGATCCCGACAAGATCCTGATCGCCGATCCCAGCACGATCTGCATCGCGCCGGGGTTCAAATCGCCGACCGCCTTTGTCATCGCCGATGTGCTGAACCGCGACGGCAGCGAGGTCGATATCGCGCCGCGCACCATCCTGAAAAAAGTTCTCGCGCTCTATGCCGAAAAAGGCTGGCGCCCGGTCATCGCGCCCGAGGTCGAATTTTACCTGGTGTCGCAAAATGTCGATCCCGACTTCCCGCTGACGCCGCCAACCGGGCAGTCGGGGCGCAGCGAGTCCGCCAGCCAGCCCTATGGGCTGGAGGCGATGAACGAATATGAGGATATCATCGATCATATCTATGACGATTGCGAGCTGATGGGGCTCGACATCGACACGATGATCCACGAAATGGGCGCCGCCCAGCTGGAGGTCAATTTCGAGCATGGCGACCCGCTGCGGCTGGCCGATGAGGTGTTTCTGTTCAAGCGCGTCGTGCGCAACGTTGCGAAGCAACATGACGTCTATGCGACCTTCATGGCCAACCCCATGGCGGGTCAGCCGGGCAGCGCAATGCACATTCATCAATCGGTCGTCGACCGGGTCACCGGCAAAAATCTGTTTTCGACCGCCAATGGGCGCGACAGCGCGATGTTCCGCAGCTACATCGCGGGCCTCGTGCGTTACATGCCGCAGATCGCGCCGCTGTGGGCGCCTAACGTCAACAGCTTTCGCCGGATGCGGCCCGACAGCGCGGCGCCGATCAACGTCCAGTGGGGCGAGGACAACCGGTCGTGCGGGTTCCGCGTCCCCATTTCGGAAAAGGCCAACCGCCGGGTCGAAAACCGGCTGCCCGGTGCCGACAGCAATCCTTATCTGGCGATCGCCGCATCGCTGATCTGCGGCTATATCGGCGTCGTTGACCGCATGGTTCCAGCCAAGTCGATCACCGGCAGCGCGTATAACCGCGCCCGCACCCTGCCCCGCACATTGGAGGCGGCGCTCGACCGGTTCAGCTCGTGCAAGAAGGTGCGTAATCTGCTCGGCGACGATTTCTTCGAAATCTTCTTTGCGGTGAAGGATTATGAGCTTTTCAACTACCAGTCGGTGGTGTCGAGCTGGGAACGCGAGCATCTGTTGATGCGGGTCTGACCCGCAGTTCCGCCATGTCTGAACCGCTAACTTACAGCTATTACGGCGGAAGCGCACATCGCTGGCCCGTCCAGCCACGCCTTGACGGTGATCGCCAGTGCGACGTTGTGGTTATCGGCGGCGGGTTCACCGGCCTGTCTGCTGCGCTCGCTTGTGCCGAACGCGGCTTTTCGGTGATTCTGCTGGAAAAGGAAAAAATCGCTTTTGGCGCCTCCGGCCGCAACGGCGGCCAGCTCATTCCTGGCCTTCGTTGGACCGCGTCGGAGTTGGAGGAGGATTTTGGCAAGGAGCGCACTGATGCGCTTTTCGACCTTTGCTGGCGTCAGAACCGGGTAAAAGCTCGCATCGAAAAACATCATATCAACTGCGATCTGAAAGCAGGACACCTCGAAGCGGCATGGACGCCCGCCGATTTCGAGGCAATGCGGCGCGAGGCTGAACATCTTTCGGCGCGCTTCGGCTATCAGAGCAACGCGATCGCCAAGCCGGACATGGGCGCACATATCGGCAGTACGTTATATCACGGCGGGATCTACGACCAGCAGGGCGGCCACTTTCACCCGATCAATTATGCAATTGGTCTCGGTAAGGCGGCGCTCGCGGCGGGCGTGATCATATTAGAGGATTGCCGGGCATTCGGAGTGATCGATGGCCTCCAACCCGTCGTGTCGGCTTTGGGCGGCGATATTCGGGCACGTCATGTCATTCTGGCGGCCGATAGCTGGATGAGCGAAATATGGACGCGCGATGATGCGCCGCGTCTCGGCCGCTACACCGTACCGATCATGAATTACAACGTCGCAACCGCGCCGCTCGCGAACGCCGAGGCGCTGCTCCCGACCGACGCCGCCGTCGCGGACAGTCGCTTCGTGCTCAACTATTTCCGCCTGTCGGCTGACAAGCGCCTGATCTTTGGTGGCGGCGAGCGTTATTCGCAGACGCCGCCGAAGGATATTGCCGCCTTCGTGCGGCCGTTCATGGCCGAAGTGTTTCCGCAGATCGGCGATGCAAAAATCGACTATGGCTGGGGCGGCGCGGTCGCGGTGACGATGAACCGGCTGCCGCATATCGGACGGCGCGGGAATGTGTTTTTCGCGCATGGTTTTTCGGGGCATGGCGCGCTGGTGACGACGCTGGCGGGCGAGCTGATTGCCGAGGCGATGGCGGGGACCGCCGAGCGGTTCGATGTGCTCGCCAATCTGCCCAGTCGCCCCTTCCCCGGCGGCAAATGGTTGCGCCAGCCGCTCGCGACGTTGGGGCTGCTCTATTATGCGATGAAGGACAAGCTCGGGTGATCGGCGATGCCGCCATCGCGCGCGTCGCGGCGCGCGAAGCCGACCGCTTTCGCGGCGCAAACCCGCGCGCCTTTGCGCATCATGCCGCGGCATCCGGTTGGTTCCAGTCGGTGCCGTTCCACTGGATGCGCGACTGGCCCAGCCCGGTGCCCATCGTCGCGGCATCGGCCCGTGACGCGACGCTGACCAGCATCGACGGCCACACCTATGACGATTTTTGCCTTGGCGACACCGCCAGCCTGTTCGGTCATTCGCCGCCTGCGCTCGCCGCCGCGCTGGCGAAGCAGGCGGGCGAAGGGCTGAGCTATATGCTCCCGACCGAACGCGGCGCGGCGCTTGCGGCAAAGCTCGCGGCGATGTTCGCGTTACCCCAATGGCAGGTCACGACCACCGCCAGCGAAGCCAATCGCGCGGTGATCCGCTGGTGCCGCGGGATCAGCGGGCGCCCGAAAATCCTGACCTTCAACGGCGCCTATCATGGCGCGGTCGATGATGCCTTTGTCGATCTGATAGGCGGCGCGCCGGTCATGCGCGCTAGCCTGATCGGGCAGGTTCACGATCAGCGCGCCACGACCACGGTGATCGAATTCAACGACGAGCAGGCTCTCGCCGATGCGCTGCGCCGCGGCGACGTCGCGTGTGTGCTCGCCGAGCCGGTGATGACCAATGTCGGTATGGTGCGCGATGCGCCGGGGTTTCCCACAACGCTCCGCAAGCTGTGCGACGAGACAGGTACGTTGCTGGTGTTCGACGAAACGCACACCATTTCTTCGGGCTATGGCGGTCATGGCGTGACCCATGGCACAGCGCCCGATATGATCGTTGTCGGCAAGTCGATCGGCGGCGGGGTTCCTTGCGCGGTCTATGGCTTTTCGGCTGCGGTCGGCGAACGCATGGCCGCCCTCAACCATTCGCGCCCACCCGGACACAGCGGCATCGGGACGACACTCTCCGCCAACGCGCTCGCGATCACCGCGATGGACGCGATGTTGTCCGACGTCATCACCCCCGCCGCCTATGACCATATGCTACGCGGCGCCGCGCGACTGGTCGCCGGGCTGGAGCAGGAAATCGCCGCCGCCGGTCTCGACTGGCATGTCACCCAAGTCGGCGCGCGGGTCGAATTCCTCACCTGCCCCACCCCGCCCCGAAACGGCGGCGAAGCGAAGGCCGCGATGCAGCCCGACCTCGAAGCCGCAATCCATCTGTTCCTCGCCAACCGCGGGATTTTGCTGGCGCCGTTTCACAATATGATGTTGGTGAGCCCGGTTACCGGCGGCGACCAGATCGACCGGTTGGTGAGCGGCTTTGCCGACTGCACCAAAGCGTTGAAGGAGTAGAGGGGCGATGTCGAAATCATCGGGCGTGATCGCGCCGCGTTCGGAGGCCGAGGCTTTTTTCAAGGCGAACCCCGACGTCGATTCGATCGAGATGATCTACACCGACTTCGGCGGCGTCCCGCGCGGCAAGCGGCTGCGCCAGCATGAGGTGATGGCGGTGTATGAAAGCGGGCGGATGTTCCCGGGATCGATCACCGTCGTCGACATCACCGGCCAGGATACCGTCGAAACGGGGCTGGTGTGGGAGGACGGCGACGCGGACCGGTCGATGAAGCCGATCCCCGGCACGCTTGTTCGCACCCCGTGGGGCGGCGACCATGCCGCGCAATTCCTCGTCGATTTCTACGAGCTCGATGGAACCCCGCACGATCTCGACCCGCGCCATGTGCTGGGCCGCCTCGTCGATCGCTTCGCCGCCGATGGCCTGACGCCTGCGCTTGCGGTCGAGCTGGAATTCTACCTCGTCGACCCGCGCCGCGCCCGCGACGGCACTGTGCGTCCTGCGCGCCCGGGCTACAGCCGCGACACCCCGCGCAATGTCGAAGTCTATGGCCTGCGCGAGCTGGACGATTTCCGCCCCTTCTTCGACGCACTCTACGCCGCCACCGAAGTGCAAGGCTTGCCGCTCGAAAGCGCGATTTCCGAATTCGCGCCGGGCCAGTTCGAGCTGACCCTGTGCTACAAGCCCGACACGCTGCGCGCCTGCGACGATGCCATCATGTACAAGCGTCTCGTCAAGGCAATTGCCCAGCAACAGGGGCTGGAGGCGACCTTCATGGCCAAGCCCTTTGCCGACCACGCGGGCAGCGGCATGCACATCCACGTCTCGATGAATGACGACAAGGGCAGCAATATCTTCGCCAGCGACGATCCCGAGGGCACCCCCGCGCTGCGCCACGCGATCGGCGGAATGATCACGACGGTCGGCGACGCCTTTGCGCTCTTCGCGCCGCACGCGAATAGCTATCGGCGGTTCAAGGCGAACAGCTACGCCCCGGTCGCGCCGACCTGGGGCGTCAACAATCGCACCGTGTCGTTCCGCATTCCCGCTGGCCCGCCGCCCAGCCGCCATGTCGAACACCGCGCCTGCGGCGCCGACGCCAATCCCTATCTCGCCGTCGCCGCCGTGCTCGCCGGGATGCATCACGGCATGACAAACCAGATCGACCCGGGCGCCGCAGTGGTCGGCAACGGCTATGACCGCGACAACAGCGGCGACGACAAGCCCCCGTCGAACTGGTTCGCCGCGGTCGATCGTTTCCACGATTCGAAGCTGATGCGCGACTATCTGGGCACCCGGTTTGTCGAGATGTTCAGCATCGTCAAACGCGTCGAGCAAGACCGCTATTTCGGCGTCGTGCCGACGCTTGATTACGACTGGTACCTCCGCAACGCATGAATATGTCAAAGATTCCTGTTGCGCTGCAAAATAACCTCTTTCCAAGCGGGCCTTATTGAGTCAGCTTGGCGTCACAAACAGGGAGGCTGCACATGGATCCGATGGAATTGATCAAGCAAAGCCGCGGGCGCCGCTCGCTGCTGCAGGCGATGGGGGTCGCCGCGATCGGGATCAGCTTTGGCGGCCTCGCCGCGTGCAGCAAGGGCGAAGGCAAGAAACTCGCGAACGGCGAGGAAGCCAAGCTCAACTTCTATAATTGGGACACTTATATCGGCGAGACCACGCTCGATGATTTCAAGGAAGCGTCGGGCGTCGAGGTCAAAATGGACCTGTTCGACAGCAACGACGTGCTGTTCGCCAAGTTCAAGGCCGGCAATCCGGGCTATGACGTCATCGTGCCCTCGAACGACTTTGTCGAGCGGATGGCGCAGGCGGGCATGCTGCAGGCGCTCGATCATGCCCAGATCCCGAACATGAAAAATATCGACCCGACTTTTATCGACGTCGCCTATGATCAGGGCCGCAAATTTTCGATGCCCTACACCTGGCTCGCGCTCGGCATCGGCTATCGCAAGTCAAAGGTGAAGACGAAGCCGGACAGCTGGAAAGTCCTGTTCGACAGCCCCGAATATGCCGGCCGCATCGCGCTGTTGTCGGAGGCCGGCGATATGTTCCGCCTGTATGGCAAATATCTGGGCAAATCGGTCAACGCGCTGACCCCCGCTGACATCGCGACGATCGAGGCGATGATGATCAAGCAAAAGCCCAATGTGAAGAATTTCCACGTCGATGACGGTCAGGATCTGCTGCTCAAGGGTGATGTCGATCTGGTGCTCGAATATAATGGCGACATCGCACAGGCGATGACCGAGGATGATGATATCGATTTCATCATTCCCAATGAGGGCAGCCAGCTCAATTCGGACAATCTGTGCATTCCGAAGGGCGCGCCGCATCCCAAGAACGCCCACGCCTTCATCAACTATCTGCTCGATGGCGAGGTCGACAAGAAGATCACCGAAACGATCCTCTACCCGACCCCCAATGCCGCAGCCAAGGCGCTGATGCCCGACAGTTACAAGAACAACCCGGTCATCTATCCGCCGGCCGATGTGCTGGCGAAATGCGAATATGCCAAGTTCAATCCGACCTTGCAGCCGCTGTATGAGGAAGCGTTTACGCGAGTGCGGGCGGCTTAAAAACGGAAGGCTTGGGGGTGGCCGAACAGGATTGGAAAACGAGCAAACGGACCTTCGCGGCGGTGTCTCTGCCGACCCTGCTGTGGGTGATCCTGTTCTTTCTCGTCCCGATGGCCATCGTCTGGCTCTATAGCTTTGGTGAGAACAAGGGTCTGACCGAAATCGAATTTTCGGGCACGCTCGACAATTACAAGCGCGCGACCGAGTGGCTGTACCTCACGATTTTCGGCAAGAGTTTCGCGGTCGCCGCGCTCGTCACCCTGATCTGCCTGATCATCGGCTTTCCGGTCGCGATGGCGATCACCTTTGCCAGCGAGAAATGGCGGCCGTGGCTGCTGCTCGGCATCATGCTGCCCTTCTGGACCAACCTGCTCATCCGCACCTATGCGCTGATGATGCTGCTCGGCACCCAGGGGTTTGCCAACAAAGGGCTCGGCGCCTTGTGGGAGGGGACGAGCTGGATCAAGACGCTCGTCGGGCTGCAACCGCTGCCGACGTGGGAGCCGGTGCAGCTGCTCTTCAACAATTTCGCGGTCGTCTTCGGCCTCGTCTATGTCCATTTGCCCTTCATGGTGCTGCCACTCTACGCGGCGCTCGACCGGCTCGACCGCAGCCTGATCGAGGCGAGCCTCGACCTTGGCGCCGGACATTTCCGCACCATCATGCGGATCGTCGTGCCGCTGGCGGCGCCGGGCATCATCGCCGGGGTGATGATCACGCTGATCCCCGCACTCGGCGCCTACCTCACCCCCGACCTGATGGGCGGCACCGACAGCCAGATGATCGCCAACGTCATCGAGCGTCAGTTCAAAAAGGCAAATGACTGGCCATTCGGCGCCGCGCTGTCCTTCCTGCTCATCTATGCGATGTTCGCGTTGATCGCGATCCAGTCGATGCGCAAAAAAGTGCCGGAGGTCCGCTGATGGCCCTGTTCGCCCGCACCCCCGTCGCGCCGCTCGAATATAGCCGCACCTTGTGGATGCGCCTTTGGGTCGGCGCGGTGATGGTTTTTCTCTACGCGCCGTTGGTCGTGCTGATGATCTTCAGCTTCAACGACAGCAAGCGCAACGTCGTGTGGCGCGGCTTCACCACCAAATATTATGAAAAGGCGCTGGGCAACGACCAGCTGGTCGAGGCGCTGATCAATTCGCTGACCATCGCGGCGCTCGCGACGCTGGCCAGCCTCGTCCTCGGCACGCTCGCCGCGGTAATGCTGTGGCGCTTTCGCTTTCCGTGGAAGGGGGCGATCGACGGCACCATTTCGTTGCCGATCATCGTCCCTGAAATCTGCCTCGGCGTCGCCTTTCTGATGTTTTTCGCCGCGTTGGGCTGGCCAACCGACCTCATATGGCCGCTCAACCTCGGCGCGATCACCATCGCGCACATCACCTTCTGCTTCCCCTTTGTGACCATGGTCGTCCGTTCGCGGCTGGCGAGCTTCAACCGCGAGCAGGAGGAAGCCGCCAAGGACCTGGGCGCCAGCGAAGGCCAGGTGTTCCGCGACGTGCTGATCCCGCACATCAAGCCCGCGCTGGTCGCGGGCGCGCTGCTCTCTTTCACGCTCAGCCTCGACGATTTCGTCATCACCTATTTCACCAGCGGCCCCGATACGATCACCTTCCCGGTGAAAGTCTATTCGATGGTCCGTTTCTCGGTGACGCCCGAAGTCAACGCGGCGTCGACCCTGCTCATCATCCTCACCGTCGTCCTGACCTTCATCGCGCTCAAGGCTCAGGGCGTGAAAGCCATCGCGGAGACGCATTGATGGACCACCCTCTTTTTCCGTTCGTGTCGAGCGAAGTCGAGACACCCCGAAGGCGCGCGCTGCCGATGGGCATCTCGACTCCGCTCGATGCGAACGGCGTTGATAGGTTGAACCTTTGACCATGACCGACCCCGCCAAACCGATCATCCAGATCCAGAATGTGTCGAAACGCTTTGGCAAGGTGACCGCGGTCGACAGTGTCAGTCTCGACATCAACGCGGGCGAATTTTTCGTGCTGCTCGGCCCGTCGGGCTGCGGCAAGACGACGTTGCTGCGAATGATTGCGGGTTTCGAGCTGCCGACCGAGGGCAAAATCCTGATCGACGGGCAGGACATGGCGGGCATCCCGCCGAACAAGCGCCCGGTGAACATGGTGTTTCAAAGCTATGCGGTTTTTCCGCACATGAGCGTCGCGGATAACGTCGCCTACGGCCTGAAGATCGCGGGCATAAAGGGGGGCGAGGTCAAGGACCGTGTCGCTGAGGCGCTCGATCTGGTCAAACTCGGCGGCTTTGGTGAACGGATGCCCGATCAGATGTCAGGCGGCCAGCGCCAGCGCGTCGCGCTTGCGCGCAGTCTGGTGATGCGGCCCAAGGTGCTATTGCTGGACGAACCGCTCTCGGCGCTCGACGCCAAGCTGCGCGCGCAGATGCAGTTTGAGCTGTCCGACTTGCAGGAAAAGGTCGGCATCACGTTTGTCACCGTGACCCACGATCAGGACGAGGCGCTGTCGATGGCGTGTCGCATCGGGGTGATCAACAAAGGCGAGGTGGCGCAGCTCGCGACGCCGTCGGACCTCTACGAATATCCCGCCAACCGTTTCGTCGCCGACTTCGTCGGTTCAGTGAACATTTTCGAGGGCAAGCTGACATTGGACGAGCCCGATAAGGCGGCGGTCGATTGCCCCGGCGTCGGCAAAATCTACCTCAACCATGGCGTCACCGGCCCGCACGGCGCCGATGTCTGGATCGCGCTGCGCCCCGAGAAAATCTATCTCCACGTTCCCGGCGAAGGGAAGGCCGTGAAAGCGGCAGCGCAAGATGCGCCCGACGGGTACAATTTCGCACGCGGCAAGATCAAGGGGATGAGCTACCTCGGCGACATCACTTTGTTCGAAATCGAATTGGAGGGCGGTGCGCGCATCCGAGTCTCGCGCCCAAACCTGTCGCGCCACGATCAGGAGGATTTCACCTGGGACGACAAGGTCAGCATGCACTGGCGGGCCGACAGCCCGGTGGTGTTGCTGGGGTAGTTATTGTAGTCGTCACCCCGGCGCAGGCCGGGGTCTCAACGTCTCGTCAGGACGCTATGGCAAGATCCCGGCCCCCGCCGGGATGACGACGTAAAGCGTCAGTGCGCCGCCGCCTTCTTCCCCGGCACCAGATGCAGCGCCGCGACGATCAGCCCGCCAAGCACCAGCCCGAACAACCCTGCCCCACCGGCATTTATCAGCCATTCCCACAATCCGGCCCCAGGCAAATTCCCAGCCAACGCATGGGCGAAATCATGCAGACCATGCCCCAGGTTGCCGATATGATATTCGTCGAGCCCGTGCAGCACGATCTGCCCGCCGACCCACAGCATCGCAGCGGTGCCGATCAGCGCGAGCGCGCCCAGCAGCTTGGGCATGAACGCCACCAGCCCGCGCCCGATCGCTTTGCGCGCGCTGTTGCCCTCTTTCGCCATATGTAGCCCAATATCGTCCATCTTCACGATCAGCCCGACCGCGCCATAGACCGCGATCGTGATCGCGATGGCCACCACGATCAGCGTCGCGGCCCGCATCGCGAACGGCTCGGTCAGCACTTCATTGAGCGCAATCACCATGATTTCGGCCGACAGAATGAAGTCGGTGCGGATCGCACCCTTCACCATCACCTCTTCATGGTTCGGATCGACGACTTCGGCCGCCTGTTCGGCCAGACTGTGTTTTTTGGCGGCAAAGCTGTGCCAGACCTTTTCGGCACCCTCGAAGCACAGATACGCGCCGCCGACCATCAACAGCGGCGTGATCGCCCATTGCGCGACCGCCGAAAGCAGCAGCAAGACCGGCAGGATCAGTACCAGCTTGTTGAACAGCGACCCTTTGGCGATCCGCCAGATGATCGGCAGTTCGCGGTTCGGCTGAAAGCCGGTGACATAGCGCGGCGTCACCGCGGCGTCGTCGACCACCACGCCCGCGGCCTTGACCCCCGCTTTCGAAGCGGCGGCGCCGATATCGTCGATGCTGGCCGCAGCCACTTTGGCGATCGTGGCGACGTCGTCGAGCAGGGCGAAAAGGCCGGAGGGCATAGAGTGTTGATCCTTCTGAGGAGTCTGGGTTGCCCCCTCTACCCGTTCGTGTCGAGCGAAGTCGAGACACCTATCGGCCTCACGCTACCACGATGGGTGTCTCGACTTCGCTCGACACGAACGGATTGATAGGAAGGCGCGAGTTTTCAGCTTAGCGCCCGCAACTTGGGCAGCACCTCATCGAGCGATTTGCGGATGATGGCAACCATGTCGTCGATCTGTTCGGTCGAAATCACCAGCGGCGGGCACATCACCAAACTGTCGCGGATGCCGCGCACCATCAGACCGTTGGCGATGCACGCGTCACGCGCCATTGGCCCCGCGGTTCCTTCGGCGCCGCCAAAGCGCGCACGGGTCGCCTTGTCGGCAACGATCTCGACCGCGCCGAGCAGCCCGATCGAGCGCGCTTCGCCGACCAGCGGATGATCGTTCAGTGTGGCGAGCGCCTTCGCCAGATGCGGGCCGGTGACGTTGCCGGTGCGTTCGACCAGCCCCTCGCGCTCGATAATCTCGATATTCTTGAGCGAGACCGCCGCCGCGACCGGGTGGCCTGAATAGGTAAAACCATGGACGAAATCGCCGCCGGTCTTGAGCACCTCGACGACATGCGCCGCGACCGCGGTCGCCGAAATTGGCAAATAGCCCGACGACAGTCCTTTCGCCATCGGCATCAGGTCGGGGGTGAAGCCCATTGTCTCGTGCCCCCACATCTTACCGGTGCGGCCGAAACCGCAGATCACCTCGTCGGCGACGATCAGCAGGCCATATTTGCGCGCTACCGCCTCGACCTTTGGCCAATAGCCTTTGGGCGGAATGATCACGCCCCCCGCGCCCTGCACCGGCTCTCCGATGAACGCCGCGCAATTTTCGGGACCGACTTCCAGGATCTTGTCCTCGATCGCCTGGACACAGGCGTCGCAGAACGCATCCTCGGTCATCCCCTGCCCTTCGTTGAACGCATAGGGTTGACGCACATGCTCGACCCCGGCGATCGGCAAATCGCCCTGCGCATGCATCGCCTTCATTCCGCCCAGCGACACGCCCGCGACGGTCGAACCGTGATAGGCGTTCCAGCGGCTGATAAAAACGGTACGCTTCGGCTCGCCTTTCAGTTTCCAATAGTGGCGCACCATGCGGAACACGGTGTCGTTCGCTTCGCTGCCCGACGCGTTGAAAAAGATATGCGGCAGGCGATTGCCGGTGAGCGAGGCGATCTTCGCCGCCAGCGTGACCGTCGGCGGCGTCGCGGTCTTGAAGAAGGTGTTGTAGAAGGGAAGCTCGCGCATCTGCGCCGCCGCCGCCTCGACCAGTTCCTCGCGGCCATAACCGACATTCACGCACCACAGCCCCGCCATGCCGTCGAGGATGCGGTGGCCGTCGCCATCGTGAATATAACATCCCTCGGCGTGGGTGATGATGCGGCTGCCACCGAGTTTTTCGATCTCGGCCCAGTCGGCCTGGGCGGGCAAATGATGTGCGACGTCGAGGCGACGCAGTTCGGCGATATCGTGATTGCGGGGCATGTGAAAACTCCTGACTTTCTGAAAACCGTTCGCATCGAGCAAGGTCGAGATGTTCCCTCGAAATTGCACTATGTTGATGGGTGTCTCGACTTCGCTCGACACGAACGGAGAAGAGCACTCGATTTTCGGTCAGGGCGAAAAGCTGATCCGCGCGAGATAGCGATCATAGCGGGTCACGCGCCGGTTCATAATTCGCCTCTTAACGCGCGGCCCAGCAATCGAAAATAGGTCTGGCTTTCGGCATTGTCGTCGGTCGCCCATTCGGGGTGCCATTGCACCGCGAGCAGCGGCGCGCCGTTCGGCCGCGCACTATACGCCTCGATCAGTCCGTCGGGCGCCCGCGCTTCGACCTGCAAGCCGTCGGCCAGTGCACCGATCCCCTGATAATGAACCGAATTCACCTCCAGCGCCGCCGCGTCATAGGCCGTCGCCAGCACCCCGCCCGCCGCCAGATCGACGCGGTGCCGATGGTCGAACATGCCATCGAAACTTACGCCATCGGGCGCGTGGTGGAGCAGCAGTCCGGCGCTGGCCGACGTGTCGCGGCGCAGCGTCCCGCCCAGTGCGACGTTGATTTCCTGAAAGCCGCGGCAGATGCCGAACAAGGGTCGCTGCGCCGCGATCACCGCGTCGACCAATTCGATCATCATGCGGTCGCGGTCGGGGTCGAACGGCCCCTCGCCCGCATCCGCATCGCCATAGCGCGCGGGTTCGACATTCGACGGGGTCCCGGTCAGCAGCACCCCGTCGAGCCGCCCGACAACCTCGCTCGCGCGCATGTAATCGGGGAGCGAAGGAATAATCAGCGCCGCGCAATCGGCATATTGCATCGCGGCCGTCGCATAACGGTTCATCACCGCCTGCGCGACCTCTGTCCCGACCATACGGTTGCAGGCGATGATGCCAAGGACGGGGCGCGTGGACATGATCCTTAGCTGCCGATTTTCGCGGCGG
The DNA here is from genome assembly GCF_031457495.1 of Sphingopyxis sp. BE259. Lineage (NCBI taxonomy): Bacteria > Pseudomonadati > Pseudomonadota > Alphaproteobacteria > Sphingomonadales > Sphingopyxidaceae > Sphingopyxis > Sphingopyxis sp. BE259. The sequence goes on from NZ_JAVDWM010000001.1 coordinate 2,264,405, forward strand.
CGCGCCAGTCCTAATTTAGGCGTGCTGGCGCGCGAACGCCGCCGCGGCGCCGAACAAGCCGGGCTGCGGATGGGTGATCAGCTTGACCGGCAGCGCCGCCATGAATCCCTCGAACCGCCCTTTTTCGATGAAGCGTTCGGGAAAGCCCGACCGCACCAGACTGTCGCGGATCCGAAGGCCCAGCCCGCCCGCGATGACCACGCCGCTCGCGCCCTGAGCCAGCGCCAGGTCGCCCGCGACGCTGCCCAGCGACAGGCAGAAACGATCGACCGCCGCGGCGGCCAGGCTGTCCTGCCCGCCGAGCGCCGCGGTCCAGATCGCCTTGTCGTCGAGCGGCGTCACGGCGCGGCCTTCCAGACCCGCCAGCGTTTCGTAAATATCGACGATCCCCGGTCCCGACACGATCCGTTCGATCGACACCCGGCGGTGGCGCTTGCGCAGCCGCGCGAGGATCGCATCCTCGATGCTGTCGAGCGGCGCGAAATCGATATGGCCGCCTTCGGTGGCCTGCACCCGGTAATCGGCGCCGTCGCGCCAGATATGCGCGACGCCCAGCCCGGTGCCGGGGCCGATGATGCTGATCGTCCCCGTCGTCGGCAGCGGCTCGTCGGGGCCGGTCAGCCGTTCGAAATAGCTGTCGTCGGCCTGCGCCACGGCGTGGCCGACCGCCTCGAAATCATTGACCAGTACATGGCGGTCGACGCCCAGCTTCTCGCCGATCAGCGCCGGACGGATGATCCATGGATTGTTGGTGAAGCGGATGATTTCGCCGCGCGTCGGCCCGGCAATCGCAATCGCTACCGCGCGCGGCAGCCCGCCCTGACGCGCCGCGAAATCCTCCCACGCGGTTTGAAAGCTCGCGTGATCCTTGGTGTGCAGCGTCGTCGCCTCACCCAGCGACAGCACGCGGCCGCCCGCGATCTCGGCCATCGCAAAACGCGCATGGGTGCCGCCGATGTCGACCGTGACGATGGTTTCGCTCATATCTCTCCCTCGCCGGTCGGTTGCGGCTTTGCCCGACGGGAATGTCGCATGGCCCGCAGCGATGCAACAGGGCATAGCTATGCGCTGTGCGAACGCGAAATATTCAGATTTGGGGAAATGGCGCACCCGGAACGATTCGAACGTCCGACCCTCAGATTCGTAGTCTGATGCTCTATCCAGCTGAGCTACGGGTGCGTGGAGAGGCGCCTTTAAGGGGCGCCGCGCGGGCGCGCAACCCCCTATTTCAGCTTTGTGACCGTGGCGCAGGACGATTGGCGGCGCACCGCGTCCAGCCCGCCGATTTCCGCAGGGTCTTTCAAGAGCAAGCGGATCAGCGCAATGCCGCGGTCATGGTCGGTGTGGACGACCTCTGCCCCCTTGGGAACTGCCTGCCCGGCCCGCGCGACGATGATTCGATACGGCTTACCCGCCGCCTCGACATCGTTGCGGACAAAGATCACGTCGGTTGCGGCGTCAAACACGCTGAGCGAACTGTAGCGTCCCGGCACCGGCGTCACGTCGATCGCCAGCGGCCCCGCCGACAGATCGTAAGGGCAGCTGGAATAAGCGAGATCGGGGCTGGGCCGCACCACCGGTTGCCGCTCGGGCGTCGCGAGATTGCCGTAGGACATGCGGTTGACCCCGCCCTGCCCCAGCCGCTCCATCGCGATGTTCATCAGACCATAGGGCGCGTAGCCGACGGCCGCCGCCGTCGTCGCAGCTGCGACGACCAGGCCAAAGGCGAGCGGGCCAAACCCGTTCCGCATCTCAGCACCCCTCCCTGACGATTTTCGGCAACTGCGCCGCGGCAGGATCGGCGCGGAACGCCTGTCCCGGATTGTACATGCGCAGCGTCAGGTGCAACGCCTGGCCCTTGATGCCCGGCAGCCACGCCGCGTCGGCGGGCTTTGTCGGCGCAATGACGACGCGCCATTCGCCCTTGGCATCGAGCGCGACATTGGCGCCGTTCACCGACCAGATGTTGGCCGGATTGGCGACAAGATAGCCCTTGGCGTCGTAAATCGTGACGCTCCACCAGCGCGCGTCGAGCGGCTGGCCCGACAGGCGGTAACGGCAATTGCCGTCGAGCGGCGCGCCAGCAGCATCGGTCTTGGCCGACCAATAGACGGTTTCCTTGGCGGGCAGCGCGAGCAGGCCCGACCGGGCAACCATCGCGCGGGTCAGGGGGTCGGTCGCCTTGGTGCCGTAACCGAGCGAGGTCGTCCACGGCCCGTTGCGGATCGCGCCATCGCCCAGGCCGCCGCTGGTCAACGCCCACGCGGCGCCGAGGCCCAGCACCAGACCGCCGACCGCGGTGATAGTATAGCGGTGCCAGCTTTTCATCATGCGCCCTCCCCGTCGCCCCCGCGAAGGCGGGGCTCGCTGGCAGCGTCGCGCAAGGCCGATAACGGCCCCCCGCCTTCGCGGGGGCGATGATTATTTCGCCTTCAACGCCGCCTGCGCTGCCGCCAGCCGTGCAATCGGCACACGGTAAGGCGAGGCGCTGACATAGTCGAGACCGGTTTGCTCGCAGAAATGGATGCTCGGCGCGTCGCCGCCATGCTCGCCGCAGATGCCCAGTTTGACGTCGGGGCGCGTCGCCCGGCCGCGATCGGCGGCGATCTCGATCAGCTGCCCGACGCCCTCGACATCCAGGCTGACGAACGGGTCGGTCAGGAAGATGCCCTTGTCGACATATTGGGTCAGGAAGCGGCCTGCATCGTCACGGCTGATGCCGATCGTCGTCTGGGTCAGATCGTTGGTGCCAAAGCTGAAAAACTCCGCCGTCTCGGCAATCTCGCCCGCCATCAAGGCGGCGCGCGGCAGTTCGATCATCGTGCCGACGAGATAAGCGATCTCGCGGCCCTTTTCGGCGAACACCGCCTTTGCTTGGGCATCGACGACCGCCTTCATCAGGTCGAATTCGCGGCGCGTCGCCACCAAAGGTATCATCACTTCGGGGATCGGCGCCGCGCCGGTCGCGGCGGCGACATCGCACGCGGCCTCGAAAATCGCGCGCGCCTGCATCTCGTAGATTTCGGGATAGGTGACCCCCAGACGGCAGCCGCGATGGCCGAGCATCGGGTTGAACTCGTGCAGCTCGTTGGCGCGTGCCTTAAGCGCCTCGATCCCTACCCCGGCCGCCGCCGCAACATCGGCGAAATCCTCTTCGCGCGTCGGCAGGAATTCGTGAAGCGGCGGGTCGAGCAGGCGGATGGTGACCGGAAGGCCCGCCATCACCTCGAATATGCCCGCGAAATCCGCCCGCTGTTCGGGCAGCAATTTGGCGAGCGCGACGCGGCGGCCTGCCTCATTCTCTGCCAAAATCATCTCGCGCACCGCGGTGATCCGCGCGGCGTCAAAGAACATATGCTCGGTACGGCACAGCCCGATGCCCTCGGCGCCGAAATCGCGCGCGACCTGGGCGTCTTGAGGGGTTTCGGCGTTGGCGCGCACCTTCATGCGGCGAACCTTGTCGGCCCACACCATCAGCGTGCCGAAATCGCCGACCAGTTCGGGCAGCAAGGTCTTGACCTCGCCCGCCATCACTTCGCCGGTCGAACCGTCGAGGGTGATGATGTCGCCCTCGCGCAGCTCACGCCCGGCGACGCGGAGCACCCTGGCATGGCCGTCGATCGACAGCCCGCCCGCACCCGAAACGCAGGGGCGCCCCATGCCGCGCGCGACCACTGCGGCGTGGCTCGTCATGCCGCCGCGCGCGGTCAAAATGCCCTTGGCGGCGTGCATGCCGTGGATGTCTTCGGGCGACGTTTCGACACGCACCAGGATCACCGCCTCGCCCATTTCGGCGGCTTTTTCCGCCGCATCGGCGGTGAACATGATCTTGCCCGACGCGGCGCCGGGGCTGGCGGGCAGCCCCTTGGTCAGCACATCGCGCGGCGCATGGGGGTCGAGCGTCGGGTGGAGCAGCTGGTCGAGCGCGCCGGGGTCGACGCGGCCGACCGCTTCCTCTTCGGTGATCAGACCTTCGGCGGCCATGTCGACCGCGATCTTCAGCGCCGCCTTGGCCGTGCGCTTGCCCGACCGGGTTTGCAGCATCCAGAGCGTCCCGCGCTCGACGGTGAACTCGATGTCCTGCATGTCGCGGTAGTGTGTCTCGAGCGTGTCGAACACCTCACCCAGCTCGGTGAAGGTTTCGGGCATCGCCTCTTCCATCGACAGCGGCTTGGCCCCGGCCCGCTCGCGCGCGGCTTTGGTCAGATATTGCGGGGTGCGGATGCCCGCGACCACATCTTCGCCCTGCGCGTTGATCAGCCATTCGCCGTACCAGGCGTGCTCGCCGGTCGCCGGATCGCGGGTGAAGGCGACGCCGGTTGCCGACGTGTCGCCCATATTGCCGAACACCATCGCCTGAACACTGACCGCGGTGCCCCATTCGCCGGGAATCGCATTGATGCGGCGATAGACTTTCGCGCGGTCGCTTTCCCAGCTTGCGAACACGGCGCCGACCGCGCCCCACAACTGGTCGTTCGGGTCTTGCGGGAAGGGCGCACCGGTCTCGCGCTCGACGATCGCCTGATAGTCCTTGACCAGCGCCTGCCAATCGTCGGCCGACATCTCGGTGTCGAGATAAAAGCCGCGGTCTTCCTTGGCGATTTCCAGCGCTTCCTCGAACTCGGCATGGTCGAGCCCCATGACGACGTCGGCGTACATCTGGACGAAGCGGCGATAGCTGTCCCATGCGAAACGCGGGTCGCCCGATGCGTCGGCCAGCCCGACCACGGTCGCGTCGTTCAGGCCGAGGTTGAGGACGGTGTCCATCATCCCCGGCATCGACACCCGCGCGCCCGAGCGCACCGACACGAGCAGCGGGTCGGCGGAGTCGCCGAATGTCTTGCCCGTGATGCCTTCGATATGGGCGATACCGGCGGTTACCTGTTCGATCAGGCCCGCGGGGAATTGTTCGCCATTCGCATAATAAGCGGTGCAGACGTCGGTGGTGATGATCAGGCCCGGCGGCACCGGCAGGCCGATCGAGGCCATTTCGGCCAGGTTCGACCCCTTGCCGCCCAGCAATTCCTTCGAACGCTCGGCCGTGGTGGCCGCGCCGCCGAACAAATGCACCATCTTCGTCATCATATACTCCTGCTGCCCCGGGGAGGAGGTTGCGGCTGGATAGGTATGCAATCGTCTTTGGTCGATTCAGTTTTGCTTCGTTCGCTATAAGCTGCGGCGCATAGCCGGGCCGTCAGCCCTCGATCTTCGAAAAATCGGCGACGCCATGCACCGCGCCGGTAAATCGCGCGAGCAGGCCGAGCCGATAGGCGCGGACGTCCTCGTCGGGGTCGTTGACCATCACCCCATCGAAAAACGCATCGATCGGCGCGCGCAGCGACGCGAGCGCGGCCATCGCGTCGGTGAAGCGTTCTTCCGCGACTGCGGCGGCGGCGGCAGGTTCGGCGGTGTCGAGCGCGGCGAGGAGGGCAGCGTCATGCACCGTCATGCTCTCCGGCGAAAGCCGGAGCCCAGCGCGTGCGTCCGCCACGGTGGGTTCTGTGCCGCCCTGGGCTCCGGCGTTCGCCGGAGAACCTTGACCAGCCTGCTTCAGGATATTCGCCGCGCGCTTATACCCCGCCAGCAAATTAGCACCGTCATCGCTCGCCATAAACGCCTGCAACGCCTTCACCCGCGCAAGCAGACGAACCAGATCATCCTCGCCGCCAAGCGCAAACACCGCGTCGATCAGGTCATGACGAACACCGGCTTCGCGTTGTTGGACTTTGAGACGGTCGGCGAAGAAGGCTGCTAGTTTGGCTTCGGCATGATTATCCCAAGCCGCTCCAAACAGGCCCAAGTCATCGCCAATTGCGACAAGCAACACCTCTTCTAAGCGGAAGCGCAATCTGTTCTGCAATATGATCGCGATTACACCCAGCGCAGCTCGTCTGAGGGCGAACGGATCTTTGGAGCCAGTTGGTGTTTCATCGGCCAAAAAGAAACGCGTCAGAGTATCCAACTTATCCGCGAGCGCAACGGCAACGGTGACCGGCGCCGTTGGAACGCTGTCGCCCTGTCCGACGGGCTTGTAGTGGTCCTGAATTGCATCTGCGACGGCATCGGAGAGACCTCTGGCACGGGCATAATATCCCCCCATAAGACCTTGCAGCTCGGGAAATTCGCCGACCATCTCTGTAACAAGATCGGCCTTTGCTAGACGTCCTGCGAGTTCCGCCATGTGGGTCCGCTCAGCGCGTTCATTGGCTGTATTTTCGTCAAGAATCCATGGCCCGACGGTTGCATGGGGTCCCGCTTCGGATCGACGAGGTTGATAAGGAACTATCCCCTGCTCAACAAAATATCTTGCCAGCTTCGCGACGCGCTCAACCTTGGCGGCCACGGTCCCCAGCTTCTCGTGAAAAGTAATGTTCGCGAGCTTCTCCGCATGCTGCGCCAGTGTCTTCTTCTGGTCCTGCTCCCAGAAGAAGCGCGCATCGGACAATCGCGCCGCCAGCACCTTGCGGTTGCCCGCGACAATCTCTGCCCCGCCATCATGCGCCGCGATGTTCGCGGTGCAGACAAAGCCGTTCGCCAGCTTGCCCACCGCGTCGTTCACGACGAAATATTTCTGGTTCACCCGCGCCGTCAGCTGGATGACCTCGGGCGGTACTTCCAGAAACGCTTCGTCAAAGCGCCCCAGCAGCGGCACCGGCCATTCGGTCAGACCGGCGTTCTCGATCACCAGCCCCTCGTCCTCGACCAGCTTCAGCCCGGCGTCGGCTGCCGCCTTCGCGGCGCCATCGCGGATGATCGCCTGGCGTTCCTCATGGTCGACGATGACGTGGCACGCGCGCAGCTTTTCGGCATAGTCCGCTGCCGATCCGATGTTGATCTCGCCCGGGCAGTGAAAGCGGTGGCCGCGCGTTGCGAAACCGGCGGCAACCCCGCTCACTTCACACGGCACCAGCGCGTCGCCGAAGATCGCGACGATGCCCGACAGCGGGCGGACCCAGCGCAGGCTCTCGCTGCTCGCGCTGTCCTTGCCCCAGCGCATCGACTTGGGCCAGGCGAAGGCGCGGACAATCGCGGGGATCGCTTCGGCGAGCACTTCGGCGGTCGCACGGCCCGGCTTGTCGATGACGGCGAAATACACGCCGTCGCGGTCTTCGAGCTGGTCCTGCGTCAGCCCGGTCTTGCGCAGAAAGCCTTCGAGCGCCTGCGGCGGCGCGCTGCTGCGCGGGCCTTTGAGCTCCTCGCTGACCGCCGCGGTCGCGTCGGGCAGCCCCTTGGCGATCAGCGCGAGGCGGCGCGGGGTCGACCAGATGCTGAGGTCGCCGACGTCGATACCCGCGGCAGACATTTGAGCGCGGAACAATTTGTCGAGTTCAGCGCGCGCCCCCGCCTGCATCCGCGCGGGAATCTCTTCCGAGCGCAGTTCGAGAAGAAAGTCGGTCACAGCGTCCACCCCGGATATTTAGCGGTCCATGCGTCCGACTGACTGTCGATCCACGCCTTGCAACTGCCTTTGGCAAGGTCGCGAACGCGCGCCATGTAGTTGGCGCGTTCCTGGACGCTGATGACGCCGCGCGCCTGGAGGAGGTTGAACAAATGGCTCGCCTCGATCGCCTGGTCATAGGCGGCGAGCGGGACGTTCGCGGCGATCGCGCGCTGGCACTCGGCCTCAGCGGCTTTGAAGCCCGCAAACAAGGAGTCGGTGTCGGCGACCTCGAAATTCCATTTCGAGAACTGGCGTTCGTTTTCCAGAAAAACGTCGCCATAGCTGACCGCCGCCACGTCGCCGACCGCATCGGAGAAGCGCAGGTCGTACACATTGTCGACATTCTGGATATACATGGCGAGGCGTTCGAGGCCGTAGGTGAGCTCGCCCGCGACGGGCTTGCAGTCGAACCCGCCCATTTGCTGAAAGTAGGTGAACTGGGTAACTTCCATCCCGTCGCACCAGACTTCCCAGCCCAGCCCCCACGCGCCAAGCGTCGGCGATTCCCAATCGTCTTCGACAAAGCGGATGTCGTGGAGCAGCGGATCGATGCCGATGGCGGCGAGGCTGCCCAGATATTGTTCCTGCAGGTCGGCGGGCGATGGCTTCAATATCACCTGATACTGGTAATAATGCTGGAGCCGGTTCGGGTTCTCGCCATAGCGGCCGTCGGTCGGGCGGCGGCTCGGCTGGACATAGGCGACGTTCCACGGCTCAGGACCGAGCGAGCGCAAGGTGGTTGCGGGGTGAAACGTCCCCGCCCCGACCCGCATGTCATAGGGCTGCAAAATCGCACAGCCGCGCGCCGCCCAATAGCCGTGCAGCGTCAGGATCATGTCCTGAAAGCTGAGGGATTTCATTTCCGTCGCTGCCGCCACTGTCCGCTCTTTCGCACGTGCAAATAGTGTCGCCGCCCTTGGCGCAGCGGGGCCGCAGGGTCAAGGCTCGGCGCCGCGCGCTGCGGTGCCATTTGGGGGTAATGGTCAGGCACACACAACTTTTTGTCAGGTCTTGTTGACACAGTCAGCGAATCATGTCATTTAGTCAACAACACATGACATACGGTCAGTGTCGCCTGACAACAGGATCGATGATGGACAACCAGCTGAAAGTGCTGCGCGCGATGCGGAACTGGAGCCAGGCCGAACTGGCCGACCGGCTCGATGTATCGCGCCAAGCGGTGAACGCGATCGAAACGGGGAAATATGACCCGTCGCTGCCGCTCGCCTTCAAGCTGGCCCGGCTGTTCGCGATGCCGATCGAGGAAATTTTCGACGATGGCCATGAAGGACGTGACGATGGACATTGAACCCAAAGAGCGCCGCGCGCCCAACATGCTCTGGCCGGTCGCGATCGGGATCGGCACCGCGATGCTGGCGGGCGGCTTTGCCGGTTACAACGAGGCGGCGGCGGAACACGGCGACGCGCTGGTATCGGCATGGGTCGGGCCGGTTGTCGCAATCCTGATCGGCGGCTTGGCCATGGCCTTTTATGTCCGACGCCACGCCGGCTGGTTCCGCAACTGGTCACCGCGCAAGCGGCTCTATTGGATCAGCTTGGTCCTGTCGGGCGCGCTGGGTTTCGTCGCTGCAATAGTGATGCAGGCCGGGGGCGCCGGAACCGCCGGGCTGTTCAGCAACGCTGCCATGACCCCGACGGTAGCGATCGCGCTGTCAGCGATGTGGCTCGTCGGATTGACGGTTGCACTGATACTCTACCACCGCACGGTCGATGACCATGAGCGCCATGCCTATCATCTTGGCGGGCTCGCGGGCTTTTACGCCTTTGTCTTTCCCTGCCCCGTCTGGTGGGTGCTGTGGCGTGCCGATCTGGCGCCCGAGGTTCAGGCGATGCCGCTGTTCGCGCTGTCGCTGGCCGCCAACGCGATCGTCTATTTCTGGTTCAAATTCCGCTGACCCTTTTCGCTCTCCCCTTCTCTACCTCCTCCGGCCATAAGGGCCAATAATGAAAGGACATTTCTCCATGAAGACCTGGTTCAAGATGCTCGCTTCGACCTGCGCCGTCATCCCCTTTGCCCAATGCGCGATACTGCCCGGCAGCAACATCGCGTCGGCCGCCGAACCTGTCGCCGCCGCGGCCCCGGCGGCTGCGATGACCGACGCCGATCCGGCGCTGTGGGTCGTCAAGGACGCCGACACGACGATCTATCTGTTCGGCACCGTCCATGTCCTGAAACCCGGCCTCAGCTGGTTCGACGAGGCGGTGAAGACCGCGTTCGACAAATCGGACGAGATGATGCTGGAACTCGTGATGCCCGAAGATCAGGCCGCGGTCGCCAAAACGATGATGCCGCTGGCGATGGATACGACCGGCAAGACCATCCCCTCGCGACTGACCGCCGACGAGCTCAAGGCCTATCAGGCCGCGATGGTCAGCGTCGGGGTGCCGGCCAATGCCTTCGACAGTTTTGAACCGTGGTTTCCGGCGATGACGCTGTCGGTGCTGCCGCTCACCAAACTCGGCTATGATCCCGAACAGGGCGCCGAAAAGCTGCTCACCAAATTTGCCAAGGACAGCAGCAAGCCGGTCTCGGGCCTCGAAACGCTCGAAGAACAGCTCGGCTTTTTCGACAAGCTGCCCGAAACCCAGCAAGTCGCCTTCCTCAATTCGGTGGTCAAGGACATGGACAAGCTGGGGCCGATGCTCGACCGGATGGTCGTGCTGTGGGCTAAAGGCGATCCCGACGGGCTGGCGGTCGCGATGAACGAAAGCATGGCGGCGACCCCCGAACTCGCCACGATGCTGCTTTATGATCGCAATCAGCGCTGGGCCGACCAGATCAAGACGCGAATGGACAAGCCGGGCACGGTGTTTATCGCCGTCGGCGCGGGGCATCTCGCGGGCGAAAAGAGCGTGCAGGATTATCTGAAAGCGCGCGGGCTGACCGCAACGCGGGTCAAATATTGACGCCAGCACCGACTCTTTCTCGACAATGGGGTCGCCGCTTTGCGGCGGCCCTTTTGCCGTTGCTGGCCGCCGGGTGCGGCACCGCCGAAACCGCGCCACCGGCGCGCCCGGCAATGTGGCTGGTCGCCGATGATGACACGCGCATCTATATATTGGGGACGATGCACGCGCTGCCGCGCGGGACCGATTGGGACGATGGCGTGGTCGCGGCGGCAATTGAATCCGCCGACGAGTTGGTGATGGAATTGGCCCCTGCCCAGCTCGCAGCAGCAGGTGCCGAATTCCAGAAACTGGCGCCGCGCACCACGCCGCTGGCGATCGAAGCGCGTCTGCGGGGCGAGGCGCTCACCAATTATCGGGCGCTCGAGGATGGCGGCAAAGCCTTTGGCGGCGATGCGCTCGACGACTGGGCGGCCATGGTGCTGATGGGCCAGCGGGTCGCGCAGAACGCGGACCTGTCGTCAGCCGACGGGGTGGAAACCGTGCTGACCGAGACGTTCCAGGCGGCGGGCAAACCGATTGCCGGGCTGGAAACCGCGCGAGCGCAGCTGATGCTGTTCGAAACGCTCGACGCACCGACCCAGCGCGCGCTGCTGACCCACGCCGCCGAGGGAGCGGATAACGCAGTTGCCGAGGTTACCGCACTGACCGCCGCATGGCGCCGCGGCGACGTTGCCACGCTGGAAGCGATGATCAACGAAGATGTCGATGCAGTGCCCGCAGCGCGCAAGGCGATCATCACGGACCGCAACCGGCGCTGGAGCGCATGGGTGCAGAAGCGGATGGCGCGGCCCGGCACGGTTTTGATGGCGGTCGGCGCAGGGCATCTGGTCGGGGGTGATGGGGTTCCGGCGATACTGGCGGAGACAGGGATAAAGATAGAGCGGGTGCAGTGAAGCGGCGACTTTGGGGTGGCGAGCGGACTTGCCCATCCTCGTCATTCCCGCGAAAGCGGGAACCCAGTTGCACTGTCGGCTCGCTGGGTCCCGGCTTTCGCGGGGATGACGAAGCGAGCGGTGCGGCGGTAATGATTGCTGAATAGTACCCCAAAGACCCCTGCCCCCTTCCCGCGCTTGCATTTTCCGCGCGTCCCCGCTAAGCGCCGCCGCTTCCGACCATGGTCATCCCTGGAGGCGTGGCGGACTTTGAAACTTTTCTCGGAGAAAAATGATGAGCGACCAGCTGGTGCTGTCGGCCGAGACGCGTGATCGGGGAGGCAAGGGAGCCTCGCGTGAACTGCGTCGTGAAGGCCGTGTCCCCGCCGTTGTCTATGGCGGCAAAGAAGAACCCCTGATGATCCACGTCGAAGAAAAGCTGCTGATGAAGCAGTTGATGACGGGTCACTTCATGAACTCGGTCGTCATGATCGACGTCGGCGGCAAAAAAATCCGCACGTTGCCTAAGGACGTCGCCTTCCACCCGGTCAAGGATCGTCCGATCCATGCCGACTTCCTGCGCATCGCCAAGGATGCGACCGTCCACGTCGCCGTTCCGGTGGTGTTCGCGAACGAAGACGCCTCGCCTGGCCTGAAGCGCGGCGGCGTGCTCAACATCGTTCGTCACGAACTGGAACTCGTTTGCGATGCGGACAAGATTCCTGACGAAATTTCGATCGACGTGACCGGATTCGACGTCGGTGATTCGATTCACATCAGCAGCGTCACCCTACCCAAGGGCGTCGAAAGTGCGATCACCGATCGCGACTTCACCATTGCCACCATCGTCGCTCCGTCGGCGCTGAAGTCGAGCGAAGGTGACACGACGGTCGACGGCGGCGAAACGGCTGCCGAAGGCGACGACGCCTAAATAGTCGGACGCGCCCCTCCCCCCTTGCGGGAGGGGCGTTTCGATCAGACCCGGGAAAGGCAGTATCATGCAGCTCTGGGTCGGCCTCGGCAATCCCGGGCCTCAATATGCGATGCACCGCCACAATGTCGGCTTTATGGCCGCCGATGTTATCGCCAACGTCCACGACTTTCCGGCACCCGCGAAGAAATTCCAGGGCTGGATCCAGGACGGGCGCATCGGATCGACACGCATCCTCCTGCTGAAACCCGGCACCTTCATGAACGAAAGCGGCCGCAGCGTGCGTGCGGCGATGGATTTCTACAAACTCGACACGCCGGACGTTACCGTCTTTTACGACGAGCTCGACCTGATCCCGATGCAGGTGAAGGTCAAGCGCGGCGGCGGCGCCGCGGGGCATAACGGCATCCGCAGCATGATCCAGCACATCGGCGAAGATTTTCGCCGCGTCCGCATCGGCATCGGCCATCCGGGGCACAAGGACCGCGTGACCGGCCATGTGCTGGGCAATTATCACAAGAGCGAGATGGAACCGCTGATCGACCTGCTTGGCGCGATCGCGGCCGAAACGCCGTGGCTGGCCGACGGCAACGACGTTCGTTTTCAGAGCGATCTCGCGCTGCGGTTGCAGGGATAGGCAGAGGCTGGAAACGACCGATTGCGGGCATAAACTTTCGTCATCCCGGACTTGATCCGTGATCCATGCGCCCTCTCAGCAGCGGGCGGCGCATGGCCTCGTGGACCCCGGATCAAGTCCGGGGTGACGAGTCGATGAGGGCAGCTCCCTACCCCAAAGCCGCCGATTTGGCAGCCGATGTTAACTAGGGCAATATAGTTCCGAAAGGAGCCAGTCATGACCAATCGCCATACGCCCAGCCGCCGCCAACTCATTGCCGGAGCCGCAGCGCTGACCGCCACCTCCCCTGCCCTGCTGCAAGCCACAACACCTTATATGGCTCCTTTCCTGAAAGGTCGAACCATTCTGATCACCGGGGCGTCGAGCGGCTTTGGCCGCATCGGCGCGCTGTATTATGCCCGGCTCGGTGCCAAGGTAATTGCCACGATGCGCGGGCTGCCACGGCCCGACGCGGAGACGCTGACGGCCGAGGCGGCGAAGGAAAAGCTCGACCTGCATATCCTCGAAATCGACGTGACCGACGACGAATCAGTGGGCCATGGCGTTGCCGACGCGCTCGAACTGGCGGGCGGCCGGATCGATACGCTGATCAACAACGCCGGGATCGGCATTACCGGCCCGGTCGAGGTCCAGGACATGGCGGCGACGCGGCTGATCTTCGAAACCAACGTGCTGGGAATCCAGCGAATGCTGCGCGCGCTGCTGCCGCAGATGCGGGCCGCGAAAAGCGGGCAGATCTTCAACATCTCGTCGCAGCTCGGTCGCGTCATCGTCCCCGGCGGTGGGCATTATTCGGCGACCAAATTTGCGGTCGAGGCCTTGTCCGAACAGCTTGCCTATGAACTGGTGCCGCATGGCATCGACGTGACGGTGATCCAGCCCGGCGGCTATCCGACCAAGGTCTGGGTCAATCGCAACGCCTATACCGGCGCGCTGAAGGCGCGCAGCGAAGCGGCGCTGCTTGATGCCTATGCGCCCTTCACCCGCGGCATGGGGACCGAGGATGGCAGCGGGCGCAGCGCCGATCCGCTCGACGTGCCGCGCGCAATTGCCGAGATCATGGCGATGCCCGCCGGAAAGCGGCCGCTGCGCCGCGCCGTGCATCCGGGCAACAAGCCGCAGGAGGCGATCAATCGCGTGTCGGCCGAAGTGCAGGTGGCGTGGCTGGGCGGCGGCGCGCTGGGGCCACTGGTCAAGGCGGTTCACGACTGACCCGCCACGATGTCACCATAACGTCATCGAAATCCTGCCTTTCTGACTTGGTGAAGCCATTTAGCTGACACCTCCCGCTGCCATCGGTGCGCCACCCAAGGCCGGACAAACCAGTCCGGCGGCTCAACCGAAAAACAGGGGGACTGAATGTCACATCTTACCGACGACGCCCGCGCGCCGTATCGCGGCGACACCATCAGCGATCATGCGCCGGGCAGCTTGGAGGCGATCGTCGCTGCCAATCCGACCCGCCGCACCCTGCTCCGCAACGGCCTGTTCGGGCTCTCGATGCTTTCCACCACCGCATTGGCGGCCTGCGGAGGCACCAGCGGTGATCCGGTGGTCACCCTGCCCCCCACCGCCGGGCCAAGACCGACGCCCACCCCGACCGCGCCGCCGGTCAGCTATGCCGTGACGTTTGCCGCGGTCGCCGCGAACCAGAATGACGCGGTGACGGTCCCTGCGGGTTATACCGTCGACGTGCTGCTGAAAGCGGGCGATTCGGTCGAAAGCGGCGCGGCCTATACCGGCAGCTTCCCGACCCCAGCGATCGCCGAGAAATGGGCCGGCGGCAATCACGACGGGATGGAATATTTTGCCTTTCCCGGGGTCGACGCCAACAACCGCGGCCTGCTGGCGATCAACCATGAATATCCCGATTTTAACATCCTGATGTCGGGCAATTACAATGCCGCCACCGCCACCGCCGACCAGAAAGCGGTCGCGCTGTCGGCAGTCGGGATCAGCGTCGTCGAGATCGCCAAGGGTAGCGACGGCAAATGGTCGGTGCAGTCGGGATCGACATATAACCGCCGCTACACGGGCAACAGCAGCTACCGCGTCGGCGGCCCCGCCGCGGGCGTTGTCGCTGGACCGATCAAGGGCATGCTGAATAACTGCGCTAGCGGCCGCACCCCGTGGGGCACCTATCTGACCTGCGAAGAGACGACCGACAATTATCTCGACCCGACGCAGCCCGCCAACGGCTATGGCTGGGTCATCGAAATCGACCCGCGGCGCGAACTGGCGCAGCCGACCAAGCGCACCGCGATGGGCCGCTTCGACCATGAGAATGTCGCGTTTCTGGAAAACAGCGACCGCCGCACCGCCTTTTACATGGGCGACGATGCCACGCCGGGGTGCATCTATAAATTCGTCCCCGACCGCGCCTATAGCGCGACGAACCGCGCCGCGAACACCGACCTACTCGATTCAGGCACGCTCTATGTCGCGCGTTTCAACGGCGACGGCACCGGCGAATGGCGCGCGCTGGTAGTGGGTCAGAACGGCTTGGCCGCCGGGGCGTCCGATCCCGGCAACACCAGCCAGAGCACGACCCCGCCGGCGCCGACGATCGTCAATTTCAACAGCCAGGCCGATGTGCTGATCAACTGCAAGTCAGCGGCGCGCGTCGCGGGCGGCACCGTGATGGATCGGCCGGAGTGGATCACGGTCGCGCCCGATAACAGCGCGGTATTCGTGACGCTGACCAACAACAGCGGCCGCCGCGTCACCAACCCGATGAACCCGCGAACGACCAACCTGCACGGCCATATCATCAAGTTCAGCGAACAGGGCAATTCACCGCTGGCGACGACGTTCCGCTGGGAAATCTTCCTGCTCGCGGGCGATCCGTCGCTGGCGGCAGGCGGCAGCAACCTGACCGGCAACATCAACGGCGATACCTTTTCCAGCCCCGACGGGATTGCCATCGATCCGCAGGGCCGATTGTGGGTCCAAACCGATCACAGCGTCCCGGGCAACTCAGGTGTATCGGGCCGCTCGATCGATCAGGCTTTCGGTCACAACGCCATGTTCCATGTCGATCAGGTGACCAAATTGTCGAAGCGTTTTCTGGTCGGCCCGCTGGGCTGCGAGATTACTGGGCTGACCTATACCCCTGATCTGCGGACCTTCTTCGTCAACATCCAGCATCCGACGGGCAACTGGCCGGTGGCCGGGCAGCAGCCGCGGTCGTCGACCATCGTCGTGCGACGCACCGACAACCAGCCGGTCGGCGCGTAAGAAGCCAGTTCGCGCCCGCCTGTCCTTTCGGGACAGGCGGGCGGTTCGTCAGGGCGCGCGTTTCGGCGGCGGCGGTGGCGAGCCATCGGAGGTTTGCGACATCAGCATCACGCACATCGTGCGGTGCACTCGGTGCGTGCCGCAGGCGACACCGGCATAGCGGTGGGTCGGACGCAGCAGGCTGTGCCGGTGGCCGCGGTCGGGGACGCCATCGTCGATCAGCAATTGCTGGACCACCCCTGCCGGGCTGTGGTGGCCATATGTGATGACTTCGTTGACATAGGGGCCGCCGCCGCGCGCTTTCATCCGCTCGCCGGGGCCGCGCCCGCGGGTGTAGTGGCCGACAGCGCCCGACCGTGACTGAGCCGCGACATGGTCGGCCGCCGCATTCGCCAGCATCGCGCTTTGCTGCAACCGCGCCAGCGGCTTTTCGCGGCGCAGGTCACGGATCGCTTCATCGACCGCGGCGACACCCTCGTTGGTCATGATGTCGATCTCGCTGTCGTCGTCGGCGAGCAACAATCGGCCATCGAAGCGGTCGCGATAATCGCGCAGGACGTCGGTATAGCCCGCAGGATCGCTGCGAAAGCGGTTGAGTTCGGCGAGCACCCCGGCTTCGAAGCGGCTCGGCGCAGCACTGGCGGCAACCGCGCCAAGGCCCAGCACCAGCGCGGCGGCGGTCCATCGGGAGAATGTCATCATGGTGCCCGCGATAAAGCCGCAAGGCTGAACCTGTCGCAACGATATTCGGCAAATACGGCAAACGCTGGCGTCGCGGTCGACTTGGCGCTAGGGGCGCAGCAAGCCCGGCCTCACGCCGGTCATACGGAGTTTTTATGGGTTTCAAATGCGGCATCGTCGGACTGCCCAACGTCGGCAAGTCCACCCTGTTCAACGCGCTGACCGAGACGGCAGCGGCGCAGGCGGCCAATTACCCCTTTTGCACGATCGAGCCGAACATCGGCAATGTCGCGGTCCCCGATGCGCGATTGGAAAAACTGGCCGCGATCGCGAGCAGCAAAAAGATCATCGCGACGCAGCTTGCCTTTGTCGACATCGCGGGCCTCGTGCGCGGCGCGTCGAAGGGCGAAGGACTGGGCAACCAGTTCCTGGGCAATATTCGCGAAGTCGATGCGATCGTCCACGTCCTGCGCTGTTTCGAAGATGACGACATTCAGCATGTCGAAAACAAGGTCGATCCGGTCGCCGATGCCGAGACGGTCGAAACCGAATTGCTGCTATCCGACCTCGAAAGCCTGGAGAAGCGCGTTCCCGCTTTCACCAAGAAGGCCGCGCAGGGCGACAAGGAAGCGAAAATCGCCGCTTCGGTGCTCGGCCAAGCGCTCGAATTGCTGCGCGAAGGCAAGCCCGCACGGTTGACCGACCCCAAGGACGACGAGGAAGCCCGCGTCCTGCGCACTGCGCAGCTGCTGACGTCAAAGCCCGTTCTTTATGTTTGCAATGTCGATGAGGGCAGCGCCGCGAACGGCAACGCCTTTTCGGAAAAAGTATTCGCCAAGGCGGCCGCCGAGGGCGCTCAGGCCGTCGTCGTCTCGGCCGCGATCGAAAGCGAGCTGGTAACGATGGATATGGCCGACCGGCTGGAGTTTCTCGAAGAAATGGGCCTCCACGAAACCGGCCTCGCGCGTGTCATCCGCGCCGGATACGAGCTGCTCCACCTGATCACCTTCTTCACCGTCGGCCCGCAGGAAGCGCGCGCGTGGACCGTGCACACGGGCGCCACGGCGCCTGAAGCCGCAGGCGAGATCCACAGCGATTTCCAGAAGGGCTTCATCCGCGCCGAAACCATCGCCTATGACGATTATGTCGCGCTGGGCGGCGAGGCGCGGGCGCGCGAGGCGGGCAAGCTGCGCGCCGAAGGGAAGGCTTATGTCGTGCACGACGGCGATGTGATGCACTTCCTGCACAGCTGATCCGCGCGTCGGCGGGTTCGGCTTCGGTCATTGATGTAACGCGCGGCTCCGCTATCGAGGAGAAGCGATTCGCGTCCCCGGGAGCCCAGCCATGTACAACCGCCGCCATTTTCTTGCCGGAGCGACCCTTGCCGGTCTCGCAGCGCCGGCGATTGTCCGGGCGCAGGGCATATTGCGCGATTTTCCGTTCAAGCTGGGCGTGGCGGCGGGCGATCCGGCGAGCGACGGTTTCGTCATCTGGACGCGGTTGGCGCCCGAACCGATGGAACGTCACGGCGGGATGCCGCTGGCCAATGTGCCGGTCGAATGGGAAGTCGCGAGCGACGGTGGGTTTCGCGATGTCGTCGCCAAGGGCACCGAGCTGGCACGCCCCGAGCTGGCCCACAGTGTCCATGTCGAAGTCGCGGGGCTGCTTCCCGATCGTCCCTATTATTACCGCTTTACCGCCGCGGGCGAGCGCAGCCTGCGCGGCCGCGCGCGCACCCTGCCCGCCCCCGGTGCCAAGGTCGATGCGCTGAAATTCGGGGTGGCCGGATGCCAGCATTTCGAGTCGGGATTTTACGGCGCCTATCGCCACATGGCGCGCGAAGACCTGGCCTTCGTTTATCATTATGGCGACTTCATTTACGAATATCAGCAGAATTATCTGTACGACAGCGGCTTGCCGATCCGCCCGGTGCGCCGATACGAACAACGCGCGTTGTTCGACGTCACCGATTTCCGCGCCGCTTATGCGCAAACCTTGCTAGACATCGACCAGCAGGCGGTGCGTTCGGTCCATGCGCATCTGTCGAGCTTCGACGATCATGAGATCATCAACGATTGGGTGTCCGACATCGACAATTGGTCGATCGACCTGCCCGGGAACGATCCCGACGCGCCGTCGCCCGAGGTTTTCATGCTGAAAAAGCAGGCGGCGATGCAGGCGTGGTACGAGCATATGCCGGTGCGCAAGGCGCTATTGCCGCGCGGCGGCATGGTCGCGATGAACCGCGAGTTCCGCTATGGCGACCTGATGGCGATGCAGCTGCTCGACACGCGCCAGTACCGGGACGACCAGCCGTGCGGCGACGGCTTCAAACCCGCCTGCCCCGAAGTGTTCGCCAAGGACGCGCAGGTATTGGGCCGCGCGCAGGAAGACTGGCTGAACCGGAATCTGGCGAAAGGCGGCGCAACGTGGAACGCGCTGGCGCAGCAGGTGACGATGATGTCGCTCGACCGGCGGCGCAAGCCCGACGAGCCGAAGAAGATCGTAAATCTCGACAGCTGGGCGGGCTATGAAGCGCCGCGCGAGCGGATGTTGTCGCGGCTGGGCGGCCTCGACAATATCGTCGTGCTGACCGGCGACGAGCATCAGAATTTCTGCGGCGACCTGGTGCGACAAGACAAGGTCGTCGGTGCCGAATTTGTCGCAACCTCGATTTCGAGCGGTGGCGACGGCAGCGACAAGCGCAACGGCACCGACGAGTTCTTAAGGCTCAACCCCGAACTGAAATTCGCCAACGACCAGCGCGGCTATCTGGTGTGCGAAGTGGGCCGCGAGGCGTGGCAAACACATTTCATGGTCGTCGACAAGGTGACGACGCCCGTCAACACGCTGTCAAGGCGCGCGACCGCGGTGGTCGAGAACGGCGTTGCCGGGATCAAGATGGCTTAGCGGGCGGCGGCCTTGAGCCGCGCGACGACATCCTCGTCGCGAATACGGCGCCACTTCGCTTCGGCAAAGCTGTGGACACCGAACAGAAACAGCCCCGCGGCGACCAGAAGATAGAGTTCGGCATGTCCGGTCAGCGCCGACAGCGCATCGCCAAGTCCTTTGACCTCGCCCGCCGATCCGAACCAACCCGCACGGATCAGCGACACGCCGATGACCGTAAACACCACCGCGCGCGCGGCGAGCCCGGCACGGCCGACGGGGACGACCCACGCGGGCGCATCGGCGGCGACGCCCTGCATAAACTCGGTAGTCCAGGCCTTCATCGCCTGATGCGCGGCAGCGGCGAGAAAGCACAATCCGATGGCACCGAGCAGCGTGCCGCCCAGCGGCATGTCGAGCAGCATCCCGGCGGCCGCCTGTTCCTGTTCGCCGTTACCGGCCGCGGCCTGGCCCGAGGCGAGCCTGACGGCGGCCCAAGCCAGAATGAAATGCGCGATACCGCTCGCCGCATAGCCGATGCGGATCGCGATACCCTTGGCATCGTCGCCCTTGCCCTCGCTGTCGAGTGCGGCGCCATAGAGGCGATAGGCACCGTAAAGCGCGAGACCGATCGCCAGTAGAATGAGCAGATAGGGGCCGCCCGACATCTCCTTCACCGCGCGGAACACGCCTTGCGGGCTGGCGTCCGACGCGTTGGCGCTGGTCAGCGCAAAAAAGGCGAGCAGGCAATAAACGACGCCGCGCGCGCACCATCCCGCGCGAGCAAAGGTTTCGAGGCGGCGCAGTCGGTTCATCGGGTGGCTCCTAACGTAATGTCGTCAGGCAACGTCCCGGCGCAAGCGCAGTTCCGTGCGCGGCTATTTCCGGCCGAACAGCCGTTCGACATCGTCCATCGCCAGCTTGACCCATGTCGGGCGGCCATGGTTGCACTGGCCGCTGTGCGGGGTGACCTCCATCGTGCGGAGCAGCGCGTTCATTTCGGCGACGCTGAGGGTGCGGCCGGCGCGGACCGAGCCGTGGCAGGCCATGGTGGCGGCGACCAGTTCGAGCTTTTCGTTGAGCCCGAGCGCGGCGTCATAACCCGCCAGATCGTCGGCGATGTCGGTGACGAGTTTGCGGCAGTCGATCGCGCCGAGCATCGCCGGGGTCGCGCGGACCATCACCGCGGCGGGGCCGAAGCGTTCGAGCTCGACCCCGAGCGTCGCCAGCTGCACCGCCGCGGCTTCGAGGCGGTCGCACGCAGGTTCGTCGAGTTCGACGACTTCGGGGAGGAGCAGGCCTTGCGACGGGACCGCCTGCCCGCTCATCCCGCGGCGCAATTGTTCGAGCACGAGCCGCTCGTGCGCGGCGTGCTGGTCGACGATGACCAGCCCGTCCTCGGCCTCGGCGACGATATAGGTGCGCGCAATCTGGCCGCGCGCGATGCCCAGCGGATGCGCGTCGGCATGCGGAACCGGCGCCGTCGCCGCTTCGGCGCGGCCCATTGGCAACGTATCATGGGGAAGCGCATCGCGCGGCGGCGCGAAATCGACAACGCGGTCACGGAGCAGCGCGTGGGTGGCCGGATCAGTATCGGCGCCAAACAGATGCGTCGCCGGGGCGTGCGGATAGGGCAGATGTGCGGCAAACAGGGTCGGCGCGGGCGGGGCGACCGGTTCCTGCTGCCATGCCGCCAGCGCCGCCTCGGCGGGGCGCTGGACGCTGCGAAAGCCATGCTCGTCGAGCGCGCGGCGCAGCCCGCCGACGATCATGCCGCGGATCAGCTGCGGGTCGCGAAAACGCACCTCGGTCTTGGCCGGGTGGACGTTGACGTCAACCTCGCCGCCCGGGACGTCGAGGAACAGCGCAACGACGGGGTGACGGTCGCGCGCGAGCAGATCGGCATAGGCGCCGCGGAGCGCGCCGACCAGCAGCCGGTCCTTCACCGGGCGGCCATTGACGAACAGATATTGATGGTCGGCAATGCCGCGATTGTAGGTCGGCAGGCTGATGACGCCGCCGATTTGGATGCCGCCGCGATCGAGATCGACGCCGATGCTGTTCGCCGCCAGATCGCGCTGGGTCAGGGCTGCAACGCGGCTGAGCTGGTCCTGCCCGCCCTGCACGTCGAGCACGCGCCGCCCGTCGTGCTCGACGATGAAACCGACGTCGGGGCGCGCCATCGCGAGCCGTTTCACGACGTCGAGGCACGCGGCATATTCGCTGCGCGCGCTGCGCAGGAATTTAAGGCGCGCCGGGACACGCGCGAACAAATCCTCGACGACGACGCGGGTGCCCGGCGCCAACGCAGCCGGTCCCTCGGCGATCACGGCGCCGTTATCGACGACCCGCCGCCAGCCGTCACCGCCCGCGACCCGGCTCTCCAGCGTCAGCCGCGCTACGCTGGCAATCGACGGCAACGCCTCGCCGCGAAAACCCAGCGTGGTGACATCCTCAATCGCGTCGTCGGGCAGCTTTGACGTCGCATGGCGTTCAAGCGCGAGGGCCATGTCGGCGGCGGTCATGCCGCAGCCGTCATCCTCGACCTCGAGCCGCGCGATTCCGCCTTCACCGATTCGCACCGAAATGCGACTCGCCCCCGCATCAATGGCGTTTTCGACCAGTTCTTTCAGCGCCGCGGCGGGTCTTTCGACCACTTCACCGGCTGCGATCCGATTTACGAGGGTTTCAGGCAGGCGACGTATTGACATGGGGCGTGTCCTAGCGCAGTCGGACGCAAATCGCGACCCACCCGCACAGCCTTGATCATATGGTCCAGCCAGCCCCCCATAGCCGAGCCGGAATCTCTCCCTGATTGGTCCTGTCGCCGGCCGGGCGCGCGGGTTCACGACGACGGCACGGTCCCCCGGTGCCGATGACAGGGAAGCAGTATCGATGTCCTTCTTTTCTCGCTGGTTCAAATTCAACTCCCAAGACATGGCGATCGACCTCGGCACCGCCAACACGGTGGTTTATGTGCGTGGCAAGGGCATCGTCCTGAACGAACCTTCGGTCGTCGCGGTTGAAACGATCAACGGGATCAAGCGGGTGAAGGCGGTCGGCGACGACGCCAAGCTGATGATGGGCAAGACCCCCGACAGCATCGAGGCGATCCGCCCGCTGCGTGACGGCGTCATCGCCGACATCGATGTCGCGGAACAGATGATCAAGCATTTCATCACCAAAGTGCACGGCGGCAAGCCCAACGCGTTCCGCAGCCCCGAAATCGTAATCTGCGTTCCGTCGGGTTCGACTAGCGTCGAGCGCCGCGCAATCCGTGACGCCGCGTCGAACGCGGGCGCCAGCGAAGTGTGGCTGATCGAAGAGCCGATGGCCGCCGCGATCGGCGCCGACATGCCGGTGACCGAACCGATCGGGTCGATGGTCGTCGACATCGGCGGTGGCACGACCGAGGTTGCGGTGCTGTCGCTCCGCGGCCTGGCCTATACCACGTCGGTCCGCGCCGGCGGCGACAAGATGGACGAAGCGATCGTTTCCTATGTGCGCCGCCACCATAATCTGCTGATCGGCGAAGCCACCGCCGAGCGGATCAAGAAGGACTTCGGTATCGCGCGTATCCCCGCCGATGGCGTCGGGCTGACGATCCACATCAAGGGCCGCGACCTGGTCAATGGCGTACCCAAGGAAATTTCGATCAACCAGGCGCAGATCGCCGAGGCGCTGTCCGAACCGATCGGCACGATCGTCGAGGGTGTGCGTATCGCGCTGGAAAACACTGCCCCCGAACTCGCCGCCGACATCGTCGATCAGGGGATCGTCCTGACCGGCGGCGGCGCGCTGATCGCCGAGCTCGACGAACTGCTGCGTGATGCGACCGGCTTGCCGGTCACGGTGGCCGAAGACCCGCTGACCTGCGTCGCGATCGGCACCGGCCGCGCGATGGAGGATCCCGCCTTCCGCGGCGTGCTCCAACAAGCCTGATCGGACGGTAGCGCTTTACTATGGTCCGCCCGGCACATCGGCGTCCGGGGCAATCCCGCAAGGCCCAGTATAGCCTGTTCGTTGCCTATGTCATTGCGGTGACGGGCGCGGTCGCGGGGCTGTTGCTGGCGATCCTGTCGGTGGTTGATCCCGTCGGCTTTGCCCAGCTTCGCGTGGCAAGCCAGGAAATCACCGCGCCCGTTGCGCGCGTGTCGCGATCGGTGATCGGGTCGATTTCGGGCATCGACGACAGCGTTGGTGCCTATGTCAGCGCGGGGTCGCAGAACCGGCGGCTGCGCGGCGAATTGGCCGACACCCGCCGCGAACTGGTCGCCACCAGCTCGCTGCAGGAAGAGAACCGCCAGTTGAAAGCCCTGCTCAAGCTGCAGGAAACCGACAAGACGGCGCTTGCCAACGGCTATCTGCTCACGTCGACCTCAACCAGCAGCAAGCGCATCGCGCTGCTCAGTATCGGGCGCAATCTGGGCGTGACCGCAGGTCAGCCAGTCCGCGGCGCCGACGGGCTGATCGGCCGCATTCTCAGCAGCGGCCCGTCGGTGTCGCAAGTGCTGCTGCTGACCGACGTCGACAACATCGTCCCCGTCCGCCGCGCCCGCGATGGCCTGCCCGCGCTGGCCTATGGCCGCGGCAACGGCGATCTGGACATTCGCACCCTCAACATCGCCAACAATCCGTTCAAGCCCGGCGACATCCTGGTTACTTCGGGCACTGGCGGCCTCTATCCGCCGAACATCCCGGTCGCGATCGTCGTGCGGCGCCAGGACGACGGCGCCCTCGCCCGCCCCCTCGCCGACCCCGGCAAGGTCGATGCGGTATCGGTGCTGCGCCCCTACACCCCCGACAATATAGAGGCTCAAGCGGCCCCTGCCCCGCCGCCCGCAGCACCCGCAGGTGCCGCCCCATGAACAATCGCGCCGCGCCGCGTCTGGGCGAACCGGCCTCGCTGTGGCGTATGCGGATCGTGCCGGTGGCGACGGTGATGCTCGCCTCGGCGCTGCCGCTGATGCTGCCGCTGGTCGCCAATTCGCCGGTGCTGCCGCCGCTGGGGCTGCTGTTCTTTCTGTGCTGGCAATTGCTGCGCACCGAAATGTGGCCGGTGTGGATCGGCCTGCCGCTGGGATTATGGGACGATCTGTTCAGCGGTCAGCCGATCGGCACCGCGGTCGGGCTGTGGACGCTGGCCAGCATTGCGATCCATTATTCGTCGCAACGCATTTATTGGCGCGGTTTCCTGCACGACTGGGCGATCGCGGCCTTGCTGATTGCGATCATCCAGTCGCTGGCGGCGCTGATCGTCCATCCGGATGCGGCGACCGGGCGCGTGCTGGGGCTGGTGGTGCCGCAAATCATCATTTCGGCGCTGCTCGTCCCGCTGTTCATGCGGTTGACCGGCAAGTTTGACAATTTCCGCCTGAAGCGCCGATAACCCCGTTAGTCAGAAACCAGATGTCGCGCAAAAACCCGCCCATTACCGAAGCCTGGAGGGGACTCACCTTCACCCGCCGCGCGCTTGTCGTGGGCGGCGCGCAGGCCGCAGTGGGCGTCGCGCTGGCGGCCCGCATGGCCTATATCTCGGTCGTCGACAATGATCGTTATGTGCTGGAATCGGAAAGCAACCGGGTCAATCTGACGCTGGTGCCGCCGCGGCGCGGGTGGATCGTCGATCGCCATGGCAAGGCGCTGGCGAACAACCGCGTCAGCTTGCGCATCGACATCATTCCCGACCGCTTGCACAACAAGGAGCTGGTGCTGGGCCAATTGCGGACGTTGCTGCGGCTTGACGGTGATGCGATGGACCGGATCAACCGCGACCTGAAGGCAGCATCGGGGTTCCAACCGGTCGCGGTCGCCGAAGACATGACCGAGGCCGAATATGCGTCGATCCTGGTCCGCTTGCCCGAAATGCCCGGCATCGCTCCCCAGCGCGGCTTTGCGCGCAACTATCCCACCGGCGCTGCGGTCGGTCATCTGATCGGCTATGTCGGCGCCCCAAACGCCGAAGAATATCAAAAGGCCAAGGATCCGCTGTACATCACGCCCGGATACCGGATCGGCAAGGACGGGTTGGAGAAATATTTCCAGCCGATGCTGAAGGGCAAGCCCGGTGCACGGCGGGTCGAGGTTACCGCTGGCGGCCGCGTCGTGCGCGACCTCGATACCCAGCCCGACGTCCAGGGCAAGACCGTCCACCTGACCATCGACGCCGATTTGCAGGAATATGCGGCGCGGCGGATGGGCGGCGAGTCGGGCGCCGTCGTTGTCATCGATTGCCTGACCGGCGACATCCTGTCGTTCATCTCGATGCCCAGTTTCGATCCGAACAGCTTTTCGGACGGGATCAGCAACAGCGAATATAGCTGGCTGCGTGCCGACGATCACCAGCCGCTGATCAACAAGGCAACGCGCGGGCTGTATCCGCCCGGATCGACGCTGAAACCAATGGCGGCGATCGCGGCGGTCCAGCATGGCATCGATCCGGGCGAGCGGCACACCTGCATCGGCGGCTATCGGCTCGGCAACCGCTTCTTCCGCTGCCTGGGCACGCACGGCAGTGTCGATATGCCGACCGCGATCGAAAAAAGCTGCAACAGCTATTTCTACTGGCTCGCCCACCGGCTCGGCTATGACGCGATGGCGCCGACCGCCAAGCTGCTCGGGCTGGGCGAGGAATTCCAGCTCGCGGGTAGCAACCAGCGGTATGGCACCATCCCCGACAGCGCATGGAAGATGCGCCGCTATGACCAAAAATGGTCGGCATCGGATTCGTTGAACGCGGTGATCGGCCAAGGCTATGTCAGCGTCAATCCGCTGCAGCTGGCAGTAATGACAGCGCGGATCGCGTCGGGGCGGCGGCTGTACCCTCGCCTGATCAATCGCGAATTTCGCAACGAGCCGCTACCTTTCTCAGCCGAAGCCCTTGCCGTCGCGCGCGCCGGGATGGACCGCGTCGTCAACGGCGCCGGAACCGCGGTGCGTAGCCGCCTGCCGCTCGACGGCATCACGATGGGCGGCAAGACCGGCACCGCGCAGGTGCGCGGTCTGGCCTCGGGCTCACGCGGCCAGAGCGGCGCGTGGAAATATCGCGACCACGGGCTGTTCGTCTGCTTTGCGCCGGTTGAAAACCCGCGCTACGCCGCGTCGGTGGTGATCGAGCACGGCATGGGCGGCTCGCGCGCCGCGGCGCCGATCGCCAAGGATATCTTCACCTTCCTCTATGACCGCGAAAAAGCAATGGAGGCGCTCGAGACGTTCGAGGCCGGATGGGGTGGCAACATCAAGGAACGGATGGACCGCGACTATGCGGCGTGGAAATCGGGCGCGTCGAGCGATCCCAACCCGGAGCTGCCGCAATGATCGTCGTGCCGCCCGCCATCCAGCGCATCCCCTGGAAGCTGATCGCGCTGCTCAGCGCCATCACGGGCTTCGGCATCCTCGTGCTCTATTCGGCGGCGGGCGGAAGTTTCACGCCGTGGGCGATGCAGCAGACCATCCGCTTCCTCGTCTTCCTGACCGTGGCGATGATCCTGGGACGCTTCCCTATCCGCATTTTCGAGGATTTTTCGTACCTCGCCTACATCGGCGTGCTCATCCTGCTGATTGGGGTCGAACTGCTTGGTTTTGTTGGCGGGGGGAGCCAGCGCTGGCTGAACCTCGGCTTCATGAACCTACAGCCCTCCGAACTGATGAAGGTGACGATCGTTGTCGCGCTGGCCCGCTTCTACGCGCAATTGCCGCCAGGCAACACGCGCAGCTGGACCGCCTTGTGGCCCGCGCTCGTGATGATCGGCCTGCCCGCCGCGCTCGTCATGCTGCAACCCGACCTTGGCACCGCCCTGTCGATCTGCATCGGCGGGGTGGTGGTGATGTTTGCTGCCGGGTTGCCGTTCTGGTGGTTTGGCAGCACCGCGATCGCCGGCGCCGCGGCGCTGCCGGTGCTGTTCTCGTTCCTGCACGATTACCAGCAAAAGCGCGTGCTGATCTTTCTCGACCCCGAAAGCGATCCGCTCGGCGCCGGTTATCATATCAGCCAGTCAAAGATTGCGATCGGGTCGGGCGGGATTGGCGGCAAGGGGTTTCTCAACGGGTCGCAAAGCCACCTCGACTATCTGCCCGAGGGGCATACCGATTTCATCTTCGCCACCATGGCCGAGGAATGGGGGCTGATCGGCGGGCTGGGGCTGCTGTTTGCTTTCTTCCTGCTGCTGCGTTGGGGAACGCGCGTCGCGTTGAAAGCGCGCACCCGCTTTGGCCAACTCACCGCCGCGGGGCTGACCATGACGATCTTTTTCTACATCGCAATCAACCTGATGATGGTGATGGGGCTGGCGCCCGTCGTCGGCATCCCGCTACCGTTGTTTTCCTATGGCGGATCGTCGATGCTGACGATCATGACCTGCGTCGGCATCATTTTGGCGATTGAAAACGACAGCAAAACAGGGACGCGCCGCCTCCATTGAGAAAAATCTTCGCGCCAGCCATTGCCATCCCCGCAACACCATGATAGCGGGCCGCTCGCTTCGCAGCAAAGAGGATAACTCGCCGCCGCAAAGCGCGCCGCAACCCGGCAGTGGACGCATAGCTCAGTTGGTAGAGCAGCTGACTCTTAATCAGCGGGTCCTAGGTTCGAGCCCTAGTGCGTCCACCATTTCTTTCCCCAAAATTTGACGGCAATTTTCCCCGCCGGGGAACATGTCATTGCGCTTTCGGTTTGACGGACGGCGATCCGCCGTGCTTGCTGACGATCACACCGCCGTGATTGTCCGGCCGGTCGCCGATCCCCGTTTCCGACGGTCTGGTTTCGGACGCGGATCGGTTATAGCAAGACATTCCTCGCCCTTTTTCCTGCGATTGGTCTTATTCTATGCCCTCGCCTTTCGGCAAACGTATCCTGCTCCTCCACAATGCCAAGGCGCGGCAGGGCGACGGCGCGTTGGCGCCGGTGCGCACCCGGCTCGAAGCCGGCGGCTTTGCGGTCACGGTCGAGCCGTTCGAAAATCTTCCGGAGATCGCACGGGACATCACCCGCTTGCATCAGGCGGCGGATGCGATTGTCGTATGCGGCGGCGACGGATCGATCTCGTCATCGGCGCCCGCGGTGATCGAAAGCGGTCTGCCGCTCGGCATCATTCCGGCGGGAACCGCCAACGACCTTGCGCGGACGCTGGCAATCCCGCTCGACTTCGCGGCGGCAGCCGACGTGATCGTGGCTGGCCACAAACGACAGATTGATGTCGGAACGGTCAATGGCCACGCCTTTTTCAATGTCGCGAGTATCGGCCTGAGCAGCGAATTGGCGCAGAACCTGGATCCCGACATCAAGAAGCGGTTCGGACGGCTTGGCTATGCCGTTGCAGCGCTCCGTATCCTGGCGGGCGCCCGGCGCTTTCGTGCGCGGATCGTCGAAAAGGGCAGCGGGACGCAGGTCAGGACATACCAGATCGCGATCGGCAACGGCCGCCTGTATGGCGGCGGGAATGTCATCGAAGAAACCGCCGCGATCGATGACGGCACGCTGGATCTTTACAGCCTGGAGATGCCGAACCTTTGGAAATCGGCCCTGATGGCGCGTGCCTTTCGTACCGGCACGCACGGGGCGTGGAAAGAAGTGCGGACCGCGCGTTGCGTGGAATTCGACATTGAAACGCGGCGTCCGATGCCGATCAACACCGATGGTGAAATCGTGACCGCAACGCCCGCTCATTTCCGCGTCCTGCCCGCCGCCGTTACAGTGTTTACGCCGCCCGGCGCCGGAGCCAGCGGCGGCGCTGTCCGCCTCTATCATCGCTGACGACCCGACGCGGCGGGTTGCGGTCGGTCGGCAATCAACCGCCGCTCGCGACGATCAGCACCAAGCTGGCGTTATCGCTGCCGTCATGGGCCAGAGCTTGATCAAGCACTGACTGCGCGAGCGCTTCCGCCGACGCGGCGCCGGGCGTTTGCAGGCGCAGGCTGCGCGAGACGCCATCAGAGCAAAGCATGATCGCGTCACCGGCGCCGAACGTCGTCACCAGCCGATCGATAACGACCTCCGCGTGCACGCCGAGCGCCCGCGTGATCACATTGGCTTTAGGATGACCCGCCGCCGCGGAGGCTGACAGCGCCCCCGCATCCACCATTTGCTGAACGACGCTGTGATCGCGGGTCAAAAGGTGCCATATGCCCGATCGCCGTTGGTAGGCGCGGCTGTCGCCCGCCCAGAAAATCTCCAGCGCCCCATCGGTCAGCAAGGCAGCGACGATGGTCGTTCCGCTGCGGCGTTCGGTATCGGGAAAGCGGTCGTATATCCGGGTGTTTGCACATTGCAGCGTCGCAAGAATATCGTCGCCGCACAAGTCCCGCCCGCTGCCCGCCAGATCCGCCAGCGCATCGACCGCAATCTGCGCCGCGACATCGCCCGACTGATGACCGCCCATCCCGTCCGCCACTGCCCACAGTCCGGCCGCGGGCAAATCGAGAACCCGATCCTCGTTCACAGCACGGACGTGACCGACGTGGGTGCGGGCGACCGATTGGAGGGTGCCTATGGCGCCATTGCTACTCACCGCATCGCCGCGGCCGAAGATGCGGAAAAAATTCATTCGCGATCATCCGTCGCGGCGGCGTCGGCGACGCCATAGGCCTGAACAAATGCCCGATCGAGCACTCCCGATTTTCTGCCTTCGATCTCTTCGAGCAGATCGGTATGGCGCCTTTCCAGCTCTTTGATCTGCGCTGCGGCCCGGTTCTGGAACAGCGACCGGCCGGGCGCATCGCCGCCAAGGCGATCGGGGTCAAAGCAGGCAATCGCCTGCTGCAAACTGCCGCGCAGCCCGGCGAAGGTGGCGACCAGATGCCGTTTGATGTCGCGAAACGACGATTGCAGCGCCGCCGGACCTGAAAGGAACCCGTGCGATCCGCCCAGAATCAGATCGATCGCAAGGCGCTGGGTCGGAGCCCATTTGAAGGGATTGTTGTCGGCGCTGCCGATGGTCGTTCGCGTCATCTGATACTGCGAGCGCGCGTGATCGCGCTCACTCATCAGATCCCCGACACCCAGCACCATCTGGCGATAGACGCCGCCGACACGGCGCATGATCTCAACCGGATCCTCGCGCGCCAGCAGCGAAGCATCAAGGCCGGCGCCTTCGCAAAATGCGTCGAGCAGCGAGCCGGTGGTGATCGCCGCCGCCGCGGGACGCACCGCGACGGCGGTTTCGATGCCGGTGCCGGTGTCGGTGTCGGTCCAGTCGCTGGGAACGTCGATCGAATTACCGAGTGGTGGCGTCAGCACCATGGTGCGCGTCTCCTGACCGGCAATGTCACCGTGCGGCGCTTCTGATATGACGATGCGAAAGTCGCCGAGCCGGATGGCGAACGGCAGCGCGACCGGGACGTCGGCCTGGTCGGGAAGGCGTTCGCCGGTAGCCGCGTTGAACACGCCATTGGCACCGAGCGGCCGCAAGATCAGTCCGTCCGGCGCCACGGAAAATTCGCAGTGGGTGCGCGACAAGGCGCAATTGGGATCGGGAATCGACCAATCCGCC
Organism: Sphingopyxis sp. BE259; assembly: GCF_031457495.1. Classification (NCBI taxonomy): domain Bacteria; kingdom Pseudomonadati; phylum Pseudomonadota; class Alphaproteobacteria; order Sphingomonadales; family Sphingopyxidaceae; genus Sphingopyxis; species Sphingopyxis sp. BE259. The sequence goes on from NZ_JAVDWM010000001.1 coordinate 2,295,510, forward strand.
TTGTTGTCGCGGCCGACCCGCAACACGCCTTCGCGCAGCAGCCGGGCATCGACCGGATGGATTTCGTCGCCGCGCTCGAAAAGTTGCAACATGAACATGGCTAAGATTTTCCTCAGGCGACCTGGCGTACGGGCGCCGAGGCGGCAGGCGGTTCGGCGATCCGGGTCGCGAGCAGCGAGGCGTCGTCGCTCGGTGCACCGCCCGCGAAATTTTCCTCAGCGACGCCGGCTGCGCGATTGAAGGCATCGAAAGCAGCCCCGAACTCGTCACCGCGTCGATGCGAAATACGCAGCGCGAAACGGGATTTTGCGGCCTCATCAAGCGCCTTGCGAAGCCGCGCGAGCGGACGCGTGACCGCAGCGCCGCTCAAATAGCCGACGACCATCACGGTGGCCATGACGACGAGCGACAGCATCACCAGCAGCCAACGCGTGTTGTTCGCCGCGGCGGCAAGGGCCTCGGTGCGGACGACGACATCGACCTTGCCATAGCTTGCCCCGGCATAGCGGATTGGCTGAACAATCCGCATCCCGGCATCCTGGTCGGCACCGACATAGCTGACGAGGGCGCCATTGGCCGCGCCAACGCGCGCTTCACCTTGCGGCGCGGCATATCGCGCCCCGACCCGGCGGCCGTCGGTGGCGGCGCGGATAATATTATCGCCGTCGACGACGGTCATGGCGCGAATTTCGCGGTCCTCGCCGGCGCTGGTGACAAAGGCCTGCAGCGCCCCCCAGTCCTGCTGATCGGCAGGCAGCCCGGCATTGTCGACGGCAACAACCCCGGCGTTGCTCGCGACAAACGCCGCGATTGTCCGGCCCGACGTGGCGGCCATTGCCTCGAACGCCCGATCTTCGCGCGTGCTGATCAACGCACCGCAGATTGCGAGCACCGCAAATGTGACCGTCGCCAGCAAGAGTGGCAGTTTGACGCGCAGCGACAGTCCCCGCCGGGGCGCCGCGGTGTCCTCGCGCGCACTCATTTCGCGCATGATCGCTTTGCGAACCGCGTCGCCATCGGCGAAGCGTTGTTCGGGCTTTTTCGACAATAGTTTGTCGATGACAAAGCGCAGCCCCGGCGGACAGTCGCTGGCCGACCGCTCGATCGGTTCAACCCGCTCTTGCGCGATCTGGATCGCCAGCGTCGCCAGGCCAATGCCCGGGAACGCCGCCTTGCCGGTCACCATTTCGTACAGCACGATGCCCAGCGAAAACAGGTCCGAGCGATGATCGACGGGAAGGCTGAGCGCCTGTTCGGGGCTCATGTAACGCGGCGTTCCGATCATCTGCCCGAACTGGGTCTGTGCCAGATGATCGTTGTCGCCGTCCGGATCGGGATCGTCGATGCGCGCGACGCCGAAATCGACCAGCTTCGCGGTGCGGCCGTCGTTGGTCAGCAGAATGTTCGACGGTTTGACGTCGCGGTGCACGACGCCCATCCCATGCGCGTAGGCGAGTGCGCCGGCGAGTTGCTGGCCGAGCACCAGCACGCGTTCGTACGGCATCCGGCCATTGGCCTGCAGCAACGTGTCGAGCGGCTGCCCTTCGATGAGTTCCATGGCGATATAGGCGATGCCATCTTCCTCACCGACCTCGTAAATCGTGGCGATATTGGGATGACTCAGCGCCCCCGCGGCGCGCGCTTCGCGCAGAAAGCGGATGTTGAGACCGGGGTTGCGCGCATATTCGGGCTTGAGCACCTTGATCGCCACTTTGCGGCCAATGCTCGGGTCGACGGCGCGATAGACGTCGGCCATCGCGCCTTCGCCCAAGCGGCCCTCGATACTGTAGCGTCCCAGCGATTTCATCCGATTGCACCCTGTTGATCACCCGTCATAACGGGCAAAGATTGAAACACCGCTAGCGGCGCGACCGGACGGTCGCCTCGATCCGTTCGGCGCGCGCCAGATCCGCTCTGATGACCGCATTGTCAGGATCGAGAGTCGAGGCACGCCGCAGCAACTGCACCGCGCGCGCCGCCGACCCTTTGTTGAGCGCGGCCAGACCCTGAGTCCGCAGCTGGCGCGCCGCCGCGGGGTTGGCGCGCGCAGCGGGCGGCGCCACGGCCTGTTTCGGCGGCTGCGCCCGCGTCGCGGGCAGCGCCGATTTCGGCGTCGGCGCAGGCGTCGCGGCACGCCGTGCCGGTGCCGGCTTGGCGCCGGGGATCCGTAATGTCTGTCCTGCTGCCAGCACTATTGGCTTTTCGATCCCGTTGTATCGGGCGAGCTGATAGGTCATCAGCCGGTTGCCCAGATACCGTTGCGCGATGCCTGCAAGCGTGTCGCCGGGCTGCACGACATAGTCAAAGGATTGCGGCCCGAGCAGTTCGACCGGATCGCGCGCGATCGAATCGCGGAGCAGAGCCAGCGACGCATTGTTGGGGTCGCGCTTCAGCCCGGCCTTGATCAGCTTGCGCGCTGACGACACGTCGCCCTGGTTCAGATATTCCGCAATCGTATCGATGCTCTGCGCGCTACTCGCTGGCCCTGACACGGCGCCCGGTTTGGGACCGCTTGCACATCCCGCGACAGCGAACATCGCCGTCAATATGATGCCATACCGGACATGTCGGCGCAGGCTGTTGTGAACGGCGGTCGTCATAATGTCATTCTCTCGATCTGGGGGACTGGATTGGCCGACCGGAGCAACGCCGCAAGGCCCGCCCGGTCGTTGATGAACGTCGCGAAATCCGCGGCCGACAGCGGACGCGAAAAATAATAGCCCTGGAAATGGCGGCAGCCGTGCCGGACCAACCAACCATATTCCTCGGCGGTTTCGACCCCCTCGGCGAGAACCCGGATGTCGAGCCCGCGGCCGAGCGCGAGGATACTCTGACAGATGGCCTGGCTTTGCGGACGCCGATGGACCTCGGTCACGAACTCGCGGTCGATCTTGATCTTGTCGAAGGTGAGTTGGCGCAGTGTGCTGAAGCTGGAATAGCCGGTACCGAAGTCATCGATCGCGATCATCACCCCCAGCGCCCGTATCTTGGCAAACAGACGCGCGAGTCCGGCATCGTCGGTGCTCGCCACCCCCTCCGTCAGCTCGATCTCAAGGCACTCCGGATCGAGCGAATGATTGTGCAGTGTCCGGCTCAGAAACGCGGCGAAATTCGGATTGTGAAGCTGGTTGGCCGAAATATTGACAGCGATCCGGAGCGGCCCGAATTGCCCGCCCTCCCATTCGCTTGCCTGCCGCGCCGCGGCGTTGAGAACCCACAGCCCGACCTCTTCCGCCAGACCCGAGGCCTCGACGATCGGAATGAACAGCGACGGCGGCACGTTCCCACGCTCGGGATGATTCCAGCGGATCAACGCTTCGGCGCCGGTGACACATTGCCAGCTCGCGTCGATCAGCGGCTGAAAGAACAACTGAAATTCGTTGCGCCCGATCGCGCCGCGCAAATCCTGTTCCATTGCATAGCGGTGCTGGATCTGCGCGATCGCCTGGACACTATGTTCGTGCGTTTCAGGCACATCCTGGAGCGCGAAGGACGCCAGCGTTCGCGTCAGCAGCTGCTGCGGCGTTATGCCGTCCACCAGGGCCGCACAGCGCGTTGCAATGCTGGGCAATATCTCTCGCTGCCCGATGATCACCCGGCCGCCAAGGGCATAGGCGATGGCATCAATCTCTGATCGCGCCAGCGACGGATCGATGGTCTTGCCGTACCAGATTGCGAAATGCCCCTGATCGACATGCGCTATCAAGCGTTCGGGCGGTACCATTCGAACAATGCGCCCGACGATTTCCAAAAGCACCCGTTCGGCGAGCGCAGGATCAAATCCGGCCAGCCGCTCGAAGTCGTCGAGGGCAAAGGTGCCGAGCACGCCCGAGCCATCGCGTTGCATTTGGTCGAGCAGCGGCTCGCGCGTCGGCAAACCGCTGACGCCATGGCGTTCGATCAACCGGCGCTCAATGGTCGCGAGTGCGATTTCCAGACCTTTGGCATTTTCCGCCAGCCTGTCGGCGATCACGATTTTCTGGCTTTCGCCGGAAATCATTTCCAGCCGCTGCGACAGGCGCCAGAGTTTCCAGTCATGCCGCCAGGCCGAACCGGCCCAGCCGCACCCGACGGCGCCAGCGATCAGCGCGAAAGTCGCGAGATCGTCCGCACCGACATGCACGAGGCACGCGCCCGCGACAAATACCGACGCCAACGCCAAGCGGCGCAAAAGGATCGCGCCCGAAGTTGCCCCTGTTTGGACCATAACCGCCATTTGGGCTGGCAGATGATACCAAGTCCTTAAATTCCTGTCCAGAAATGGAGCAGAGTGGCTCAACTCGTCGCATTTCAAGCGTTCGATCCAGACCGGGCCGCGGCGCCGGAAAATGGATCGTTCCGGTCCCCCGAAATCCGCGCTGAGGCGGTGCGGTGAGGACGTCGGAGTGGCGAAACCAGTAAACCCACCGGCAGCGGCCACGCCGAGGTTTGACGGATCGCAAGCCCCCGGCCTAGCGCTGTCGGCGTTTCGCTGTCATGTGCGATGCTGGCGCGGTCGGCCGAGCCATTCCTTGTCCCGAGGCGAAATGCGAACCAGGCTCAGCATCTGCAAAAGGAAGCGGTCGTACCCAACGGCGGCGGACGCGATTGCCGTCGCCCGGGACGCGGCAGCGGAGCTGCGATCTTATCGCTGCGACCGCTGCCGCCTGTTTCATTTGACCAGCCGAACAAAAGGCAAGCCTGTGCTTTGGCGCGGTGAACGCCCTACCCGAGCGTCTTGAACGCCAGTTCGGGGAAATCTTCGGCGGCCGACTGGTCCAGCGCGTCGTCATAAAGATTGGCACCGCCGAAATAGATCAGCACTCGCGCGCCCTTGTCGTCGCGATTGGCGCCCATCATCCATGAAATGACCTTGTCCTCTTGCGCCATCAGGGTCTGGCCGTGGATGTTGGCGGTCGCGGCGGTCCATTCGCGTTCGGCTTCCTCGCGCGGTTCAAAAGCGCATGTAGTTCTGCGTTTCTTCGCGGCCCGGATAGCGTTTGGTCCACGACCATTGCTGCAACAGCTCGGGCGAGGAGGATCTGGTGGCGATGTTCGAGCGCGGTAAATTCGACCTCGTCGCGCTGGGCCGGGTGCTGCTTGCCGATCCCAACTGGCTGGACAAGGTCGAGCAGCGCCGGATCGACAGCCTGACGCCGTATGACCGCACGACGGCGCTCCAACAATATGAACATCACTGACACTTCGGCAGTGCACCAATATGCGATGGTCTTCGTCAACCGGTTGAGGCACAACTGCAGCGATGGCGCGATGCGGGGGATCAGTTTGGCCTGTGAGGCGCTTGCCGTCCACCGGTAGCGCTGATCACTGCCCGGTGCCCATGGCGCTACCGCATGGCTGAGGCCGACGATGCCTCGATCATAAAGGCGGCAGTGGCGGGGAATCGCGACGCCTTCGCTGCATTGCTCCGGCGCCACTACGACCGCATCCACGGTCTCGCCTGGCATTTGACGGGGTCACGCGCCGACGCCGACGACATTGCGCAGGACGTCTGCTGCATCCTTGCCGAAAGGCTAAGCAATTTCCGCGGCGACGCCAAATTCACGACCTGGCTGTGCGCTATCGTCTATAACGCCTGCCGCGATTTCCGGCGGCGGCGCTCGGCCTTTGCGCGCTTTACCGGCAAGCTGGGCGTGATGGCCGGTCTTGCCAAAGGACCGGACGGCCGCGATCTTTATGACGCGATCTGGATCGAGAGTGCCATCGCCCGGTTGAAACCCGAACTTCGCGACACCGCGATCCTGGTTGCCGCGCAGCAACTGACGCATGGCGAGGCGGCGCAGATTTTGGGGATCGCCGAAACGACGGTGTCGTGGCGGATGCACGAGATCCGGCGCCAACTCGCGCCCAAAGGCGGTCTGGACGCCTGACCCCACATCTTGCCGCAATTTTTTTCGCACGGCTGCCAAGGATTTCCGGCGCCGACACATCTCAGGCACATGCGGGCAATTTTGCACCGCTGTTGCCAGGGAGGCACTCCATGTCCCGCTTTCATCTGATGCTCACCGCAGGCCTGTCTATCTCGCTCGTCACCGCCTGCTCGCCGTCGAACGATATTGCCTCGCCCGCATCGGCCCCGTCGCCCGATATTGTCACCACCGCCGAAGCCCCCGCGGTCGAGCAGGATTCGGGGGCTATCGTCGTGACCGGACGCCGCGCGAGCGACGCGGTGTACGACACGCCGGTCGCCATATCGGTCGTTTCGTCTGAAAATCTCTCCGCCGCACCGCCCCCGGCCGCGCGGCACGTGATGGTGACGGGCAACTCGCTGTATGCGCCGCCGCGCGGCGATGTGACGACACCCTATTACCAGGACGTCGGGCGCGACAAATTTACGGCGGCCGAGCAGAATATCTTCAAGATCGCGCGCGACGAACCCGTGTCGACCTTTTCGATCGATGTCGACACCGCGTCCTATTCCTTCGTTCGCGCTTCGCTGAACCAGAATGTCCTGCCCCAGCCCGCCGCGGTGCGGACCGAGGAACTGGTGAATTATTTTCCCTATGACTATGCCCCAGCGCAAAGCGCCCAGCGACCCTTCAGCACCAATGTTGCGGTGTTTCCAAGCCCTTGGACCAAAGGCCGCAAACTCGTCCGCGTCGGGATCAAAGGCTATGCGATCGAGCGTGCAACACGGCCCCGCGCCAATCTGGTTTTCCTGATCGATACGTCGGGTTCGATGAACCACCCGGCCAAGCTGCCGCTGGTCAAACAGTCGCTGGCGATGCTGCTCGAACAACTCGACGCCAATGACCGGGTATCGATCGTTACCTATGCGGGTGGTGCTGGTACCGCGCTGGAGCCGACCCCGGCGGGTCAGAAGAGCAAAATCCTGGCCGCGCTCGACCAGCTTGGCGCGGGCGGCAGCACCGCGGGCGCCGAAGGGATCCGCCAGGCCTATGCCCTCGCCGAACGCAATCTGGATCCACGCGGCGTCAACCGGGTCATTCTGGCGACCGACGGCGATTTCAACGTCGGCATCACCGACCGGAACGAGCTCAAGGGCTATATCGAGCGCGAGCGCGGCAAGGGTATTTTCCTCTCGGTCCTCGGCTTTGGCATGGGCAATTACAACGACGCGTTGATGCAGACCCTGGCCCAGAACGGTAATGGCGCCGCAGCCTATATCGATACCATCGGCGAAGCACGCAAAACGCTGGTTGACGAAGCGACCTCGACGCTGTTCCCGATCGCCAAGGATGTGAAAATCCAGGTCGAATTCAACCCCGCCACCGTCGCCGAATATCGGCTGGTGGGTTATGAAACGCGGATGCTGAAGCGTGAGGATTTCGACAATGACAAGATCGACGCCGGCGATGTCGGGTCGGGCCAGACGGTCACCGCGATCTATGAAATCGTGCCCGTCGGCGGGCCGCGTGCCAACGGCGACCTGCGCTATTCCCAGCCCGCCCCGCGGATCGCGGCGGCGGGGCAAGCCGGGGAATATGGCTTTGTCAAAATCCGCTACAAATTGCCCAAATCGGCGACCAGCCAACTGATCGCGACGCCGATCAACCGCATGGTCGAATTCGCGCGTTTCGAGGATGCGCCGCAGGACGCGCGCTTCGCCGCCGGGGTCGCATCTTTTGCCGAGTTGCTGCGCGGCGGCCGCTATAACGGATCGATGACCTATGACGACGTGCTGCACATTGTCGGCGGCGCGCGGGGCCGTGACGATTATGGCTATCGCATGGAATTGGTCAATCTGGTCCGCGCCGCAAAATCAGCCGGCGCATTGGCACGACTGGAGCGGTGAGGGCGGCGGCTTTGCTGCCAACGTCAGGATGCAGCGGCGATCGGGTACCGGCGCCGCTGTATCGACCGCCGCTCATTTCTGCGTATAAGACCCGATAATGCCGACGCCCCTGCCCCTCATTCCAGGCCTCCCCCTCGGCGTCGCTCGGCGCCATCGGGAAAGCCGGGCGGCTGACCGGAAACGCCGATGATGCGCGACGACGATGTCAGGGCGGTCTTGCCAGAAGCGCCGCCGCCCGCGCCGAAGCGCCGTGAAGCTGCGATTGCAGAAGCCCTCGCGCGCTTCGACGGAATGCCCGCCGCAGGACGTGACCCCGTCCGGCCACCGGCGCCGTGGTGGACCACGCTCCGCCGTCCGCAGGCGGGGCTGTTCGCCGCCGCCGCGCTGGTGGCCGCGATCAGCCTGCCGTTCGCGTGGCAATCGCCGATTTCACCGGTTCCTGTGGCGGAGGAGCGGATCGCATCCGGCGCGAACGATGATGCGGCGCGCGTCAAAATAGTCGCCGCGGCGCCGCCGGTGGCGATGCGGGCGGTGACGCCGCCTTTGGCGACGCCGGACACCTCCGACATCGCTCTACCGCCGCCCCGGTCGGACGACAGCGTGGCGGCGGCCAAGCCGATGCCGCCCCGCCAGGCTGCCCCCGCCGCACCCCCGCGCGTGATGGACACGCAAGATGCCGCGGCCATCGTGGTTCAGGGACGCGCTTCGCCGCAAGCCGTGCAGGAATCCCCGGTCGCGGTGTCGGTGGTGTCGTCCGAACAATATTCCAGCCCAAGCGAAGGGTCGATCGTCGTCACCGGCGCGCGCATCGCGCCCAGCCAGCCCGTGCGGCGCGGCGACTGGAACGCCTGCACGGTCAACGACCCGAACCGCGCCTTGTCGCAGTGCCGCAAGCTCGCCGACAGGGCGGCAAAAGCCGTGCGGAGCCAGGCCGACATCCATCTTTCCGAAGGCCTGAGACAGGCGTGGAGTGGTGATCTGGACAAGGCTATCGCAGCGTTCGACGCGGCGCTTGCCATCGCGCCCGACCTTTCCGCCGCCTATCTCAATCGCGGCATTACCCATGACCGGCAAGGCGACAGCGCGGCCGCAATAGCCGATCTCGACCGTGCCATAAGATTGGCGCCGAAATCGGCGCGCGCCTATTACAACCGCGCCGTCTTGCTGCGAAAATATGGCGATGCGAAACGCGCGAGCGCCGATGAACAACAGGCCATCAATCTGGACCCGAGGTATCAGGCGGTCCTGCGCTAGGCTTGCAAATTGCGTCGCAGCGTCTGGGCCGGGCACCCGCCCTTGTCAAAGATGTGGCGCGCCACTATCCCCCGCAAACACCGCTTCGGCTCGTGCCAGCGGACGCCGCCACCAAAGATTGCTTCCGCTGAACCCTGTTCCAGCCCCCCTCCCCGTCGAAGCGCTCAATATCGGGGCAGGACGACGCGCGCTTGCCATCGGCCTGGCGGTTCTAATCCCGGCGATCTTGCTGCTCATGCTGCTCTCATTTGGTGTGGAAGCCCCGAGCGAAGACAGCCAGACGCGCATCACCGTGGTCAACCTGGAGGCCAGCGAGATTGCCGATGAGGCGCCCGCACCAGGCAGCCCAGAGCCCCAACGGACCGAAAACCAACCTGCGCCGCCGCAGCCCGCCCCCGACGAACCGCTGCCACCCGTGCCCGCCAAACCGCTGCCCCCGCCGCCCGCCACACCGATCATCACCACGCCAGCCGAACGCCCGCCGCCGCCCGCGGCGCCCCGTATCCCGGCCCGCCCGCCCGGTGGACAGGTGTATGGGCCGCCGAACACGGGCGGCTCGTCGTCGTCATCGCGCGACAGCGAGCGGGTGGGCACCGCACCGAACGGCGAACCGCTCTATGCCGCGGCGTGGTATCGCGAACCGCGCGATGACGAGTTGCGCGGCTATTTGTCCACCGCCAGCGGACCCGGATGGGGACTGATCGCGTGCCGCACGGCGCCCGATTATCGGGTCGAGGACTGCGTTGCACTGGATGAATATCCGAACGGATCGCAGATCAATCGCGCCGTCCTCGCCGCAGCATGGGCGTTCCAGGTGCGGCCGCCGCGCCTCGGCGGACGGCCACTGGTGGGCGCGTGGGTCAGGATCAGGATCGATTATGGCGTCCGGCGGCGTTAGGGGAGTCGGCAAGGATCGAAGCGCGCGGCGCTTTGCAGGCGCCGCGTTTTTTCTTCCAAGGTCGCCGCGCGCGGGCTCCGTCTTGTGATTGTCGCCGGGATGACATCCCGGCCCCGATCACAAGAGGAACCCGATGCGCAACACTTTGCTGGCCACCACCTGTCTGGCCGCCCTGCTCTCGACGACAGCCCAGGCCGAAACAACGATCACCACTGCGACCACCGCACCGGTGCGGACGGCGACGATCAAATCGGGCGCCCCCGACGACATCAAGATCACCTCGACCGGTTCGATCAAGCCGACCAGCGGCACCGCGGTCACCATCGACAGCAACCATCGCGTCATCAACGAAGGCACGATCGAGATCGGCAACGCCAACGGCGCGCGCGGCATCGTCGCCAACGCCGGCACGGTCGGATCGATCACCAACACCGCGACCGGCAAGATCATCATCGACGAACCCTATGCGCCGACCGACATCGACAATGACGGCGACATCGACGGCGCCTTTGCACTGGGCAGCAACCGCGTCGGCATCGCGACGCTCGGCGCCTTCACCGGCAATATCGTCAACAGCGGATCGATCGCGATCGAGGGCAATGATTCGGCGGGCATCCGCCTGGGCGGCCCGCTGACCGGTAATTTCACCAGCGACGGCACAATTTCGGTGCTGGGCGACCGCGCGCTTGGCGTCGGGTTGCAGGATGTCACCGGCAATGTTCGCCTCGCAGGGACGATCGCCGCCACCGGCCTGGACGCGACGGCGGTCCGGCTGGCGGGCAACATCACCGGCGCGCTGGTCGTTCAGGGCAATCTGACCGCTACCGGCTACCGCATCACCGCTGTGCCGGCTGACCCGTCGAAACTCGACGCTGACGATCTGCTGATCGGTGGCCCGGCGCTTTCGGTCGAGGGTAATGTTACCGGCGGCATCGTGCTGGCAGTGCCGCCAAAGGATGCGAGCACCACCGACAACGACGAGGACAAGGACGGTATTCCCGACGACAAGGAGGGCAGCGCTGTTGTGCGCTCGTTCGGGTCGGCGGCGGCGGTGCGGATCGGGTCGGCGACGCAAAGCGTGACGATCGGTCCGGTCGCGGGAACCGGTACCGGCCTGGGGCTGATCATCGACGGCGCCGTCGTCGGAAACGGGCTTTATGCCGGCAAGGACGGCAACGGGATGCAGATCGGCGGCCTCGGCGGCGCCGTGACGATCGCGGGCGGCATCGGCATCGGCACTACGGGTAGCGTGATCGCCCTGTCGAAAGATGTCGCCGCGACGGCGGTTCGCATCGGCAGCGGGGCGACGACACCCGAGCTGCGCAACGCGGGCAAGATCGAGGCGACAAGCACGGGTAATGTCGCCGGGTCGGTCGCCACCGCAGTCGTGATCGAAGCCGGCGGCAACGTTGCGCTGATCCGCAACAGCGGAGCGATTAATGCCAAGACCGGCGGCGACAACGGCACCGCCCGCGCCATCGTCGACCTGTCGGGCAGCGTCGGCACGGTCGAAAACAGCGGCACGATCAGCGCCGCCGGGGCGCTCGCCACCTCGGACCGCAACATCGCCATCGACCTGTCGGCCAATGCCACCGGCGCAACCGTCAAGCAGACCGCCGTCGCGTCGGGCATTGCTGCACCCAGCATCGTCGGCGACGTCCGCTTTGGCGGCGGCAACGACATCTTCGACATCGCCGACGGGTCGGTAAAGGGCAACAGCGTCTTTGGCGGCGGCAACAACCGCCTGACGCTGTCGGGCGATGCGACTTACGCCGGCAACGCGCGCTTTGGCGCTGGCAATGACAGCATGACGCTGGCAGGCACGGCGAAATTTACCGGCGCGGCCGATTTCGGCGGCGGCACCGATACGCTGAGCATCGGCGGAACGTCGGCCTTTTCGGGCTCGCTCGCCAATGCCCAGGGGCTGGCGGTATCGGTCAGCGGCGGCACCTTTGACGTCACTGGCGCGGCGCGGATTGCGTCGCTGGCGGTCACCGACAAGGGGACGCTCGGCGTTCTGCTCGACACCGGCAGCACCGGCACTGCGTTACAGGTTACCGGCAACGCCAGCTTTGGCGCCGAGTCCAAACTCGCGCTGCGGCTGTCGAGCATCGAACAGGCCGAGGGACGGCATGTCGTGCTGACCGCCGGAACACTGACCGGCGCGAGCAACCTGACCGCGTCGCAGACGCTGCTGCCTTTCCTGTACAAGGGCACGCTGACCTCGAACGCGACCCAGTTGATCGTCGATGTGTCGCGGAAAAGCACGACCGAACTCGGGCTCAACCGGTCGGAAGCGGGCGCGTTCGATGCGGTGCTCGATGCGGTGATCGCCGACCAGAAGATCGAGGACGTCTTTCTGGGCATCACCAGCGGCGAACAATTCCGTGGCCAGCTGGGCCAGATGCTGCCCGAGCATGAAGGCGGGGTGTTCGAAACCGTGACCTCGGGCTCGCGCGCGCTGTCGCGCCACCTGCAGGATCCCAACGCACCGTTCCAGGACGAAGGCAAATGGGGTTATTGGGTCAACCAAGCGGTTTGGGGGACGTCGAAAAGCGTTGGCGACACCGCAAGCTATGACGTTAGCGGCTGGGGCATCGGCCTGGGCGCCGAGATCAAGAGCGACGTCGGCAACTTCGGCGGCTCGATCGCTTTTCTCAGCGGCAAGGACGCCAATGGCAGCAACGCCAATGAAGTCAGCACCAGCCAGTTCGAAGGCGCGCTGCACTGGCGTCTGCGCTCCAATGGCTTCATGGCCAACGCGCGCGTATCGGGCGCGCCCATCAAAATGAAGGGCACCCGCATCTTCAGCGCCGAGGCGGGCGCCGACGACATCGAAAAGACGATGAAGGGCAAATGGGACGGCACCCTGTGGTCGGCGTCGGGCTCGCTCGCTTATGATGCAGAAGCGGGAGGCATAACCATTCGCCCGATGGTGGCGGTCGATTATTTCAAGCTGACCGAAAAGGGCTATCAGGAAACCGGCGGCGGCAACGCACTCGACCTCAAGGTGCTGGGCCGCGACAGCGACGAGCTGGCGGTGTCGGGCACCGTGGCGCTCGGCATGGATTTCGGCGGTCTCGACCAATATGACGGCTGGACGCGCTTCGAAATCGAAGGTGGCCGCCGCCAGATTGTCGGCGGCACCCTGGGCACGACCACCGCGTCGTTCAAGGACGGCACGCCGTTCACCCTTACCCCCGATGATCGCACGAGCGGCTGGGTCGGCCGTCTCCGTGGCATTGCTGGCAATTCGGCCTTTCAGGTCGCCGGCGAAATGTCTGCGGAGGAACAGCAAAACCATATTGGTTGGGCGTTCCGTGCGAGTCTGCGGGTCGGCCTCTAGCCCCCCGGCCGGCCCCGCGTGCAAGGGGGAAGCGAGACCCCTACCTTCGCTTCCCCCTTGCCATTTATGGAAATGAACGAACACAGCGATGCTTGCACTAGCCCTCCCCTCCTTTCCGGTGCCGCGGTTGCGCGGTCGGGCGCGGACGCTATATGACGGCGTCATCAGGGGAACCGATGGCGCGCGCCGGGGCGGCGCGCCCCGACAGACAATGGCGTTCCAGAGCAAGCAATCGATGACCAGTTCGCACGACCGAACCGACGCCGCGCAGGGCATCGAAGGCGTATTGCTCGCCAACCGGAGCCGGATCGTCCGGTTTCTGGAAGTGCGCGGCGCGGGCGACGCTGCCGAAGACCTGTTCCAGGATCTGTGGATGCGGCTGACCGATCGCCCGATCGGACCGATCGCCGACCCCCTGCCCTATGTCATGCGCGCCGCGAACAATCTGATGCTCGACCGCTACCGCTCGCTACGCCAGAGCGCACTGCGCGATCAGGCGTGGGGCGAAAGTGCGGCAGGTCACGAACCGTCAGCGGAAATCGCGCTGATCTCGCGCGAGCAACTCGGGCTGGTCGAAGCTGCAATTACCGCGACCGGTGAACGCCCGGCGCGCATCTTTCGCCGGTTCCGGGTCGACGGCCTGGCGCAGCGCGATATAGCGAGCGAAATGGGGGTCAGCCTGAGCACCGTCGAAGCCGATTTGCGCAAAGTTTACGCGACACTCGCCGCGCTACGGAGGCAGTTCGATGCAGCCTGATGCCAAATCCGCCGAAGCGCGCGCCATCGATTGGGTGATCCGCCAGCGCGATGCCGCGTTCGACGATTGGGACGGTTTTGCCGAGTGGCTTGCCGAAGACCCCGTTCACGCCGCAATTTACGATGAGGTCGCCAGTCTCGATCAAGACCTGGGCGCCTTACCCCCGGCTGTCAGCCCGTCGGTCGTCGTAAGGCCCGTTGCACAGCGCCGTCCGTCACGCCGCGCGTGGGTCGGCGGCGCAATGGCGGCGGCGTTGGTCGCGGTCATCGGCGTGTCGACGCTCAATCCGTTCGGCAATGGCAACCGGATCGAGACCGCGGCCGGCGAACATCGCACTATCCAACTCGCCGACGGGTCGCGGATCGAAATCAACGGCGGATCGATCATCGAAATCGACTCGGACCGCCCGCGCTTTGCGCGGCTGGCGTCGGGCGAGGCGATGTTCCATGTCGTCCACCGCGATAGTGATCCTTTTGTCGTCGAAGCGGGCGGCGACCGGATCGTCGATCTGGGCACCGCCTTCAACGTCGTTCGCCGCGAACGCCAGACCTCGGTCGCTGTGTCGGAAGGCATCGTCCTCTACAACCCCGATCGCGACAAGGTCCGCCTGGTCGCGGGCAAGGCGATCGAAGCGCGCGATGATGATGACCGACCACCGGTCGTGCAGGACATCGATGTCGCCAGCGTCGGCGGCTGGCGCAGCGGACTGCTCGTTTACAATGGCGCCCCGCTGGCCTTGGTGGCCGATGATCTGAAGCGGACCGCCGGAATGGATGTCCGCATCGCACCCGCCGCCGCTAACCTGTCGTTCCGCGGGGCGCTGATTATCGACAAGAACCGTAGCCGCACGATCGCCGATCTGGCCGCCTTGTCGGGAACGAAGGCGCAGCGGCAGGGCGATGGCTGGATATTGACCCGCTGAGCCCGCAGTCCCGCCTTGCCTATGTCGCTGCGGCGATCGCGCTGACCGTGCCCGTACAGGTTTTGGCGGCGGAGGAGCGCGCCTTCGACGTGCCGAAGGGAAGCCTGTCGACCGCACTGCCGGTGATCAGCCGCCAGGCCGGGGTCAGCATCAGCGTCGTCGATGCCAAGCTATGGCAGGCGCGGGTCAAGCGGGTGCGCGGGCGGATGAGCGTCGAAGAAGCGATCCAGCGCTTGCTGAGCGGTTCCGACGCCCGCGCCGTCCGCGTCAGCGCCACCAGCTGGCGCATCGAACGCCGCCCGGTGACGCCGCGGTTGGCCCATCGCCCGGCCCCCGCGCGCCAACCGACACCGCAACCGCGGGCGCGCGAACCGTCGCAGGACATGGTCGCCGCAGAGCAGGATGAAATCATCGTCACCGCGTCAAAGACCGACCTGCCCTATTCGCATTTCGCCGGCGTCGTCACCCAATTGAGTGGCGGCGATTTGGCGTTTGGCGGCGAACGCGGCATGGAATCGATCCTGTCGCGAACCGCGACCGTGTCGTCCACCCATCTGGGTTCGGGGCGCAACAAGCTGTTCATTCGCGGCATCGCCGATTCCAGCTTCACCGGCCCGACGCAATCCACGGTCGGACAATATCTCGGTGACATCCGGCTTAGCTATAATGCGCCCGATCCGGACCTTCGCCTCTACGACGTCGACAATGTCGAAATCCTCGAAGGACCGCAGGGCACGCTCTACGGCGCCGGATCGCTCGGCGGGATCATTCGCGTCGTCCCCAAGGCGCCCGACCCGCGCGCCATGTCGGTGCAGGCGATCGCGGGCGTTTCGGTCACCCAGCATGGCGACCCCGGCGGCGACATCGCCGCGATCGCCAATCTGCCGGTCGGCGACAATGGCCATGCGCTGCGGCTGGTCGGCTATATGCTGACCGATGGCGGCTATATCGACAACCCGCTGCGCGGCCAGAACGACGTCAACCGCGTCCATGTCCGCGGCGGCCGCGCGGCGTTTCGCTTCGACGCCGGTAATGATTGGACCGTCGATCTGGGGGGCGTTTACCAGTCGATCAAGTCGAACGACGCCCAATATGCCGACAAGGCCGCCGACCCGCTGACCCGCAACTCGATGGTCGAACAAAATGCGTCGGCACGCTACGGCCTTGGCACGATCGTCGTCATGAAGGATTGGGACGGTCTGCATTTCCAGTCGTCGAACGCCTTTATCGACCATCGCCTGTTCGAACGCTTCGACGCGAGCCTGCCCGAAGCGCCCGCAGGGTCCGCCGCTACCGCGGGCGCGGTGGACGTCGAGCGGCTGTTCGCGCCGGTTCAGGTGACGCCGCTTGCCGACGTCCCGCGCGTGCTCGATCAACGCAATGCGACGCGGATGTTCGTCAGCGAAAACCGCCTGTCGCGGCCTTATCACGACGGTTTGGGCTGGGTCGTCGGCGCGAGCTTCATCGACAATCGCGCGCGGCAGGACCGTGAATATGGCTATGGCGCGCTGCGCGCGGTTCTGCCGGGCGTCACCAACAAGATTACCGAAGTCACCGGCTATGCCGAGGCGACGGTGGAAGTGATGCCCGACCTGATCGCCGCAGGCGGCATCCGTTTGTCGCACGCAAGGCTCGGCGGGATGGCGGAGGGCGTATCCCTCGCGCTATCCCAAGCTGGCCGCGCGACGACTGCGTCGCGCAACGAGACCGACTTGCTGCCGTCGTTTTCCCTGCTCGCGACGCCGCTGCATAACCTGCGGCTCTATGCGCGTTATCAGGAAGGCTTTCGCCCCGGCGGCCTCGCCGTCGATGGCAATTTCGTGCGGCGGTTCCTGAACGATCAGGTACGGACGTGGGAGGCGGGCGTTCGCTTCGGCGACAAGGGGCAAAGCCTGTTCGACGCCAGCATCGCGGTGTCGCACAGCCGCTGGCGCAACATTCAGGCCGATTTCATCGATAGTACCGGTTTCCCGACAACGGCCAATATTGGCGACGGACGGATCACCAGCGTGTCAGGCGCGCTCGCAATGCGCCCCACCGAGGCGCTGACCTTTGAACTCGGCGCGGTCTATAACCAGAGCCGGGTCGACGATCTGGCGCTCGACATCTTGCCGGTGTTTGCGGCGGCACCGGGGCGGCTTGGACGCATCCCCAACGTCGCCAGCCATGCGGTGCGTGGGTCGGTCAACTATGCGACAGTGATCGGGGACGAGGATTTCCGCGTCAACGGCTGGGCAAATTATGTCGGGCCGTCGCGGCTCGGCATCGGCCCGGTGCTCGGCGAAAGCCAAGGCGACTATATCGATACCGGGCTGGCGATGCGCGTCGGCGACCAGCGCCGCGGACTGTCGGTGACGCTGACCAATTTGTTCGATTCACGCGGGAATCGCTTTTCGCTGGGGACTCCGTTTGTCGAGGGTAATGCGGGTTTTATGACGCCGCTGCGGCCAAGGACGCTGCGGATTGCGGTAGACGTGGCGTATTAGCGAAGGTCGGCTTTGGGGTGGGGAGCGGACAAACCCCACCCCTCGTCACCCCGGACTTGATCCGGGGTCCATGACCCGTTGAGCCGCCGTAATCTTGAGAGGGCAGATGGATCCCGGATCAAGTCCGGGATGACGAAATTAAAAGTCCGAAATCGGTCGCTAGCCGTCACCTTCGTCGATGCCCCTCTCCGCCAGAGAGGGACTCGCCGGATCAATCCGCCAGCACCAAGCGTTCATAGCGGTCCATGTGATAATCGTGGCTGCCGAACTGGCCTTCGATCATCGTGGCGCGCTTGAAATAATGGCCGATCGCCAGCTCCTGCGTGATGCCGATGCCGCCGTGAGTTTGAATTGCGTTCTGGCCGACAAATTTCGCGCCGCGTGCGACCTTGGCTTTTGCGGCTGACACCGCCGCCATACGTTCGTTCGCGGGCAAATCGAGCTTCAGCACCCCCATGATCGTCATCGAACGCGCCTGTTCGACCTCCATGAACATATCGACCATGCGATGCTGGAGCACCTGGAACTTGGCGATCGGCACCCCGAACTGCTTGCGCTGCTGGGTATATTCCAGCGTGCCTTCGTGCAGTTTCTGCATCACCCCGGTCGCCTCGGCGCAGACCGCGACGGTTGCTTCATCGACGATCTGTTCGACCAGCGGCAAGCCGACGCCTTCGCCGCCGAGCAGCGCGTCGCCCGGGATCGCGACATTTTCGAAATAGATTTCCGACGCGCGGCTGCCGTCGACGGTCGGATAGTCGCGGCGGACGATGCCGGGCAGGTTGGCGTCGATCAGGAACAGCGACACGCCCTCCCGGTCGCGCTGGCCGCCGCCGGTGCGCGCGGTGACGAGCAGATGCGTCGCCCAGGGCGCGGCGTAAACGACACCCTTGTGGCCGTTCAGCACATAACCCGCGCCGTCTTTCTTCGCGGTGCTCCGCAGATTGGCGAGGTCGTAGCGACCCTGCGGCTCGGCATAGGCAAAGGCGATAATCGCATTGCCTGCAATGATCTCGGGGATCATCGCATCGGCCTGCGCCCCGCCGACGGCTTTCAACGCGCCGCCCGCGATGACGACGGTCGGCAGATAAGGCTCGATCCCGATGACCTTGCCCAATTCCTCCATCACGATCGCATTTTCCAGCGCGCCGCCACCCAGGCCACCGTGCTCCTCGGCGAAGGGCGCACCCAGCATGCCCAGTTCCTGCGCCAGCGCGGTCCAGATCGCCGGGTCGCGGCCGCTGTCCGAATTGATGAACTTCTGGCGCGTTTCAAAATCATAAGTGTCGCTCAGGAAGCGCGCGAGCGTGTCGCGGATCATGTCCTGCGTTTCGGTGTAGGTGAAATCCATCTCTCATCGTTCCTGATTTTGATCGTCATCCCGGCGAAGGCCGGGATCTCAACCTCTCGCCATGACGCGGCGGCGAGATCCCGGCCTTCGCCGGGATGACGTCTGTTATGTGTTTAAAGGCCGAGCACCATCTTCGCGATGATGTTGCGCTGGATCTCGTTCGACCCGCCATAGATCGTCGTCTTGCGGACGTTGAAATAGGTCGGCGCGGCGCGGTGCGCGTAGTCCGGGCCGATCGGATGCTCGTTGTCGCCCTCTCCGAAACCGCGGAAATAGGGCGCGCCATAATGGCCGACCGCTTCCAGGCTCAGTTCGGTCAGCCGCTGCTGGATTTCCGATCCCTTGATCTTGAGCAGGCTCGACTCCGGCCCCGGCCCGCGGCCCGCATTCGCACCCGCCAAGCTCCGCAGCTCGGTAAATTCGAGTGCGGCGAGATCGACTTCCAGCTCGGCGACTTTGCGCTTGAAGAACGCATTGGCGAGGAGCGGCTTGTCGCCGTCGAGTTCGGTGCGGGCGATCGCCTTCACCTTCTCGATCCCGCGCTTCGAGGCGGCAACACCCGCGATGCCGGTACGTTCGTGCGCGAGCAGGAATTTGGCACAGGTCCAGCCCTTATTCTCTTCATAAACGCGTTGCGAGACGGGAACGCGGACATCCTCCAGCCACACTTCGTTGACTTCATGCTCGCCGCCCAGCGTGATGATCGGGCGCACGGTGATGCCGGGCGATTTCATGTCGATCAGCAGGAAGGAAATGCCTTCCTGCTGCTTGGCGTCCTTGTCGGTGCGGACGAGAAAAAAGCCCCAGTCGGCATGCTGGGCCAGCGTCGTCCAGGTCTTTTGGCCGTTGACGATATAATCGTCGCCATCGCGGATGGCCGTGGTGCGGAGCGACGCCAGATCGCTGCCCGAACCCGGCTCAGAATAGCCCTGACACCACCAATCCTCGCCCGACAGGATACGCGGCAGGAAATAGGCTTTCTGTTCGGGGGTGCCGAAGGTGTAGATCACCGGCCCGACCATCGCGAGGCCGAACGGCATCAGGCGGATGCAATCGGCGCGCGACGTTTCCTCCGACCAGATGAAACGCTGGGTCGGCGTCCAGCCGGTGCCGCCATATTCGACCGGCCATGCGGGAGCGATCCAGCCCTTTTTGTGCAGGATCTTGTGCCAGGCGAGGAAATCCTCCTTGGACATCTCTTCGCCCTCATCCTGCTTGTCGCGCAGCTCGGCGGGGTAATTTTCGGCGATGAAGTCGCGCACTTCCTGTTGGAAGGCGAGATCTTCGGGGCTGAATTCCATGTCCATCACGAATCTCCCATCGGATAATGGCGCCCTTATACCGGGCGCTCACCTTTACGTAAACGGCAAGTTGCGACTTGCAACGTTTGTCACCCGATGATTGCGCCAGTGGACGCCGCTTGTCCAGCGAAGTGGCGCTCTAAGGCGCGGAGCGCGTTACCAAGACGACGGCGCCATCGCTGGCGTAGGGACCGCGCACTTCGGCGATGGTCAGCGTGACGGCAATCGCGGTCCCGTCGCGCGTCACGATCTGCGACGCGAGGCGCGCCGACTGGCCCGACCGGAACACCGATTCCAAGGCTTCGGCAAAGGCACTGCGTTGCCCAACCGCCAGCAGCGCGGAGAAGCGCACCCGCCGGATCGCTGCAGGATCGACCCCGAGCAGGTCGGTCAGCACGGCATTGGCCGCCTCGACGGTCTCACGCACCGACAGGCGCGCATGACCGATGCCGCCATCCGTTTCCACCGCTTCGAGCAACGCTTGCCGCGCATCGGTCGCGGCAAAACCGTCCATTGCTTCGCTGACATCGCGCAGGATCAGCGCTCCGCCGATCGGCGCGGGAACCAGATCGACGCGCAGCCACTGACGCGGCCGCAAGATGTCGGGCACCTCGCCCGAAAAACGCTCGCGATGGTCGATCATGCGAACGATATGTTGCGCCAGCAAACTGCCCCCCAGCCGCGGCACCGCAGTTAGCAGCGGCGCGCCGATCAGGTCGGCGCACGACGTCTCCAGCATGTCCGACGCCGCGGGATTGACCGCGACGATCCGCCATTGCCGATCGATCAGGATCACCGCGTCACGGATTGCTTCGGCCAGCCCGGCGAGCGAGTGATGCAGGCTGTCCGTCGCCGCGGCGACGTTGTCCGCATTGCGGTCCAGCCGCCGATAGTCGTCGAGCGAGATCAGCACATGCGCGTCCTTGCCATGATGCGTCACGACGACCGGTTTGCGCGCCGATTGCAGTCGCCAGTTGGCAAAGCCGCGGATGAAATCCGCCGCTGAAACGCGCTGTGGTTCATGGACTGCTGGCACTTTTGCCTCCCCGCTGGCCGGATCACTTATGATCCTTTTGGGGCCGACCGCGCGATGATGGCCACAAAGTGCATCCGCCCCGGCACCGTTATGGCGTAGTCACACCAGCTTCGCCTTGCCGCAGCGCAGCGCGTTGACTCGCGCATCCGCCTGCCCCAGATGCACGCCGAGCAGCCCGGTGACATCGGCTAACACGGTATCGAGCACCGGCGCCGCCAGCGCGACGGTATCGCCGACGACGGTTCGCAGCGCGTTGAGGTTAAGCCCGATGCCGAGCACATTGACGCGCAGGTCCATACGATCGGACAGCGATTTGGCGGCGCCCGCAACCAGTCCGCTGCTCGACACCGTCTTCACCTGTCCGTCGTCGATGTCGTCGCGCGAAAAGCCGACCTGCTTTTCGGCAAGGTCCGACAACACCAGTTCGGCCTCGGCATCGACGCTGGCGAGCGGCAGTTTCACCACCCGCGCCGGGCGCGGATCGAGCGGGCGTTGCATATCCTGAAAATCGGCGTCGTCGACGGTTCCTATCGCCAGCATCGCAGGCGAGGTGACCACCGCCAGCGACACCGCCGCGCCGCTGTGGGGCCGACAATCAATATCCGAAATCCGCGCCGATGCCGAGCCGAGCTCGGCCAGCACCGGGATATGGACGCTGGCAAGCGGGGTCGCGATCCGCGTATCGAGTTTCAGCCGCACCTGCGCGGTCCGCACGACAACCTGATTGGTATCGGTCACCGCGATCAGCGGCGAATGCGCGGGCGGCTCGCCGATCAGCAGCGCGATGTCTATTCCCGATCCGCCGGGCAGATTGCTGGCCACCGACAGATCGACCTGGCGATTGGCGCTGCTCAGCAACAGCATCGCACGCAGCAGGCTGAGTGCGTTGACCTTGACCGGGTTGGCGGGATCGACGCGGATGCTCGACGACCGCGGCCCCAGATCGATCGCGCGCGATGGTAACAGGCTGCGCGGCAAGGCACGATCGGCGATATGCTCGAGCGCGCTTGCCGCCTGCCCGTCCGACGCGCTCGCCAACGCCGAAACGACCTGCGGCAGGGTCACCTGACTGTCGAGCGTCTGGCCAAAGGTCAGGACGTCGGCGTCGATTTCGGTGCGCAGCGCATCGGAAAACGCCAGCAGATCGATGTCGGTGCTGGCCAGCGCATTGTAGTCCATCAGCGACAGGTTGACCTGGCTGCCGGTCAGCCCCGACAACAGAGCGTTCGGCAGGCCGCCATTGACCGCGGCAACCCGCGAGCCGAGCGAAAAAGCCGCATAGCCGCGCCGCGCGCCCGTCGCGGTGGCGCGGATCACGCTGTCGCTCTTGCCGGTCAGGAATCGTCCAAAATAGAGCGGGCGATCGCGGGTCAGGCTGATCCGCACCGCGTTCGCCGATGCGCCGCCCGGGGCAAAGCGCTGTTCGGCGGCGATCGCTCCGTCGGGCGTGTAGGTGCCGGGGGTCAGCGCCGCGATGCGGATACCGCAATCGCAGTTGGCGGCGATGATCCGTTCGGCCGCCGCCTGCTCCTCGCCCGGTCGGCCTGCGGCCGCCATCGCTGCGGCATCGGCGATGCCCTGCAATTTTCGGCGGTCGAGATAGAGCGAACCGACATCGACCGCGAGCGCCGCGGCGCCGATCAGCATCGTCATCGCGAATGCGGTGGCGATGCTGATCCCGGCGCGGCGATCGCGGACAAAAATGCGGAGGTTTTGCAGCAATATCATCGTCAATCCACCGGCAATTCGAAGGTCGCGCTTGAGCGGATGACGTTGGTCGGCGACGGGATCAGCGCCGAGCGCAGGAAGGTGTCGGGCGGCGCCGTAAATGTGACAGCGACGGTGATCGCCTCGCTCGTTTCGGACACCGCGACACTGTGCGCGCCGCTCACCGTCTGCAGGCTGCGTTCGACCGCCCGCGCCGCCACGGCGCGGCGATCTGCGGCGTCGAGCCCGACGATAGCGGCGCGCGCGCCGTCGTTCGCCGCCTGCTGAACGCTGTGCGCCAGCATGAAATATTGGCCATAGACGAGCACGCCCATCAACAGCGCGAGGAGCAGCGGCAGCACCAGCGCCATTTCGACGATCGCGGCGCCGCGCTCTTCACGCGCCAGCGCAAGCTCGCTCGGGGTAGTTTGGCGGGGAGACCCCGGACATGGGAGGAAAGCTGTCATGCCCGTCAGCATGGCGGACCGAAATGAAAGCGGCGTCGAGAGCGCCCGACGCCGCTTTTGTGTATTTTACAGGAACCTGGTTCCGGTCCCGATCGGACAACCGAAGCAAGTCCGCCGAACCGCGCAGATGATAAGCAAAGCCTTAAACATCCTGCGCCGCCCGCTATCGCAAATTGCGACTATTCGGCGGCCTCGAGCTTGTCCTGCGTCCGCAGGTCAAAGTCCGACGCATCATGCCGTTCGTGCAACTGGCTCGCCGGATCGCCCATCACGCGATTGACCATCCGCCCGCGCTTGACCGCCGGACGCGCCGCGATCTGGTCGGTCCAGCGCTGGACATGCTTGTAATCCTGCACTTGCAGGAACTCGCCTGCCTCATAGACTAGACCCTTCACCAGAGCGCCGTACCAGGGCCAGATCGCCATATCGGCGATTGTATAGTCGGCGCCTGCGATATATTCGCTCTCCGCCAGTCGCCGGTCGAGCACGTCCAGCTGGCGCTTCACCTCCATCGCATAGCGATTGATCGGATATTCCTGCTTGAACGGCGCATAGGCATAGAAATGGCCAAAGCCGCCGCCCAGGAACGGCGCGCTGCCCATCTGCCACATCAGCCACGACAGCGTCTCGGCGCGCTGCGCCGGGTCGGTCGGCAGAAACTCGCCGAATTTTTCGGCCAGGTGGATCAGGATCGCGCCCGATTCGAACACCCGGATCGGTTCGGCGCCGCTGCGATCGACCAGCGCCGGAATCTTGCTGTTGGGGTTGGCGTTCACGAACCCGCTGGAAAACTGGTCGCCGTCGCCGATCTTGATCAGCCACGCGTCATATTCGGCGCCGCTATGGCCGCGCTCGAGCAGTTCCTCGAGCATCACGGTGACCTTCACCCCGTTCGGCGTCGCCAGCGAGTAAAGCTGGAGCGGATGCTGGCCGACCGGCAAATCCTTGTCGTGCGTCGGTCCGGCGATCGGACGGTTGATGTTGGCAAAGCGCCCGCCGCTCTCCTTGTCCCAGGTCCACACGGCTGGTGGCACATATTCGGCTTGATCGCTCATCTCGACACTCCTGGGCTGTTTTTGGGGAGGCTGAATTTCATACTGATCGGTATTTAAGGATCCCGGGCGTCGCCGTCCACCCCTCGCCGCTCAAATAATCTTTGCCGCCCGCAAAGCTGCAATCGCGGCCGTGTCGTAACCGAGCTCCGCCAGGATCGCATCGCTATGTTCGCCAACCTGCGGCGCGCGCGCCGACGCCGTTTTCGCGCTGTCCGACAGGGTCATCGGCGCCCGAATGACCGGCGCGTCGGTCGGCGTGCCGGGATAGGCGGCGGGTTCGACCAGCCCCATCGCGGCGACATGTGGCTGCGCCAGTGCCTCGCCCGCTCGCAGCACCGGCGCCGCCGGAACGCGCGCGGCGCCCAGTTCGGCGATGGCATCGGCGCTGCTGCGCTCGCTGCACCAGGCTTGCATGATGACGCTCAACGCCTCGCCATTGTCGCCGCGCAAGATATCACTGGCGTAAAGCGGATCATCGATCAGTTCAGGTCGCCCGACCAGATTGGCCCAGCGGGCAAAAATGCCGCCGCCGACAATCTGGGTGACGATCCACCCGTCGCGGGTGCGAAAAATGTCGGTCGGCGCCGAACTGTAACTGCGATTGCCAATCGGCTGGCGTTCGATGCCGTTGAGCGCATGGTCGATCGCCAGCGCATTCGAGAAAGCGAGCGCGGTGCCGAGCAGCGATCCCGACACGCATTGCCCCTTCCCCGTCGTCTCGCGCTCGCGCAGCGCCAGCATCACCCCGAATGCGGTGTGCAGCGCGGTGCCGAAATCGACATAATTGACCTGCGCCCGATACGGCTGATCGGGCGTCCCGGTCAGGTGGACGGCGCCGGACATCGCCTGCCCTACCGCATCGAAGCCGACGTTCTGCGCCAGCGGCCCCTGGCTGCCAAAGGCCGACGCGGTGGCCAGGATGACGCGCGGGTTGATCGCCGACAGGCTTTCGAAATCCAGTCCCAGCTTGGTCAGCGCGTCGTGCGGCAGATTGGCGACGACGACGTCGGCGGTCGCGACCAGCCGCCGCACAATCTCGCGGCCTTCGGGGCTGCCGGGTTTCAGCGTCAGGCAGCGTTTGCCGCGGTTCATCTGCATGAACATCGCGCCCGATCCGTCGTCGGCGACGGGGACCGTGTAGCGATCGTCATTGCCGCCGGGCGCCTCGATCCGGATAACGTCGGCGCCATAGTCGGCGAGCAGCGCCGCGCAATAGGGTCCTGCAATATAGCGCCCGAAATCGAGGACTCTTATTCCCTTGAGCGGCACGCTTTGCTCTCCCTTTATTATCTTTGCTGCGGGCTAGCAGCCGCCCGTCGAGCGTGCCAGCACCTTCGTCGAAACCTGTCGCTTGCATGTTCTCACCGGCGGCATATGGTCGGCACATAATTTCAAACGGGGATAATATCATGGCGCGCTTTGTTTTCGCCCTCGCGGCGACTTTGGCCTGTTCGACGTCGGTTTTTGCGCAGCAGGCAGCGTCCGCGCCTGCTGCCGAGGCGAAGCCTGAAAAATGGGACGTCAACGCCCCGCCCGGCATGGCGACACGCACGGTGCCGATCGCAGTCGACGAAGGCAGCTGGATGAACGTCGATGTCGCCCCCGACGGCCGCACGATCGCCTTCGACCTGCTCGGCGATATTTATACGATGCCGATCGAGGGCGGCACCCCGACGCGTATCGCCGAAGGATTGGCGTTCGAGCATCAGCCGCGCTTTTCGCCTGACGGCAAACGCATCGCTTTCGTCTCCGACCGTGCGGGCGGCGACAATATCTGGCTGATGAACCGCGACGGCAGCGGCAAGGTGCAACTGAGCAAGGAGGATTTCCGCCTGCTCAACCAGCCAAGCTGGAGCCCCGACGGGCAGTTCATCGTCGCCAAGAAGCATTTCACCACCGGCCGCTCGCTCGGCACCGGCGAAGTGTGGATGTACCATGTTTCGGGCGGCGCTGGGGTGCCGCTGGTCAAGAAACCGAACGAACGTCACCAGAAGGAGCTCGGCGAGCCGATCTTCGCGGCCGATGGCAAGAGCGTGTTTTACACGCGCAACGTCACCCCGGGCGCGATCTTCGAATATGCCCAGGACAGCAACACCGACCTATTCCACATCGAACGCTATGACTTGCAGGACGCCAAGGTCAGCACCGCGGCTTCCGGTAATGGTGGCGCGGTGCGCCCCACCCCCTCGCCCGACGGCAAGCGGCTGGCGTTCGTGCGCCGGGAAGGCACCCAGTCGAAACTCTATGTCAAAGACCTCGCCTCGGGCACCGAGCGCAAGCTGTACGACGCGCTCGATCAGGATGTGCAGGAAACCTGGGCGGTCACCGGCGTCTATCCGAACATGGCGTGGACCCCCGACAGCAATAGCATCGTCTTTTGGGCGGGCGGCAAGCTGCGGCGCGTCGGCAGCAATGGCGGCGACGCGCGGATCATTCCGTTCAGCATCAACGACGACCGCGTCATCGTCGACGCCACCCACCCCGCGGTCGATGTCGCACCCGACAGTTTCACGACGCAAATGCCGCGCTGGGCCGAAGTCTCGCCCGACGGCCGCACCGTCGTGTTCGAAACCCTTGGCAAGCTCTACCTCAAGCCCTCGGCCGGCGGCGCCGCGCGGCGGCTGACCGCGGCCAAGGATGATGCGGTCGAGGCGTGGCCAAGCTGGTCGCGCGACGGCAAGTCGCTCGTCTTTGTGCGCTGGACCGACACCGGTCTTGGCGAAATCCATGTCGTCGGCGCGGGCGGCGGCACGTCGCGCAAGGTGACCTCGGTCCCCGGCCACTATGCCGAACCGCGTTTCTCGCCCGACGGCAAGACGATTGCTTTCGAACGGCGTGGCAGCGGTGGGCTGACCTCGGCGCGGTGGAGCGAAGACCCGGGCGTTTACCGTATCCCGGCCGCAGGCGGCACGGCGGAACGGGTCAGCAGCGACGGCGCCAAGCCGCAGTTCGGCGCGACCAACGACCGCATTTTCATGGTCACCGCAGGCGACGGCAAGAGCCAGTTGGTCAGCACCGACCTCAGCGGTCAGGACAAACGCACCCACGCCAATGGCGAACTGGTCAGCGACTATGAAATCTCGCCCGACGGCGGCACGCTGGCTTTCCGCCAGAATTACGATGCCTATGTCACCCCGCTGATGCTTGGTGGGCAGGACGTATCGCTCGGCACCAAGAGCGGCGCACTGCCCGTCACCCGGGTCAGCGGCAGCGGCGCCGAATATATCCACTGGTCCGATGGCGGGCGCCGCCTTCACTGGAGCCGCGGCGCGACACTGTTCAGCGCCGATCTCGCCAGCCTGTTCACCAACGCTCCAGCCGACGAAAAGGCGCCGAAATTCACGCCGCCGACCGACGGCGTCTCGCTCGCGATGACGCAGACTGCGGCCAAGCGCCGCGGCACCGTGGTCATCACCGGCGCGCGCATCGTCACCATGGCGGGCACCGATGGGGGCATCATCGACAATGGCGCGATCGTGATCGAGGGTGACCGCATCACCGCCGTCGGCCCGCTCGCATCGATCAGCGTCCCTGCGGGCGCGGTCACGGTCGAT
Source organism: Sphingopyxis sp. BE259 (assembly GCF_031457495.1). Taxonomy (NCBI): domain Bacteria; kingdom Pseudomonadati; phylum Pseudomonadota; class Alphaproteobacteria; order Sphingomonadales; family Sphingopyxidaceae; genus Sphingopyxis; species Sphingopyxis sp. BE259. Next base: position 2,323,400 of record NZ_JAVDWM010000001.1, read on the forward strand.
GCGACGGGCAAGACGATCGTCCCCGGCTTTGTCGATGCCCACGCCCACGGCAGCCACGGCGACGACGAGCTGATTCCGCAGCAGAACTGGTCCGAAATCGTCAACCTTGCGATGGGGACCACGACGAGCCACAATCCGTCATCGCGCGCCTCGGAAATCTTTGTCTCGTCCGAAATGCAGCGCGCCGGGCTGATCCTGGCGCCGCGCATCTTTTCGACCGGCGAGATCATCTATGGCGCCAAGGCGGCGGGGGTTTACGCCGAGATCAACGGTTATGAGGATGCGCTGGCGCATGTGCGCCGCCTGAAGGCCCAGGGCGCGCACAGTGTCAAAAACTATAATCAGCCGCGCCGCGATCAGCGCCAGATGGTCGTCAAGGCCGCACAGGCCGAGAACATGCTGGTCGTGCCCGAGGGCGGCTCGCTCTACACAATGGACGTGTCGCTGATCCAGGACGGCAATTCGACCGTCGAGCACAACATCCCGCTCCACACCTTCTACAAGGATCTGGTGCAACTATGGGGGCAGACCAAGACCGATTATACGCCCACCCTGGTTGTGACCTATGGCGGCCCGGCTGGTGATCCTTATTGGCGCGCGCACACCAATGTCTGGGAGCATCCGATCCTGACCAGACATATCCCGCCCACCGAGCTTGCTGCGAACAACAAGCGCCGGACGATCGCCCCCGAAGGCGACTATGTCGACGATGATTCGGCGCGCGAAGCGGGCAAGATTGCGGCGGCGGGCCGGATGGTGTCGATCGGCGCGCACGGCCAACAATCGGGGCTGGGTGCGCATTGGGAAATCTGGTCGTTCGTGCGCGGCGGGTGGAGCAATATCGATGCGCTGCGCGCCGCGACGATCATGCCCGCAACCTCGCTGGGCTATGGCAAGGATGTCGGGTCGCTGGAGGCGGGCAAGCTCGCCGATCTGCTAATCCTCGACGCCGATCCGACGCAGGACATCCGCAACACCGAACGCATCCACCGCGTCATGCTGGGCGGGCGGCTCTACGATCCGCTGACGATGAACGAGGTGGCGACGGGGACCCGCCAGCGCGCCGCTTATTGGTGGGAAACGGAAAAGCCCTGAACCCGCTTTCTGTCACCCCGGCGTAGGCCGGGGTCTCGACATTGCGTCATGACGCGATGTGGAGATCCCGGCCTGCGCCGGGATGACAAAATAGAAGGTCGCTTTTGTGACTAGAGGGTTGCAAGGGCGACGGACCGCCGCTAGGGGCGTCACCTCTCAGCGAGGAGAGTTGGCTGAGTGGTCGAAAGCGTCGCACTCGAAATGCGAAGTGCCGGCAACGGTACCGAGGGTTCGAATCCCTCACTCTCCTCCATTTTTCCCCATGATCGACCACATGCCACCCCGCGCTGGCGGGCGGCGCGGATCAACTCGCCCTTGAACGGTCGTCGAATCGTCATAGATTGTCAGGATGATGACCGAATCCTCCCCTGAGCATCCTGCGACCGTTACCGCCCCGTTGATCGGCGCCGCCAGCTTTGCGCCGGGCGACATCGTGCGGCACCGCATGTTCGATTTTCGTGGCGTCGTGTTCGACATCGACCCGGTCTTTGCCAACAGCGATGAATGGTATGAGGCGATCCCGGAGGAAATTCGTCCGGCGAAAGAGCAGCCCTATTATCACCTGCTCGCCGAAAACGGCAATTCATCCTATATCGCCTATGTCAGCCAGCAGAATCTGGTGCCCGACGCCGAAGGCGGCCCGATCGATCACCCGCAGATCGACGCGATGTTCGAAGGGCTGGACGACGGTCGCTACCGCGTCCGCGCGATCCACCGACACTAAGCGGCCGCGATCAGGCTTTCAGCTTCCAGCCCGAAGCCAACAGACGATAGGTCAGCAGCCCCAGCACGATATTGACCCCGACGAGCACCAGGATCGCAGTCAGCACCGGATTGGGAATCGTCGAATCGACCGTGCCGATGAAGCCGTAGCGAAAGCCCATGATCGCGTAATAGACCGGATTGCCGTGCGCGACGGTCTGGAACCAAGGCGCCAGCCGATCGACCGAATAAAATGTCCCCGACAGCAGCGCGAGCGGGGTGACGACAAAGTTGGTCACCGCCGCGGCATGATCGAACTTTTCCGCCCACACCGACGTGATGAGGCCAAGAAAGCCGAGCATCGACGCGCCAAGCACACCGAACACCGCAACCGCCCACAGGTGGTCGGGCAGCACGCTGACCCCCGGCCACAGTGACATCGCCAGCCATAGCGCCAAACCGACAAGGATCGCACGAGTGATTGCGGCGCCGACGAGCGCAATGATGAGCTCGCCGACGGCGAGCGGTGGCATCAGATAATCGACGATCGTCCCCTGAATCTTGCCGACGAGCAGCGAGAAACTGGAATTGGCAAAACTGTTCTGCAGCATCGCCATCATGATCAGCCCGGGCGCAATGAAATCGGCAAAGGGAACCCCGATGACTTCACGCCCAGCACCGCCGAGTGCAACGGTGAAAATGACGAGGAACAGCAGCGTGGTGATCGCCGGTGCCCAGATAGTTTGCAGCTGCACCTTGAAAAAGCGCCGCACCTCCTTGACATATAGCGCCTGCATACCGGGCACGTTAAGCGTCCGGATGTGCGGCACTCCCGGTTCGGCAAAGGGCGGGGTTGCCGCGAATTTGCTCGAGTCGGGGCGCGAAATTTGGGGCTGGTCGTTCATGGCGTTCTCGCCTATCGCCTCCCCGATCTTACCGCAAGCTGGGCAGTAGCGCCGGTCCGAAAGGATCGCATCGATGACCGCGACATGGCCCGCGGCGTGGAATGATAAGGAATAGACTATGTCATGGACCGATGAGCGCATCGAAAGCCTGCGCACCATGTGGGAAAAAGGGCTGACCGCCAGCCAGATCGCCGATGAACTCGGCGGTGTCAGCCGCAATGCCGTGATCGGCAAGGCGCATCGCCTGGGCCTGAAATCGCGCCCGTCGCCGGTCAAGGCAACCGACAAGGCGAAACCCGTCAAAGCTGCGGCCCCCGCCGCACCCAAACCCGTCACACCGGCCGCACCGCCGCGCGCTGCTGCTCCGGCTGCGCCGCGTCCGGCCCACACGGCACCGCCGAAAGCCGAAGCCCGCCCGACCGTCGATACCCCGACCGCCGACGGTTCGGTGGGTGAGCAGATTCCCAAGGCGGATCAGCCGCGCATCGTGTCGATCGGCCCCGGCGGCTTTATCCGTCAGGGTCCGGGCGACCAGCAGGCACCGATCCCGCCCGCCCCGCCGCGCCGTCTGGTCCCGGCCAAGCCGAGCCCGGAGATCGCCGACAAGACGACCTTGCTCGACCTCAACGATCGCATCTGCCGCTGGCCGATGGGGCACCCGGGTGAGCCTGACTTTCATTTCTGCGGTCAGGCGGTCAATCCCGGCTTCCCCTATTGCGTCGAACATTGCGGCCGCGCCTATCAGGCGCAATTGCCGCGCGGCACGCGCCGCCCGCCCCCGCCGCCGCCGTTCGGGGGTCCGCGAGTTCGTTAGGGCGCGCGGTGAAGCCGTTCGCGCAGGAGTTTGAATTTGCGCGCGCGCTCGGCCTGCAAATGGTCGAGCGCGGCGATGGCCGCTGCACCATGGCGATCGACGTAGAGCGGCAGCGACATTTCAGCCCGCAGGGCGCCGCGCATGGCGGCGTCGCTTACTCGCTCGCCGACACCGCAATGGGCGGCGCGCTGACCAGCTTATTGGGCGCCGATCAATGGTGCGCGACGCTGGAAATCAAGTTCAACTATCATGTCCGCGTCGGCGAGGGCCGCCTGACCTGCGAGGCAGCGGTGCTCCATCGCGGCAAGCGCGTCGCCAATATCGACGCGCGGCTGTATCAGGATGGCCGCCTGGTGAGCAGCGCCAACGGTAATTTCGCCATTTTCGCGGCGCCTGTCGCCGCTCCCCCCGCCGCCAAATAGCCGAAAGGCGCCGGATCTCGCGATCCGACGCCTTCCGATTGCCGCTTCCGAGAGGATTTAGAAGCGGAAGCTGAGCGACCCGCGCACGCTGTGGGTGCGGAAATGGTCGCTGCTGCGCTTCATGTCGGTGCCGCCGCCGTTCAGCAGGAACGGGTTGGTCGGCGGCGCGGTGCCCGGGCCGACGTTGACGACATAATCATTGTCCTTGAGATCGGTGTAGAGATACTCGAGGCCGACCGCGATATTGTTCGTCACCATGATTTCGGCGCCGCCACCCGCAGCATAGCCCCAGGCATTGGTGCGGCCGTTGTCGGCAAAGCTGTTCGCGCCATTGCTGGTGGTGAAACGGTTGTCGAGCTTGGCATAGGCGCCGCCGCCGGTGACATAGAACAATGCGCCGCCGCCGGGGGTGTAACCGGCACGCAGGCGGGCGCCTGCCTGATAATCAGCCTCGCGGCTGAACGTATAGCTCGCCGGTGTGGTCGAAAATGCGCTGACGCTGTCGCGCGCTTCGCTGCGGCCGCCTTCGATCACCGCGCCGAGGACAAAATTGCCCATGCGCTTGTCAAAACCCAGACGACCGAAATACTCGGGACCGTCCTTGTCGTTGCGGCAGCCGATGTTGGCGCTGCTGGTCGCCGCGCCGTTGCAGAAACCGGTCGAAAAGGCATTGGCACCGGCAAAGGTCGTCACCTGGTCGCCATAGGTGCCGTCGCGGTTGGTGTCGAACACGACGGTTTCGCCGCGGTCATTGCCCTGCAGCGTGCCGCCGCCGACGATGCTGATATAGGGACCGTCGAAGTCCCCCGAAGTGTCGCGGCCGTCTTGGGCCATCGCCGGCACGGCCAGCATCGATGCCGCCGAGGCGACGAGGAGAGAGGCGAGTTTCATATTGTTGCTCCAACTTTTTTTGTGACTTTGCGTCAGCGGCTAAACGACAGCGGGTGCGCTAATGTTCCGTATTCGCTGATAAATGGGACGAAATGAGTTTTTGCGCGCTGCGCCAACCGCCCAAAAACCCCGCTTGCCAGCGCGCTTTGCCGCCCCCTATAGCCATGCCATGAGTCACGATTTGTTCGACGCCGCGACCCCGGCCACCGACAGCTATAATGCTTCGCAGATCGAGGTGCTGGAGGGACTGGAGCCCGTCCGCCGCCGCCCCGGCATGTACATCGGCGGCACCGACGAGCGGGCGCTGCATCACTTGGCCGCCGAGGTCATCGACAACAGCATGGACGAAGCGGTCGCGGGGCACGCCAACCGCATCGAAGTGACGCTGGAGGCCGGTAACCGGCTGACCGTGACCGACAATGGCCGCGGCATCCCGATAGATCCGCACCCGAAATTCCCGGGCAAATCGGCGCTGGAGGTCATCATGACCACCCTCCATTCGGGCGGCAAGTTCGAGGGCAAGGCCTATGCGACCTCGGGCGGTCTGCACGGGGTCGGGATCAGCGTCGTCAACGCATTGTCGATCGACACCGAGATCGAGGTGGCGCGCAGCAAGTTGCTCTACCGCCAACGTTTTGCGCGCGGAACGCCCGTCGGCGGCCTGGAAGAGCTTGGCCCCACGCCCAACCGCCGCGGCACCAGCGTGTCCTTCATTCCCGATCCCGAAATCTTTGGCGATCATGGCCGCTTCAAACCACAGCGCCTGTATCGCATGGCGCGGTCGAAGGCCTATTTGTTCGCAGGCGTTGAAATCCGCTGGAAATGCGCGCCCGAACTGATCGGCGACGATACGCCAGCCGAGGCGACCTTCCAGTTTCCCGGCGGACTTGCCGACCATCTGAAGGAACAGATCGGCACCCGCGAATGTGCGACCGCCGAACCGTTCATCGGCCGCCAGGATTTCCCGGGCGATCAGGGCCGCGCCGAATGGGCGATCGCCTGGCCTCTATGGTCGGACGGGTCTTACAGCTGGTATTGCAACACCATCCCGACGCCCGCGGGCGGCACCCACGAAGCGGGGCTGCGCGCCGCACTGACCAAGGGATTGCGCGGTTTTGGCGAATTGATCGGACAAAAGAAAGCGGCGCAGATCACCGCCGAGGATGTGTTCAACGGCGGCGAGATGATGCTGTCGGTGTTCATCCGCGATCCGCAGTTTCAAAGCCAGACCAAGGATCGCCTGAGCAGCCCCGAGGCGGCACGCCTGACCGAAAACGCGGTGCGCGACCATTTCGACCATTTCCTGTCGGACAATATGGACCGCGGCCGCGCCCTGCTCGGGCTGATCCTCGACCGCATGGACGAGCGATTGAAGCGCAAGGCCGAGCGTGAGGTCAAACGCAAGACCGCGACCAGTGGCCGCAAGCTGCGTCTGCCCGGCAAGCTCACAGATTGCGCGAATGATGGCCCCGAAGGCACGGAATTGTTTATTGTCGAAGGCGACAGCGCCGGCGGCAGCGCCAAGCAGGCGCGCGACCGCAAGACGCAGGCGATCCTGCCGATCCGCGGCAAGATTTTGAACGTCGCCAGCGCCAGCAACGACAAGATTCGCGCCAATCAGGAAATCGCCGATCTGGCGCTCGCGCTCGGTTGCGGGATGCGTAAGGATTGCGACGCCGACCGGCTGCGCTACGAAAAAATAGTCATCATGACCGATGCCGATGTCGATGGCGCACATATCGCAACCTTGTTGATGACCTTTTTCTTTCAGGAAATGCCCGACATCGTCCGCCGCGGCCATGTCTACCTAGCGCAGCCGCCGCTCTATCGGCTGACCGCGGGCAGCACATCGGCCTATGCGCGCGACGATGCCCACCGTGCCGAGCTGGAAGCGACGCAGTTCAAGGGCAAAAAGGTCGATGTCGGCCGTTTCAAGGGGTTGGGCGAGATGAACCCGAACCAGCTCAAGGAAACAACGATGGACCCCGCGACGCGCTCGATGCTGCGCGTCACCCTGCCGCAGGAATATGAGGAACGGCATCTGGTCAAGGATCTGGTCGACCGGCTGATGGGCAAGCACCCCGAACACCGCTTCCAGTTTATCCAGGCGAACGCCGCGACGCTCGACGAGGCGGCGATCGACGCCTGACGAAAAAATTTCGCATCGCCCGTCAGAAATCCGTCCCGCATCCGACTAAAGGATCATGCGGTATGAAAATCTGGAGACGCGGGTGATCGAAAGCGAGCAGGACCGGCATTTCGCGGAAGCGATCGCGCGTTTCGGCGGCGCGCTGGCGCGCCTTGCCCGCGCTTATGAGGCCGATGCCGACCTGCGCCGCGACCTTGCGCAGGAATTGCAGGTCGCGCTGTGGCAGAGCTTCGCGAAGTTCGATGGCCGCTGCTCGCTCAGCACCTGGGTGTGGCGCGTTGCGCACAACCGCGCGACCTCCCACATGCTCGCGCGCCAACGCCATGCCAGGCGGACCTGGTCGAGCATCGAAGACCTCGACATCGCCGACGATGCCCCCTCGCCGCTGGAAACCGCAGAGAGCGAACAGGCGATGGCGCTGGTCTTGTCGATCGTCGACCGCCTCGATCCACCCGACCGGCAGATATTATTGCTCTATCTCGAAGGCGTCGCCGGGGCCGAAATCGCAGATGTAACCGGCGTTTCCGCCGATGTGGCGGCCGCCAAAATCCACCGCTTCAAGGCCATGCTGACGCGCCGCTTTTCAGCTGCGGGAGTGACGATATGACCGACCCAACCGACGAAATGCGCCTGCATGCGCTGTGGCAAGGCCGCGAGGCCGCGCTCGCGCCGCTTCCGCTCGACGAGATCAAGCACCGAGCCGCCCGGTTCGGCGACGCTGTTCGTCAGCGCAACCGCCGCGAATATGGCGCAACGGCGGCGGTCGTGGTGTTTTTTGCGCTCTATGCCATCTTCCTGCCCGAGCTCCTGCTCAAGCTGGGCAGCCTGCTGATCATCGCGGCCGCGCTGTTCGTCGCGTGGCAGCTCGGGCGCCGCACCTCGCGGCCCGATGCCGAAGCCGAAACGCAGGATGTCCGCGGCTATTACCGTGCCAGGCTGGTGCGCGAAGAACATATGCTCGCGCGCGTCGGCCGCTGGTATCTCGCGCCGTTCGTTCCTGGCCTGCTGATCTTCCTCGCTGGTCTGGCAAGGGGCAGCGGATTGGCGAACCCGCTGGTCTTCCTCTCGGTCGCGGCGTTCCAATTGTTGATATTCGGCGGCATCTGGTGGCTCAACCACCGCGCCGCCGCGACACTCCGCACGCAGATCGACCGGCTCGACCGCGCCCATTCACATGAAGGAGACCTATCATGAAAACCCTGTTCGCTTCGCTTCTGACGGCGGCGATGATCCTGCCCGCTTCCGCCGCCCTTGCCCAGCAAACGCCGGAAGCGACTGCAGCGGCCGACACGGCCTTTGACCGCCGTGCAGCGCAGCTTGTCGACCTGCTGGCGGGGCGCATCGCCTTCGCGGATTATTTCGACCCGTCGTTTCAGGCCGCGGTGCCGGAAGCGCAGTTCAAGACGATCACCACCAGCTTGGTGGCGCAATATGGCACCCCCGTTACGATCGACAGCGCGACGTCGACCGACGGAAAGTCGGGAACGGTGCGGGTGCGGTTTGAAAAGGGCATCGGCACTATCGGGCTCGAAGTGGGCAGCGCCGCCGACCAGCGCATTGCGGGGCTCCGCATTTTGGGATTCGAAATTGCCGACGACAGCTTTCCCAAGGTCGCAGCGGAATTGGCCGCCTTGCCGGGCGACACCGGTTTTCTTGTTGCTGAACTCGACGGCAACGCGATGAAGCCGCTCGTGGCGGCGAACCCCGATCGGCAGTTTGCGGTCGGGTCGACGTTCAAGCTCTATATCTTGGACGAATTGGCGGCGCAGGTCGCAGAGAAGAAGCGCCGCTGGTCCGATGTCGTGCCACTGTCGCACCTCAGTTTTTCATCGATGGGCACCGCGAACTGGCCGAAAGACACGCCGGTGACGTTGCAAAGTCTGGCAAACTGGATGATTTCGGTCAGCGACAATAGTGCGACCGACACGCTGATCCACCTGCTCGGCCGCGAGGCGATCGAGGCACGGATGCGCGCGGCGGGGCACAGCGATCCATCGCGCAATATCCCGTTCCTGACGACGGTCGAGGCGTTTGCGCTGAAGGGCAATAATTTCGCGAACGAACGCACGGCGTTTGTCGCGGGCGATGACGCGGCGCAACGGAAACTGCTCGCCGCGAACCGCGACCGGCTGACCCTCGCCAATGTCGATGGCGTCAGCTTTGCTGGCGGTCCGCGGTTTATCGACAGTCTGGAATGGTTCGCCAGCCCCAACGACGTTGCCCGGGCGATGATCGATTTGCGGAACCGGCAATCGCCTACCGCGATGTCGGTGATGGCGATCAATCCCGGCGTCAACCCGGGCGCGACCAAGGATTGGTCGTGGCTCGGCTACAAAGGCGGGTCCGAACTCGGGGTGATTTCGATGAGCCTGCTCGGTGAGCGGAAATCCGACGGCAAATGGTTCGTCGTCACCGCGAGCTGGAACAATCCCAAGGCGCCGGTGGCCACCGAAACGCTGGTCGGGCTGGTGACGCGATTGCTGGCGCTGGCGGCGAAGTAGAAACGCACGTCGCCCCGCGAAGGTGGGGGCCGCCATCCGGCTCGCGCATGGTTGCTAACGGCCCCCGCCTTCGCGGGGGCGACGACAAGGCTAAGAGGTCAACGCCGCGACCAGCGCCTTGACCTTCGCCTGCCGCCATTGCGGCGTCGGAGCGACAAGCCAGTAACCACGCTTCACCGACACCAATTCGCCGATCTGGCGCACGCGGCCCGACGCGATGTCGGCCTCGGCCAGCATGGCGGGAACATTAGCCTGGCCCAGCCCGTTCGCAGCGGCGTCGATCGCCAGCCCGGCATCACCCAGCCGAAGCGCGGGCTCGCCGTCGGCCACCGGACAACCGGGCCAGGCGATCCGCGTGTCGCTGGCGCTACCTGGCCCGGCCACGGTCACCATCAGCGGATCGGCGAGCGAGACACCCTCATGCTCGCCGACGCCGTCGGACCAGAAGATCGCGAGATCCAGATTGGCCTCGGTAAAATCGATGCCGCTGTCGGCCGGCACCAACGTAAAGCGCACATCGGGAGCCTGCTGGCTGTAACGCGCGAGCCGCGGCGCCAGCCATTTTGCGGTCAGGTCGCGCGGCGCCGCGATCGTCAGCGACTGCGACGATTGCCCCGCCTGCATTGCGCGCACCGATTCCTCGAATTGCAGGAACCCCTGGCGCAACGCATCGAGCCCCGCGTCAGCCTCGCCGGTCAGTTCCAGCCCCTTCGGCGTGCGGCGAAACAGGACAACGCCGAGCATATCTTCAAGCGCGCGGATTTGCTGCCCGACCGCCGCCGGGGTCACCGCCAGTTCGTCGGCGGCACGCGTGAAGCTGAGGTGCCGGGCAGCGGCGTCGAATACGCGCAGGGCGTTCAGCGGCAGATGGGTGCGCTTCATGCCGCGGTCGCAGGCGCCACAAGCGGGAAATGCGGGATCGCGATCAGCATTTGCGACCCGTCGCCAACCTCCATCGCATAGCTGCCGACCATTGAGCCCTCGGGGGTCGGCAGCGGACAGCCCGAGACATAGTCATAGGCACCGCCGGGCGCGATCAGCGGCTGTTCGCCGACGACGCCTTCACCCTCGACTTCGCTGATCTGGCCGCGCCCGTCGCTGATCCGCCAGTGGCGGCTGATCAACTGCACGGCGACGTCGCCATGATTCTCGATCCGGACGTGATAGGCCCAGAACCAGCGGCCGAGCGCAGGATGCGACTGTTCGGGCAAATAGCTGACCGATACGCGCACCGTGACCGGTCCGGTCGTCTCGGCAAAGGGGAAAAAGGAGTCGATCATCTTGGCGCCAAATTCGCTCAAAGCCCGACCTTGGTCAATGCCTGGTCCAGATCGGCGATCAGGTCGCGCGGATCCTCCAGCCCGATGTTGATCCGCAACATGCCCTCGACCACCCCCATATCGGCGCGCGCTTCGGCGCTGACGCTATAGTGGGTGGTCGACGCCGGATGGCAGCACAGGCTGCGCGAATCGCCGATATTGTTCGAAATATCGACCAGTTCGAGCGCGTTGAGCAGCGCCATCGCCTGCTTGCGGTCTTCGAGAATGAACGAAAAGATCGGCCCGCACGCCTCCATCTGGCTCATCGCCAGATTATATTGCGGATGGCTGGCAAGTCCGGGGTGAAGCATCTTCGGTACCCGCTTTTCGACGAATTTTCCGACCGCCAGCGCGTTTTCGGACTGGCGCCGCGCGCGCAGGTCGAGCGTTTCAAGGCCTTTCAGCACGACCCAGGCATTGAACGGCGACAGGTTCGGGCCGGTGTTGCGCTGGAACGGCAGCAGCACGTCGTTGATGAATTTCTCGGTCCCGCACACCGCCCCGGCAAGGACGCGGCCCTGCCCCTCCATCAGCTTGGTCGCCGAATAGGCAACGACGTCGGCGCCGAAATCCATCGGTCGCTGGAGCACCGCGGTCGCGAAGGCATTGTCGACGACCGACGTGATGCCGTGCGCCCGAGCGACACCGCAGACATGCTTCATATCGACGATGTCCATGGTCGGGTTGGCGGGGGTTTCAAAGAAGAATACTTTGGTGTTCGGCTGGATCGCACGTTCCCACGCGTCATTATCGCGCCCGTCGATCACCGTCGTTTCGATCCCGAAGCGCGGGCAGAGCTGATCGACCAGCCAGCGGCACGAGCCGAACGCCGCCTTCGCTGCAACGATATGGTCGCCCGCCGACAGCTGACACAGCAGCGCCGTGGTCATCGCCGCCATGCCGGTCGCCTGCGTCCGGCACGCCTCGGCGCCCTCCATCAGCGCAATACGTTCCTCGAGCATTGCCACGGTGGGGTTCTGGAGCCGCGAATAGGTCATGCCGGTCTCTTCGCCCGCAAAACGCGCCGCGACCGTTTCGGCATCATCATAGGTGTAGCCCGAGGTCAGGAACAACGCCTCCGACGTCTCGCCATGCTCGCTGCGCCAGGTTCCGCCACGCACCGCCTGCGTCGCGGGGTGCCAGTGGCGGGTGGTGTTGCGATCGAAACCCGTGGTCTTTTTCATCTCGTCTATCCGTTCAAAGCCGCAACAACCGCATCGCCCAGCGCCGCCGTGCCCATGGTTCCGCCCAGATCGGCACCGCGGCACCCGTCGGCCAGCACCTTCGCCACCGCTGCCTCGATCCGCGCCGCACTCGCCTCGTCATCGCCCGAATAGCGGAGCAGCATCGCGAGCGACAGGATCATCGCCAGCGGATTGGCGACGCCCTGTCCGGCAATATCGGGGGCGCTGCCGTGGATCGGCTCGTACAGCCCCTGCTTGCCTTTGCTCAGCGATGCCGAAGCAAGCAGGCCGATCGATCCGACGCACATCGACGCCTGATCGGACAAGATGTCGCCGAACAAATTGCCGGTGACGACGACGTCGAACTGACCGGGGTTGCGGACCAGCTGCATCGCGGCGTTATCGACGTACATATGGGTCAGCGCGACATCGGGATATTCGGTCGCCACCTCGATCACCACATCGCGCCACAGCTGCGACGTTTCCAGCACGTTGGCCTTATCGACCGAACACAGCCGCCCTTTGCGGCCCTGCGCGGCACGAAAGGCGACGTGGGCGATCCGCCGCACTTCGCTCTCGCTGTAGGCCATGACATCATAGCCCTCGCGCTGGCCATCCGAGGTGGTGCGGGTGCCCTTTTCGCCGAAATAGACGTCGCCGTTCAGTTCACGGACAATCAGCAGGTCGATCGCCGAGGCAACTTCGGGGCGCAGCGCCGAGCTGTCCTCCAGCCCGGCAAACATCTTGGCGGGGCGCAGATTGGCGAACAGGCCGAGTTCGGCGCGCAGCCCGAGGATTGCCTGCTCGGGGCGCAAATGCCGCGCGGCGCTATCGAAACGCGGGTCGCCGACGGCGCCGAACAGGATTGCGTCGGCGGCCTTCGCCTTCGCCAGCGTTTCGGGCGGCAGCGGATGGCCGGTCGCTTCATACGCCGCGCCGCCAACCAGCGCGCGATCGAGCATCACCGGAAGCCCAAGCGCGGCGAGCACCTTTTCGGCCTCGACCATGATTTCCGGACCGATACCGTCGCCAGCCAGCAGCAGGATTTTCAACTTGTCGCCCTTTCGTGTCTCGCCCGCCGCTTAGACAGCGGCGGCGCGTCACGCAACCGCCCTGCCCAGCCGATCGATCAATCGCGCACGAACGCTAAGCAGTTCGCGCGCGCGGCCGTCAAGCAGGTCGCGGTCGATGAAATGACCGGTGATCGCCAGGCCATCGAGCACGTCGTTTAGCGACGGCGGCGCGTCGGCACCGCGCAGAAAGGGCGGCAGACGCAGCAATCGCTCCTCATAGCCGACCGCGGCGGCCAGACTGACCGCCCCGCCCGACTTGCGGCTGACGAACGCTAGATCGCTGGCCGCCCCCGTCACCACACATTCGTCAAGATCGAGCCCGAACCCCAGTTCGGCGAGCAGCAGCAATTCATAGCGCGCCAGCGCCGCCGCCCACTGCCGCGCCGACGACGCGACGCCGATCGCGTCGAGCAACCCCGACAGTGCCGAAAAGAGCGCCGGATAGGGCTGGCTTTCGGGCAGAATTGTCGCGGTGACGCTGGTCGCCCAGTCGATCGCCGCCGCTGCCAGCGGTTCGGCGAGCAGCGGCGCCCGGCTCGCCAGCAGCTCGGCGGTCGCGCTCGCCAATTGCTCCTCGGTGCGCGCCCGCAGTTCCAGCGCGACCAGATTGCCTGCGATCAATATGGGGCGCAGCCGCGTCGATCGCCCGCCGCGCACATAACCCGCGACCAACCCCGCCTCCTCGGTCAGCGCGCGCAGGATCGCCCCATGCTCGCCATGCGCGCGGACCGCGCAAACGATCGCCGGGGCGGTCAGGCTGGCCAAAGCACCAGCTGCGTCTGGGTCACCAGCGCGACATCGGCGCCGTCTTCGGTCGCGATGCGCGTCTGCCATACCGACACGCGCTTGCCGACTTTCACCGGGGTCGCTTCGCCGACCAGTATTGATCCGACCGGCCCGGCGCCAAGGAAATTGGTCTTGCTCTCGATCGTCGTTGTCCCACTCGCGCCCTCGGGCAAGGTCAGAAACGCCCCGACCGCGCCCAGGCAATCGGCAAAGGCCATGATCGCGCCGCCATGGACGATGTTGCCCGCGGTGCAGATGTCGGGTCGCACGGGCAGCTTGCCGGCGACGCGGTGCTTGCTGCCCTCGTCGATCGTCACCCCCAGCGTGGCGGCTAGCGGCATCATGGCTGCGAAATCCATCATACGTCTCCTATCTCATCCCCCGTTCGTCCTGAGGAGCCATTGAGCTTGTCGAAATGGCGTCTCGAAGGACCACGCGCCGCGCATGGTCCTTCGAGACGGGCCTTCGCCAAAGCTCAGTCCCTCCTCAGGACGAACGGCGATTGTTGTCCACCAAACTCATCCCCCCGCATGATAGAAATCATGCACCGCCTGCGCCACCGCTGCGCTTACCCCCGGCGCCTTCTGCAAATCCTCCAGGCTCGCCCCGCGCACCGCGCGGGCGGTGCCGAAGTGCATCAGCAGCGCCTTTTTGCGCGATGGGCCGATCCCCGGCACCTCGTCGAGCGGCGAGCTACCCAGCGCCTTCGCGCGCTTCGCGCGGTGGGCGCCGATCGCAAACCGGTGCGCCTCGTCGCGCAGCCGCTGAATATAGAACAGCACCGCATTGTTCGGCGGCAAGGTGAATTCGCGCCCGTCGGGCCAATAGAATGTCTCGCGCCCGGCATTGCGATCGGGCCCCTTGGCGACGCCCACAAAGGGCAGATCGTCGATACCCAGCTCGGCGAATACGCCTGCGACCGCCGAGACCTGCCCCTTGCCGCCGTCGATCAGCACCAGGTCGGGCCACTCACCCTTCGTCCGCTCGGGGTCTTCCTCGATCGCGCGGGCAAAGCGGCGCTGGAAAACCTCGCGCATCATCGCAAAATCGTCGCCCGGCATCGTATCGGCGCGCTTGATGTTGAACTTGCGATAGGCGCCCTTGATCCACCCTTCCGGCCCGGCGACGACCATTGCGCCTAGCGCGTTCGTGCCCTGGATATGGCTGTTGTCGTAAATCTCGATCCGCTGCGGCGGCGACTCCAGATCGAACAGCTCGGCGAGTTCGCGGCCCAGCTTGGCTTGCGAACTGCTTTCGGCGAGCCGCCGGTCGAGTTCCTCGCCCGCATTACGCACCGCCTGCTCGAGCAACCGCCGCCGGTTACCGCGCTGCGGCACGCTGATCTCGATCTTGCGTTCGGCGACTTCGCCCAGCGCCTCGGAGAGTAGCTCCATCTCCGCAGGTTCGCGATCGACGAGGATCGTCTTCGGCGGCGGCACGCCCTCGTAGAATTGCATCAGGAAGCTCGCCATCACCTCGGCCTCGGGCACCCCCGCCACATGCGCCGGGAAAAAGCTGCGATGGCCCCAATTTTGCCCGCCGCGGATGAAAAAGCCCGCGACGCACAACTGGCCGCCCTTCGCCGCCAGCGCGAAGACATCGGCGTCCCCCAGCCCGTCGGCGTGCACCGACTGGCTGCCTTGAATGAAGGTCAGCGATTTCAGCCGGTCGCGCAGCACCGCGGCCTGCTCGAAATCCATCGCGTCGGCCGACTTGGTCATCGCATCGCCCAGCCGCTTTTGCACCGCGGTCGAGCGGCCCTCCAGAAAGTCCTGCGCGTCGCCGACCAGCGCCGCATAATCGTCTTTCGAGATGCGGTCGACGCACGGCGCCGAACACCGCTTGATCTGGTACAACAGGCAGGGCCGTGAACGATTGGCGAAAAAACTGTCGGTGCAGCTCCGCAGCAGGAACGTCTTTTGTAGCGCATTCAGCGTCTTGGCGACCGACCCTGCGCTGGCGAACGGTCCATAATAACGTCCCTTGGCGCGCCGCGCGCCGCGATGTTTTTGCACGCGCGGAAAATCATGGTCCAACCGCAGCAGGATGAAGGGAAAACTTTTGTCGTCGCGCAGCAGCACGTTGTAGGGTGGGCGATACCGCTTGATCAGCTGCGCTTCGAGCAGCAGCGCCTCCGCCTCGCTCGTCGTCGTGACGATCTCCATCGCACGCGTTTGCGACACCATGCGCTGCAACCGTTGCGGTAGCCGCGCGACCTGGGTGTAGTTGGTCACCCGGTTCTTGAGCGCCCGCGCCTTGCCGACGTACAGCACGTCACCGCGCGCATCGAGCATCCGGTACACCCCGGGCCGCGTCGGCAATTTGCGCACGACGTTGCGGATCGCTTCGGCGCCGCGTTCCAGATCGGGCTTATCGTCCGCCGCGTCGCTGCCACGGATGACGTAGGTCGCCTTTTCTTCATTGAATCGGTCGGGAGCGTTCGGGCGAGCCATGATTTTGCATGTAGGCGATGGCGATGCGACCCGCCATAGTGTCGCGGGTAAAACAGACATCGGAGGGGTCCGCATGGACGTGAGAGGAAAATTGGCGCTGGTCACCGGCGGCAGCGATGGGATCGGGCGCGAAATCGCGCTGCAATTGCAGGCGGCGGGCGCGGAGGTGATCATCACCGGGCGATCGGCCCAAAAATTGCAGGCGATGGCGGCGCTGGGGTTTGGGACAATTACAGGCGATCTGTCGACCGCCGCGGGGATCGATGCGGTGGTTGGTGGCGTCGCAGGCAAGCCGCTGGCGTTGCTCGTCAACAATGCCGGGGTGGGTAGCGACTATGAGCTGGACGACGCCGCAACGCTCGACAGCGCGGCGCAGTGCATCCGCACCAACCTCGACGCCCCGATCGCGCTTTGCACCCGCCTGCTCCCAGCCCTGCACGCCCAGCCAGAGGCGGCGATAGTGAATGTCACGTCAGGCCTTGCGATCGCGCCGCGCGCGGGTGGCTCGATCTATTGCGCGACCAAGGCAGGCCTGCGCAGTTATACACAGGCGATCCGTTACCTGCTGAAAGACAGCAATGTCCGGGTGATCGAGGCATTGCCGCCGGTGGTTGAAACCAACATGACCGCAGGCCGCGGCGGCAAAAAAATGAGCGCGCACGACTGCGCCGCCGAAATCCTCCGCGGCGTCCGCACCGGTAAAAGCGAGGTCAATGCGGGAATGGTCAAGATTTTGCAGCTGGTTCACAGCATTTCACCGGCGCTGGCGCGGCGGATCATGATCAAGTTTTGAGGCACGGCGCGGTATGATGTAAAGCCGCAGTGGCTGAGCCGAATGTCAGCTTTGGGGTGGGAAGCGGACATTCCCCACCCTCGTCACCCCGGACTTGATCCGGGGTCCAAGACCCCTTGCGCCGTGGGAATCTTGAGAGGGCGGATGGATCCCGGATCAAGTCCGGGATGACGAAAGTTTATGTCCGCTATCGGTCGATAACGGTCATACGCGCCACCCAAAAGCAAAACGCCCGCGGAAATCCGCGAGCGCTCTGTATCGGCAAGGGCGCAGCGCGTCAGCCCTTGGCAACGCCTGCGATCGCCTGATCGACCAGCGCCTTGTCGGCCTTGGCATCATGCTTTTCAGCAATCAGCGCCGCCGCGGCAGCCGTCGCCGCTTTGGCCGTCGCCGCGCGAACTTCGCTCAGCGCAGTGGCTTCGGCCGCGGCGATACGGTCTTCGGCCATCTGCTTGCGACGACCGATGAGCGCGGTGGCGTCGGCCTTGGCTTTGGCGACCAGCATTTCGGCCTCGTTTTCAGCGCGGGCGCGCATGTCGTCGGCTTCCTTCGCCGCGGCGGCGAGCTTGGCCTCATATTCAGCCTTCAGCGATTCGGCGTCGAGGCGCAGCTGTTCGGCCTCGGTCAGCTGTTTCGAGATCTCGGCAATCCGCTTGTCGAGCATCGTGCCGATGGCCTTGGGAACGCCCTTCCAGACGAGGATGCCCAGAAACACGAGCATCGCGATCGACACCCACACCGTGGCGTCCATGCCGAACGCCTTGGGCGTCGCATGCGCTTCGCCAGCGGCTTCCGCCAAGGTCATGAGGAAATTAGCCATGGAGCACCGCCTTCACCGCCGCCTTGGCATCCGCCGCACCGACCTTCACGCCTGACAGCTTGGCGACGAGATCGCCCGCCGCTTCGGCTGCGACCGATTCGATCTCGGCCATCGCCGACTTGCGCGCAGTCGCAACGTCGGCTTCCGCCGCCGCCAGCTTGTCGCCCAGTTCGGCATCGACCTTTGCCAGACGCTTTTCGGCGTCCTTCGCGGCCTTGGCCTTGGCTTCGGAAACCGCCTTTTGCGCCGCGACACGGCTGGCGTCGCTTTGCTGACGATAGCTTTCCTCAAGTCCGTCGGCGGCGGCATGCGCCGCTTTGGCGGCTGCCAGATCGTCTGCCACCTTGCGGTCGCGCGCGTCGACGGTCGCTTCGATTTTCGGCAGCATGCCGCGGCCGATCACCAGATAAATCCCGGCGAAGACGACCAGCAGCCAGAACAGCTGCGAGGCAAGATACCAATTGTCAGCGGTGAGCTGGGCTATTTGAGGCATGAAAGGCGAACCTTAACTTACTGAAAAACCTGCCACGAAACCGATCCCGCCGGGATCGGCCTCGCACATCATCGTCCAATCAGACGACGAACAGCAGGATCATCGCAACGACGAACGCCAGCAGGCCGAGAAGTTCGGCAGCGGCGAAGCCGATGAACAAGCGGCCCTGCTGGCCGTCGGCGGCTGCCGGGTTGCGCAGCGCGCTTTCGAGAAAGCTGCCAAACACGTTGCCCACGCCGATGGCGGCCATGCCGGCACCGATGGCTGCCAGACCGGCACCGATCAGCTTTGCTGCTTCTGCGTCCATTATCATTACTCCTTGGTATAATCGTTTGAAAGTAAACGTAACTTAGTGAAGGTTGACCGCGTCGTTGATGTACAGCGAGGTCAACAGGGCGAAAACATAAGCCTGGATGCCGGCGACCAGCAGCTCAAGCGCGCTGATCCCGATCATCAGGATGAAGCTGAGCACCGAAACGATCGAACCGAGCCACAGGGTTTCGGCGTTGAAGCCATTGATCACGAAGCCCGACAGCACTTTCAGCAGGACGTGCCCCGCCGTCATCGCGACGAAAAGACGCAGGCCAAGGCTGAACGGGCGGACCATGAACGACACGAACTCGATCGGCGCGATGATCGGGATCATCGGCAGCGGCGTACCATGCGGTACGAACAGCGAGAAGAAATGCAGGCCATGGCGCCAGAAGCCGACGACCAGGACGATCGCAAAGCTGATCAGCGCCAGTACGCCGGTGATCGCGATATGGCTGGTGACAGTGAAAGGGTGCAGCCCCAGCACGCCCAGCGGCAACATGCCGAGCAGGTTGCAGAACAATATGAACATGAACAGCGAGAAGACGTAAGGCGTATATTTACGGCCTTCGGTGCCGATATTCGCCATCATCATGTTCGAGATGAAGCCGGTGAAACTTTCGACCGCAGCCTGCCAGCGACCCGGGACGAGCTGACGGCGCATCCCGCCCCACATGAACAGGCCGAGCGCAATCGCCGCGATCACCATCCACAGCGCGCTGTTGGTGAACAGGATGTCGTGCCCGCCGAGGTTGAAACCGCCGCCAAGCGGGGTCACCTCGAACTGGTGCATCGGGTCGATCTTGCCGGATTCCGCCGCCACTCTTCACTCCACGCGTCTGGCGAGGCGGCGAAGGCGCCGTCTCGCTAAAAATATCTTTTGCGCCCCGCTAGTTGCGCGGCGTCTTGGACAGTCGGATGATGTTCCGAAAGGCCACGATTATGCCCAAGAACAACATCACCAACAAACCCCAGGGCGACGTTCCCGCGAACCGGTCGATCAGCCAGCCGAACAAGGCACCGCCGATCAATCCGCCCAGCAGTTCGGCCAGAACACGGTTGCCGAGCCGGTAATTGGCATCGGATTCCGGTCCGGCGTTCACCGCGGTCCGCTTTGCCTCTGCGGCTTCGGCCCGGTCCAATCGCTCGTTGAGCGAGACCAGGCGCGAATCCTCTGAGCCAAGTTCCGGATCGCTGCCGTTCCCCGTCATTTCCCGCCATCCTCCTGAAACAGAACCGGAAAGCCCCGATCCCGCCTGCGAAAAAAGGCCCGAAAAATCGGGGGACCCCTAAGGCGCGGTCCGTTTAGGAACGACGCCCGGTTAAGTCAATGCCCGCCCCCCACACAATTGCGGCGATGCACAAAAATGCCGCCGCGTTTAGGGGCGCGGCGGCATGTGGCGCCCGTGGGCGCCCTTGAACGATTCTTCGTGTTACGGGCAGCTTGCGTTGCGCACCGGCGGGCTGTCGTCACGGGTCAGCCAGCGGCCGTCGGGCGCCTGATATTTCTCGCCCGGCTTGGTGCTGGCAATCAGGTTGCACCCGCTGGTGAAGGCGAATTGTTCGACCGTGCTGCCCGTCGCCTGCGCGCTTTCGGTATATTTCGCCTTCCGCTTGATGTTGATGTCCTGGACCAGCGCACGGATCGCCGGGGTCGGCGAGGTTGCAAAGCCCAGATAACCATCGGGCTGCTCGCCCACCTGACCGGCGGCACGCGCCGCGGCATAGGCCGGGTCGCGCTGCGCCATCGCCGACGGCACCGCAAATGCCACGGCAGCGGTTGCCGCAATCGCAGCAAGCGCCAGTCCGGCGGTTTTTCCCATCTTCAAACGCATCATATCATTCCCTGTCATCAGAATATCTCGCTATTCTGCTCGATGAGCTTCTTGGCATCACCGTCCAGCCTGTACACCACTTCCTGACGAATGTTGATGTTCAGGTTGATCTCGATCGGCTTGTCGGGGGTTTCGATCTGCACGCAGCCGGTGAGGGCTCCCAATAGGGTTGACGCGCCGATCAGGACCACCAGACCGCGGCCGATCATGGCCCGCCTCCTTGCTCCAGTCTTCACTATGTTCATCGCATGGGCTCGCTTTCTGGAGGCTGAACGGGGGCGGATGGGCGTTGTTTCGCGGCTTCGGCTTCGTCCTGGGCGCGGATCAGCGCCGGCAAATTTTGTTCGATGAGCAGCGTCGGATCGTAAAAGCCTTTTGCCGAGGTCAATAGTTGGCGGAACGGCGCCTTGATCTTCACGTTAAACACCAGCGGAATTTTTGCGATCTGGTTGGTCAGGAAATTGCGCGACGCGCCCTCGCCCTGCCCCACCCCGCCAAAGCGAATGTCGGTCACCATTTCGCCGTCCAAGTCCCCGTTCAAAATGATCGTCAGATCATCATATTTCAGGCTGCGGAGCGCGCCAAAGGCAAAATTTGCGATCGCGCCCAGATTGCGGTTCGACAACTCGCCGACATAGGCGAGCGTGCCGCCGCCAGCGCGCGAATCGATCCGCCCGCCGACGATGCGGCCGCCCAGCCCGCTGAATTCGACCGGCAACGTCCCGTCGAACTTGCCCGTCGCGTTGATGTTTTCGAACCCGAAACTTTGCAGGAATATCGCGGCATCGACCCCGACGATGTCAAAAGACAGCCGCCGCGTCTGTTCGGCACCGAAATCGAGCGTCGTCGGATGGAGCAGCAATTGCCCCCCGCCAAAGGGCCAGCTGCCGCCCTCGACCCGCACCCGGTTGTCGCCCAGCAGCTGATATTCGATTTTGCCGTCGAGCACCGGGATACCGGGGTTGATTTCCTTGATCCGGGCGATCTGGCCGGGCGCCGAGCGCAGCCCGATCAGGTCGTCGAAGGTCAGCGTGGTGGTGAGGCCAGTGACCGGACCAAAGGCGGCGGCCAGATTCGCATCGGCGGTGGCAAAGGTGCCGCGGCTGGTCACGCCCGCAGCGGTCCATTCGATGCGCCCGTCGCCGACCACCGACCCTTGGACATTGGCGACGACGCCGAGCGCGAGGTTCGTCAGCTGATCGGGCTGAAAACCGTCATCGAACCGCAGCTCGCGGACCTGAAGATCGGCAAAGCCGCTGCTGTCTGCGAACCGGTGGCGGATGATCGTATCGAGGATTTTGGTACCGGTCTGTCGTTCATCGAAACCGGCCTTGGCGTCGATCACCCCGTCGGCGAAGCGCAGCGTGGCATTGTTGCTGATCAGCGGTGCGAAGCGCGCGTCGGGCGCTGTATCAGTGAGCAGCAGCCCGCCATCGAGCGTCAGGGCGCCGTCCGCCCAGCGCCATCTCCCATCGATCTCACTCATGGTCAGCGGCACCGCGCCGATCTTGCCGCTGGCACCGCGGAGTTCGCCGACCATGCTTTGCCCGTTGGGGCGCCCCGTGACGCTCTGGGCGCCGAACCGAGTGACACTGTCGCCTTGCCCCAGCCGGAAATCGGCGAGCGCGACAGACCAGCGCATCGCGGTAACGTCAATATTCGCCGGTCCGCTGGTCACCGTAAAGGGTGAACGGCCGCTGGTGCCGCGCAGATTGACGGTCGGGATGCGAATTTGCCCGCGCAATCCGCCCGGTCCCGCGCTGAGCAGTGGCGCGCCGGGACGGCTGCATAGATCGATCGCGCTGGGGCCGATCTGAAAGCCCGATAGGGTGACCCGCTGCGCGCTGACCCGGCTGCACCCACCGTTCAGCGCGAAAGCGCCGGTGGGAGCCAGAAAGCCATTGAGCGGGACGCTGAGCCGTTCAACACGTCCGTCCGCCAACGGACCCGACAAATCGGCGCGCGTCGCAAAACGCAGCAATCCGTCGCGGTCGCCCGAGAACCGCACCGGCGCCAGCACCAGCGCTGCGCCACCGGCCTGATAGGGATCGAAGCTCGCAAGCCCGCTGATCGATCCGTCGCCGCGACGATCGAGGTTGATCGAGCCGCTCGGCAGATCGCCGCCACCGAACGCCCACCGCCCCGACGCCAGGACCGCCGGCGGCGCGGCGCCGTAAAGATAGCCGATGCGGCTGTCGGCGCTGCCGGTAAAGCGCGCCCCGCTGGCGCTCGCCAGCTCTGGCGCGATCAGATCGATGCGCGCCGACGGGCCTTCGCCGACCAGCGCAAAATCGGCGCTGCCGCCGACGTCGGCCAACATCCTACTGAGCGCCGCGCTGGCCTTGGCCGCCAGCGGCCCGACCGGGGTTTGGGCAAGCCCGGCGACGCTGTCCCCCACCGCCCGCCGCAGCGCCGCGCTGCCACTGGCGCGCGCAAAGCGGACCTTTCCAGCGAGCTTTGGAGCGGCCTGACCGATGACCCCCTCGGCATCGATACTGACCGTCTCGGCCGCAAAATCGGCGCCGCGCACCTGCGCCATATCGGCGTCGAGATCGAGCTTGGTTGCCGCTGCGGTGCCGTCGAAACGCGCCAGCAC
This sequence comes from Sphingopyxis sp. BE259, assembly GCF_031457495.1. Taxonomy (NCBI): domain Bacteria; kingdom Pseudomonadati; phylum Pseudomonadota; class Alphaproteobacteria; order Sphingomonadales; family Sphingopyxidaceae; genus Sphingopyxis; species Sphingopyxis sp. BE259. The sequence goes on from NZ_JAVDWM010000001.1 coordinate 2,346,543, forward strand.
GCCCAAGCGGTCGGCCTGCGCCCGCCCCGCCACCAGTTGCGCGATGCTGGCATCGGCCTCGCCCGTCCAGCTTTGCAGGTCCTTGGACAGCGATATGTCCAGCGCGATTTGCGGCGAGGCCGCGGTCACGCCGCCGTCGGCGCACGACAGGCTCCGCCCGCGCAATGGGCCAACCAGTTGCGGGCGGACGTCGCGAACCAGCAAAGTCCCGTAAAAACTGACATCGCGCCCGCTGCATCCGGCGGCCGCCACATTCGGCGCCACCAGCGCGAGCTTGCCGGTGAAATCGCGGCGCAGATTGCCGCCGCCGTTCAGCGCCGCGCCGATATTTCCCCACGGCGTTTCAACCCGCGCCCGCGCATCGCGCAGCACGACCGCCAGATCGGGTAAGGCGAACGGGTCGGTGCTCGCTGGGTCGCGAAACTTGTCGAGCGCCCCGAACGACAAGCGGCCCTTCACGAACCGGCCATAGAGGCGGACGCCCTCGGCGCGGATTTCGGTGACATACGGCCCCGACCAGCCATAGCCGAGCAGCACCTCGACCTTTTTCGCGGTCAGGTCGGGGTTGGCGGGATCGCCGATCACGACATTCGACAAGCGTTCGCTGCGGAAACCGATTGCGTCGATCTGATACCGGGCGGCAACCCCGCGACTGCCCAGCTGATCGGTGATGAAGCGGTCGGCGATCGGTTCGCGGGCGATCCAGACCCCAGCCACGACGACAATCACCGCGCCCGCGGTTAGCCAGCGTTTCTTGAACAGCACGGTGCGGTGCCGCCACTTCGGTTTCGGGCGCTCCTCGGCCTCTGTCATGGCATCGGCGCCCTCCGCCATCGCCTGTCAACGGATGACGTCATGGCGCCTGTTCGTCCTTCGTCCGGTCCTGCGGTCACCGCCAGCAACGCCGGAAATCCCTTTTCGCTGCAACGAATTGGGAAACAAATTGGTCCGGATCGCCATCATATGTTTCCTATGACCGTTGAGTGCCGGTCACAAGGCGGTTATTCGGGGCAATGGCCGATGCCGAACCGCCCGCCCCCTCATCCGGCCCTGCCCCCGATCATGCGGGCCACCGCGCCCGGCTGCGCGGGCGGCTGCTGGGCGGCGACGTCGACGGCATGGCCGACTATGAACTGGTCGAATATCTGCTCGCGCTCGCCGTCCCGCGCCGCGACACCAAACCGCTGGCCAAAGCCTTGCTGCGCGAATTCGGCTCGCTGGCCCAGTTGGTCAGCGCCGATCCCGAATCCTTGCGCCGCGTCGGTGGGCTCGGCGACACCGGCATCGCGGCGCTGAAAATCGTTCAGGCCACCAGCTTGCGGCTGCTCAAGGGCGAATTTCGCGACAAGCCTTTGCTGTCCAGCTGGGACGGACTGCTCGACTGGTTGCGCGCCGACATGGGGCCGATCGATGTCGAGCGCGTCCGCGTCCTCTATCTCAATTCGCGCAACATGCTGATCCGCGACGAGCTGGCCAGCGAGGGATCGATCGACCAGTCGGCGATCTATGTCCGCGAAATCGTCAAGCGCGCGCTGGAGCTTGGCGCGTCGGCGATCATATTGGTGCACAACCACCCCAGCGGCAGCCCCGAACCCAGCCGTCAGGACATTGCGATCACCCGCGACATCGCTGACGCCGCGAGCCGTCTGGGGATTGCATTGCACGACCATGTCATCATCGGCGGGTCGGAGTATCGCAGCTTTCGCGCGATGGGGTTGCTATAACGCCCAAACGGATGCAGCCGCCGGATCGCTCCGACGGCTGCACCACCCCGCGGGAAGCCGGTTAAGCGCCGCGCGAAAGGAAACCGGTCAATTCGGTCTTGTTGACCGCGCCCGACTTGTCACCATCGGCGGCGGCAAATGCCTGGCCGATCCACGTCTTCACCTCGGCCGACTCGGGGTCGACGCTCGGCTCGGTCGCGGCGCGCAGCTTCTTCATCCACGCGGCAAATTCCATATCGTTCAGATCGCCATTGGCATCGGCGTCATAGGTCGGAAATTCCTTTTCCACGATCTGCGCGATCTGGGTCGGGGTTGCCGCCGTTCCTGCCGCGGCAGGTTCAGCCGGGGCGGTGGGCGCCGACGCATCAGGGGCAGGCGCCGGGGCGGGAGTCGTTGCCGCATCCGCCGTGGGCGCTGCGTCGGTCATCGGCGCGGGCTCGGTGGCGGTTGTCGGCGCCGCGGGATCTGCGGCGGGAGCGGTCGTCTGGGCCAGCGCCGGGAAACTCACGGCGGCGGCGCCGATCAAAAGCATCTGCTTCAACATGGTCATTCTCCTAAATCATTATCTGGGGTGTTATTCCGGGTCGGGCTCAGGTTTCGGCTCGGGCTCCGGAGCAGGCTGGTCAGCCGGTGGGGTAGGCTCGGCTGCCGGGGGTGTGTCGGTCGGCGCAGCGTCCTCTGTCGGGGCCGTGCCATCCGACGGCTTGGCATCGTCAGCCGGATCTTCATCCGGCGCCGGAGCCGTGGTGTCGGCGGGAGCGGGCGTCTGACTGGTCGGCGCCGGTTCCTCACCCGCCGGTCCAGTCGTCTGGGCCAGCGCCGGGAAGCTCACCGCCACCGCGCCGATCAAAAGCATCTGTTTCAACATGAAAATTCTCCTTTCGAGGCGACTTCAAGGGATTTGCGACCCGTCGCCTTTTTTTGATGGGGCATGAAAGCAACAGCCGGGCCCAATCATGGTTGCGGACCCGCGGCATTTGGCGAAACGCCCCGTCCCTGCTACGGGGCGCCCCGGCGCGGTTCCGCAGGGATTCCGCGATGGAGCGCCCTAAAAGGAAGGAAATTCAATGGTTCCGCGTTACGCCCGGCCGGAAATGACCGCGATCTGGTCGGCCGAGAATCGGTTTCGCATCTGGTTCGAGATCGAGGCGCACGCCACCGACGCCCTCGCCGAACTGGGAACCGTTCCGAAATCCGCTGCGAAAGCCCTGTGGGATTGGTGGGCGACAAAGCCCGTCATCGACGTCGCCGCGATCGACGCGATCGAGGCGATTACGAAGCATGACGTCATCGCCTTTCTGACCTGGGTGTCCGAAAATGTCGGCGACGAAGCGCGCTTCATGCATCAGGGCATGACCAGTTCAGACGTCCTCGACACCTGCCTGGCGGTTCAGTTGGCGCAGGCGGCGGACCTGTTGATCGCCGATCTCGACGCGCTGCTCGCCGCGATCAAGCGGCGCGCGTTCGAACATAAGCTGACCCCGACGATCGGGCGCAGTCATGGCATCCACGCTGAACCCGTCACCTTTGGGCTTAAACTGGCGCAGACCTATGCCGAATTCGATCGCTGCAAGGCGCGCCTGATCGCCGCCCGCGCCGAAGTGGCCACCTGCGCCATCTCGGGCGCCGTCGGCACCTTTGCCAATATCGACCCGCGGGTCGAAGCGCATGTCGCCGCCAAGCTCGGCCTCTCGATCGAACCCGTATCGACGCAGGTCATCCCGCGCGACCGGCACGCGATGTTCTTTGCCACCCTGGGCGTCGTCGCCGGGTCGATCGAGCGGCTCGCTACCGAAGTCCGCCATTTGCAGCGCACCGAAGTTCTGGAGGCGGAGGAATATTTCTCGCCGGGTCAAAAGGGCAGTTCGGCGATGCCGCACAAGCGCAACCCGATCCTGACCGAAAACCTCACCGGCCTGGCGCGAATGGTGCGCAGCGCCGTCGTCCCCGCGCTCGAAAACGTCGCGCTGTGGCACGAACGCGACATCAGTCATTCGTCGGTCGAACGCTTTATCGGTCCCGATGCAACGATCACGCTCGACTTCGCGCTGGGCCGCCTCACCGGAGTGATCGACAAGCTGCTGATCTATCCCGAACGGATGCAGAAGAACCTCGACCGCATGGGCGGCCTCGTCCATTCGCAGCGCGTATTGCTGGCGCTGACACAGGCTGGCGCCAGCCGCGAGGACAGCTATCTGCTGGTGCAGCGCAACGCGATGCGGGTGTGGGAAAGCGACGGCCGATTGTCGCTGCTCGAACTGCTGAAGGCCGATGCCGATGTTGCCTCGCGCCTGTCAGCAGCGCAGCTGACGGAACTTTTCGACCTTGGCTATCATATGAAGCATGTCGACACGATCTTCGACCGTGTCTTCGGCGCGGCATAGGCCGGACTGGAAAGCCGCGCCAATCTGGCATAGGGTCGTGAGCGACCGACAGAGGAGCATGTTATAGTGGGAATTCTGCGGACAATTATCTGGGTCTTGCTGACCGCGATATTGGTCATTTTCGCGATGGCGAATTGGCTGCCGGTGACCGTCACCATCTGGCCGGGTCAGGTGCTCGACACCAAATTGCCGGTCCTGATACTCGCCGCCTTCCTGATCGGCAGCGTGCCGATGTGGATCGCGCTTCGCACCACCCGCTGGTCGCTGAAGCGCCGCCTCGACACCAGCGAACGCCAGCTTGCCGACATGCGCGCGCTGGCCAATCGCCCCGTCGAGCCCGTCGCCGCCCCGACGCCGGTCAATGACATTCCCCCTTCACCGCTGGAGACACCATGAGCTCGCCGCTTTATCTCGCCATCGATCATCCGCACCTCGACGCTGCGGTCACGCTGGCGCAAAAGGTGCGGCATCATGTCGGCGGGCTGAAGCTCGGCCTCGAATTTTTCTGCGCCAACGGCCATCATGGCGTCCATGAAATGGCGAAACTCGGGCTGCCGATCTTTCTCGACCTAAAGCTCCACGACATTCCCAATACCGTTGCCAAGGCGATTCAGGCGCTTCGCCCGCTCGAACCGGCCATTTTGACTGTGCATGCCGCGGGCGGCCGCGCGATGCTGGAGGAAGCCAAGGCGGTGGCGGGGCTCAACACCAAGGTCGTCGCGGTCACCGTGCTGACCAGCCTCGACGCACCTGATCTCGAGGACATCGGCGTCGGCGGCACCCCGCACGACCAAGTCGTCCGCTTGGCAGCGTTGGCGCGCGAAGCCGGGCTCGACGGCATCGTCTGCTCGGGCCAGGAAGTGAAGGCCGCCCGCAAGGCGTGGCCAGGCGGCTTTTTCGTCGTCCCCGGCGTGCGGCCTTCAAACGGCAGCGCGGGCGACCAGAAACGTGTCGTGACTCCGGCCCAGGCGATGGCCGATGGCGCGTCGATCCTGGTTGTCGGCCGCCCGATCAGCCAGTCGCCCGACCCCGATCTTGCCGCGCGGGAAATCGAAGCGACGCTGTAGGAATTTTCCCATTGCCGTTCGTGTCGAGCGAAGTCGAGACACCGCTCCGACAAGCGTAAGGCCGGGGCGCATCTCGACTTCGCTCGATGCGAACGGATAGCTAGAGCCTGTATCCATGCCCCCCTTCGTCAAAATCTGCGGCCTTTCCACCCCCGATACCGTCGATGCGGCCATTGAACTGGGCGCGACGCACATCGGTCTGGTGCACTATGAGCCGAGTTCGCGTCACGTTGATCTGAAAACCGCCGCCGAATTGCGCAAGCGCGCCGGGCGCCACGTCCAGGTCGCACTGTTGCTCGTCAACGCCTCGCAGCAACTGACCGCCGACGCGCTGGCCGCGGTGCGGCCCGACATCATCCAGTTTCACGGCAACGAGACCCCCGAATGGCTCGCCGTCGTGAAACGGCTGGTGCCCGCACAGGTGTGGAAAGCCGTCGGCCTGAAAGACGCCGGCACGCTGGACCGGATCGGGAAGTATCAGGGAATCGCCGACCGCATCCTGTTCGACGCCCCAGCGGCAGCGATGCCGGGCGGCACCGGCACACGCTTCGACTGGTCGCTGCTCAAAAACCATCGCCACTCGATGGATTGGGGCGTCGCCGGCGGCCTGACCCCGGCCAACGTCGCCGAAGCGATCGCGGCGACCGGGGCGCCGCTCGTCGACGTCTCATCGGGGGTCGAAAGCGCACCCGGCGTGAAGGATGTGGACAAGATGGCGGCTTTCCTTAAAGCGGTCGCCACATGTTGACGGCACATTCCTTTACGCTGCGCATCGGAAAACGATGGCGCTGATCGCTTCAAATCCCAGTTTGAGCGAGCGCCCACCCTATTGCCGATGGAAACGATCATGACCGATACGACGACCCTTCCCAACAGCTTGCGCACCGGCCCCGACGCGCGCGGCCATTTTGGCCAGTTCGGTGGCCGCTATGTCGCGGAAACGCTGATGCCGCTGATCCTCGACCTCGAACGTCATTATCGCGCCGCACAGGCCGACCCGGCATTCAAGGCCGAATTCGACTATCTGCTCGAACATTATGTCGGTCGCCCCAGCCCGCTGTGGTTCGCCGAGCGGCTGACCGAGCATCTCCGCGCAGGCGCCGACGAAGGCTTGGGCGCGAAGATTTATCTGAAGCGCGAGGATCTCAACCACACCGGCGCCCACAAGATCAACAATTGCATCGGCCAGATCCTGCTCGCCAAACGGATGGGCAAGACCAAGATCATTGCCGAAACCGGCGCGGGCCAGCACGGGGTCGCCACCGCGACCGTCGCGGCGCTGTTCGGCCTGCCGTGCACCATCTTCATGGGCGCGGTCGATGTCGCGCGGCAACAGCCGAACGTGTTCCGCATGAAATTGCTAGGCGCCGAAGTCGTCGCGGTCGAAAGCGGCGCCAAGACGCTGAAGGACGCGATGAACGAGGCGCTGCGCCACTGGGTCGCGAACGTCGACGACACTTTCTACATCATCGGCACCGTCGCGGGGCCGCACCCTTATCCGCAGCTCGTCCGCGATTTCCAATCGGTGATCGGCGACGAAGCCAAGGTGCAAATCCTGGCGGCCGAGGGCCGCCTGCCCGACATGTTGATCGCGCCCGTCGGCGGCGGATCGAACGCCATAGGCCTGTTCCACCCGTTCCTCGACGACCCCGAGGTCGAGATCGTCGGCGTCGAGGCGGCGGGCGAGGGTTTAGAAGGCAAACACGCCGCCAGTCTGGCGGGCGGCAAGCCCGGCATCCTGCACGGCAACAAAACCTATCTGTTGCAGGACGACGATGGCCAGATCACCGAGGCGCACAGCATCTCGGCGGGTCTCGACTATCCCGGCATCGGACCCGAACACAGCTGGCTCCACGACATCGGCCGTGTGCGTTATGAACCCGTCACCGATGCTGAGGCGCTGGCGAGTTTCCAGAAACTGACCAAGCTCGAAGGCATCATTCCCGCGCTCGAAAGCGCGCATGCCGTCGCCGCCGCCGAACGCATCGCGCCGACGCTGGGCAGGGACAAGATCATCATCGTCAATTGCTCGGGGCGCGGCGACAAGGACATTTTCACCGTGGCTGACGCGCTGGGGGTCGCACTGTGACCCGGTTCGCCACCGCTTTCGCCAAGCCCCACCCGGCGCTCGTCACCTTCATCACCGCGGGCGACGGCGACACCGCGGCCAACCTCGATGCGCTCGTCGCGGGCGGCGCCGATGTGATCGAACTTGGGATGCCGTTCACCGATCCGATGGCCGACGGCCCGGCGATCCAGCAGGCAAACCTGCGCAGCCTGGCCAAGGGCACGACCACCACCGACATCTTTACGCTGGCAGCGGCTTTTCGGGGCCGCCACCCTGATGTCCCGCTGGTGCTGATGGGCTATGCCAATCCGATGACGATCCGAGGCGGCGACTGGTTCGCCGCCGAATGTGCGAAAGCGGGGGTGGACGGCATCATCTGTGTCGACATCCCGTCCGAGGAAGACCCTGAACTCGGCCCCGCGCTGCGCGCTGCCGGGGTAGATCTCATCAGGCTTGCCACCCCAACCACCGACGCGGCGCGCCTGCCCGACGTGCTCAACGGCGCCAGCGGTTTCCTCTATTATGTGTCGGTCGCGGGCATCACCGGCCAACAGCAAGCCGCGCAGGCGAGCATCGACGAAGCCGTCGCGCGTTTGAAGGCCGCGACCGATCTGCCGATCGCGGTCGGCTTTGGCGTTCGCACCCCGGCTCAGGCCGCCGAAATCGCGAAGGTCGCCGACGGCGTCGTCGTCGGATCGGCATTCATCGACATCATCGCCGAGCATGGCAACGCCGCGGCGCCACATGTCGAAGCCTTCACCCGCAGCCTCGCCGCTGCTATCCATGGCGCAAAGGAGATCGCCGCATGAGCTGGCTCGACCGCGTCCGCAACGCCCTGCCCTTCGCAGCCAAGCGCGATACCGCCGACAACCTGTGGCACAAATGCCGCCAGTGCCAGCAAATGGTGTTCGTCAAGGAATGGGAGGACAATCTCAACGTCTGCCCGCGTTGCGACCATCACGACCGCATCGGCGCCACCGAGCGTTTCGCGCAGCTGTTCGACGGCGGCCAGCATGAGATGCTGTCCGCTCCGCCAGCGCCCGAAGATCCGCTGAAATTTCGCGATACCAAAAAATATGTCGATCGGATCAAGGCGGCGCGCGCGCAGACCGGCGACCGCGACGCCTATCAGAATGCGTTCGGCCGTATCGCCGGTCAGCCAGCCGTCGTCGGCGTCCAGGACTTCGCCTTCATGGGCGGTTCGATGGGGGTCGCGGTCGGCGAAGCCTTTGTCGCGGGCGTCGAACAGGCGATCAAACGCCGCTGTCCGTATATCGCCATCACAGCCGCGGGCGGGGCGCGGATGCAGGAAGGCACGCTGTCGCTGATGCAGATGCCGCGCGCCACCGTGGCGCTGGCGCGCCTGCGCCGCGCCGGTCTTCCTTATGTGGTGCTGCTCACCGACCCGACGACCGGCGGTGTCACTGCCAGCTATGCGATGCTCGGCGATGTCCAGATCAGCGAACCCAAGGCGCTGATCGGCTTCGCAGGCCAGCGCGTGATCGAAAATACGATCCGCGAAAAACTGCCCGAAGGTTTCCAGCGCGCCGAATATCTGCTGGATCACGGGATGATCGATATGGTCGTGCATCGGAAAGAGTTGCCCGAGACGCTGGGGCGGTTGATCGGGTATCTGGCGCCGGAAAAGGCGGCTTAGGGTCACCGACAATCTGCCTCTTCCCTCGTCACCCAGGACTTGGTCCAGGGTCCATACCACAGGCGGAGTGAATGGATGCCGGATCAAGTCCGGCATGACGAAGATGAGGAAGGTCTGACGGCAATTTTAAGATCAAGGCTTTAACAATGCCCGACCACGCCCGCTCCTCCGACCCCGCCGTCCAGACTCAACTTGACCGCCTCGCCGCGCTCTCGCCGGGCCGCGACATCCTGGGCCTCGAACGCGTCGCCGAGCTTTGCGCCCGCCTCGGCAACCCGCAAAACCAGCTGCCGCGCACCTTCCACGTCGCAGGCACCAACGGCAAAGGCTCGACCTGCGCCTATCTGCGCGCGATCCTCGAAGCGCAGGGGCGCCGCGTCCACAGCTACACCAGCCCGCATCTCGTCCGCTTCAACGAACGCATCCGTCTGGCCGGAACGCTGATCGACAACACCCTGCTTGCGGCGCTGCTCGAAGAAGTGCTCGACGTCGCGGCTGACCTGCGCGCCAGCTTTTTCGAGATTACCACCGCAGCCGCTCTCCTCGCCTTTGCCCGTATCCCCGCCGACGACTGCATTATCGAAGTCGGGCTCGGCGGCCGCCTCGATGCCACCAACATCATTCCGCCGCCTGCGGTGTGCGGCATCGCGTCGCTCGGCATAGATCACGAGGCGTTTCTGCTGGCGCCCGAAGATGGCACCCCTGACGATCCGGCGGTTCGCATCGCGTGGGAAAAGGCGGGCATTTTCAAACCCGGTGCCGCGCTCGCGACGCTCGCCTATCCGGAATCGCTGATGCAGATCATCAGCGAGCGTGCCGCCACGGTCGGCGGCACATTGTTTTCCGAGGGCGACACCTGGCGCGTCGATGCCGCGGGCGATGGCTTTCACTGGCGGTCCGAATTTGGCTCGATCGAAGCGCCGCTGCACACGCGCATGCCCGGCGCGCACCAGCATCGTAATGCAGGGCTGGCGATCGCCATGCTCAGCATTGCGCCGCACCCGCGCCCGAGGGAGGCTGAAGTTGTCCAAGGGATCGCCAACGCCTTCTGGCCGGGCCGAATGCAGCGGCTAAACAAAGGCCCGCTCACCGCGCGCCTGCCCGTCGATCGCGATTTATGGGTCGATGGCGGCCATAATCTCGACGCCGCCCGCGAACTTGCGAAACTGCTCGCCGGGTCGCTCGCCCGCGACCAAAAGATCGACGTCGTCCTCGGTATGCTGGCGAACAAGGACGCCGCCGGCTTCCTCACCCTGCTCGCCCCGCATATCGCGCGCGTCGCCGCGGTGCCAATCGCCGGGCACGAGCATCACAGCCCCGCAGCACTTGCTGAAATTGCGCGCCAAGCCGGTATCGCCAATGCGATGGTCGCGAGCGACATCGGCGCAGCAATCGATGATCTGGCGGCGAACAACCCGGCGCCCGCGACCCTGATCAGCGGTTCGCTTTATCTCGTCGGTCAGGCGCTCGATCTCAACGCGCAGCTTCCGGTCTAACCGACGGTCGACTTAGCGTAGCGGTGGGAGGAAGGTCCTCACCCTACCCCAGTTCCGCCAGCATCCGCTTGGCCCAGTCATACATTTCGGCATTGGCCCTCAGCATCGCCGGCGGGGTGCGCTTCTTGCGCATTTCGACTTCGTTCAGCACCGCCCGCGCCGCCGCCTTGTCGCCGTCGGCAATCAGGATCGCCGCCATGCGGCACCGCACTTCATCGCCCGGCACTCGCTCGACCATGCCGCGATACAGCGCCAGCGCATCGCCGCCGCGACCGTCGAGTTCGGCGACCTTGGCGCGCAGCGGGTCGCGCCGGTCCTGCTCGGACTGCGACGTCGTTTTGGGGCAACCGGTCGAGCGCCGCCAGCGCGACGAAGATCAGGAACCAGGCGCCGCCTTCAGCGCATTGCCCTTCCACGCCAGCAACGCGCCGACGCCAAAGGCCGTGATCGCGGCGATCATGACGGTCGTTCCCAAATCCAGCTGCTGCGCCATCAGCACCCCGACCAGCCCGGCAACGATCAGCGCAAAACCGGCAATGCGGACCGCGCCGACCGGTTCACGCAATTTGCCTTCGTCGATACCGATGGTCTGACGAATAGATTGCACGACATAGCCGCGGCGCCACATCATCCACAGCAAGATCATACCGGGTATGGCCGCAACGACTGTCAACCCCCAGAAGCCGGTCCAGCCCAGTTTTTCGGCGGCAAAGCCAGCTGGGCCGGCCATGAATGTACGCCCGACCACTGCAAAGGATGACAACAGCGCAAACTGCGTCGCCGTATAGGCAATATTCGACAGACCCGAGAGATAGACGGCAACGACCGTCAGGCCGATGCCGCTGGTGATATTTTCCGTCACAATGGCTGCAACCAGCATCCAGTAATTATTGCCTGCGATGGAAAGCGCCATGAACATGAGGTTCGAGAACATCATCAACAACACCGAAATCAGCAGCGCTCGGCCCATGCCAAGCCACAGCACGAAGGGCGCGCCCAAAGCCGACCCGATGATGAGCGCCGCAAATCCCCAGATCTTGTTCGCGGTAATATAGTCAAGGTCGGCAAACCCCAGATCGACGATCATCGGGCCGAGCATCGCCTGCCCCATCGCATCGCCGATTTTATAGACCAGAATGAACAGCAGGATCATCAGCGCGCCATTGCGGGTCAAGAATTCGCGAAACGGATTGACCACGGTTTCGGTCAGCCATTGCCCCGGCTTCATCCCCGCGGCTTGACTGAACCGATCAACAAACTTGCCTTCACCAGCCCAGAGCGCGCCGATAATTGCGGGAACGACGCAAAGTGTGGTGAGCGCATATGCGGTAGCCCAACCAAGTCCTAGCCCTTCCTGCGAGGCAAAATAGATCGTCCCGGCACCCGCGATCAAATTCCCGGTGCGATAGCCGAACTGGTTGGTCGCCGTGCCATGCGCAAATTCTTCTTCTTCCAATATCTCGATGCGATAGGCGTCGATGACGATATCCTGCGTCGCAGAGAAAAAAGCGGTGATCACCGCCCAGAACAGAAACGCGCTGTAATCGTCCGGCCGGGGGTCGCTGGCGCCCATTTGCCAAATCGACATGACGAGAAAAAACTGCGCAAAAAATAACCAGCTTCGCCGTTGACCCAGAGCCTTCGTCAAAAAAGGCAGCGGAATCTTGTCGACCAGCGGCGCCCACAAAAATTTGACGGTGTAGGGAATGCCGACCATCACCGCGAAACCGATGGTGGTTGGCGTGAAACCGACCTTTGCCAGCCAGAACGTCATGGTGGCGGCAATCAAGGTGAACGGGAAACCGCTTGAAATGCCCAGCAGGAAAGCGACGGCGGGATTTTTTCGGAGATAGGGGCGGAACGCCGGGATCGCCAGCGCGACGACAACAAGCCCGATCAGGATGCCGGCGAAAATGAGGAAACGGATAAGATCGACGGACATGGCTGCTCCCTGGGGCCGCTAGGCAGCGGCTCTTTTTCCTTGGAACAATGGACCTAAAGCCTCGTGGTCAAATTGGAAGCGGCGATTTATCGGCCCGCCGCGCTCAGGCGGCTTCGGGTCGCCAATAAGTCAACAGCCCGCTCACCTTGCGCGGTTGCTGGTTCTTGCACGTCATCGTTTCGACCGCGCGCAAAGCGCTGACCAACGCCGATGCGCTATGTGGTTTGCCCAGACAAGCGACCGCGATGTCGCCCGCATCTTCGGGGCATTGCCCGGTCACCAGCAGCACCGCGATGCCGCGATCGCGCGCCAACCGGGCGACCTCACGCCCCGTCATATGCCCCGCCAATCCCAGGTCGAGCACCAGCGCGTCGATCTGCTCATCGGCGATGATCGGCACCGCCGCCTCGCCCGAATCGACCGTCGCGACGATGTCGTACCCGCTGTGCTTCAACGTCCGTTCATTGTCGAACGCGACCAGCGGATCATCTTCGATGATCAGCAGCCGCTTGATGCAGGACGGGCGGGACGCGAAGAGCATAGGGTCTCCCTCTAACGGCGCCATGACGCGCCCGGTTCCGTCGTGCAAGATTGCTTCCGCTTGCCATCGACGAAGCGACACTTTTCCGGCTATGAGCGTGGCCACAGGGCAACACTATTGCCCGCATAACGACAAGAAGGCCGTACCCGTTCCCATGACCACCCGCCGACCTCCCCGCACCGCGTCGCGCACAGCGCCCAAGTCCGCTGGCGACCGCGACGCCCCGAAAGGCCGCCGCGCCGCGCGCGGTGTCGCCTCGGCGCTCAAAGCCAAGCCCGCCGACGCCGAACGCGACGAGGATGGCCCCCAGCGGATCGCCAAGTTGCTCGCGCGCGCCGGGGTCGGTTCGCGCCGCGACGTCGAACGAATGGTCGAGGAAGGGCGCATCGCGCTGAACGGCGTCGTCATCGTCCAGCCGGCGCCGCTGCTGACCTCGCTCGAAGGGCTGACGGTCGATGGCAATCCGGTCGCCAAGCCCGTTTCGACGCGGCTTTATCGCTTTCACAAACCCGCGGGCTGCATCACTGCGGCGCGCGACCCCAAGGGGCGTAAGACGATCTATGATGTCTTGCCCAAGGATCTGCCGCGGCTGATGCCGGTCGGCCGCCTCGACTATAACACCGAGGGGCTCCTGCTGCTCACCAACGATGGCGAATTCAAGCGCCAGCTCGAACTGCCCGCCAGCGGCGTCGAGCGTACCTACCGCGCCCGCGCCTTTGGCGACATCAGCCAGGAACAGCTGGAAGAACTCGCGATGGGGATCGAGATCGACGGTGTGCGTTACGGCAAGATCGACGCCAATCTGGAACGCCGCACCGGGCGCAACCAGTGGGTCGAAATGACGCTGACCGAGGGCAAGAACCGCGAAGTCCGCAAGGTGCTCGAACATTTCGGTCTGCAGGTCAGCCGCCTGATCCGCACCCGCTATGGGGCATTCGAGCTCGACGGATTGCCGATGAGCACGATCGACGTCGTCCCGCGCGACGAATTGTTCAAATTCCGCCGGCACATGGGCTGACGACGATGCGAATCATTTCAGGCGAATGGCGCGGCCGCAAACTGGCGGCGCCGAAGGGAGACTCGACGCGTCCCACCGCAGATCGCACCCGCGAGACCCTATTCTCGATGTTGACCAGCCGCCTTGGCAGTTTCGAAGGACTGGTCGTCGCCGATCTGTTCGCGGGATCGGGCGCGCTGGGCATTGAGGCGCTGTCACGCGGCGCAGCGACCTGCCTGTTTGCAGAGCAGGACCGCGACGCCCTCGACGCGCTGCGGGGGAACCTGTCCAGCTTGGGCGCGGCCGCGCGCGCTGACGTCCGCGCCGGGTCGGTACTCGGGCTTGGTCCGGCGCCGCGCGCTTACGACTTGCTGATGCTCGACCCCCCTTATGGCACTGGCGCCGCCAGCGTCGCACTCGACAAATTGAACCGCCTCGGCTGGATCGGCCCTGAAAGCTGGGTGTCGGTCGAAACCGGGCATGGCGAAAGCGTGGATGTCGCGGGCTTGGCCATCGACGCCGATCGCAAGGTCGGCAAGGCGCGGCTGACGTTGCTGCGGCTCGCGTAACAACCTACCGCGCCAAGCTGGACAGCGCCGCCGCTGTTCCCTAATCGTTCGCGCGTGACCCTGCCTCCTGCCTCGCTTCCCGACCTGCCCCCGCCCGATCCATCGGACCCGCCCTATCTGCGCGGACTGAACGGACCACAGCGGCAGGCGGTGCTGACCACTGAAGGCCCAGTGCTGATGCTCGCGGGGGCGGGCACCGGGAAGACCGCGGCACTGACCGCGCGGCTCGGCCATATCATCGCGACGCGACGCGCCTGGCCGTCCGAAATTCTCGCGGTCACCTTCACCAACAAGGCTGCGCGCGAGATGCGCGAACGCATTGGCCGCATGATGGGCGACGCGGTCGAGGGGATGGCGTGGCTCGGCACCTTTCACAGCATCGCGGCCAAGATGCTGCGCCGCCACGCCGAACTGGTCGGCCTGCAAAGCAATTTCACCATCCTCGACACCGACGACCAGCTCCGCGTCCTGAAACAGCTGATTCAGGCCGAGGGGCTGGACGAGAAACGCTGGCCCGCGCGTCAGCTGGCGGGGCTGATCGACCGTTGGAAGAACCGCGGCCTCGTCCCCGCCGACCTCGACGCTGCCGACAAGGAATCCTACGCCGACGGTAAGGGTCAACATTTCTATGCGCTCTATCAGGCGCGGCTGAAGACGCTCAACGCGTGCGATTTCGGCGACCTGTTGCTCCACATGCTGGTGATCCTGAAAAACCACCGCGATGTGCTGGCGCAATATCAGGAACGCTTCAAATATATCCTCGTCGACGAATATCAGGACACCAATGCCAGCCAATATCTGTGGCTGCGATTGTTGGCCCAGCAGCGCAAGAATATCTGCTGCGTCGGTGACGACGACCAGTCGATCTATTCATGGCGCGGCGCCGAAGTTGCGAACATCCTTCGCTTCGAAAAGGATTTCCCCGGCGCAACCGTGATCCGCCTCGAACAGAACTACCGCTCGACCCCGCAGATATTGGCCGCCGCGTCGGCGCTGATCGCGCAGAACAGCGGGCGGCTGGGCAAGACGCTGTGGACCGATCTCGAACCCGGCGACAAGCTGCGCGTCGTCGGGGTGTGGGACGGCCCTGAAGAAGCGCGGCGGATCGGCGAGGAGCTGGAAACGCTCCAGGTTCGCCGGATCAGCCTCGACCGCGCCGCCATCCTCGTCCGCGCCCAGTTTCAGACGCGAGAGTTCGAAGACCGCTTCATCGCGATCGGCATGCCCTACCGCATCGTCGGCGGTTTCCGTTTTTACGAACGCGCCGAAATCCGCGACGCCCTCGCCTATCTGCGCCTCGTCCAATCGCCCGCTGACGACCTGGCGTTCGAGCGGATCATCAACACGCCCAAACGCGGGCTCGGCGACAAGGCGTTGGCGCGGATCCATCAGTTTGCCCGGATCGAGCAGGTGCCCCTGCTGCGCGCCGCGGCGCGCATCACCGAAACCGACGAATTGACCCCGCAGGCGCGGCGGCAGCTGGCCAACTTCGTCGCGTTGATGCGCGGCTGGCAGGAAAAGGCCGGCAATCTTTCGCATCCCGAGCTGACCCAGCTAATCCTCGACGAATCGGGCTATACCGCGATGCTGCAAGCCGATCGCAGCGTTGAGGCCGCCGGGCGGCTCGAAAACCTGTCCGAACTCGTTCGCGCGATGGAGGAATATGATTCGCTCGAAGCCTTCCTCGAGCACGTCAGCCTGGTGATGGACCGCGATCAGAATGACGACACGGAAACCGTCACCATCATGACGATCCATGCCGCCAAGGGGCTGGAATTCGACCATGTCTTCCTCGCCGGGTGGGAGGATGGCGTGTTCCCGTCGCAGCGGTCGATGGATGAAGGCGGCACCGCCAGTCTCGAGGAAGAACGCCGCCTCGCTTATGTTGCAATCACCCGCGCCCGGGTGCGCGCCAGCATCTATCATGCCGCGAACCGCCGCATCTATGGCCAGTGGATGAGCAGCATCCCCAGCCGCTTCATCGCCGAAATCCCGCCCGAGCATGTCGATAGCGAAAACAGCTTCGGCGGCGGCGCGAGCTTGTGGCGCGCCAACTGGTCGGCGCAGGGCGATCCGTTCGCGCATGTCGCAGAACGCCAGCCGTCGCGCATCATGACGCGCGGCCCGGCGTGGCAACGCGCTGCGGCGCAATCGCCGACGATCACCCGTGCCCCTGCCCCCAGCGAAAAAGGCCCGGCGGCATCGGTCGGCGCCAAGGCGCGCGCCGATCTGGCCATCGGGGTGCGCGTGTTCCACGAAAAATTTGGCTATGGCGAAATCGCCGACATCGACGGCAACAAGCTGGAAGTGGCGTTCGAACAGGCCGGCAGCAAGCGGGTTTTGGATAGCTTCGTTCAGCTCGCTTGAGCCTATTGTCAACTAGAACAGTTATGATATGCCATCCCACGCGACCGTCGAGTCGCGTTTTGGGAGAATCTCTAATGAAAATGAAGCTCTTAGCGGGCGTGATGGCGCTCGCCCTGGTCGGCTGTTCGGAACAATCGTCCGAACATGCCGAAGCATCGGGTGCCGCCAACACCGAAGTCCCGGCGGCTGCCGAAGAAAGCGCCGACGCCGCTGCAGCCCCCCGTATCAGCATCGAAGCCGCCCCCGGCGTCGCCTTTGACTATGCCTATAGCTTCCGACTCGCCGACGAACAGATCGCCCGAGTGCAGGAAGAACATGCCGCCGCCTGCGAAACGCTGGGCATCCAGCGCTGCCGTATCGTCGATGTCCGCTACCAGCTCAGTGACGAAAAGCTCGTCGAGGCGCAAACCCAGTTCAAACTCGACCCCGGCATTGCGCGTAAATTCGGCGCCAACGCGATCGCCAGCGTCGAAAGGGCCGAGGGCGTGCTCGCCGACGCCAGCGTTGCAGGGGAGGATGTCGGCACCGAAATCCTCGCCTCGCAGCAACGCAGCGCCGGGTCGGAGGCCGAGATCGCCCGGCTCGAAGGCCGTCTGAAATCGGGCGGGCTCGACAAGCGCGAGCGCGCCGAGCTGCTCGCGCAGATCAGCCAGCTGCGCGGGCAGCTTGGTGACGAACGCCAGAGCCGCCGCACCGGCGAAGCGCGGATCGCGTGGACCAGCGTCGCGTTCAACTATGTCAGCGACGGCGGTCTGCCCGGCATCGGTCACGAAAACCCCTTTGCCAACGCTGGCGAGGCGCTGGTGCGCAGCGGCAGCACCGCGCTGACCTTTGTCCTGACGCTGGGCGCGGCAATACTGCCGTGGGGCATCCTGCTCGCGCTGCTCGCCGCCGCCTGGCGAAGCCGGTTCGTCAGCGCGGTTCGCGCGCAATTGCGAAGCAAGCCGTCGGCGACCGATCCAGCGGCCCCGCCCGCGGGCTGACGCACGACCGGGCGTCGCTTGCAAAGGTCCGTCGCTACGTTATGGCAATGGCCATGACGGGGCAGGCAACATGGCTGGACCAGGCACGCGACGCCCATCGCCGCGGCGATGTCGCGGCGGAAACCGCGGCGCTCGACGGCGCGATCCGCGCCGATCGCGGCAACATCGCCGCCATGCTCGCCATGGCTGAACTCAAGCGCAGCCTGGCCGACGACCGCGCCGCCGGGAGCTTCTACCGCCTCGCGCTCGGCACCGCCGCCCAGGCGAAAAGCATCCCCGCCGCCCTTCATCCCGGGCTGCAACGCGCCGAACAATTTCTGGCTGCGGCAGATCGCGCCTATACCGATCACCTGCTCGGCCAACTGCGCGGCGCGGGCATCGATGCCGTTGGCGCGGCGCCGCGTGTTGCTACGGCGCTGCGAATGCTGGCCGGCGACCAGCCCCTCTATCTGCAACAGCCCAGCATGTTCTATTTCCCCGGCCTGGCCCAGCGCCCGTTTTTCGACCGCGCCGATTTCGCTTGGGTCGATGCCATCGAGGCCGCGACCGACGCCATCCGCGCCGAATTGCTGGCGTTGATCGATAATGCCGCCGATCGTTTCGGTCCCTATGTCACGGCCAGCGCCGATCGCCCGCCGCCCAATAATCCGCTGCTCGATAAACCCGATTGGGGCGCCGCCTGGCTTTGGAAAGACGGCGTGATCGCCGATGGCATGGCCATGCTGTGCCCCGCCGCACTCGCCGCGCTGTCGCTTGCCCCGCAACCGGTGATCCCCGGTCGCGCGCCGCTCGCGCTGTTTTCGCGGCTGACCCCCGGCACCCATATCCAGCCGCATCACGGTATGCTCAATACGCGGCTGATCTGTCATCTGCCGCTGGTTGTGCCCGACGGGTGCGGGCTGCGCGTCGGTGCCGAAACGCGCCATTGGGCCGAAGGCGAGCTGCTGATCTTTGACGACAGTTTTGAACATGAAGCGTGGAACCGCGGCACCAGCGACCGTACCGTCCTGCTGTTCGAAATATGGCGGCCCGATATCGACGCCGATGAGCGCGAGCAGCTGACGCGCATTTTTTCCGCCATCGACAGCTATTCGGAACAATAGACCAAGGGACAGGACGACGATGATCAACCCCGGAATGGACGCCGACATCTACGACGCCTTCATGGAACAGCTGCAACGCTATGTCCGCGAACGGCTGATCCCCGCCGAGGACCAGCTCGAAGAACTAGGCCATGTCCCCGACGACATTCTGGCCGAAATGCGCGACATGGGACTGTTTGGGGTTACGATGCCAGAGGAATATGGCGGCGCCGGGATGAACGTCAGCCAATATGTCGGCTTCATCCGCGAGATCGCCTACGCCTCGCCGGCCTATCGCTCGATCGTATCGATCAACATCGGCATGGTGTGCAAATCGCTCCTCGGGTTCGGCACCGCGCAGCAGAAAGAGCATTGGCTGCCCAAGCTGGCGATGGGCAGTATCGCCGCCTTTGGCCTGACCGAACCCGACAGCGGATCGGACAGCGCCGCGATGAAGACCCGTGCGGTCCGCGACGGCAATGGCTATGTGCTGAACGGCACCAAACGCTATATCACCAACGCCCCGTTCGCCGACGTGATCCTCGTCATGGCGCGCACCAATGCAGAAGCGCTGCCCAAAAACGCCCATGTCAGCGCATTCATGGTGCCGCGCGACGCCCCCGGGGTGTCGATCGGCAAACCCGACGGCAAGATGGGACAGGCCGGATCGCAAATCGCCGACGTCATCCTCGAGGATGTTCATGTCGACGGCGACGCCCTGCTCGGCGGTGAAGAAGGCATCGGCTTTCGCGCTGCGATGCAAAGCCTCGACAACGGCCGCCTGTCGGTCGCCGCCGCCAGCGTCGGCTATGCCAAGCGGATGCTCGATGCGGGCCTGAAATATGCGATGGAACGCAAAGCTTTTGGCGAACCAATTGCCAATTTCCAGCTGATTCAGGCGATGCTGGCCGACAGCAAAGCCGAAATCTATGCCGCCGAATGTATGCTCGCGGACGCCTGCGCCCGCGCCGATCGCGGCGAGAAAATCCTGGTCGAGGCGGCCGCCACCAAGATGTTTGCTAGCGAAATGTGCGGACGCGTCGCCGACCGGGTGGTGCAAATCCACGGCGGCGCCGGGTATCTGAAAGAATATCTGGCCGAACGCTTCTATCGCGACTGCCGCATTTACCGGATTTATGAAGGAACGACCCAGATCCAGCAGCTAGTCATCGCCAAAAACATGATCCGCGACTACGCGGAGTAAGTCCATATGATCGCGGGAGAAAGGTCGCTGGTGGAGCCGAGGGGAATCGAACCCCTGACCTCTGCAGTGCGATTGCAGCGCTCTCCCATCTGAGCTACGGCCCCGCGACCGCGGGGTGATAAACGCACCGCATGGCAGTGGCAACGGCTTTTCTGATCTACGCTGTCACCGCCACGCGAAATCAGGGAATGGGGGTTCCGATGAGCAAAGCCTGGCATTTGACCAGCCGTCCGCAAGGATTGCCGACGGCCGACAATTTCGCGCTCCGCGACTTACCCGACATGCCACTCGAGGCCGACCAGTTGCAGGTCCGCAACCTGTGGCTGTCGGTCGATCCCTATATGCGCGGGCGAATGAACGACGCCAAAAGCTATGCCGCGAGTTTTCAGATCGACCAGCCGATGACTGGCGGCGCAATCGGCGAAGTGGTGGAAAGCCGGATGGACGGCTTCGCCCCCGGCGACCTGATCCTGCACATGGGCGGCTGGCGCGACGGCGGCGTCATCGGCCTCGACATGATGCCCAACAAGCTGCCTGCCGAAGCACTGGCCGCGGGCCTGACCCCGCAAACCTTCCTGCACAATATGGGCTTGACCGGCGGCACCGCGTGGATTGGCCTGCTGCGCGTCGCCGCGGCCAAGCCCGGCGACACGATATTCGTCTCGGCGGCGGCAGGCGCGGTGGGATCGGCGGTCGTCCAGATCGCCAAGGCGCGCGAGATGACCGTCATCGGATCGGCGGGCGGCGCCGAGAAATGCGCCTGGGTCAAGGATCTGGGCGCCGATGCGGTGGTCGATTACAAGGCGGGACCGGTATTGGCGGGACTGGCGCAAGCACTCGATCAACTGGGCAAGCCCGGCATCGACGTCTATTTCGACAATGTCGGCGGCGAGCATCTCGACGCTGCCTTTGCCACCGCAAATGATTTCGCGCGCTTTGCGATCTGCGGCATGATCGACGTCTATAACGACGGCAAAGCGCAGGACATGAAATATCTGATCCGCACGATCCCGGCGCGCATCCGGATGGAAGGCTTTATCTACACCGACCAGTTCTTCGACTGCATGGAAGAATTTTATGCCGACATGGGCGGCTTGATCGCCAGCGGCGCGGTGACGATGCGCGAAACCGTGCACGACGGGCTGTCATCGGCGCCCGACGCCTTCCTGGGGCTATTTGCGGGCGCCAATATGGGGAAGATGCTCGTTCGGGTATAGGCCTGCGACCGCTAACGACCGAAACTTTCCGTCGCCCCTGCGAAGGTGGGGATGTCCGCTACCCACCCCAAAACCGACGCCGACTTCCGGGTTCGTCACCTCAAATGGTCAGAAGATACTCAGTTCCCAAAGCCGACCGACAGGAAGCCGGGGGTCGGGCCGTTCCAGCCGTCGTCGGGGCCGTCCAGATCATCGCGGCGCTGAGCGGGCGCCGGTTTGCGATCGCCACGGGGCTTGGTCGCCGATGTCGAGGCGGCTTTACGCTCCTCGGTCGAGCGCGTCGGCTCAGCCGCTTTCTCGGCTTTCTCGGCTTTCGCCGCGCCCCTGCCGCGTCCGCCACGCTCTGACCGTGCGCGCCGGGGCGCCGCCTCGGCTTCGGCATCGCGCGGCGCCGACGGCGCGGCCTCTGCAGCCGGAGTTTCACCGCCATGGACGGGAATTTTATAACCCGTCAGCTTTTGGATATTGTCGATCGCCTCGTCGTCGGACGGGCTGACCAGCGTGAAGGCCCGCCCCTTCGCCCCGGCTCGACCAGTCCGACCGATGCGGTGGACATAATCGTCGGGATGCCAAGGAGCATCGAAGTTGAAGACATGGCTGACGCCTTTTACGTCAAGCCCGCGGGCCGCGACATCGGACGCAACCAGGATGTTGATCGTGCCAGCCTTGAACCGGTCGAGTTCGGCGGTGCGGCTCGACTGGTCCATATCGCCCTGGATTTCGCCCGCGCTGTAACCCGAACGCTGCAGCGCCTTGGCCAGTTCACGCACCGTTGTCTTGCGATTGCAAAAGACGATCGCGGTGTGAACCTTTTCGGATTCGATCAGCCCCCGCAGGGTGTCGCGCTTGCCGCGTTCCGACGTCTTGACCAGAAATTGCTCGATATTCTCGTTACGGCTTGCCGGACGCGCGACTTCGACCGTCTTCGGGTTCGACAGGAATTTGTCGGCCAGCCGTTTGATCGGCGCCGGCATCGTCGCTGAAAACAGCAGGGTCTGGCGATTCGCAGGCAGTTTGGTGCAGATATTCTCGATGTCGGGGATGAAGCCCATGTCGAGCATCCGGTCGGCTTCGTCGATCACCAGCAGGTTGCAACCGGTCAGCAAAATCTTGCCGCGTTCGAACAGGTCCATCAGGCGGCCGGGGGTCGCGATCAGCACGTCGACGCCCTTTTCCAGCGCCTTGACCTGATCGCCCATCTGCACGCCGCCGATCAGCAGCGCCATCGACAGCTTGTGATACTTGCCATATTTCTCAAAATTCTCAGCAACCTGCGCGGCCAGCTCACGCGTCGGTGCGAGGATCAGCGAGCGCGGCATGCGCGCGCGGGCGCGGCCATGGGCCAGGATGTCGATCATCGGCAGCACGAACGACGCGGTCTTGCCGGTCCCCGTCTGGGCGATGCCGATAATGTCGCGCATCATCAGGACCGACGGGATGACGCCGGCCTGAATCGGGGTCGCTTCGTCATAGCCCGACTCGTCGATGGCGCGCAAAAGTTCGTCGGAGAGGCCGATGTCGGCAAATTTCATAAGATCATCATGTCCGGAAATAGAGGTGACGCTCAGCCTTCCACGCAGGCGGCGCTGCGCGGGCCTTGGGCAAATAGCGATGAAAAGTCAAGAAATGGCGACGAAAAGCGCGACCGAAGGCCTAATCGTCGTCGCGAACCGGAATCATCAGGCGAAACTTGTCGATCTCGCACTTGGCGCCGGTGCGGGCGTGGATTTCGTCGCGGTCCTCGCAAAGCTGTCCATCTTTGCTGCCCTGCATGTAAAAGCCGGCGTAAAAGTCCAGCGCCCGGCACCCGCGATTGAGCTGAGCACGCAGCCGCTGTTTCTGCCGCGTAAGGATGTCGATACTGTCGCGCTGGACCGCCTGCATCCCCATGATATTACGCATTGCGACGCATTTTGGCGCCTTTTTCTCTTTCCAGACGATCGGAATTTCGGTGGCCCGCCGCGACGGCGATGGACCAGCGGCAAAATTGTTGAGCTGCGATCGCTGGGCGGGAACGCGGATGATCAGTTGCTGTTCGATCACCACCTGCCAGAACGACGTAATCTGTTCGGGGGTCGGCGCGGTGATCGCGACCAGCGGCTCGGGCGCCGCAACCGGCGGCACCGCGTCGGCAACGGGCGCCGCTGCGGCAAACCACAGGACCGCTGCGGTCAGCACAACAGCGCTGCCGCTCCTTCGGCGTCCTGACGATAATTGCTGCCCACCCGTCGCTCCTGTGTCCAAACGCGCTGGACGAAATCATGCTATTCATCCAACGCTCGCTTTAACAGCCATGATTGAACATCAAATGAACTATAATTGCGTCCGCGTCGCCGCCCAGCCTCAACAATTCCGGAGTCAGGCGGCATGACATCCGCGCCATCGCCTGCGTTGCTCGATGCGTTGGCCCAATTGCTGGGGCCAAAGGGTTATACCGCCGACACCGACGTGATGGCACCATGGCTGACCGACTGGCGCGGCAAATACACGGGATACAGCGCAGCGATGCTGTCGCCTGCCTCGACCGCCGAGGTCGCAGCGGTCATTCGCCTCTGCGCTGACGAACAGGTGGCGCTGGTCCCGCAGGGCGGCAACAGCGGCATGGTGGGCGGCGCGACGCCCGACACGAGCGGCGACCAACTGCTGCTCAGCCTGCGCCGCATGAACCGGGTGCGCAGTGTCGATACCACGGCGCGGATTGCGGTGGCCGAGGCGGGGGTAATCCTCGAAACCCTCCATCTCGAAGCGCTGGCGCACGGCCTGCGTTTCCCGCTGACCCTCGGCGGCAAGGGATCGGCGACGATCGGCGGCTTGGTATCGACCAACGCCGGCGGCACCCAGGTACTACGCCACGGCACCATGCGCGCGCTGGTCGCCGGGATCGAAGCAGTGCTCCCCGACGGCAGCATCTTCGACGGCCTCGCACCGCTCAAGAAAGACAATCGCGGCTACGACCTGCGCCACCTGCTGTGCGGGGCCGAAGGGACATTGGGCATCGTCACCGCCGCCAGCCTGCATCTGGTCCCCGTCGCGACGGCGCGGCGCACCGCATGGATCGCGATCGATTCGCCGGACAACGCCTTGCTCCTGCTTCGCCGCCTCGACGCCAGCATCGGGCGCGAACTGGAAGGGTTCGAGATCATCCCGCACGCTTGCCTTGCGGCGGTGCTACGGCATATCCCCCAAACCCGCGCCCCGATCGCGGCGGCTTATCCCTGGTATGTGCTGGCTGAAATGGCAGGCGAGGACGAGGCATTGCTGGGTCCAGCCTTGGAGCGAGAATTGGCCGCGGCGCTCGACGCCGGATTGATCCGCGATGTCGTGATCGCCAAGAATGATCGCGAGAGCGAGGATTTCTGGCGTCTGCGCGACTCCATTTCAGAAGCCGAGCGCGCCGAGGGACCCGCGTTGCAGCATGACGTCAGCGTCCCCGTCGATCTGATGCCCACCTTCATCGCCAACAATCCGGACCGGCTGGCACAGGCCTTTCCCGGCGTGCGCGCATTGTCATTCGGGCATCTGGGCGACGGCAATGTCCACCACCACGTCCAGCCGCCCGTCGGCGCCGACGGAGCGGCGTGGCTCGCCCAATATGGCGCCGCGGTCAGTCGGTTGGTCTATTCGCATGTCATTGACCTTGGCGGATCAATATCCGCCGAACATGGCATCGGCCAGATGAAACGCGACATCCTGGCCGAACTCGACAGCCCGGCGCGGCTGGCGGCGCTGCGCGGGATCAAGGCCGGGCTCGATCCGGCGGGCATCTTCAACCCCGGCAAGCTGATCGACTGACGCTTTGGCCTTTCCGCACCATCGCCCCCTTGCGCGGCGGGTCGCGGGTCAATAAGGCGCGCTGTTATCTTTTTCGTCCCGGCTGGTCGGGGCGACCTACCGGAGTTTTATCATGGCCACTGCGCCCGCCCCTGCCAACCTGCCGCTGTTCTATAAGGACCTCGTGCCGCTTTCGAGCGTCGATCACGCCGATTTCCACGCGCGGCCGCTGGACAACGCCGATTTCCTGATCAACCAGCATGCGATCCCGCTGACGTCGGACGAGTTCGTGTCGGCGTGCCGCTTTTTCCCGATCGTGTTTTCGGCCGGCGACAATCCGGTGCCGCTTGCGCTGATGGGCCTGAACGAAGGCGTGAACACCTTCGTCGATGACAATGGCAAACTGGTCAATCCGGTCTATGTTCCCGCCTACATCCGCCGTTATCCGTTTCTGCTCGCCAAGCTCCAGCCGAATTCCGACGAACTGTCGCTGTGTTTCGACCCGACGTCGAGCGCGATCGGCAAGTTCGACGAAGGTGATGCGCTGTTCGACAATGGCCAGCCCACGGCGCCGGTTCAGGCGGTCCTCGAATTCTGCAAAAATTTCGAAGAAGCCGGTCAGCGCACCGGGATGTTGGTTGACGAGTTGAAAAAGGCCGACCTGCTCATGGACGGCGAAGTCAGCATCCAGCAGGAAGGCAGCGACAAGCCCTATATCTATCGCGGCTTCCAGATGGTGGACGAGAACAAGCTGCGCGAGCTGCGCGGCGATGTGCTGCGCAAGCTGATGCAGAACGGCATCCTCGGCCTGATCTTTGCCCACCTCTTCTCGCTGCAATTGATGCGCGAAGTCTTTGCCGAACAGGTCAAAGCTGGCAAGGTGCCCGAAATCCAGGAAGTTCCCGCGATCTGAGGAGCATGAAACCGATGGCCACCTTGGCAGACCCCGCCGACACAGTCGGCCCGCGTTATACCAAGGTGGCCATCTGGCTTCACTGGCTGATCGGCTTGGCGGTCATCGCCAATATCGGCCTCGCCATGCTGACCGAGGACATGCCGCGCGAAACCCATCGGGCTGCGATGGATATTCACAAGGCGCTCGGTATCACGATCCTGGCGTTGACGATCGTCCGGATCCTGTGGCGAGTGGGTCACAAGCCGCCGCCGTTGCCCGCGGCGACGCCCGCGTGGCAGCGCCCGCTCAGCAAGATCGTGCATTTCCTCTTCTACGCGCTGCTGATCTTGCTGCCGCTGTCGGGGTGGGTATGGATGTCGGCGGCGGGGCGGCCCATCGACTTTTTCGGGCTGGCGACAATCCCGACGATCGCCCAGCCAGACGAGGGTCTGGCCGATGCGATGCACGACCGGCACGAGATGCTTGGCCTGGCCATGCTGGCGCTTGCCGCAATCCATATTCTTGCCGCACTGAAGCATCAATTTATCGACCGGACCGGGCTGATCGGGCGGATGAATCCTTTTTGACGCGATCGCCGATCGCAGCGTCAAAAATCGACCGCGATGCCCTTCAGCTCCCAGTCGCCGTAGCGCACTGGATTTCGCCCCCCGGGTTGTTCCTCGGCCTTTTCCTCGCGGATCGGCGCTGGCGGTGGTACCGGACTGGTGGTCCAGTCGGCAGGCGCCTTCACATGCGCCGGACGCTTCACCGCTCGTGGCGTTCCGCCAATCGTTTCCGTTTCACTGCGCTCGGTCATGGTGCAGCCACTATAGGATTTTTCATGCCTCACGCCAACCGCGTCGAACATCATCATGGTTGATCGCCCCCGGCGCCCCAAACAGCGCGCGCAGAACGAACCCGACCCGCCCGGCACTGCGCCGCGCCGCGCCGCGTTGCGGCTGGTCGATGCGGTCCTGCGTCGCGGTGACCCGCTCGATGTGGCGATGCACGCCGCCGCCCAGGGGCTGACCGGTCCTGACCGCGCCTTTGCCGTCGCCATCGCGTCCGAGACCCTGCGCTGGATGGTCGACATCGACGCGCTGATCGATAGTGCGACGGCGCAGATTCTGCCCGACGACGTCAAATCGCGGGCTGTCTTGCGGATCGCGCTGGCGCAGTTGCTCGTCCTCAAAAGCCCCGCGCACGCCGTGGTCGCGACCGCGTTGCCGCTCGTCGCCGGCGGCCCGCGGAGGCTGGTTCACGCGATCCTGTCGCGCGCGCAGCAGGACGAATGGCGGCTGCCCGAGCGCGCCACCCTGCCCCTGCCCACCGCCGAACGATGGGCTGAGCAATGGGGTCTGCCGACGGTCGAAGCTGCGGAAGCCGCGTGGAGCGCGCCGCCGCCGATCGACCTCAGCTTCGCCGCCGAACCGGGTGCAGAGGAATGGCCCGAAGCCATCGCGCTTGCACCGCGCCATCGGCGCCTGCCGCGCGGGCAAGCGGTTGAAGCAATGCCGGGCTATAACGAAGGCGGCTGGTGGATCCAGGATCTTGCCGCAAGTCTGCCAGCGCGGTTGCTTGGACCCGGCGAAGGCCGTTCGGCGCTTGATCTTTGCGCGGCGCCCGGCGGCAAGACGATGCAGTTGGCGGCCGCCGGCTGGCAGGTCGTCGCGGTCGATTCCAGCGCCAAGCGTCTCGAACGGCTTGGCGCCAATATGGCGCGCACCAGCTTGGCAGCCGACATTGTGCAGGCCGACATCCGGTCATGGACACCCGCCGCGCCCGCCGACGCCGTGCTGCTCGATGCCCCATGCTCGGCGACCGGCATCTTCCGGCGGCACCCCGACGTGCTGCACCGCATTGAGTCGCGCCAGATCGACGACATGGCGGTGCTGCAACGTGAACTGCTGACCCGCGCCGCGCGCTGGGTGAAGCCCGGCGGCACGCTGATCTACGCCACCTGTTCGCTGGAGCGCTCCGAAGGCGAGGATCAAATTGCGGCGTTCCTGAACCAGCACGCCGCGTGGACAGTCGATCCTGTGCGCGGGGACGAACTGCCCGCGGCGATCGCGCCTGACAGCGATGGTTTCGTCCGCACGCTGCCGGGCGTGCTGCGCGACGCTGGCGGCCTCGACGGCTTTTTCATCGCACGGCTGCGGGCGCCGACGGGCTAAGCCCCGCCAGCGCCTGCACCCTCTGCCCTCAGAACACCGCCTTTGGCGTGTCTTCCTTCATCATCGCGGCGCGCACCATCGGGATCGGCGGGCCGCCATAGGACAGGAACTCGTCGTGGAACGCTTTCCACTTCGTGCGGTCGCCTTTCGTCCAATCCTCACGCAGCTTGCGGATCATCAGCTTGCCCATCGTGTAGTTGAGGTACAGCGGGTCATAGGTGCCGCGTGCCGCCTGTTGCCGGGCATTGCCCTCGTCCTGATAACATTGTTCCTTGAACAACGTTTCGGACTCGGCGACCGTCATTCCCTTGGTGTGCAGGCCAATGGCGGACAGATAGCGGCAGTTGCGAAGCAGCGCGTTCGACAGCTGGCCGATATGGGTTTCGGGATCGCCTTCGCCCAGCCCGGCGTCCCACATCATTTCTTCGGTGTAATGCGCCCAGCCCTCGGCAAAGGCATAGCCGACGAACAGCTTGCCAAAAATGCTCTCCGCGCGATTGGCGTGAAGGAAGTTGAGGAAATGCCCCGGCCACACTTCGTGGACCGAGGTGAACATCAAATCCTTGCGGCCCGGCACGAAATCGGCCTGCGTCTGCTTGTCCCAGCTCGGATCGGGCGGTGAGATATAGTAAACCGACGGCAGGCCTTTTTCATATGGTCCGGGGATGTCGATATAGGCACTGTTCTGGCGGTTGTACGGCGGCGATTCCTCGACCTGTGCCTGTTCGGTGCCGGGGATCGACACCAGATCCTTTTCGACCAGGAACGCCCGCAGCATCGGCAACTGCCGCCGCGCCTCGGCGACCGGGCCGTCGACGGGCTTGTCGGCATTCATCTTTTTCATGCACTCGCCGATCGTCATGCCCGCAGCATAGGTCGCGCACGCGGCTTTCAGCGCGTCCTGATTGCGCTTGAGATCGGCCTGCCCGATGCGCTCCAGCTCGTCGAGCGGGGTGTCCACCCCCTCGTTGGTCAGGATCATCTTGGCGAACTTGTCGGCGCCCAGCGCATAGCCGTCGGCGGTGCCCGGCTGCGACCCGACATATTTCGCCAGATCGGTCATCGCGGCACCGGCCTTGGCTGCGGCGTCATCGAACTGCTTTTGCAGCGCCTCGTCCTTGACCTCGGCAAAGGCCGCCTTCGCGTCACCAGCGTAATAGTCGGCAAAGCCGCCAAACCCGGCGGTGCCATATTTGACGAAGGTCGCGGGCAGCGGCAGCTTCAGATTCGCCTTGATCTGCGCGGCGGCGGCGGGGACTTTTTCGGCATAGGCGATGAACGCCTTCATCCGCGTCGTCGCGTCGGCATAGGGCCGCGCGATGTAGACATTGGGGTCGAGCGCGCCGGTGTAATAGGACGGGTTCTTTTGCGCGAAATCGGTATCGCGCAGAAAGAACAACTGCCCCTGCGCGACATGCACCAAATAATCGCGCTCGAACTTTTCGGCCGCGGTCATCTCGCCGTCAAAGGCCTTCGCATCGGCGATCGCTTTTTCAAGATAGGCGGCCTGCTTCTCCAGCCCCGCGGGTGACCAGTCGGGCAATTGCCCGTCAAATTCATGCTTGCCCTGATACACTGCAAAATTCGGATTGAGCGGGAAATAACCGGCTAGAAACTGGTCGCGAAATTCGGTCCAGCTTGCCGAGCTCGGGGCGGCGGTGGCGGACTTGTTGTCCGACGCGTTGCAGGCGGTCAGCACCAGCAGCGTCGCGGCCATGGCGGCGCCGCAAAAGCGGGCAAATTTGCGTGTCATTCGGCTATCTCCCTGGATTTCCCTGACCCGGCTTCTGCCACTCGTGACGACCGATAACATCCGTTAATCGACGAACGGCGCCAGCAACGCCACTGGACAGCGGCAAAAACCCGTTTAGGGCAAAGCGTGATGGCGACGATCCCTCCCGCAGATGGCGACGAACCGGTGATGCCGGGCGCGGCGCCCAAAGCCCCCTCGCCGCTCAGCTTTCCCGATTACCGCTATTTCTGGCTGGCGCGCTTCACCGCGGTGATGGCGACGATGGCAATGGTCGTGGTCATCGGGTATCAGCTCTATGACACCGCGCGCACCGATTATGGCATGTCGATCCGCGAGGCATCGTTTCAGCTCGGCCTGCTCGGGCTGGTGCAGTTCGTTCCGCTGGCGATCCTGACCCCGGTGGCGGGGTGGGTCGCCGACCGGCTCGAACGACGAAGCGTCGCGATCTTTTCCAACCTGATCGACCTGGTCATCGCCGCGCTGCTCGGCTGGTTTACCTGGACCGACGCATTGACTCTGCCGCTGCTGTTCGGCCTCGCCGCGCTGCATGGGGTCGCGCGCGTGTTTTCCGGCCCGGCGATGAGCGCGATCGCGCCCAATATCGTCCCGCCCGCTGTTCTGCCGCGCGCGATCGCGATGAGCAGCATCGCGTGGCAGTCGGCGTCAGTCGTCGGGCCCGCCGCGGGTGGGCTGATCTATGCCGCGCACCCCGCGTCGGTCTATGTTTTTGCGGCGATCCTGCTCGCAATTTCGGCGTTCACGATCAGCCGCGTCCGCCCGGTCCTCCCGCCGCCCAGCGAAGTGCGCCGCCATCCGCTCCGCGAAATGGCCGATGGGTTGCAATTCACCTGGCGCGAACGGTTCCTGCTGGGGACCATCACGCTCGATCTGTTCGCCGTCATCCTGTCGGGCGCGACCGCGCTGCTGCCTGTGTTCGCGCGCGACATCTTGCAGACTGGGTCGGAGGGACTTGGCTTCCTGCGCGCCGCCCCGGCGGTCGGCGCCGCGGTCGTCGCCCTCGGCCTCGCCTTCCGCCCCATCGAACGCAACGTCGGCGTCAAAATGTTGTGGGCGGTCGCCGTGTTCGGCGCCGGAACCGTCGCATTCGGCCTATCGACCAACTTCTTCCTCTCGCTCGCGCTGCTCGTCCTGATGGGCGCCGCCGACATGTTCTCCGTTTTCGTGCGCGGGACGCTGATCCAGCTCAACACGCCTGACCATATGCGCGGCCGCGTCAGCGCGGTGTCGGGGTTGGCGATTTCGGCCTCGAACGAGCTTGGCGAAATGCGCGCCGGGTCAATGGCGGCGGTGTTCGGCCCGATCCCGGCGGTCGTATTTGGCGGCGTGGCGGCGATCGGCGTGACCGCGCTCTGGGCCTGGCTGTTTCCCGAGCTACGGCGCGCCAGAACCTTCGAACCGCAATTCAAACAGCCGACGGATTAGCGCGCAAACCGTCCACCGCATTTGGGCGTCATCCCGTCTAATCTCTATTGTCAATTTAATCGATTGAGTTATTTCCTCCTCACCCGTCACCGCGGTTTTCCTCTCCCCCCTCGATGGAGCGACCGCCATGCATGATCTGACTATCCAGCATAAAATACTGACCATACCGGGCCTGAACAACAGCGGGCCGACCCATTGGCAAAGCCTGTGGGAACGCCGTTTCGCCCATTGCGAACGCATCGAACTCGGCCAATGGGACGCTCCCGCCAAAGATGCGTGGGTCGAACGGATCGCTGCGGCAATCGACGCCGAGCACGACCCGGTGCTGATCGTCGCGCACAGCCTGGGCTGCCATGCCTTCGCGCACTGGTTTGCCGATGCGAGCAGCATCGCCCGCGACCGGATCGTCGGAGCACTGCTCGTTGCGCCGCCGGATCTGAGCCAGTTGCGCGGCAAGCACCGTATCGCCGGTTTTTCAGACTCGCCCGCATTGTCGTCGCAAACGCCGATGATCGTCGTCGCCAGCGATGACGATCCCTATGCCAAGACCGCGCATGTGTGGCGCCTGTCGCGGCACTGGGACGCGCGTTTCGTCAACGCCGGACCGTTCGGCCACATCAATGCCGACTCGGCGATCGGCGACTGGCCTTATGGACAGTATCTGCTTGCCTCGTTACAACCCGCGCCGACGCCGGCCCTGGCGGACGAGGCCCGCTGGCTGCGTGCCGGCGACTGGCCAAACCGCGTCCGCCGCGACCCGCGGTTCGAATTCAACGAAAGAGCGCACCGATCATGAAAGCCAATTCGATCCTCGATACCATCGGCAACACGCCGCATATCCGCATGGGCAAGCTGTTTCCGGACGCCGAAGTCTGGATCAAGTCAGAACGCAGCAATCCCGGTGGATCGATCAAGGATCGCATCGGCCTCGCGATGATCGAGGCGGCCGAACGGGATGGCAATCTGAAACCCGGCGGCACCATCGTCGAGCCGACGTCGGGCAATACCGGCATCGGCCTGGCGATGGCCGCCGCGGTCAAAGGCTATAAGCTCGTCCTCGTCATGCCCGAAAGCATGTCGATCGAACGCCGCCGCTTGATGCTCGCTTATGGCGCGACCTTTGACCTGACGCCGCGCGAAAAGGGCATGAAGGGCGCGATCGAGCGCGCAATCGAGCTGGTCGAAACCACCCCCGGTGCTTGGATGCCGCAGCAGTTCGAAAATGAAGCCAATATCGACGTCCATGTCCGCACCACCGGCCCCGAAATCCTCGCCGATTTCAAGGATACCCCGATCGACGCGCTGATCACCGGGGTCGGCACCGGCGGCCACATCACCGGCACCGCGCAGTTTCTGAAAGCCCATTGGCCGAACCTGAAAATATTCGCGGTCGAACCCGAAGCCTCGCCCGTGATTTCGGGTGGCCAGCCAGCGCCGCACCCGATCCAGGGCATCGGCGCCGGTTTCATCCCGCGCAACCTCCACACCGACCTGCTCGACGGGGTGATCAAGGTCGATGCTGCCGACGCCAAAAATTACGCGCGCCGCGCCGCGACCGAGGAAGGGATGCTGGTCGGCATCTCGTCGGGAGCCACCTTGGCCGCCATCGCGCAGAAGCTGGCCGAACTGCCGCCGGGCAGCCGGGTGCTCGGTTTCAATTACGACACCGGCGAACGCTATCTGTCGGTCCCCGATTTCCTCCCGGAGATCTGAGGCCAGGTCATGTCCGCTCAGGTTGATCCATCGGCGTTGCCCGTGCGGCGCGATTGGACCGGCTGGCTGTTCGTGCTGCTGTCGGCATTGGCCATCGGCATCGTGCTCTGTGCCAGCAATCCGTCGGACGGCGGCGCGCTCCGACAGCGCCCGCATCCCTTCGCGCCGCCAGCCGACGTCGTCCCCGATGTGCTGCCCATGGAACTTGCCCCGGTCGCAAAGGATGACGCCCGCGCTGCCAATGCGCGGATTGCTGTGATGACGAACGACGTCGTGGCCGCCCGCCCTTTCATCTACGCCGGGACCGGCGACGCCCGCCTGCGCGCCCGCGACTGCCTGGCCGCTGCGATGATCTATGAGGCGGGGGACGACGCCAAGGGCCAGCAGGCGGTCGGCCAGGTCATCATCAACCGCGCGCGGCATCCGGCCTTCCCGAAATCGATCTGCGGCGTCGTCTTCCAGGGGTCCGACCGCGTCACCGGCTGCCAGTTCACTTTCACCTGCGACGGCGCTCTCAATCGCCGCTACTCCGATGCGGCGTGGACGCGGGCACAGGGCAACGCCGACCTGATGCTGTCGGGCGGCACCTTCCCACCCGTCGGCCTCGCCACCCACTATCACACCGACTGGGTCCGCCCCTATTGGAGCGACAGTCTGGAAAAGATCGCCATCGTCGACACCCATCTCTTCTTTCGCTGGCCGGGCTATTGGGGCACCCCGGGGGCGTATCGCGGCGCGGTGTCGGGCGGCGACGGCCCGGTCGCAAAAATGGCGGCGCTGTCGCCCCTGCACGCCATCGCGCTCGGTTTGCCCGCCGACGTTGCCACCGGCGTCGACGCCAATGCGGCGGTCGGCGAAGCACGCGTCGTGGTTGGCGCCGGCGAAGCGACAGGCCGCGACACCATCTACACCCAGCTCGACCGCCGCGCCGCCCCCGAAAGTTTCGTGACGACCGCGCTGCGCCTTTGCGGCGACAAGCCCTATTGCAAGTTCATGGGGTGGACCAACCCGGTACTGAAACCCGATAGCGACGCGATGAGCGATACTCAGCGCGCCGCGATGACCTTTTCCTACCTGCGCGACGACAAGGCGGGGTTCGAAAAGGCGCTGTGGAATTGCAGCGAATATAAACGCGACGACGTGCGACAGTGCATGAAGCGGTGACCGCGCTTTATCCCATATTCGGCTGCCACATAAACAGCCACGCCATCCCAATCCCAACGCCCATCGCGCTCGACGCGACGAACAGGATTGCTGCGACCGACCAACGCGCCGCTGCGCTCTTGCTGCGCTGCGCCCATCGGTAAAGCTCATAAAGCAAGAGCGGTACGGTAAACTGGGCATAGTTGAGCGCGATGCCCACCGGTCCGCCCAAACTTTCGCCCAGCCCGTCAGGACCCATCAACAATATCCACAACATGACAAACACGCGCAGGAACCAGACTCCGCTGACCATCAGGAACAGGCGGATTGCCCATGGCTGATGTCGGACAAAGTCGCGGGCGCGGGCATAATGGGTGGCGAGCGCCGCGCAGATAAGGATCAGAATACCGTTGATCGACGTCGCATAGCCCGACCCGGTTTCTCCACGGCCCCAGGTGACATAGAATCCACCGACGCTCATGATGACCGCAAAAAGCATATAGAAACGACCATTCCAGCGGTGGAATCGCGGGAATCGTGTTCGCACCTGCGGGGTCAGCTGCAACAGTCCGCCAAAGGTGATCAGCGCGCCAAACAGCAGATGAAGGAAAAGCGCGGCATTGCCCGCGCCGTCCCCGGCGATCATTCCGTCGGGAAGAACATCGTTCGCTGCGCTCCAATCGCCGGTAACGGTCGCGCGGCCATAGAAGATCAGAATGTAAAGCGTGAACAGGCTTTGACCGATGAAGGTGAGGACGAACCAATAAACGGCCGCCGCCGACAACGGTCTCTGTCGAATTGTCTGTAACATGATGGCGTAATGTCCCGCTGTTTTCCCAAGCGGGTTCGCCTGTCACAAAAGCCGATGGGCTAACCCGCTGGCTACTGTGCTAAGCGAGCAATACACTTCGCGCCATGACCGCATGATCCAAAATATTGACCTTGTGTTGCCTGGAGACCGTGTAGGTCTTTGCGTTCCCCTTCCCGAGACCGGAACGGGTCTTAAACCGCGGCTCCATTGTCGCGCCTGGTGGTCCCCTTGAGCAGGGCGCGCGGGGACGTTCCGGTCCACCGCTTGAACGCCCGCGTGAATGCGCTCGGCGCCGAATAGCCGAGCAGATAGGCGACTTCGTTCACCGACACCTTCCGCTCCTGAAAATAGCTGAGCGCCAGTCGGTGCCGCAAATTGTCGAGCAGCTTTTCATAACTGGTATTCTCGGCCTTCAACCGCCGGAAAATGGTCTGGCGGCTGACGCCCAATTCATTTGCCACCGTCGCCAGATCGATCGATCCGGTGTGCAGGCGCGGCATGATCGCGGCCTCAATCCGATGCGCAAAATCGTCGCTGCACTGCAAATCCTTCAGCAACCGGTCAGCATGCGCGCTCAGGATACCGAAAGTGAAACGCGGCTGTTTCCCCACCCGATAGGTGAGCCACCGTTCGTCAACGCGCATCGCGTTGCGACCCGCCGAAAAGTTGACCGGCGCTTGAAAGACCGCCTCATACTCCCTCGCATAGGTCGGCGCTCGATGGCTGACATGGACCTCCAGAACAAAAGGCGTGTCGCCAAACATCCGCGTCCCACACACCATGCGGGCAAAAGACATTTCGGTCAGTTCGATAAAGTCATTCGGGTCGGCGCGATGGTCGGTCAGCCAAAGCCCCTGCGCATCACGCTCCAGCGTGAACCGGCTCGGTCCGTTCGACGCAACGTCGGTGATCAGGCGCGTATAGCGATTGATCTGGGCAAAGGCGTCGATCATCGTTTCCGATGCGTGAGTGATCAGCCCCAGCACAGAGATTTCCGACACGTCAACCGCCTCGGCGTAATGCAACGCAAATGCCGGATCGTCCGTGAGCGCCGCGCCTGTCTCGATCAGGCGTCGGTACGCCGGTAGAGACAGGCGTGCGTCGAAATTTCCAAGCATCCCCTCGGTCATGCCCGCCACCGCCAGCAAATGCTCGCGATCAATGCCTTGCCGGACCGCAAAATTCACCATGCCGCGGGCGTCACCCACCGCGGCCGTCAGTCGTGCCATATGCGCCTCGCCAAAAAGCTCGTCAGGGTCGGATCAGATATTTCTCTCCGGTCCGCTTGGCGTTGTAGGCATTGGCGACGTCGAGCGATAGCGCGTCGGTGAGCGAGATTTCATGGCTGTAATGGCTTTTGAACGTCGATGTCAGTTCGTCGACGACCCGCTTCCGCAACCGCAAATTGGTTTCCATCCCGGCCTTTTGCAGGAAGGGCGTCAGCAGGAAACCCGACAACGACCACGTCAGTCCGAACGCGCGGTTGAGAACCGTTGGCCCCAAGTCGAGCGCGCCATAGATATAGACCTGCTTGAACGTATCCGATCCATAGCGGCTGTATGTCGTCATCCGCTTCACCGCGGCAACTTCCATGGCCGACAGGATCTGACCCGCCAGCTTGCCACCGCCGATCGCATCGAAACCGATCGTCGCACCGGTTGCGACGATCGCGGCGACCAGTTGGTCGATGAAATCGTCGGCGCTGCTGTTGACGATATGCGTCGCGCCGATGGCCTTCAGGATGTCGACCTGCGCATCGCTGCGGACGATGTTGACCAGCGGAATGCCGTCCTTGGCACAAATCTTGACCAGCATCTGGCCAAGGTTCGACGCCGCCGCGGTATGGACGATCGCGCTGTGCCCCTCATTCTTCATGGTTTCGGTGAACGCCAGGCTTGTGAGCGGATTAACGAAGCACGACGCCCCGTCTTTCGGGTCGGTGCCGCCGGGCAGCGCCATGCACATCTGCGCGGGCAGGCAGCGATATTCGGCATAGATTTCGCCGCCAATCAACGCGACGGTCTTGCCAAGCAGCGCCTGTGCCTCGGGCGAATCGCCCGCCGCGACGACGGTGCCGCACCCTTCGTTACCGATCGCCAGCGCCTCGCCGATCCGGCCCGTCATCGCGCGCATCCCGGCAGGTGGAATGTCGGCGGTGATCACCGGCAAGCCGTCGCGGGTCGATGCGCGCGCCGTCGACATGTCGGCGCCGCCGAACAGCAGGCCCAGGTCCGACGGGTTGATCGGGGTGGCGAGGATCTTGACCAGAACCTCGTGGGCTTTCGGCGTCGGCATCGCTCGCCGTTCGAGCGACACTTCCAGCTCGCCTTCGGGTTTGACCAAGGTCAGCATTGTCAGGTTGGTATCAGGCAGGTCGGTCATTGCGGGTCTCCCGTCGCTTTTCGGTTTCTCGATGCAACGGATTAGGCGAGGCAAGCCACCATGACAATGGTCGCCACGCGCCTTTCTTGCCCCCGTTCGTGTCGAGCGAGGTCGAGACACCCATCAGGAGCGCGCGACCTCAAGGCATCTCGACTTCGCTCGATGCGAACGGGAATTGAAAGCCGCCTGTTACACGCCTGCTGAATATTCCGCCGCCACCCGCAAAACTTCATCCGCCAACTCCGTTCGGCAAATCAGCAAATCCGGCAAATAAGTGTCCGCCGCGTTATACCGGATCGCCGACCCATCGACGCGGCTGACGTGCAGCCCCGCCGCCTGCGCCACCGCGACCGGCGCGCAATTGTCCCATTCATACTGGCCGCCGGTGTGGAGGTAGATGTCGGCCTCGCCGCGCACCACAGCCATCGCCTTGGCGCCCGCCGATCCCATCGCGAGCAGCTCGGCACCCATCCGCTCCGCCACGAAAACGGCTTCGGCGGCAGGACGCGTCCGGCTGACGAGCATTTTCGGCGGCAGGTTTGCGGGCCGAAGCGGCATCGGTGCCCCCGAAGTCAGCGTGATCCCCAGCCCCGGCAACGCGACCGCGCCGACCGTCGCGACGCCATCGATCGCCAGCGCGACATGCACCGCCCAGTCGTCCCGACCTTCGCCATATTCGCGCGTACCGTCGAGCGGGTCGATGATCCACACCCGGCGGTGCGCCAGCCGCGCGGCGCTGTCCTTCTCTTCTTCGGACAGGATCGCATCGTCGGGGCGCGCCGCGCGCAATTTGCGGCACAGCATCGCATTAGCCGCCTCATCGCCCGCCTGCCCCAGCGCCTTGCCGTCCAGCCCCTCCGCCCGCAGCGCCAGCAGCATCGCGCCCGCGTCGGTCGCAAGCCGTTCGGCGAGTTGCTCGTCGCTTTCGGTCATGTCAGCCAAGCAGCCGGTCGATGATGAGGTCCGCCGCTTCTTCGGGCGACATCGCCGTCGTGTCGATCCGGATTTCCGGCGTCTCGGGCGCCTCATACGGGCTGTCGATACCGGTGAAATTCTTGAGCTGCCCGGCGCGCGCCTTTTTATACAGACCTTTGACGTCGCGGCGTTCGGCTTCGGCGAGCGGGGTGTCGATAAATATCTCGATAAACTCGCCCTCGGGCAGCATCGATCGCACCATGTCGCGCTCGACGCGGAACGGCGAGATGAAGGCCGTGATGACGATCAACCCGGCGTCGGTCATCAGCTTGGCAACCTCGCCGACGCGGCGGATATTCTCGATCCGGTCGGCCTCGGTAAAGCCCAGATCGCGGTTCAGCCCGTGGCGGACATTGTCGCCGTCGAGCAGGAAGCTGTGGCGGTTCATCCGGTGCAGCTTCTTTTCGACGAGGTTGGCGATCGTCGACTTGCCCGATCCCGACAGCCCGGTGAACCACAGCAGCGCGGGGCGCTGATTCTTCAGGTTCGCGCGCATGTCGCGGTCGACGTCGGTCGCCTGCCAATGGACATTCTGCGCGCGGCGCAGGCTGAAATGAAGCATCCCCGCGGCGACGGTCGCATTGGTCAGCTTGTCGATCAGGATGAAGCCGCCCAGCGTATGATTTTCGCCATAGGCCTCGAACACGATCGGCTTGTCGGTCGACAGCTCGACCACCCCGATGCCATTGAGTTCCAGCGTCTTGGCGGCCAGATGGTCGAGCGTGTTGACGTTGATCTCGTATTTCGGCGCCTGCATCGTAGCCGACACGCTCTGCGTCGCCAGCTTCAGCCAATAGGCGCGCCCCGCGATCATCGCCTCGTCGGCCATCCACACCAAAGTCGCTTCGAATTGGTCGGCGGCCTCGGGCGGTGCGTCGGCGGCGGCGATGACATCGCCGCGCGAGCAATCGACCTCATCGGTCAGCGTCAGGGTGACCGACTGACCGGCGATGGCCTCGTCGAGGTCGCCGTCAAGCGTGACGATGCGGTCGACCGTCGTCGTCTTGCCGCTGGGCAGGATGCGGACGGCGTCGCCAGGCCGCACTTTGCCGCTGGCAAGCTGGCCCGAAAAGCCACGGAAATCGAGGTTTGGCCGATTGACCCACTGCACCGGCAAGCGGAAAGGCTTGGCCTCGTCGGCCCTCGCCCCGATCTCGACATTTTCGAGATGCTCGATCAGCGCCGGTCCCTTGAACCACGGGGTGTTGTCCGACAGCGCGGTGATATTGTCGCCCTTGAACCCCGAAATCGGGATCGCGGTAAAGTTGGTAATCCCGATCTCGCTCGCAAACGCCCGATAGCTGAGCAAAATGCGCTCGAACACGGTCTTGTCATACCCGACAAGGTCCATCTTGTTCACCGCCAGCACAATATGCTTGATGCCGATCAGATGCGCCAGGAAGCTGTGGCGCCGCGTCTGCGTCAGCACACCCTTGCGCGCGTCGATCAGGATCACGGCCAGGTCGGCGGTCGAGGCGCCGGTGACCATGTTGCGCGTATATTGCTCATGCCCCGGCGTATCGGCGACGATGAACTTGCGCTTCTCGGTGGTGAAAAAGCGGTAGGCGACGTCGATCGTAATCCCCTGCTCGCGCTCGGCGGCAAGGCCGTCCACCAGCAGCGCGAAGTCGATCTCCTGCCCCTGCGTCCCGACGCGCTTGCTGTCAGCCTCAAGCGCCGAAAGCTGATCCTCGAAGATCATTTTGCTGTCGTAGAGCAGGCGGCCGATCAGCGTCGATTTGCCGTCGTCGACCGATCCGCAGGTGATGAAGCGCAGCAGTGACTTCTTTTCGTGGCCCGCCAGATAGGCGTCGATATCCTCGGCGATCAGCGCGTCTGTGACGTAAACGGGGTCCGTCATCAGAAGTACCCCTCCTGTTTCTTCTTCTCCATCGAAGCGTCGCCGCCGTCTTTGTCGATAATGCGGCCCTGCCGTTCGCTGGTCGTCGTGAGGAGCATTTCCTGAATGACTTCGCTCAGCGTTTTCGCTTCGCTCTCGACGGCGCCGGTCAGCGGATAACAGCCGAGGGTGCGGAAGCGTACCGAGCGTTCGACAGGCACCTCGCCTTCGTTCAACGGAAAGCGCTCGTCATCGACCATCAGTAGCAATCCGTCGCGTTCGACGGTCGGGCGCGGCGCGGCGAAATAGAGTGGCACGATCGGGATATTTTCGCGCGCGATATATTGCCAGATGTCGAGTTCGGTCCAGTTCGAGATCGGGAAGACGCGGATGCTTTCCCCTTTGGCCTTGCGCGCATTATAGAGGTTCCACAGCTCGGGCCGCTGCTTTTTCGGATCCCAGCCGTGGCTTGCGGTGCGGAACGAGAAGATGCGCTCCTTCGCGCGGCTCTTTTCCTCGTCGCGCCGCGCGCCGCCAAAAGCGACGTCAAAGCCGTAAAGGTCGAGCGCCTGCTTCAACCCTTCGGTCTTCCACATATCGGTGTGCAGTGGACCGTGATCGAACGGGTTGATCCCGCGCTCCTTCGCCTCGGGATTTTGATAAACGATCAGTTCCATGCCGCTTTCGCGCGCCATGCGATCACGAAGCTCATACATCGCCTGGAATTTCCACGTCGTGTCGACATGCAGCAGCGGGAACGGCGGCGGCGAAGGGTAAAACGCCTTGCGCGCCAGATGCAGCATCACCGCGCTATCCTTGCCGACGCTATACAGCATCACGGGCTTGGCCGCGTCCGCCATCACTTCGCGCAGGATATGGATGCTCTCGGCCTCCAGCCGGTCGAGATGGGTCAGCGTATCGGTCATGCCCCGCCCTTGCCGCTGCGGTGCGCGGCGATCAAGCTGTATGGCCTTTTGGCCATGCAAGCCAGACTTGTAAGGCGCCGCGTCATGCGGCGGCGTCGACCCGGGCCCGGCGCCATTCCGCGGCAATGGCTGTCACCGTGTCGCGGGCATGGGCCAGCCGCGGATGGACATCGGGCAATCCCGCCCACGCCGGACCGACGATCAAGCCCAGCTCGCGCCGGAAATCATAGCCCACGACCTTGAGCGGCACGACGCCGTCGATCGCCAGCGACACTGGCGCCGTGGTGATGCCGATCCCGGCGGCAACCATCCGCAGGCAGCGCTCGTCGCTTTCGCTGCGCAAGGCAAAGCGCGGGCGGACACCATGCCGCGTAAAGAAGCGGCTGGTAGCGTCGAGAAATTCGCAAGAGCGCCGCGCGATCATCGTCTCTGCGGCGAGTTCCTCCGCGCCAACCTCAATCCGTCCCGCGAGCGGATGACCCTCGGCCATGAACATTGCCAGAGGCTCTTCGTACAGCGGCACAACGTGGTCGCCGCGCTCGCCGGGACGCAGCGGGAGCAGCGCCATATTGATGCGCCCGCTGCCCAGAGCTGCGCGGAGTTCGGATTCGCTGTTCTCGATCAGTTCGATGGCGAAGCTGGGGCGCAACGCCATAACGATCGCCTGCAAAAACTCCCCCGAAACCGATCTTATCACGCCAAGTTTGAGTTCGGTCGCCTGCCGGTCACTCTCGCGGCCGAAATCGTCGGCGGCGCGAAAGCCGCGCTCCAGATCGCGCGCGATTGGCAAGAACCGCCCGCCGGCTTCGGTCAGCCGGATCTGACGGCGGTTACGAATGAACAATGGCGTGCCGACGAGTTTCTCCAGCTCGGCAATCCCGCTCGACAGCGCCGGCTGCGTTACCCGGATGCGCGCCGCTGCCTGCGTGAAACTACCGGCATCGACGACGGCGAGAAACTGGCGGACATGGGCGCGCTTAATCATAGATTTTGCTTATGCCAAATCCATTATCGTTTCAATTTCCATATGATCGATTTTTGGGGCAGTATCGTGCTCTGCCCCGCCCTCGATCAATAGGTTCATCCATGCGCGCCACCCCCGATTTTGATTTCGCGCTCGGCGAAACCGCCGACATGATCCGCGACACCACCGCTCGTTTCGCGGACGAACAGATTGCACCGCTGGCCGCCAAGGCCGACGCAGAAGACTGGTTCCCACGCGATGAACTCTGGACGCAAATGGGCGAACTCGGGCTGCACGGCATTACGGTCGAAGAAGAGTTTGGCGGGCTTGGCCTCGGCTATCTTGAGCATGTGATCGCGGTGGAAGAAGTCAGCCGCGCAAGCGCTGCGATCGGCCTCAGCTACGGCGCGCATTCGAACCTGTGCGTCAACCAGATCCGCCGCTGGGGCAGTGCCGAGCAGAAAGCGAAATATCTGCCCAAGCTGATCAGCGGCGAACATGTCGGCAGCCTGGCGATGTCCGAAGCGGGCGCGGGCAGCGATGTCGTGTCGATGAAGCTGAAGGCCGACCGGGTGCAGAGCGGTTATGTCCTCAACGGCACCAAATTCTGGATTACCAACGCGACCTGCGCCGACACGCTGGTCGTCTATGCCAAGACCAGTCCGGAGGCCGGATCGCGCGGCATCACCGCTTTTCTGATCGAAAAGGATATGCCGGGGTTTTCGATCGGGCAAAAGATCGACAAGGTCGGGATGCGCGGTTCGCCGACCGCGGAGCTGGTGTTCAACGACTGTGAAGTCTCCGAAGAGCAGGTGATGGGCCCCGAAAATGGTGGCGTCGGCGTACTGATGTCGGGGCTTGATTATGAGCGCGTCGTGCTCGCCGGGCTCCAGCTCGGCATCATGCAGGCGTGCCTCGACACCGTCATCCCCTATGTTCGCGACCGCAAACAGTTCGGCAAGCCGATCGGGTCGTTCCAGCTGATGCAGGCGAAGGTCGCCGACATGTATGTCGCGCTCCAGTCGGCACGGTCTTACGTCTATAACGTCGCCAAGGCGTGCGACGCCGGGCAGACGACGCGCTTCGACGCCGCCGGTTGCATCCTGCTCGCGAGCGAAAGCGCCGTGAAGGTCGCGGGCGAAGCGATCCAGGCGCTCGGCGGCGCGGGTTACACCAAGGACTGGCCGGTCGAGCGTTACTGGCGCGACGCCAAGTTGCTCGACATCGGTGCGGGGACCAACGAGATTCGCCGGATGCTGATCGGTCGCGAACTGATCGGCGCTGGCGCGTGATCTGGCTCTGGCTGTCGGCGGCCTTCATGGCGACGACGGCCTTGGTGCATGGCGCGCTGGGCGAGAAAAGATTGATCCAGCCGCTGCTTGCGCTTGATCAGGGAATCATGGCGGTCGATCTGGCGCGCAAGGTGTTTCGCTTTGCCTGGCACGCGATGTCACTGTTGATGATTGTGTCGGCTGCGACCGTTGTCTGGCCGGGGACACCGCGCGACCTGATCTTTTTGGTCGGCGGGGCGTGGACCGCGGTCGGGCTGGCCGATGCCATCTACACGCGCGGACGGCACATCGGCTGGCCGATCCTGACCGCGTCGGGCGTCTTTGCGATCTTGGGCGCGACGGCGTGAACGACACGCTGCTCACCGCCCTGCAATATTATGGCGCGGGCGCCTCGACGCTCGCGGCGTTGATCGTGTCGCTGAACCTCGGCCGTCGCCGCACCGGCTGGGCGTTTGTCATCTTTGTCTCCAGTAGCATCGCACTGATCGCGTGGGGCTTTTTGCAGCCCGACAGTGAAGGCATCGGTTGGCAGAACATCGCGCTGCTGATCATCAACGCGATCGGCGTCTATCGCTACCTGATCGAGAAAGATAAGCCGGATCATCCGGACAAACCGCGGGGAGAGACTGTACAGTGAGCGCACCGGTCCTTGGCACCAACGTCGATCCCGACAGCGAAGAATTTCGCACCCGCGCGGCGCATAATCGCGCGTTGAAGGACGAGCTGTACGCGCGCGTCGCCGAGGCGGCGCTCGGCGGCAACGAAAAGTCGCGCGAGCGTCACACCAGCCGCGGCAAGCTGCTGCCGCGCGAGCGCGTCGAACGACTTCTCGATCCGGGGTCACCCTTTCTCGAAATCGGCCAGCTGGCGGCGAACGACCTCTACGACGGCGAAGTCCCCGGCGCGGGCCTGATATGCGGCATCGGCCGCGTGTCGGGGCGCCAGTGTATGATCGTGTGCAACGACGCGACGGTGAAGGGCGGCACCTACTATCCGCTGACCGTGAAAAAGCATCTGCGGGCGCAGGAAATCGCGCTCGAAAACCGCCTGCCGTGCATCTATCTGGTCGACAGCGGCGGCGCGAACCTGCCGCATCAGGACCAGGTGTTCCCCGACCGCGACCATTTCGGGCGCATCTTTTTCAACCAGGCGAACATGTCGGCACGGCGCATCCCGCAGATTGCGTGCGTGATGGGCAGCTGCACCGCGGGCGGCGCTTATGTGCCGGCGATGAGCGATGAGACGGTGATCGTCCGTAATCAGGGCACGATCTTCCTCGCCGGCCCGCCGCTGGTGAAGGCAGCAACAGGCGAGGAAATCAGCGCCGAGGATCTGGGCGGCGGCGACCTGCATGCGCGCAAGTCGGGGGTAGTCGATCATCTGGCCGAGAATGACGAACATGCGCTGACGATCGTGCGCGATATCGTTAGCCATCTGGGCGCCGACACCGGGTTCGAGGTCGCGCTGAAAAACCCGCGCCCGCCCAAATATGACCCCGAGCAGCTCTACGGCGTCGTTCCCGACGACGTCCGCGCGCCCTATGACGTCCACGAAGCCATCGCG
The DNA here is from genome assembly GCF_031457495.1 of Sphingopyxis sp. BE259. Classification (NCBI taxonomy): domain Bacteria; kingdom Pseudomonadati; phylum Pseudomonadota; class Alphaproteobacteria; order Sphingomonadales; family Sphingopyxidaceae; genus Sphingopyxis; species Sphingopyxis sp. BE259. The sequence goes on from NZ_JAVDWM010000001.1 coordinate 2,391,486, forward strand.
CGCATCGTGGACGCCAGCGAGTTTCATGAGTTCAAGGCCAATTACGGCAGCACGCTGGTGTGCGGTTTCGCGCACATCTGGGGTATCCCGGTCGCGATCCTCGCCAACAATGGCGTGCTGTTCAGCGAATCTGCGGTCAAGGGCGCCCATTTCATCGAGCTGGCGCAGCAACGCCGCATCCCCCTGCTCTTCTTGCAGAACATCAGCGGATTCATGGTCGGCGGCAAATATGAGGCCGAGGGGATCGCCAAGCATGGCGCCAAGCTGGTCACCGCAGTCGCGACCGCAACGGTGCCCAAGGTCACGGTGCTGATCGGTGGCAGCTTTGGCGCGGGCAATTACGGCATGTGTGGCCGTGCCTACTCACCCCGCTTTCTGTTTACCTGGCCAAATGCCCGGATCAGCGTGATGGGCGGCGAGCAGGCCGCGTCGGTGCTGGCCTCCGTCCACCGCGACGCCGACAAGTGGACGCCCGATGAGGCCGAAGCCTTTAAGGCACCGATCAGGCAGAAATATGAGGACGAGGGCAATCCCTATCACGCCACCGCGCGCTTGTGGGACGATGGCATCATCGACCCGGCGCAGACGCGCGATGTTCTGGGGCTGGCCTTCGCCGCAACGCTGAACGCCCCGGTCGAAGACCGTGGGTTCGGCGTGTTCAGGATGTAATGACGATGATCCAATCCCTCCTCATCGCCAATCGCGGCGAGATAGCCTGCCGGATCATCCGCACTGCGCGCGAGATGGGCATTCGCACGGTTGCAGTTTATTCGGACGCCGATGCCAAGGCGCTGCACGTCCGGCAGGCCGACGAGGCCGTCCATATCGGCCCGTCGCCGGCGCGTGAATCCTATCTGGTCGGCGAAAAGATCATTGCCGCAGCGCAGGCGACCGGGGCCGCGGCGATCCATCCGGGTTATGGTTTTCTGTCGGAGAATGCCGCGTTCGCGCAGGCGGTGATCGATGCGGGACTGATCTGGGTTGGCCCCAAACCGGCCAGCATCACAGCGATGGGGCTGAAGGATGCCGCCAAAAAGCTGATGGCCGAAGCCGGGGTGCCGGTGACCCCCGGCTATATGGGCGAGAACCAGGACCCTGCCTTCCTCGCTGAGCGCGCCGGTGAAATCGGCTATCCGGTGCTGATCAAGGCCGTGGCGGGCGGCGGCGGCAAGGGGATGCGCAAGGTCGATGCCGCGTCGGATTTCCTCGACGCGCTCGCCTCGTGCCAGCGCGAGGCCGCGGCGTCGTTCGGCAACGACCATGTGCTGATCGAGAAATATATCCTGACCCCGCGCCATATCGAGGTGCAGGTGTTCGGCGATACCCACGGCAATGTCGTCCACCTGTTCGAACGCGACTGCTCGCTGCAACGCCGCCACCAGAAGGTGATCGAGGAAGCCCCCGCCCCCGGCATGGACGAAACGACGCGCGCCGACCTGTGCGCCGCGGCGGTCCGCGCGGCGCAGGCGGTCGATTATGTCGGCGCCGGGACGATCGAATTCATCGCCGACGCCAGCGAAGGCCTGCGCGCCGACCGCATCTGGTTCATGGAAATGAACACGCGGTTGCAAGTGGAGCATCCGGTGACCGAAGAGATCACCGGCGTCGACCTCGTCGAATGGCAGCTGCGGGTGGCATCGGGCGAACCCTTGCCACTGCGTCAGGATCAGCTTAGCATCGACGGCTGGGCGATGGAGGCGCGGCTCTATGCCGAAGATCCAGCCAAGGGCTTTCTACCCTCGATCGGCACCCTCGAACTTTTCCAACTCCCCGATCATCTGGGCCGCGTCGATACCGGCGTTTACGAAGGCGCCGAGGTCTCGCCCTTCTACGACCCGATGATCGCCAAGGTTATCGCATGGGGCGAAGATCGTGAGGAAGCGCGCGAATTGCTGTCCGAGATGCTCGAAGACAGCGCGATTTGGCCGGTGAAGATCAACTCGGCCTTCCTGATCAATGCGCTGGGTCATCCCGATTTCGTCGCGGGCACTGTCGATACCGGGCTGATCGGCCGCGACGGCGATGCGATGACCGAAGAGCCGATGCCGACCGCGCAGGCGCTAACCAACGCCGCAATGGCACTGACGCCGCGCTCGCTGCGATCGGGCTTCCGCCTGAACGCAGCCGATGTCCGCAGCGCCCCCTTCCTGCTCGACGGCAAACGCGTGGAGGTCGAACTCCACGGCCCCGGCACCGAAGAACCCGCCCCTGCGATGCTCGTCGCGGAAGGCGGGTCGGTGTGGCAGCTTACGCCCTGGCGCGCCGAGGGCAGCACGGGCGGCGCAGCAGGCGACGGCGCGATCCTCTCCCCGATGCCCGGCAAAATCATCGCGGTCGAGGTTGTGGCGGGCGACACAGTGACCAAAGGCCAGAAACTGCTCACCCTCGAAGCGATGAAGATGGAGCATAGCCTGACCGCGCCGTTCGACGGCGTGGTGGCCGAGCTTAATGCGACCGCAGGGGCGCAGGTGCAGGTCGAGGCGCTGTTGGTGCGGATCGACGCGGCGAGCGAATAGGTCGCCATTCTTCGTCACCCTGAACTCGTTTCAGGGTCCACGGCCGGGCCTCGACAATCACACCGCGCCAAACGAGAGAACAGGTCATGGATGCTGAAACAAGTTCAGCGTGACGAACATTGGAGAGAAGCGATGGCCGGTAAATATTTCGACGAATGGACCATCGGCGACACGCTGACCCACGACATTCGCCGCACGGTCACCGAAACCGACAATCTGCTATTCACCGTGATGACGCACAACCCACAGCCGCTGCATCTCGACGCCGAAGCGGCGAAGGCGTCGGAGTTCGGCCAGATCCTCGTCAACGGCACCTTCACCTTCAGCCTGATGGTCGGGCTGTCGGTCGGTGACACGACGCTGGGCACACTCGTCGCCAACCTTGGCTATGACAAGCTGGTGATGCCGAAACCGGTGTTCATCGGTGACACCCTGCGCGCGGAGAGCGAAGTGATCGGCCTCAAGGAATCGAAATCACGCCCGAACGCCGGGATCGTCACCTTCCTCCACCGCTGCATCAACCAGCGCGATGAACTTGTCTGCCAGTGCGAACGTTCGACGCTGGTCAAAAAACGATCGTAAAATCCTCCCCGCTTGCGGGGAGGTGGCAACCCGCAGGGTTGACGGAGGGGGGTAGCGGCCTCACACTTTGCACCATGACGAAAACCCCCTCCACCATCCTTCGGATGGTCCCCCTCCCCGTCCCGGGGAGGATCGGATCATGAGACTACGCTCCCTCCTCTTCGTCCCCGGCGACCGGCCCGAACGCTTTGCCAAGGCAGCGGCATCGGGTGCCGATGCCATCATCCTTGATCTTGAAGATTCGGTGTCGCTCGCGAACAAGGACGCGGCGCGGCGTGCGATCGCCGACTATCTGGCCGGGGCGCGCGAGGTCGTCACGCTGGTGCGCGTCAATCCGCTCGACGGGCATCTGACCGCCGCCGATGTCGCCGCGATCATCGCTGCGCGGCCCGACGCGATTATGCTCCCCAAGGCCGAAGGCGCGCCGAGCATCGCACAGCTAGATACGATCCTGCGTAGTGAATCAGCGGCCAATGCCTCGCTGCCGCCGATCCTGCCGATCGCCACCGAAACGCCCGCCGCGATCTTCACATTGGGCAGCTACCGCGAGGCGAAGGACCGTTTGCTCGGACTGACGTGGGGGGCCGAAGACCTGCCCGCGGCGATCGGCGCAACAACGAGCCGCGAAGCGGAGGGCGGTTACACCTCCCCCTATGAGGTCGCCCGTGCGCTGACCCTGTTCGCAGCTCATGCCGCAGGCGCCGCGGCGATCGACACCGTGTTCCCGGCGATCAAGGACGAAGCAGGCCTCGCCGCCTACGCCGCCCGCGCGCGGCGCGACGGCTTCACCGGGATGATGGCGATCCACCCGTCGCAGGTGGAACCGATCAACGCTGCCTTCACCCCCAGCGCCGACGAGGTGGCGCGTGCACAAGCAATCGTCGATGCCTTTGCCGCCAATCCCGGCGTCGGGGTGCTGCAGGTCGATGGCAAAATGGTCGACGCGCCGCATCTGAAACAGGCGAAGCATATTCTGTCGCTAGCGGATTGAGGGCTACGGTTAAGCAGTCGATGCTTTCGACCGTTGAAAGGGTCGGTGCCGCTTCATCCAGTTTTTCCCGCGGTGCCAGCTTTTCTTCAAACCGCGTCTGGCAAAACCTTCGAACATCGCATCCGGGCTGGTCGGATCGAGCACTTCATTGTCGGCGATAAATTCATCGAGCGGGCCGGGCGGCACCAGGTCGAGCAGTTCGAGCGAGCGGCCGTCGCCGCGCAGTGCTTCGATGGTTTCGATCAGCGAGCCGGTGCGCTCAAACGTCGATGCGACATCGTCCTCCGCCACCCCCAGATGCTCGACAATCAGTGATGTGCGCAAGCGGGTGATGACGGGCTCGATGCCTTGGTTCGCCGCCAACGCCGCATCGATCGTCACGTCGCATTCGCTGTCGAGCCCCATCGATCGGTTGTTCAGGTTCGACGATCCAATCCGGATCAACCGGTCGTCAACGATCGCCGTCTTGGCGTGGACATAAATCGGATCACCGCCCTTGGTATGCGGCACATAAACCTTCAGCCGGTCGCCATGCCGCGACTTGGCGATCGAGCGGACGAGCTGGACGCGCGCCGCATCCATCGCCATCTGCTCCAGCCAGCCGTCGGCGGTCTTGGGCATCACCATCACAAATTCGGGCGGATCATCTTCGTCGAGCCGCGCCGCAATCGCTGCGGCAATCGCGCCGCTGGTGAAATACTGATTCTCGAAATAGATGAAGCGCTTCGCACCGGCGATCATGTCGAGATAGAGTTGCTCATTCTCACGCACTTCGGCGCGGCCGTCATATTCAGCGCTGGTGCGCGAAATGGCGACATCGACATCTGTGAAATCGGCTTCAAGATTGTCCGGCCAGTTTTCGCCCGCACCACTCAGATCCCGAAGCGGCTTGTTCGTCGCACGCTGCCACCGCTCGTTGCCCAGATCGGCAAGCGCAGTTCCGATCGGCCCCGACAGGATCATCGTCGAATCGTGCCACGGCATATAGGCTTTGCCATTGGGTCCGGTGCGCCGCGGATCGTGATCGACATGGTCGCAGGTGTCCCACCGCGCTGAGCTCACATCGATGCCGCCGCAAACCGCCAGATGATCGTCGAACACCGCGACCTTTTGATGGTGGCTGCACCCCACCGGATGCGCGCTGTCGAGGCGAAAGCTGATCGACTTGGTCATCTTCCACCGCAGCACCATCGCGACGATCGACGGCACGAACAGATGCTTCAGACCCCCGAAGTTCCAGCGCAAAATATCGATATCGCGCTTCGGCTGATCCTTGGCGAGGCGGAGCAGGTAATGGCCGAGCGATTCGCCTTTCCCCTGTTCATCGGGGATCAGCGGAATGCGCGGATCGAAATCCCAGCCGATCAGCAGTATGCGTTCTTTCGCCCCCGCCATCAATCTTTCGAGCAGCGCATAATAATCGGCGGCATCGACGATCATCCGCGCCTTGTTGGCGCGTTCGATGCGCCAGCAATTGCGCCCTTCGACGACGATGGGGGCCAAAGCTGGCGCGCGTTCGGGATCGCTCATCGCCGACGCCACGCATGGCGGCGGCGATCGTTCCATCGGGCGCGCTCAGGCAGCGTAAAATTGTTCCGGGGTCAGCGCCATCATCGCTTCGCTCCCCGCTTCGATCTTGCGGCGCAGCGACCCGGCGTCGGGCAGGAACCGTTCGCCAAAGTGGCGCGCGGTGACAAGCTTGGCTTCAAGGAACGCCTTGTTGCCGCGCCCTTCGGCGAGCGCCTTCTGCGCCGCCTCCGCCATCATCAGCCACATCGATCCCAGCGCGACGATCCCCATGATGTGCATGTAATGGTGCGCGCCGGCCCCGATATTGTTGGGGTTCGCCATGCCGTTCTGCATGAACCACATCGTAGCAGCCTTCAGTTCGCCGTTTGCTTTTTCCAGCCGCCCAGCGAAGTCCGCCAGTGGCTCATTGTCCTTGGCGCGCGCGCATTCGGCGTCGATGATCGCAAAGAACGCCTGGATCGCACGCCCGCCATTCTGGGCCAGCTTGCGCCCGACCAGATCCATCGCCTGGACGCCGTTCGCGCCTTCGTAGATCATCGTGATGCGGGCATCGCGGACATATTGGCTCATCCCCCATTCTTCGATGTAGCCGTGGCCGCCGAACACCTGCTGCGCGTTGGTCGCGACGTCATAGCCCTTGTCGGTGCCATAGCCCTTGATTACCGGGGTGAGCAGGCTGACGAGGTCGTCGGCGCGCTGGCGCTCCTCTTCGGTTTCCGCGACATGCGCCAGATCGACTTGCAAGGCACCCCACAGGCACAGCGCGCGCAGCCCCTCGACCGTCGCCTTCGCATCGATCAGCATCCTGCGCACGTCGGGGTGAACGAACAGCGGATCGGCCTTTTCCTGCGGGTCTTGCGGTCCGGTCAGCGCCCGCCCCTGACGGCGGTCCTGCGCATAGGCGACGGCGTTCTGGAACGCGATGTCGGCCTGTCCCAGCCCCTGGATACCAACGCCGAGGCGCGCCGCGTTCATCATCACGAACATCGCGGCGAGACCCTTATTCTCCTCGCCGACCATCCAGCCCTTGGCGCCGTCATAGTTCATGACGCAGGTCGAATTGGCGTGAATGCCCATCTTGTGTTCGATCGACCCGCATTGCAGCGCGTTACGCTCACCCAGCGAGCCATCGTCATTGACGAGGAACTTCGGCACGATGAACAGCGAGATGCCCTTGACGCTGTCGGGCGCGTCGGGGGTCTTGGCGAGGACAAGGTGGACGATATTCTCGGTCAGGTCATGCTCGCCCGACGAAATGAAAATCTTGGTCCCGGTGACGTCATAGCTACCATCGCCGTTCGGCACCGCACGGGTGCGGATCAGGCCCAGGTCGGTGCCGCAATGCGGTTCGGTCAGGTTCATGGTCCCGCCCCATTCGCCCGAAATCATCCGCGGCGCATAAAGCGCCTTTTGTTCATCCGAACCCTTGACCAATATTGCCGCGACCGCGGCCTGAGTCAGCCCCGGATACATCGCAAAGGCCTGGTTTGCTGCCATGCGATATTCCTCAACCGGGAAACCGACGACATGCGGGAGCCCTTGGCCGCCAAAGGCTTCGGGCTGGGTCAGCAGCGTCCAGCCGGCCTCGCAATAGGCCTTATACGCATCCTTGAAGCCTGTGGGCGTCGTCACCGATCCGTCGTCGTGCCGGGTGCAACCTTCCAGATCGCCAGACTGGTTGATCGGGAACAGCACTTCCTCACAGAATTTTCCCGCCTCGGTCAGCACCGCTTCGATCATGTCAGGAGTCGCATTGGCGAAGCCGGGGAGATTGGCGTAACGCTCGACCCCCAGCACATCGTTGAGGAGGAAAAGGCTGTCTTGCACAGGCGCGCGATAGACGGGCATGGGGTATCCTTTTGAAAATCAGGTTGGCAATGTCATACTTGCCTGGGGAGGCTTGCCGAGGAAGAGCTTCAACCGACTTTTTGGCCGGCATCGACTTTCTTCACCATATCGATGAAACGCGACAATTCTTCGACAGCGCTGTCGATGTCGTCGCGCTGGCGCTGCAACAAACCGATGCGCTGTTCGCATTTTTCGATCGTCACTTGGCGTTGCAGCTTGCGGCCGTCGCCAACGTCGTAGAGGTCGATCATCTCGCGAATATCGGCCAGGCTGAAACCCGTTCGCTTCGCGCGCAGGATCCACGCCAGCCGGGCGCGGTCGCGTTTTGAATAGATGCGCGACAATCCCTTGCGCGACGGGCTGATCAGCCCTTCATCCTCATAAAACCGCAACGCGCGCGCGGTGACCCCGAACTCGGTCGACAAGTCGGTGATGCTGAATTGTTCGCGCCCCAGATGATCGGGCGTATCGATATGGGCGTGGCCATATGGTTCGGTCATGTCGACGAAACTAGTTTCCGTTGACGTGAACGTCAAGACCGGCAAATTGCGCCAATTCGGGGCCGGTCAGACCCCGCAGGGCTGATGCATATTGCCCTGTCGATCGCGGATCTGCAAGCCCCGCGCATCGTCGGCCGACCAGCTGGCGCGCGGCAGGCGCAAACCCGACAGCGAAGCGCGGGCGGGACACAGCGACGCGCATTGCGGCGGCAGGTCTCCGGGCAGGCGCAGTTCGTCCTCCTCCTCATGAACCAGTGCCTCGCAGCCGTCGGCGAAGCGTAGCCGCCAGCCGCCGCGATCGCGCGTCATCGTTCCGCTTGCCGTGCAGGACAGGGTGGCGCCGAACGCCGCCGTGACCGCAAAACGCCACTGCCCCGCTCCGTCGGGCACAACGCACATCGCATCGCGGCCCAGATCATGGGTGCGTTCGAACACCCCGACCGGTGATGCGGCATCGGCCCGCACGACGCCGCGCTCGCGGGCCGCCTGTTCGAGCGGGTTGTCGGCGTCGACCCCCTGCCCGCTATCGCCCGAGGTCGATCGCTCGCATCCGGCGAGAAGCAGCGCCGCGAGCGCCAGTGCGGCACTAATCCGCCGCATCGTCCGCCAGGAAAATCAGGCTGCCATCTGCTTCGACGCGGCGATAGAAACAGCTCCGCCGCCCGGTGTGACAAGCCGGACCCGCAGGCGTCACCCGCAGCAACAGCGCATCCTGATCGCAATCGACGCGCATCTCGAGCATGGTCAATCCGTTGCCCGACGTCTCGCCCTTGCGCCACAGCGCGCCGCGTGAGCGCGACCAGAAATGCGCCTGCCCCGTCGCCTGTGTCCGCTCGATAGCCTCGGCATTCATGTGCGCGACCATCAGCAGCACGCCGGTGTCGGCATCGGTGACGATCGCAGTCACCAGTCCCGCCGCGTCAAAGCGCGGCATAAAGCGGTCGGCGGTGTCGCGCTGATCGTTCATCCCTGCGCTTTAGAGCAGGAGCAAAGCCCCTGTCACCCCGTCGATCGCCACCGCGATGACAATATCGTGAATAGGGGGGCGACATTTGCGATCGCCGTCCCTATATGCGCGCCAGTCACTGCCCTCGCTGCTGGACCATCATGCTCACCACACACCCTTTCGACGATGACAAGCTCCGCGAGGAGTGCGGCGTCTTTGGTATTCATGGCGCCGACAGTGCCGCGGCGGTCGTTGCGCTGGGCCTGCATGCCCTCCAGCATCGCGGGCAGGAGGCAGCGGGCATCACTGCCTTCGACGGCCGCGAATTCCACACCCACCGCGCGATGGGCCATGTCGCCGGCAATTTCGACCGCGACGACATCATGCGCCAATTGCAGGGCGGATCGTCGGTCGGCCATGTCCGCTATTCGACGACCGGCGAGACGGCGCTGCGCAACGTCCAGCCCTTGTTTGCCGATCTGTCCACCGGCGGTTTCGCGGTCGCGCATAACGGCAATATCTCCAACGCGACCGCGCTTAAAAAGCTGCTCGTCCGCCGCGGTTCGATCTTTCAATCGACCAGCGATACCGAGGTGATCATCCATCTCGTCGCAACGTCGAGCTATCGCTCGCTGCTCGACCGGTTCATCGACGCGCTGAAACAGGTCGAGGGCGCCTATTCGCTGATCTGCCTGACCGCCGAAGGCATGATCGGCTGCCGCGATCCGCTCGGCATCCGCCCGCTCGTCATCGGCAAGCTCGGCGATGCGCACATCCTTGCCTCGGAGACCGTCGCGCTCGACGTCGTCGGCGCCGAATTTGTCCGCTCGGTCGAACCCGGCGAGTTGGTGATCATCCGCGACGGTCAGTTGAAATCGCATCGGCCCTTTGCCTCGCAATCGGCGCGGCCGTGCATCTTCGAATATGTGTATTTCTCGCGTCCCGATTCGATCGTCGACGGGACCAGCGTCTATTCGGTCCGCAAGGCGATCGGCGCCGAACTGGCGCGCGAAAATCCGGTCGATGCCGATCTGATTATCCCGGTCCCCGATTCGGGCACCCCCGCCGCAATCGGCTATGCGCAGGAATCGGGCATCCCGTTCGAACTCGGGATCATCCGCTCGCACTATGTCGGACGCACCTTCATTCAGCCGGGCGACAAGGTTCGCCACCTGGGCGTAAAACTGAAGCACAACGCCAATCGCGCGTTGATCGCGGGCAAGCGGATCGTGCTGATCGACGATTCGATCGTGCGCGGGACGACGAGCCTGAAAATCGTTCAGATGATGCGCGATGCCGGCGCCGCCGAAGTCCATATGCGGATCGCCAGCCCGCCGACCCAGCATAGCTGCTTCTATGGCGTCGATACCCCCGAGCGCGCCAAACTCCTCGCCGCGCAGATGACCGTCGGCCAGATGGCGAACTTCATCAACGCCGACAGCCTGTCGTTCGTCACCATCGACGGCCTGTACCGCGCGCTGGGCGAAGCAAAACGCAGCGACAACGCACCGCAATATTGCGACGCATGCTTTACCGGTGACTATCCGACCACGCTGACCGATTTCGACGAGCATGGCTTGGAAGATCAATTTTCGCTGCTTGCCGAACGGGTTGTCTAACACAATGACGATGAAGACTGAAGAACTGGCGGGGCAAGTTGCGCTCGTCACCGGGGCAAGCCGCGGTATCGGCGAAGCGGTTGCCGAAGCCTTGGCCGCACGCGGCGCGCATGTCGTGATCACCGCGCGCACCGCGGGCGGGCTCGAGGCGCTTGAGGATCGTATCCACGAAGCCGGCGGCGCTGCGACGATCGCCCCGCTCGACCTGACCGACGGCGACAGCATCGCGCGACTGGCAAGTGCAATGGCCGAACGCTGGCAACAGCTCGACATGCTGGTGCTCAACGCGGCGATGCTCGGCACACTGACCCCGGTCGCGGCGATCGACGGCAAGGAATTCAACAAGCTGCTGACGCTAAATCTGATCGCGCAGCAGGCATTGATCGCCAATTTCGACCCGCTGCTGCGCCGCGCCGCCAGCGGCCGGGTGCTCGCTCTGTCGAGCAGCGTCGCGCGCGAGCCGCGCGCCTATTGGGGCGCATATGCCGCATCGAAGGCCGCGTTCGAGACGCTCGTCACCAGCTATGGCGCCGAAATGCGCAACATCTCGACCGTTCGCACCGCGATCCTCGATCCCGGCGGCACCCGCACCCAGATGCGCGCGCGCGCCTACCCGGGCGAAGACGCCCAAAGTATCAAGGATCCCGCCGCGGTCGGCGAGTTTGTCGCAGGGCTGATGGTCGATGGCTTCGACAGCACCGCATTCCACGCGCTGCCCAAGGTCATGGAAAAGGCTTAACGTCATCTTCGTTTTCCGGCACTAAGGCAGCCACATAACGGGGTTTGCGAGGGTGCGGGAATGACCAAGGAAATTTTGCGATCGGCGATCGCTGCGGTGATCGGCATCGCCGTCGCATTCGGGCTGATCTGGCTGGCCCAATATGCCGGCAATGAAATCTCGCCCGCCGAATATGACCTCGACACCGGCGAGATATTGATCCCGATCGGATCGACGATCGCCCTGATCGTCGGTTGGTTCATCGGCACCTTTGCCGGAGCGTGGCTGGCGATCCGGATCTCGGCGGGCACCGGGGCCGGATGGATCGTCGCCGGGTCGGTGATCGGCGCCGCGCTCTACCGCGCCGTGACCCTGGCCGATACCTGGTGGATCATGGCGCTGGGCGTCGCGGTGCCGTTGGCGGCGGTGTGGTTGGCGCAGCGGGCGGCAACCATCATTGCAGACTAACATACCGTCGCCCCCGCGCAGGCGGGGGCCACTTGCGGCCTTTTCCTGCTTCGACGGGTAGACATCCAGCGGCCCCCGCCTGCGCGGGGGGCGACGGATCTTATTTCGCTTCCCCGTCCACCGCCGCCTGCACGCTCTTGTAAAACGCCTCGCGCGCCGCGCCGACACCCTCGGGGTCGGTTGCGGTCGGCCAGTTGCCGTTCGACGCGATCACCAGCTTGCGCTTGGGATCGATGAAGATGCCCTGCCCGAAGATGCCCTGCGCGGCAAAGCTGCCGTCATCGTTGGTCCACCATTGATAGCCATAGCCGCGGCCCGGAATGTCAATCCCCGCCTGCTTGGTCGTCGCGGCGGTCATCCAGTCATCGGGCACGACCTTTTCACCGCCCGCGACCCCGCCGTTCAGCATGAACTGGCCGAACCGCGCATAATCCTTCAGGCTTGCCGACATGCAGCAGCCGCTGATCTCATGCCCGGTGGCGCCGAGCATCCACACCGCATCCTGCTCCATCCCGAACGGCTTCCACACCTTTTCGGACAGATATTGCGACAGCGTCTTGCCCGTCGCACTCGACACCAGCACGCCGATCAAATTGGTCTCGCCGGTCTTATACACCCACTTCGACCCTGCGGGCGCTTCGCGCGGCAAGGTCTTCATATAGCTGACAGTTATATCCTCGCCCTCGACGGGTTTCTGCATGTTGAACTGGGCCACGTCGGATTTGGGATCGGTATAGTCCTCGTTCCACTTGACCCCCGACGTCATCGTCAACAACTGCCGCACCGACACATCGTCATAGGCCGAACCCTTGAGTCCCGGAATATAGACGGTGACCTTGTCGTCGAGGCTCTTGATATAGCCATCCTTGACCGCCGCGCCGACCAAGGTCGAGGTGAAGCTTTTGGCAACCGAAAAGCTGGTCCAGCGCCCCGCGGCGCCGTAGCCCAGCGCATATTTCTCGAGCCGGATCTTGCCTTCCTGGACGATGATCAACCCGGAATTGCGCTGCTTCGCCATGTAAGCATCGACATCCACGCCAAGGTCCAGCGGCTGCCCCTGCGGCAGCGGATAGACCGTGTCGCCAGCCTCGACCGTGTTGACCGCCACCTTGGGAACGGTTTCCATTGTCCGGAAAGCGGTGTCGCGTTGATCCTGGGTCCAGAACAGCACATTCATATCCTTTGGCAGCGTGTCGATGGTTTGGGTCGATGCGGGCGTATTGCACCCCGCCACCGCAGCACATAAAAGTGCCGCTGCCAGATATCGTCGCATAGGCTTCCTCTCCCCTGTTTTCAGGCTGTTTTTTCCAGCGTGACTTGCGCGACGTCGATGCCGCCACCGCGAAAGCCGCCTTCGCAATATTGCAGATAATAGCGCCAGAGCCGCGCAAAGCGGTCGTCGAAGCCCGACGGCAGCAGGTTGGCGGCGACCGCTGCATCAAAACGCTCGCGCCACTGACGCAGCGTTTCGGCGTAATCGTCGCCGAACCGATGGACATCGCGCCATGCCAGACCGCGCTCTTCGGCCAGCGCCCGAAACCGGCTTTCGGACATCAGACAGCCGCCCGGAAAAATATAGGCCTGGATGAAATCGCTGCTCGCAACGTAGCGGTCGAACAGCGCATCGTTGATCAGAATATACTGGATCGCGGCCTTGCCGCCCGGACGCAGCAGCCGCGCGATCGCATCGAGATAGGTCGGCCAATAAGCCTGCCCGACCGCCTCTACCATTTCCACACTGGCGATCGCATCATAGGGCCCTTGGGCGTCGCGATAGTCGCAGATTTCGATGCGCGAGCGCCCTGACAAATCGATCGCAGCCAGCCGTGCGTCGGCCACCTCTGCCTGTGACGGCGACAGCGTGATTCCAGTGTAGAGCACATCGTGACGCTCGACCGCGCGCTCGGCCAAGGCACCCCACCCGCAACCGATTTCCAGCAAACGGCTGCCCGATCGCAGATCGAGCCGATCAAGAATTGCATCGACCTTTGCCGCCTGCGCCTCGTCCAGCGACTGCGCCGGATCGGTGAACAGCGCGCTCGAATAATTCATCGCCCGATCGAGCCACAAGCGATAGAAATCATTGCCCAAATCATAATGGGCGTGGATGTTTCGCTTCGCGCCGCGGCGATCGTTCCGGCGCAGCGCGTGAACCGCCTTGTTCACCCAGCGCAGCGGCCCGCGCGCGCGCGCCGCGTCACCCAATGTTTCACCATTGCGCATGAACAGGTCGAACAATGGCACCGGATCGGGCGAGGCCCACTCTTCCGCGTCCCAGGCGCGATACCAGCCGACCGAGCCCGACAGCCCAAGCCGCACGAGTGCGGCCCAGCTGTGCAAATGGACAACCGCCGTCGGCCCGTTCCCGCGACCGCCCAGCAACCGGACGCTGCCGTCGGGCAAATGCGCCTCGATCGTGCCGAGTGACAGCCCGACATCGATGCGATCGAGCAGCCGGTGAAATATCCCCGCAGGCGCCAACGCCAACAGCCGGGCCAACAGCCCGCCGCTGCGATAGGCGCGATCGGCGCGAAGCAGTTCCTTGCCACGACGCGGGCTGACATGCGTGTTCATAGCGCCTTCCTGCCCCAAAGTCCGGCGCCTGACAATCAGTTGCCGCGCGCCTTCATGACGTCGTAGGCGGCCAGCGCGCGTTCGCGCGCTTCGCGGTGACCGATGATCTTTGCCGGGTAGGTGGGAGGCCGCTGTCCGAAGCTGTCCGGGTCGTGGATCGCGGGCTCGGGAAGGTCGGCCAGTTCGGGCACCCATTCGCAAATATAGGCCGCGGCATCGAACTTTTCCGACTGCGTCAGCGGCGCCATGATCCGCGGGAACATGTTGCTGTCGACGCCGCTGCCCGCCACCCACTGCCAATTTACCGCATTCGATCCATAGTCCGCATCGGCCAGCGTGTCCCAGAACCATTGCTCGCCCTGCCGCCAATCGATCAATAGATGCTTGATCAGGAAGCTCGCGGCAATCATCCGCACCCGATTGTGCATCCAGCCGGTCGCCCATAACTGCCGCATCCCGGCATCGACGATCGGATAGCCGGTGCGCCCCTGTTGCCACGCGGCCAGGTCGGCATCGGCCTCGCCGCCGCTGCGCCACGGCAAAGCGTCGTCAAAGGCGCCGCGCGCGCTGCGCCCGCCATAGTCCGGAAATTGCAGGATGATATTCTGGGCATAGTCGCGCCAGCCGATCTCGCCCAGAAAGACATCGACCGAACCTCCGGCGTCGGCGACACGATGCCAGATGGCGGCGGGCGACACCTCGCCAAAATGGAGATGCGGCGACAGGCGTGAACTGCCTTCCTGTGAGGGCAAGTTACGGCTGCGGTCGTAATCCGACGCGGCATCGACGAAGTCGGCTAGACGCGTGCGCGCGCCCGCCTCGCCCGGCTGCCATTCGGCCGCAAAACCGGTGGCCCAGTCGGGTTTGGTCGGCAGCAAATTCCAGTCGCTCAGCTTGTCCGATGTCGGCCACGTGCTCGGCGCTGCGATCTCGCGCGGGCGGTTGCGCGGATGTGCGGGCGGCATATGCTCTTTCAACGCCCGCCAAAAGGGCGTGTAGATCTTGTACGGCGTTCCGCCGCCGGTCGTCAGCGACCCGGGCGGCAACAGGTAATTGCCGTCGTGGCAAACCAGGTCGAGCTGCTTGGCCACCGCCTTTTCGGCGTTGCGCCACCAAGGTTCGTAGTGGCGCAGGCAATGCACCCGCGCGGCGCCAGTTTCTTCCGCGATCAGAGCCAGTTGATCTTCACACTTGCCGCGCCGCAGGATCAACCGCGATCCCTTTTCACGCAGGCTGGCGTCGAGGCTGGCGAGACTGTGGTGCAGCCACCAGCGCGACGCTGCACCCATACGGCGATGCTTGGGTGTGTCATCGTCAAGAATGAAGACCGGAATCACCGGGCCTTCGGCGGCCGCTGCGATCAACGCCGCCTGGTCCGACAGGCGCAGATCGCGGCGAAGCCACAGGATGCTGGGCGCGATCATTCTTCGTGGGTGGCGGTGTCTGGCGCCGTCAGCCGCGCCTGAAACCGGTCTTGCGCCAGCGGATGCATGAAGCGTTGGTCTCGCAGCAGGATCGCGTCACCATCCTTTTGCGCCACCGGCATACGCGCCCAGAACAGAAAGGCGCGCGCGTCGGGATCACCCATCAGCCATGTTTTGAGGCGCGGATCATCCATCCCGGTCGGCAGGCCGCTGATGTCCAGTTTCCCGCCCACGCCCGGCGTAAAAGTGCCGCTGCCATAACGCTCCGCGGTGCGCCAGAAAATATCACGTTGCCAGAACGCCAGCGGCGGCGGGCTGGCAACGACCAGCGCGTCGCGGTGGCCACCCGCGGCCAGCGCGCTGGCGGTCGTCCGTTCAGCGGCACCGGTGATGAGGCCGTTGGCAAAGATATAGGCGCACACCGCGGTGAAGCCGATCCAAGCGGGGCGC
Organism: Sphingopyxis sp. BE259; assembly: GCF_031457495.1. NCBI lineage: Bacteria > Pseudomonadati > Pseudomonadota > Alphaproteobacteria > Sphingomonadales > Sphingopyxidaceae > Sphingopyxis > Sphingopyxis sp. BE259. Next base: position 2,407,652 of record NZ_JAVDWM010000001.1, read on the forward strand.
TGCCAATTACTCGCGCCAGCACGCTCGCGGCGGATCGACAGCCAGATCGACGCGCCGAGCGCAATCCAGACCCACAGGTCGATGATGAACAGCGTGTCGCCGTAGAACCATCGCGACGAAAAGGGTTCAAGCAGGCGAATACCGTAATTGTTGAGCCAGTCGAGCGCCGGGTGGCTCAGGCAGCCGATATAGGCGAGCGCGAGCAGCCAGCCTTTGTCGATCGGCGGGCGCCCGGCAGGACGCTTGCCACGCTTCGTCTGCCAGCGATCGAACGCCAGCATCGCCGCCCAGAGCAAGATCGGCAGGACAACCAGCGCGATCGGGCCATGCGTAATCCCGCGTCGGAACCCCAGATGCTGGATGCCGTCGAGCCACACCAGACACGCCGCATCGATGTCGGGCAAGTTCGCCGCCAATATCAGCGTCGGGATCGCCAGCCCGGTTTTCTTCTTGAGCCCCATCTGGCCGAGCACCGCGCCGAACAGGCTATGCGTGAGATTATCCATCGCCGCTTGGTGGCGCGGATCGCACCGCTTTGCAATGCGCTATGCGGACCGGTTCACGCTCCGCTTAGCCCAAGCCACGCTACAAGTCGGGACCGCCCTCGGTCACCGTCCATGTCTGGCCTTTTTTCAGCAGGCTCTGCAAATCAGCGGTCTTGCCTTCGGAGGCCGCCGCATTCTGGCGCCAGACATCGGCTTCAAAGGTCGGACGCGGATCGTCGTAGAGGACGCCGAGCGCCATCGGGAATTCCCCAAAACGCATTTCGACCAGCATATGCGCGACGCTGCGGTTGGTTACGTCATGGACGATCACCCCCGCGGCCTGCCAGTCGCCATCGACGACATCGACGGTCTTGAGGTGCAGCGCCTCGGCGTCGAGCGCAATGCCCTTGGTGCCTTTGGCATAAAGCATCGGTTCGCCGTTCTCGAGCCAGAGCTGGCGATCTTCGGCGCCTTTCGGCGCCGCGAAATCCTCGAACACGTCTTTGTTATAAACGATACAGTTCTGGAAAATTTCGATAAACGCTGCGCCCTTGTGAGCATGGGCTGCTTTCAAGACTTCGGGCAGCTTTTTCGACACGTCGAAGCCGCGCGCGACAAAGCGCGATCCGGCCCCCAGCGCGAACGCCGCGGGCTGCGCCGGGCGATCGACCGAACCATAGGGGGTCGAGGGACTCGTCGTCCCGACGCGGCTGGTCGGCGAATATTGCCCCTTGGTCAGCCCGTAAATCTCGTTGTTAAACAACATGATCTGGCAATCGAGATTGCGGCGGATCAGGTGCATCGTGTGGTTACCGCCGATCGAAAGCCCGTCGCCGTCGCCGGTGACGATCCACACGTCGAGGTTGGGATTGGCGAGCTTCAGCCCCGTCGCGAACGCCGGCGCGCGACCATGGATCGTATGGAAGCCATAGGTTTCCATATAATAGGGAAAGCGCGACGAGCAGCCGATGCCGCTGATAAACACGGTATTTTCGGGCGCGGTGCCGATTTCGGGCATCGTGCGCTGCACCGCCTTCAGAATCGCATAGTCGCCGCAGCCTGGGCACCAGCGCACTTCCTGATCGGTTTCCCAGTCTTTCAGCGTCGTCGGTCGCGCAATGGTCGTCATCTCGTTCATGCGAGTGCTCCTTCGATGGCGGCCTCGATCTCGGCGATCGTAAACGGCTGGCCCGACACCTTGTTCACCGGCTTCGCATCGACCAGATACTGATCGCGCAGCACCGTCTTGAGCTGGCCGGTGTTCATTTCGGGCACGATCACCTTGTCATAGCTTTTGAGCAACTCGCCCAGATTGGCGGGCATTGGCCAGATATGGCGGATATGGATGTGGCTGACGTCGGCACCCTCTGCCCGCTTGCGGCGCACCGCCTGATGGATTGGGCCAAAGGTCGAACCCCAACCGACGATCGCCAGCTTGCCGCCCTCGGCGCCCAGTTCGACGACCTGGTCGGGGACCGTGATCCCGTCGATCTTGTCCTTGCGGATGTCGGTCATCGCCTGATGGTTCGACGCCTCGTAATTGATGTGGCCGGTGTCGAGCTCTTTCTCGATTCCGCCGATGCGATGCAGCAAACCGGGGGTGCCGGGCTTGACCCACGGGCGCTTCAGTTTTTCGTCGCGGCCATAGGGCTTGAACCCGCCCTCGGGGACTTCGGTCAGGAATTCGACCGGAAACGCCTCGTAAGTCGTGAGGTCGGGCACCGCCCAAGGCTCTGCGGCGTTGGCGATGTAACCGTCGGTCAGCAGCATCACCGGGGTCATATATTGCACCGCGATCCGCACCGCCTCGACCGCGCATTCGAACGCGTCGCCGGGCGAGCGCGCCGCGATGACCGGCATCGGCGCGTCACCATTTCGGCCATAGACCGCCTGATAAAGATCGGATTGTTCGGTCTTGGTCGGCAGGCCGGTCGACGGACCGCCGCGCTGCGAATTGACGATGACGAGCGGCAGCTCGGTCATGATCGCCAGGCCCATTGCCTCGCCCTTCAGCGCGATGCCCGGCCCCGACGAGCTGGTAACGCCCAGCGACCCGGCATAGCTCGCGCCGATCGCCGAACAGATGGCTGCGATTTCGTCCTCTGCCTGAAAGGTCGTGACGTCATATTCCTTGAGCCGCGACAAATGGTGCAGGATCGCCGACGCCGGGGTGATCGGATAGCCGCCGAAGAACATCGGCAGCTTCGCGAGCTGCGCGCCAGCCACCAGACCAAGCGCAATACCCTCGGCGCCGGTCAGCGTGCGATAAAGCCCAGGCGCCACCGGCGCGGGATCAACATGATGCTGCTTGAGCGGCCCCGCCAGCTCGGCGGTTTCGCCATAGGCATGACCGGCGTTCAATGCCGCGATATTGGCGGCGGCCAGATCGGGCGCCTTGGCGAACTTGCCGTTCAGCCAGTCGACCAACGGCTGGCGATCGCGATCGAACATCCAGAGCGCCAGCCCCAGCGTCCACATATTCTTGCAGCGCAGTGCTTCCTTATTGCCCAGGCCGAACGGCTTCACCGCGTCCATGGTCAGCTGGCTGATGTTGAGCTTCAGCAGTTGCCATTTGGCCAGGCTGCCGTCATCGAGCGGGTTCGCGGCATATTTCGCCTTGGCGAGGTTGCGATCGTTGAACTCGCCCTCGTCGGCGATGATCAGCCCGCCCGGCTTGAGCGACGGCACATTGGTCTTGAGCGCCGCCGGGTTCATCGCGACCAGCACGTCGGGCGCGTCGCCCGCGGTTTCGATCGCCGACGATCCGAAATTGATCTGGAATGCAGACACGCCGAACAACGTGCCCTGCGGCGCGCGGATCTCTGCCGGGAAATCAGGGAAAGTCGCAAAATCATTGCCCGCGAGCGCCGAAGACAGGGTGAACTGACCGCCTGTCAGCTGCATCCCGTCGCCGCTATCGCCTGCAAATCTGACTACCACTGCGTCCGAAAGGGGGGACTGCCGCTTGTCGGCTTCGTCCACTACCGCTGTCGCCATGTTATCTTCTGCCTTGAATCTTGCGAACCTGTGACGCTGGCCTAGGCCTGTGGGCGCGATGCCGCAATTCAGAAAAAATTGTGCGCCGCAAACTTCAAACGTCCGATAGGTTGCCAATTGCCATTGAATTATCCGCCGCGATGCCGAATAGCTGCGCGAACGACAGGCCGCACAAGCGGAACGAGGGGATCAGCAGGATGACCGACGGCACCACCCATTACACGCGCCCCGACGTGGCGATGTTCCTGGCGTTCCTCAACGCCCAGGAAGGCCCCAAGATGGAAGAGCTGCCACCCGAGGCAGCGCGCGAGATGTTCCGGATGATGGCCCAGATGGCCGACGCCCCGCGCGGCGAAATCGCACATGTCGAAGACCAGAAAATCCCTGGCCCTGCGGGCGATATTGCGATCCGCATCTATGACGATCGTCCGGGCCGTGAACCCGGCCCCGTGATGGTCTTTTATCACGGCGGCGGCTGGGTGATCGGCGACCTCGACACCCATGATGCCTATTGCGCCGAAGCGTCACGCATCCTCGATATACCCGTGATCGCGGTCGATTATCGCCTCGCGCCGGAACACCCCTTCCCTGCTGCGCCCGACGATTGCGAGGCCGCGACACGCTGGGTTGCCGATCATTTTCCTTGCACCGGCCTTGTCCTGTGCGGCGAAAGCGCGGGCGGCAATCTGACGATAGCGACGGCACTCACGTTGCGCGACGAGCCGGCCGCAAAACCGGTTATCGCCATCCACCCTATTTACCCCGCGGTCACCACCCACGACGATTGGCAAAGCTACCGCGATTTCGGCGAAGGTCATTTGCTGACCACCGGCAGCATGACGTATTTCGGCAACCATTACGCCGCCGATCCCGCCGACTATCGCGCGTCGCCGCTGGATTTCCCGGCCGTCGGCTTGCCGCCGACGCTGCTCACCACCGCGGGCCTCGACCCGCTGCGCGACCAGGGCCGCGCCTATGCCGCGAAGCTGATCGAGGCCGGGGTGCCGACGACCTATCGCGAAGCGACCGGCACGATCCACGGCTACATTAACCTCGCGCAGGGTATCCCCAGCGCGAAGGATGACATTCGCGGCGCCTTGATAGTCTTGAAAGCGATCATCGCCGAAGCTAACGGCACCGCATGATCGATCTTGCCGCCCTCCCCTACCGCCCCTGCGCCGGGGTCATGCTCGCCAACCGCGATGGCCGCGTCTTCGTCGGCCAGCGGCTCGATTCGTCGAGCGAGGCGTGGCAAATGCCGCAGGGCGGGATCGACCCCGGCGAGGACGCCGAAATGGCGGCAATCCGCGAGTTGGGCGAGGAAACCGGCGTCCATGGCGGACTGGTCGAGATCATCGCGCGCAGCCGCGAGGAATATTTCTACGACCTGCCCGACGAACTGATCGGCAAGATGTGGGGCGGCAAATATCGCGGCCAGCGCCAGCATTGGTTCCTGATGCGGTTCATGGGCGAAGACAGCGACATCGACATCGCCACCAAGCATCAGGAGTTTCGCGCCTGGAAATGGGCCGAACTGCACGAGATCGAAAAGATGATCGTGCCGTTCAAGCGCGTGCTTTACCGCGCACTGGTCGAGGAATTCGGCCCGCTCGTCTGATCCTTGCGTGCGAGTGCGGTGCGAAAGACGTCACGGAACATTTCGGGCGTCAGCCGCCCGGTGTTCGTGTTGTAGCGTGAGCAGTGATAGCTATCGATCAGGTGTCGCCCATCCGCGAGCCGGTGAATGGCGCCATGGCCGAAACGATAGGCGGCGAGCCGCGCCCCCGTCGCCCTTAAAACCGCGTCATGCGCGATCCGTCCCAGTGCGACGATGACGCGGACGCTTGGCAAGGCGGCGAGTTGCGTCTCGAAAAACGGTCTGCAATTGGCGATCTCCTCCGGCGTCGGTTTGTTCTGCGGCGGCAGGCATTTGACGCTGTTGACGATGATCGCACCGTCAAGCGTCAGTCCGTCGTCGATCCGCGCATCATAGTCGCCTCGGCTCAATCCAAACTCGGCCAGCGTCGCGAACAGCAGGTCGCCGGCATAATCGCCGGTAAACGGTCGTCCGGTGCGGTTGGCGCCTTGCTTGCCGGGAGCAAGCCCAGCGAACACCAGCCATGCGTCCGGATCGCCGAATGCATGAACGGGCGCATTCCACCAGTCGGGATATTCGGCTCGGCATTGTTCGCGAAACGCAACCAGCCGCGGGCAGCGCGGACAATCGCGCGGCGGCTCGGTGCGGGGCAATGGACTGTCAATTTCCACGTTTCTGCGATAGGCGCGGCAGCATGAGCAACGCAATGCCGCTTCCCCTTTATGCGATCGGCCTGGGGTCAAACCGCCGCCATCCGCGCTTCGGCGATCCGCGCGCGGTGCTCATGGCGGCGCTCGCGGCGCTGGAAAGCGACGACATCGAGGCCGTCGATGCCAGCCCGATCATCGCCAGCGCCCCGCTCGGCCCTTCGCGCCGCCGCTATGCCAACGCGGTGGCTCTGGTCGCATCGCCGCTCAGCCCGCCCGAAATGCTGGCGCGCCTGCAAGCGATCGAAGCCAGCTTCGGACGCCGCACGGGACAACGCTGGAGCGCGCGCACGCTCGACCTCGACATTCTGCTCTGGTCGGGCGGCATCTGGTCCGACGCGGCGCTGAATATTCCGCACCCGGCCATGACACAGCGCGATTTCGTGCTCGGTCCGCTGCGCGCGATCGTTCCCGATTGGCGTCATCCGCTAACCGCCCACAGCGTCCGGCAACTGGCCGCACGGCTAGTGCGGGCAAAGCCGGTTGACCGCGCCGCCTCACCGCACTAGGGCGACGGCTCGTTTTGCGCGCCGCGATACGCAGCGCCGGAATGGGCCCTTAGCTCAGTCGGTAGAGCAACTGACTTTTAATCAGTAGGTCGCTGGTTCGAACCCAGCAGGGCTCACCATATCATGGTCGGACGCCATCGCCCCGATCGCGGGTGCCCGCCACATATGTCCTGCCTCATCGGGCGAACCAGATGACGTGCCGCGCGCCCTTGCCGTTTGGCCGCGCCCGCACGCCGACTTCTTCGACCGCGAAGCCTGCCGCGGTCAGGCGGCGGGTAAAGCGGGCATCGGGGGCGGCGGACCAGATCGCCAGAACGCCGCCCGGTTTCAGCGCCGCTTTCGCCCTGGCCAACCCGGCTGGCGCGTATATCCGGTCATTCTCTGGCCGGGTCAGGCCATCGGGGCCGTTGTCGACATCGAGCAGGATCGCATCAAAAGCCGCGCCCTCGGCCGCGATCGCGCCCGCGACGTCGGCGATCGCAATCTCGACGCGGGGGTCGTCCAGGCACCCCGCGGTCAGCGTCGCCATCGGACCGCGCGCCCAGTCGATGATTTCGGGGACAAGTTCGGCGACCGTCGCTCTGGCCTGCGGCCCCAGTACGGCCAAGGCGGCGCGCAGCGTGAATCCCATCCCATAGCCGCCGATCAGCAGTCTTGCGGTATCCGGATCGCGCAGTCGGTCGCAGCTCATCGTCGCGAGCGCCTCTTCCGAACCGCTCATCCGGCTGCTCATCAGCTCATTGCCGCCGAGTGCGATGATATATTCGTCGCCGCGCCGGATCAGGCGCAGTTCGCCGCCGCCAGGTATCGGCGCGGTATCGATCAGTTCGCGTGTTTTCAATTGCTGTCGTCCGTCATAATGGATGTGTCCGCCGCATTCGATCAATCCGCTTACCCAATTCCGGCGCTTTGCCAAACGTCCTGTCGATCGACACTGGCGAACGGACAACCGGTTGGTAGGGGTTTCAGGATAGAATAGGGCAACCGAGGGACGGTGCGAACGTCCGCGTGGAGGCAAGATAACCGATGAAGATCCTATTGACCGGCGGTGCAGGATATATCGGCAGCCACGTCGCGGCAGCCCTGGTATCGGCCGGGCATGACGTCGTCTGCTTCGACAATCTGGCGAACAGCGATGCCGGCGTCATGGAGCGGCTGGAATCGATCACCGGAACATCGATCCCGCTGATCGTCGGCGACATTCGCGACGGCGACGCGGTGCGTCAGGCGATAAAGGATCACGACATCGCGGCGGTCATTCATTTCGCCGGACTGAAAGCGGTCGGCGAATCGGTCGCCGAGCCGATGCTTTATTACGACAACAACGTCCGCGGCACGCTGTCGCTGGTTCAGGCGATGGCCGATTGTGACGTCAAGACGCTCGTCTTTTCGTCGAGTGCCACGGTCTATGGCCAGCCGCGCTATTTGCCGCTCGACGAAAATCATCCGACCTCGGCGACCAATCCCTACGGCCGTACCAAGTTGATGATCGAGGAAATGCTGTCCGACATCGCCGCCGCCGATCCGGCTTGGCGGATCGCGACCCTGCGCTACTTCAACCCGGTCGGCGCGCATGACAGCGGTTTGATCGGCGAGAATCCGAACGGCGTCCCCAACAATCTGATGCCCTTCATCAGCCGGGTCGCCGCGGGACGGCTCAGCGAATTGTCGATCTTCGGCAGCGATTATGACACGCCCGATGGCACCGGGGTGCGCGACTATATCCATGTTCTCGACTTGGCTGATGGCCATGTCGCTGCACTCGACGCCATCGCCCGGGCCGACCCGGCTCTGTCGACCTGGAACCTCGGCACCGGCCAGGGCTATTCGGTGCTCGACATGGTCGCGGCGTTCGAGCGCGTGAATGATGTCCGCATCCCCTATCGCCTCGCGCCGCGTCGCGACGGCGATGTCGCGAGCTGCTTTGCCAGTCCTGACCGCGCGGCGCGCGACCTTGGCTGGACGGCGCGGCGCGATCTCGAGGCGATGTGTGCCTCAAGCTGGAGTTTCGAACGCACGCTCGCGATGCGCAATTCGGGTTAGCCCAGCCAGCCAGCCGTCTGCGCCAGCACCCACAGGCCGATGACGAGGAACATCGCGGCTGCCACGACGCGCACTTTCGCGAGATCGACGCGCTTCAGCAATTCATGGCCCAGGAAGATCGCGGGCACATTGGCGATCATCATGCCCAGCGTGGTGCCCGCGGTGACCGCGACGACATCATGATATTGCGCGCCCAGCGCGATCGTCGCGATCTGGGTCTTGTCGCCCATTTCGACGAGGAAGAAGGCAACGAGCGTCGTCAGAAACGCCCCGAAGCGTGGCCGGGGCGCCTCGTCATCCTCGAATTTATCCGGGATCAACGTCCACGCGGCCATCGCGAGAAACGACGCGCCGACGGCATAGCGAAAAACGGGGCTGTCGAGAAACGCCGCCGCCGACGCGCCGAGCAGCGCCGCGAGCGCGTGGTTGGCCAGCGTCGCGACCAGGATACCCAAGATGATCGGCAGCGGCCGGTTGAACCGCGTCGCGAGCAATATTGCGAGCAACTGCGTCTTGTCGCCGATTTCGGCGAGCGCGACGATCGCGGTCGAGGTCAACATGGCTTCCATGAACATACTCCGGGGCCAGGCGGCGTTGCGATTCCAACGGACATCGACACCCGCCGCCCGGCCCGGACGAGGGATGCGATGCCATTGGTCTCGCCCAAGCGGTTCCCCGCTTCCACCGCACCACGACCTCTCGGCCGAGTATGTTGACACGGTGGCCCGTCCCGGTCGGACGGCTGGCTACTCCCCAGATGACGGCGGCGGGTTAGTCGGGTTGACGGTTTCTGGCAAGGGTTCGGGCGCCACGCGGGGAATTTTTCCGCCCGGCTCGATCCCCGGTTCAGAGACCGATTCCGCGTCACCGGCGGCTTTCGCCGCCGCTTCGGATGCCGCGATGTCGGCGTCCATTGCCTTGGCGCGCGCTTCGATTTCTTCCGCCGCCTTGTCGTAGCGCGCCTCGAAATCGGGCTCGTCCTTGCACCCCATGAGCAGCAGCAACGGCAGCAGAAGCAGGCCGCCGCGCATCAATAATCCTTGCGATACCGGATGCTGAGGTTCGACTGACCCGACCCGCCCGCCTGGCTGAGCAGCGACAGTGCCGGGGTCAGGCTGATCTCGAGTTGGGTCGCCGTATAACCGCGCGCGTCGGTGATCACCTCCAGGTAAATGTCCTTGGTGATATATTGCCCCGCGGCGAGCGCGGTGCCGCGCCCGACGGTGTCGTCGGGGCCGAGCACGCGCAACCGGTCGATCCCGGTCGCGGACTGGAGCGCCCCAAGCGGGCTCAGTCCGCCGCCGCCGCTGCTCAGCGTGTTGAGCGACGAGGCGAGTTGCACCGCTTGCAGCGGCGACAGGGTGGTGATCGAATCGCCGAACAGGATGCGCGACACGATCTCGTCCTGCGGCAGGCCGGGGACGCTGGAGAAGGCGATCTGCGGATTGCTGGCGCGGCCCGACACGCTGACGTTCACCGTGACGGTGTCGATCGTGTCGCTGGCCAGCAACCGGATCGCCGGGTCAAAGGCGTCGCCGGTCGGGAAGGTCACCCGGCCCTCCTGCAATTCGAACGACCGCCCGGCAAAGCCCAGCGTCCCGCGCACCAGTTCGATCTCGCCGGTGACGCGCGGCGCTTCGGTCGTCCCGCGCAGCACGATGTCGGCCTTCCACTCTGATTCGAGCCCCATGCCGGTGACATAGATTTCGTCGGGCGCCTTCAGCGCGATGTCGAGGCGGATGAGGTCGAACAGACTGCCACCGACCGCCGCCAGCCCATCGCCGCTGATCCGCTGGCGACCCGTCGGCGGCTTGCGCCGAACCCCGGTCAGCACCGGCACCTGCGCCGCTCCTTCGCGAATAATCCGGTAACGCGTTTCGGGAAGGCGCAGGCTGCCCGACAGCAGCGCCGTCTGCCCCGCCACCTTCTCCAGCGTCAGATTGCCGGTCGCGCGCGCCGCGATATTTTCGCTGCGCGCCAGCCGGGCATTGTCGAGCGTCATCGCGATGTTCATCGGATACCCATCGGCCTGCGCCAGGCTGACATAGCCTTTCGCTGCAACCTTGCCGTCGCCCGCGGTCGCCGTCAGCTGATCGATTTCCAGCCGGTTGCCGGTGAACCGGCCGGCGACGACCATATTGGTCAGCCGCGTGCCATAGGTCTGGTTTTCATACACCATGTCCTTGCCGCGCACGACGCCCGACAGGCAGGGGTCGGCGACGCTGCAATTGAAATCGGCGGCCACCGCGATCGGTCCCGACACGCCTTGGTCGGCGGGACCGAAGAAGGAATAGAGCGTATCGGCGGGCCCGTTATACCGGATGCCGCCGCCCAGCGGCGCGGCACGCAGCCGCGTCATCCAGTCGCCCGCGCCGGGGCCCAGCGGGCGCAGCGACGCCTGGATACGCCCGATCACGCTGCCGCGCTTGCGCATCACGGCACGCGCTTCGCCGCCGTCGCTCAGCAATTTTCCGGCGAAATTGACATCGACCGGCTGGCTGACCGACGCGGCGGTGGTGCGGGTAAAGCCGGTGATCGACAAACGCGCGTCGGCGCGCGGGAAGCTGTCCGAACTGGCCTGCTCGAAATCGAGACTGCCCGTCGCGCGGCCGCCCAGCCCCATGTCGGGATAGACCGCGTTGAGGATCGCCATATTGACGCGCTCCAGGCGGCTCTGGACCATGATGCCGTCGCCGAACCGCCCGGCGATCCGCGCGCTGCTGCCGCGCCCCAGATTGACCGTCGTCGGCAGCAATTCATACCCGTCGGCACTCGGAATGATCCGCGCTGGCGACGTGGTGCGGAAATTGATTCCGGTCGCGCGGCCCTGCACCGATGCGCGCCACAAGTCGGGGGTCAGATCGGCATTGGCGGCGATGCGGAACGGCACCCCGCTGGTCCCTTCGACCAGCGCCTGCGCCTTGCCGCGCTCGTCGCGATAATCGATCTTCACCCGCCCGACTGCGATGTCATATTCGCGGATGCGCGTCTCGGCGATCTGGATGTCGGCGACCACATGCGGGGTGTCATAAAGGGTGACGTCGGCATCGACGATCGCCGATCCGACGACAAGTTTGGCCGGGCCGGGCAGCACGACATCATTGGCACGCACGTTGATCGCCGCCGCCTGATGCTGCCCCGCCGCGCTCAATCGAACGAGCCCGCCCAGCCCCTGCCCCGATGCGTTGAGCTGGCCGACAAACGGCCCCGCGCTGCTTTGCACCAATCGCCCATTAAATCCGATCCCCGACAGGTCGCCGCGCTCGACGTCGATCGTCAGCGGCCCTGCCGCGGTCAACAGCACGACATTGGCCGACAGCGGCCCATAGTCGGTGTCGCCGGTCGCCGCGAGGCGGTAGCCGTTCGGCGCCCCGTTGATCTCTGCCACCAGATTGGCGAGCCCGATGCCAAAGCCGGGACGCTCGGCGGTCAGCGTCGCGCGCGGGTCGCTGATCGTTCCCGCAAGCTGGACGCCCAGTGGCCCATAGTCGGTCGAATCGGCACGCGCGGTCAGTCGCACCTGCCCGTTCGGCGCATAGCTCCCCTGCCCGCTGACGATCCGCAGCAAAGGCGACGTCATGCGAAGGTTGGCAAAGCGGACGATGCCGTCGGTGCCATAGCGGATATTGCTGGTCGCCACCGCATTGCCGCCGAGCAGATCGCGAACACCCGAATTGAACAATTGCGTCGATCGCGCCCGAACCCGGCCTGCGATCGCAAAGCCGCCGTTCGGTGCGGTTTCCAGATCGGCGTCGGTGTCGATGTCGAAAATGCCGACGCTTTCGATGCGATAATCGTTGATGCGACCGTCGATCGCCCCGGTGTAAAAGCCGCGATTGAGGTCGGCGATGACGATCGCCTTGGCATCGATCCGCGGCGACCGCAGCCGCAGATTGTCGCTCAGGATACGCCCGTCGCTATACGCCAGATCGCCATCCAGGCGCACCGCCACCAACGTGCCGCCAGCAACGGTATCGAGCCCGCGGATCCGTGCGGCTCGGCCCACCACCGGGATCAGGATCTGATCGGCATCGACCCGCGCCTTGCCCGCCAGGCTCAGCGTTTCGACGACGATGTCATTGACCGCCAGCGATGTCGCATTCGCCTGATACTCCACCGTTGGCATGTCGAACGCGCCGTCAAGCCGCGCCGTCGCGCGCACCCCGTTGGCGCGCACCGACGGCGCGATGGCACTTGGGCGGAGCAGCACGAACGCCAGTTGCAGCGCCTCGTACCGGCTGCCCCCCAGATCGATCCCGCCACTCACGCCCAGCCGGAAGGCGTCCGAAGAAAAACGGCCGTCCAGATCGGCCTTGCGCTCGGCAAGCCGCGCGGTCAGATCGACGGCGGTTTCCGACCCCAGCAACGCCGCAGTCGGTCCTTCGAACAGCCGGGAGGCCTGCGCGATTCCCTTGACCGCAAAGGCGCCGTCACGCGCCGTCAGCGCGAGGCGGGCCAGCGGCGCGGCACCCAGATTGGCGGTCAGATTGCCGTTCCACACTTTCCAATCGCCTCGGCCGGCCAGCTTGGCGGTCAGCGGCTCCGAAAAACCGCCCATCGCCGCCAGCACCCCACCCTGCGGCGCGGTGACGTCCAATGTCATCGCCAGCCGGTTCGCCTCGGGCACCGCGTCGAGCAGCAACGCCAGCGTATCGCCCTTTGCACCGGCGCCGATCGCCTCGGCGTTGGCGGTAATCTGGGCCCGACGATCGGCAATAGCGATCTTGCCGGCCAGCCGCGCTTCCTGGCGTTCGCCGGCGACCGCAGGTTCAAAAATCAGGCGATCGACGCGCACCGCCGCGATGTCGATGTCCAGGTCGGGCAACAAGGGTTCGCCGGTATCGGGAACGACCTTGAACGCGGGTATCTTGCGCATCGTCATCGTCGCGGCGGTCGCCGAGCGGACATCGACATGGTTGGCAAAATAGCGGATCGGCCGCCAATCGACGCGGACCTCGGGCGACGCCAAGAACACTCCGGTCGGATCGGACAGCGTGAAGTTGCGGATGACCATCCGGCCATAAAGCGATCCGTCGAGCCGCCCGATGCCGATCTTCATCCCGTTCTCGAATTCATATTTTTCGATCTGGGTGACCACAAAGCGCCGCCCGGCGTCGCTGTTGAGTCCAATCAGGAACAACGCGAACAGCAGAACCAGCCCCAGCAGCGCCAGCCCGATCCAGCGCAGGATGGTCATGATCCAGTTACGCGGCTTTGCCGCCGTCGCCGTTTCGGCGGCCGCAGGCGCCTCGTCCGCCATCAGAAGGCTTGGCCGATCGACACATAGACGCTGACCAACGCCTCGCCCGGTTTGCGCCCGATCGGGGTGGCGACGTCGAGCCGCATCGGGCCGAAGTTGGTATAGTAACGCGCGCCAACACCGGCGCCAAAGCGCAGATTGGAAAAGGTCGGGGCCGATCCGCGGTAGACCTGCCCGGCATCGACAAAGCCGACGACGCCGAAATTTCCGAACCGATAGCGCGCCTCGAACGCCGCTTCGCTGACGCTACGCCCGCCGATCGGATCATTGTTGGGATCCTTCGGCCCCAGTTCCTGATAGCCAAAGCCGCGCACCGAACCGCCGCCCCCGGCATAGAAGCGCCGCGACGGCGCCAGCCGTTCGCGCGCCGCGCCCAGGATCGACCCAAAGCGGATGCGGCCCGCCAGGACGATGGCGTCGGCCACCGGATAATAGCCGCTGATATCGACCCGCGTACGCGCGTAAGGCGAAAACCGCCCCGCCAGTGACCCTTCGGGCTGAATCAGCGAAGTGATGCGAAATCCCTTGGTTGGATCGAGCAAACTGTCGGTGCGGTCCATGCCGACCTGCCCGGTCAACCCAAAGATCGTGTAGAAATCGCGCTCGCGCGTTCCGCGCGTGAAATCATAATCGTCTTCGCTCGTCGCGATCAGCTCGGCGCCATAGGCGTAGGTGAATTTCTTTTGCCAGATCGGGGTCGAATCATAGCTCACGCGCGCCGCGACGCGGCCAGTAAACGCCTCGAACGCGTTGGTACTGCTGCGCGTCGCTTCGGTGACCAGCTCAAAGGTGCGATCGCGCTGCCCGGCGTTCGACCGGCGCAGCGTCGCGCCGACCCCTTGCTCCTGCGTCCCCAGCACGCCGCGAAAGATCAGCGCGCCTTCGGGCGGCAACAGATTGCGATGCGTCCAGCTGCCCTCCAGCCGGATGCCTTCGCCAGTGCCATAGCCCGCGCTCGCCGCCAACGTGCGAGGCGGCCCCGCCTGCTGGGTCACCAGCATCGTCACATATTCGGTGTCATCCCCGGCACTTTCGCCGGTCGGCTGCGGCTCGGCGGCGACGGTCGAGAACAGTCCGGTGGCGATAAGCGCCTGGCGCAGGTCGTCGACCTTGCGGCTGTCGTAAAGCTCGCCGCGTTTAAAGCGCGCCAGCACCTCGACATGCTCGGCGTCAAACGCTAGATCGCCGGTCGTCTCGATGGCCCCGAACCGCGACCTTTGGCCGATCTTGACGGGCAGCGTGTAAACACCGTTGCCGGTCGCGCCGTCGAGCAGGATGTCGCGCTGGCCAATCTCGGCAAAAGGATAGCCCTCTTCGGGCAATTTCAGCGCGATGGCCGCCTCTGCGCCCTGCACCCGCTGCGCGACGATCGGTTCGCCAACGCTCAGCGGGAAATTATCGGCGATCAGCGTCGGCGGCACCGTCGGGTCCGCGTTGATGATAATATCGGCCAGCGTGTAGCGCTGGCCTGGCTTTACATCGATGACCGCGGTGATCGGTCGGCGCTGACGCGGTTGCCCCTCTGGCGTATCCTCACGCTCGCCGCGATCGATCCGCGTATCGACCACCGCGTCATAATAGCCCTCGGACGCCAGGATCCGCTGCATCAACTCGCCGTCGGCGGTCAGGCGCGCGCGGACCATTGCGGCATTGTCGGCTTTGCCATCGCCGTCGTACAACGCCGACAGGTCGCCGAACAGGTCGGCCAGATCGACGTCGGTGCTGTCGTCGGCGGGGACCAGGCCGTTGACCTTAACCGTATAACCGACGCTGACATTCTCGCGGTCTGCCTCGGCTTCGGCAAACTCGACCGGCTCGACGTCGAAATTTTCCAGCGGCGGCAAAGGCGCGGCCAGCTCGGTATCGGCAATCGGCGCATCGCCGATTGCCTCGACCGTATCGCCATCGGCCAATGCGGGGATCGGCACCCCGCCCACCGCCGGTGCGGGTGCCTCGGCTGCTCCCTCACGGGTCTGCGCCGCTTCGGCCGCCTGGCGCTTTTCAAAGTCGGCGATCGATTCCAACGGCCGATCGAGTTCGGCATCATCTTCGGCGCTGATCGGCGGAATCGCCTTTTCAAACTCTTCGTCACCGATGATCGGCGCGACGTCCGGCAACACCACATCGGGCGGCGGCGGCGATGGTGCCGCGATTGCAGCATCGACCGTGGCGACGACCGGCGGCGGCTCGACCGGCTGGGGCTCTGACGTTTGCGCCGCGGCGCTGGTCGCCCACGCCAGACAGCAGACCGACGCCGACACGATCCACAGCGAGCGCGCCCGCGTTAATCGCATCAGGTGATAATCACAGGAAGTTTCAGGGTTTTGCATCTATCCGCCGTCGATACGGCATCTGTGGCTGGCGCACGGCGACGGCGCAACCCGTTTCTATGCGGTCAAAGCCCCGATTCAGGCTCATTTCGTCGCATATTCGCTGCCCGGACGCCGGGCGCCTCCCATCGGCGCGCCCCTCGCAAGCAAGTTCCGCGCCTCAGGAATCCACGCCGAAGAGATCGCGGCTGTAAACCTTGTCTGCCACATCGGCCAATTCATCGCTCACCCGGTTCGCAATAATCACGTCGGCCTCGGCCTTGAACGCCGCCAGATCGCGCACGACCCGCGAATTGAACAGCCGCTCGTCGCCGATCAGCGGTTCATAGACGATGACCTCGACGCCTTTCGCCTTGATCCGCTTCATCACGCCCAAGATGCTGCTGGCACGAAAATTATCCGACCCCGCCTTCATCGCCAAGCGGTGGATGCCGACAACCCGCGGCCGGCGCCGCAGCACCTCTGATGCGACAAAATCCTTGCGCGTAGTGTTCGACGACACGATCGCCTGGATCAGGTTCTGCGGCACCTCGCGATAATTCGCCAGCATCTGCTTGGTGTCCTTGGGCAAGCAATAGCCGCCATAGCCAAAGGACGGATTGTTATAAAATTGGCCGATCCGCGGGTCGAGACAAACGCCCTCGATGATCTGGCGCGAATCGGCATCGTGCATCGCCGCGTAAGTGTCGAGTTCGTTGAAGAAAGCGACCCGCATCGCCAAATAGGTGTTGGCAAACAGCTTGATCGCCTCCGCCTCGGTGTTGCCGGTCATCAGAATCGTGGTCTCGGGTTTCAGCGACGCGCTCAGCAACAGCTGGGCGAACGCGGCAGCGCGCGGGTGGGTGTTGCCGACGATGATCCGCGAGGGATGAAGATTGTCGAACAGCGCGCGCCCCTCGCGCAGGAACTCGGGCGAAAAGACGATCGCATCGCTGCCATGCTTGGCGCGCATCCGATCGGTAAAACCAACCGGCACCGTCGATTTGACGACGATGACCGCGTTTGGCGCCAAGTCCAATGCGTCGGCGATCACCGCCTCGACCGAACCGGTGTTGAAATAATTGCTGTCGGGATCGTAATCGGTCGGAGTCGCAACGATAACGAAATCGGCGCCGTCATAGGCGATTTGTTTGTCGATGGTGGCGGTCAGATCAAGGGCGCAATTGGCCAGATAATCCTCGATTTCGGGATCGGCGATCGGCGACGTCCGCGCGTTGATCTGATCGACCTTGCGGGCATCGATGTCGAGTGCGACGACGCGGTTGTGCTGCGCCAACAGCACCGCGTTGGAAACACCGACATATCCCGTCCCGACAACGGTGATTTTGACCGGAATATTCGGCACTGGCAGGATCCCTTCGCAATCGTCGCTGCCCCCCTAACAGGCGGGGTCGGATCGCTCAACCGCGTCACCATCGGACAGCGTCCATGCCTTGATCAGGTGCCGCAAAAGGTGGTGTAGGCCGCGGCATCGCGCGGCCCAGGCTCCGCAAATGCGCTCCATTCGGCGCGGTGGACATAGGGGTTGCGAACCACTTCCAACAGCGTGTTCCATGGCGCCATATCGCCGCCCTCGGCGGCTGCCAGCGCCGCCTCGACCACATGATTGCGCGGGATATACAGCGGGTTGACCGCATCCATCGCATCGGCGCGTTCAAGCGGGGCGATTTCCTCGCCTTCAAGATGCGCCCACCAGTCGGCTATCCACGGCGCCATCGCATCGGTATCGGGCAACAGCGCCTGCATCAGATCGCCGTCGCCGCGCAGCAATTGCGCCAAGGCCCGGAAAAACGATGTGAAGTCGACATCATGCTGCTCAAGCTCTCCGAACAGCGAATCGATCAGTTGCACGTCGGCCTCGTCCGCCTGCACCAGGCCGAGCTTCGCGCGCATCCGGTCGAACCATATGGCGCGAAACCGCTCGGGAATCGCATCGACCATCGTTTTCGCCTGATCGACGTCGGACGGTTCGACCGCATGAATTGCGGGCAGCAACGCTTCGGCAAAACGCGCCATGTTCCAGTGCATGATCTGCGGCTGACGGCCATAGGCATAACGCCCGTTGGCATCGATCGAACTGAACACGGTGTTCACCGCAAACCGGTCCATGAACGCGCAGGGTCCGTAATCGATTGTCTCGCCGCTGATCGCAACATTGTCGGTGTTCATCACGCCATGGATAAACCCGGTGCCCAGCCAATGCGCCACCAGCTCGCATTGCAGACCGATCACCCGGTCAAGCAGCGCGAGGTGCGGGTTCGCGGCTTCGGCCAGCTCGGGGAAATGACGACCGATGCTGTAATCGGACAGCTGGATCACATGGTCGGCGCCGAAATGCGCGGCGAAAAACTGAAAGGTGCCGACGCGGATATGGCTGCTTGCGATCCGTGTCAGCACGGCCCCCGGATGCGCCTGCTCCCGCTGCACCCGATCGCCGGTCGCCACCGCGGCCAGCGACCGTGTCGTCGGCACCCCCAAGGCGGCCATCGCCTCCGACACTAGAAATTCACGCAAAACGGGCCCGATTGCGGCCTTGCCGTCGCCGTTGCGCGAAAAAGCAGTCGGCCCCGATCCTTTCAGCTGGACGTCGAACCGCGCGCCGTCTGGCGCGACGATCTCGCCAATCAACAGCGCCCGGCCGTCGCCGAGCTGCGACGAGAAATGGCCGAATTGATGTCCGGCATAGGCAAAGGCAAGCGGGTTGGCGCCAGCGGGCAGCTCGCCGCCTGAAAACATGCTTGCGAGCCGGTCGTTCTTGACCCGTCCCATCATCAGCCCCAAGCGCTTCGCCAGTGCGCGATTGAACGCCAGCAACGTCGGCGCCGATGGTTTTGCCGCCTCGGCAGGCGCGTAAAAGCCCTCCATCACGGCGTGGAAACTGTTGTCGAAAGAGAAATCCATAGGGCGCTCCCGGTTGCCCCCTATGTCGGACCTCTGTGCCGAGGTTGCAAGTTTCGCGGTCGCCGCGATCATCACCCGCCGCTTCGCTGCGCATCCTGCCGCCCTCCCCCGGGTCACTGGAAGTTCAGCCAGAACGCTTTAACATCGGGCCTGTTATGACCGCGCAGCATGCCGAAGGGACACCGCGACTTGATTACGCCGAACGACTTTCGCCGTCCGGGCGATGCACCTTTGTCGCGGTTGCAGCGCTTTTTCGACGCGCTGGGCCGCGGGGTCGATGCCGCACTCGACGCAAATTATGTGATTCCATCGCAATTGGTGATCGATAGCAGGTCGGGATTCACGCTGCGCGGCAACGGGCATCGCATCAAGCTGAGCGACGGCGCGCCGACCGGCTGGGGCGGGTCGGCCATCTACATAGCGCATTGCACCGATTTCCAGATTGTCGACCTCATCTGCGACGGCAACCGGGCCCAGCGAAAGGTGTCCGAGGATCCGGCGCATGTTATCGTCGTCGACAAATGTCACCGCTGGACGTTTCGCAACGTTCAGGCGGTGAATGGGACCTGCGATGGATTTTTCATTTCGGCCGGCGCCCATAAAGCGGGGAGCGGCCCAAATGGCGCGGTCTCGCTGGACGATTGCCCGTCGAACTGGAAAATGGAGCGGTGCGTTGCGCTCAACAACTATCGTCAGGGCGCGTCGATTATCGAAAGCATCGGCGGCCTGATCAGCGGCGGTCGATACGGTTTGACCAACGGCATATTGGACGACGGCAGCGGCCCAGGCGCCGGCATTGATTTGGAACCCGACGATCAGCCGAGCTGGCCGCCGAACCGGATTCGCAACATTCGCATTCATGATGTGCTGTTCGATCGCAACCAGGGTCCGGGGTTGCTGATCACCCGCGTCAACGGGGTTCAGAATATCGAGGTGAGCGATTGCACTTTCGACCGGAACCAAAAAGCAGCGATCGAAAGCGTCGGCGATGACGTTGCAATCCTCAGGCCGCGCGTCAAAGGCTGGAGCGGTGCAGCCTACACGCGCCGCGCGTCGGCTCCTCCAAAACGCGGGGCCATCGACATCGGCTATCAAGCCGGGCCGACCAAGATCGTCGATCCCGAATTTCAGGCGACCAGCCGCTCAGGAACGACGGCCAACCCGTGCATCTATGTGCACGGCGGCGCCGCTGCGGACATCACCATCACCGGGATCAAGTCGGACGGGTCGGCGTCGATCATCTGCGCCGCCCATTCCCCGCACGTCCGCGTCAGTCACAGCGTCATCGATCTGCGCAACGCCACCCAGCAGGACGCATTTACATTTCTCGGCGACTATCCGGTTTTTGAAGAAATGATGCTGCTTGGGGTTTATCGGCGGGCCGCATATTTCGGCGGCAAGAGACCCCGGATAACGAACAACAAATTCTATATCCGTGCTTCCGATCAACAAAGCTCGGTCATCAGCGCTTGGGATGCGAAAAGTCCGGAGTTTCGGGCGAATCTTGTCGAATATGAAACACGCGATGCGTCGATTGTGTTCGGGATCGGCCCGGATGCTGTGGTGATCGACAATATCGTCATCAACAACGGAAATCCCGCCGCCTTTGCGTTCACCGCCGCTCCGCGACTGTCTTCGGGCAACCAGATGCTGAAAGCTCGACCGGTGCCGTAGGTCGCGACGTCTCGGGTCGCCGCGGCCTGTCGTTCCGAACGGGATAGCCGCCCGATCGGCGAAGCGCAGCGACAGGTCGCTGCGCCATCGCAACCGCCATATCCTACTTCGCCCCGATACCCCGGATGACAACCAGAACGGTCTTGAACAGGATCGCCAGGTCGATCCACATCGAGAAATTCTTGATGTAGTAAAAATCGAAGCGAAGTTTGTCGTGAACCTCGCTGATGCCGGCGACATGCCCTTGGTTGACCTGCGCCCAACCGGTCACGCCTGGGCGCACGATATGCCGATAGATATAAAAGGGAATTTCCCGTTCATACCATTCGGACAGCGGCTGCGCTTCCGGGCGCGGGCCGATCCAGCTCATTTCGCCGCGCAGGATATTGTACAGCTGTGGCAGTTCGTCGATCCGCGTCTGACGAAGAAAACGGCCGATCCGCGTGATCCGATCGTCGTCGTCCTTGGTGATCGCGGCATCGACCAAATCCCCGCTGGCCGATACCGGCTCGGCAACCCGCATGGTGCGAAATTTCAGGACGCGGAATTGATGGCCGCGATACCCGATCCGCTCTTGGCGAAAGAACATCGGTCCCGGCGAATCAAGCCGGATCAACAGGCCGGTGATCAACAGCGGCAGGAAAAGGATCGGCAACACCGCCAGCGTCAGCACGACGTCGAACAGCCGCTTTCCCTTGGAATAGGAATTGCTGGGAATCAGCGATCCCAGGCTGTTTTCCGACAGATGTTCGATGCGAACCTTGCCGGTGCGCGCTTCCCACACCTGTTTGTAATGATACACGCCGACGCCGTTGAGCGCCGCCACCGCAAAGGCGCGTTCCCACTCCGGCAAATGGTCGTGATGAAGATCCGCTACGATGATCGCCCGCGGATCATTGGGAAGCAGCGGCTCGTTCAGGATGACGCACACCGTCTCCAACTCTTCGCGGATCCGTTCGACATCGCCGCCGGGCACCAGATAATAGCGGTTGGTGTCGCGCCGCGGCTCAAGCGCGCCAATCACAAAGCGCGTCGTCAGCACGCACACGAACGTCACCGACAACAATACCCCGCTATAAGGCGCGCGAATGAACAGGATCAGCAACAGCGCGATCGCATAGGTGATCGCCATGGCCGGAAAAATATAACTCACCCCGACGGAGCCAGGAAATGTCCCGAATTTGCGCGCCGAAACAACGCCGACGATCGTCACGATCGTCGCGGTCAGGGTCGATACGACGATCGCCTCGTTCGACGAAATCACCGACAGATTGCCACGCGCCAGAATAAATACCGGCACGAATACGCCAAATATCAGGCAAAGCGGCAATTGCACGCGCAGCAAGGCAAGCCATTGCGACCATTTATGGGCCGGCTGCACCGGATGGTCGATTGCCTTCAAAGGGAAAACCTTCTTTCGCAGATCAGCAACACCATGCAAGCCGTTGGCCGCCACGGCAGTCGGGATGGATTCGGCCGACGCATCATTGGCCGGGCGCAATCCCTGCCGGTTTAACATGATATTCTCATAAAGTTGCTTTTCGTCCGACGCAACGCGTCCCGTTTGAGGTCGCCCTTGAATAGCGATCCGCTGCACGACCATTTTGATCGACCTCGGCAGGGCGCTTTCGACGCGCTAATAGCTTGATAACAAAGCGCCGTCAGCCAGAAAATCGCGCCGCGCCCGCCACCTATCGTGCAACCCATCGTGCAAATGACCCGCATCGCCGGGATTCACGCCGGGTCGGGGCCGATCAACGCCGCGCGCATGTGATGGTTGATCACCCGCACGTCGAACTTCTGCTCGACCAGCGCGCGGCCGGCCGCGCCATGTTCGGCGGCAAGGCCTGGCTCGCGGGCATAACGGATCATCGCCTCGGCGATCGCAGGCGCCGATCGAACCGGCACCAGGAACCCGTTCACGCCGTCCACCACCGTCTCGCGGCAACCGGCAACGTCGGTGGTGATAACCGCCAGACCGATCGCCATCGCCTCCTGGGTGCTGCGCGGCAAGCCTTCGCGATAGGACGGCAGAACGAACACGTCCGATTGCGCCAGATAGGGGCGGACATCGTCAACCTTGCCCGTCCAGGAGATGATGCCGGCGTCATGCCACCCCTGAACCGCATCTTCGGTCAACGAACCCGGATTGGAATCGACCCCGCCGACCAGCAGCACGTCGACATCAAAACCCTGTTCGCGCACGATCTTCGTCGCCTCGACCAGTTCGATCACGCCCTTTTCGCGCAGCAAGCGCCCCATCCAGACAAAGGTGAGCCGCCGCCCCGGATCGCGCGGCCCCTCGCGCAGCGGAAAGCGGTCGAGATTGACCCCGCTGCCATCGACCAGCATGACCCGGTCGCGCGGCGCGATCCCGCTGTCGATCATCAGCGCGAAATCGTCGGGATTCTGGAAAATCCCCAGATTGGCAAGTCGAAACGACAACCAATAAAGGCGACCGACCAGGAACCGCAGCAAGCGCACTTTCATCGACGCGGTGTCGTCAGCATTGATGAATATAAAGCCGAGGCCGGCGACCATCACCACGCGCCGGGGCACCCGCGACAGCCATGACGCTATCGAACCATAAATGACCGGCTTCATGAACAGGCTGAAAAACACGGCGGGCCGAATACGTCGCAACAAGCGATAAAGTGAGATCAAGCTCGCGATATCACGAACCGGATTTAACCCATTGCGGTCCAGCGCCAGCGGCGTTGGAATACCCCCGAACGCTTCGATCCGCTTGCGATTTTCGGCGTCATAATCCGGCGCCAGTACATAAACCCGATAACCCCTGTCGGCCAGTTCACAGATCAGGTCGCCGCAGAAATTATAGAGCGATTCAGCCGAATTCGATAAGACAACGATCGCTGGTAATGTATTTTTTTCAGGGCTTTGCACACTAATCCTCGTTGTTGCGGCGCAACATCGCCTACGCGGATCGTCGTCCATTTACAATATCAAGCGTAGCAACAGAATGCATAGGCCAGCTGTGTCTAACCAGCGGTGGGCGAATCCAGCCACGCCTGAAACATCAGGATGTCCCAGATATGGTAATGCATCCGGCGACGGCCGCTCCGCGTGTCCGACCACATCCGGCTCACCGCATCGACATCGAAAAACCCGTCGCGCTTGAGCCGGTCGGGCGCCAGCAAATCATCCGCCCAGTCGCGCAGCGGACCGCGCAGCCAATGTTCGATCGGTACGCCGAACCCCATTTTCGGCCGCTCCATCATCTCGCGCGGCACATAGCGATAGAGGAGCTGGCGCAGCGGCCATTTGGGTTGGCCATCGCGGATTTTGTAGGCGAGCGGCAGCGCGAGCGCGAACTCGACGACCCGGTGATCCAGTAGCGGCACACGCGATTCCAGGCTGAACGCCATGCTGGCCCGATCGACCTTGACCAGAATGTCGTCGGGCAAATAGCTCCGCATATCCAGATACATCATCCGGTCGCGGAAATCCCCGTTGGCCGGCCAGCCGGCATCCGGCGTCGTCAGGATCGTCGGCGGTTCTTGCGCGCCCAGCACCAGATCCGCCGGGCGCTTGGCGTGCGATACCAGCGAGCGATAAAAATCGTCTGCGCTGTCCACGTCCAGCACGTCGGCAAATTTGAGCAATCGGTCGCCGACCGCCATCTTTCGCAACCGCTCAGGCGCAATCCGCATCGCCGTATCGATCGCGCCCGCGGGCGTCATTCTCAGTGCGCCTGCCGCCAATTTCCGCATCCCGCGGGGCAGCACGCCCAAGCGTTTCCAAATGTCATGGCCCAGCTTGTAACGGGTATAGCCGCCAAACAGTTCGTCGCCTGCATCGCCCGACAGACTGACGGTCACCTCGCTGCGCGCCAAGCGGCTGACCAGCATTGTCGGAATCTGCGAGGAATCGGCGAAAGGTTCATCCCAATGATGCGGCAGGATCGGGATTTGCGCCAAAGCATCGTCTGGGGTGACATATAATTCGGTGTGGTCGGTGCCCAGATGCGCCGCGACGCGTTTGGCATGATGCGCCTCGTCATATTCGGCTTCCGAAAAACCGATCGAAAACGTCTTCACCGGGCGCGACGATTGGCGCTGCATCAACGCGACAACGGTGCTGGAGTCGTAGCCGCCCGACAGAAAGGCGCCCAACGGCACATCCGCCGCCATGCGGATACCCACGGCGTCGAGCAGCAGTTCCTCCAGAGCATCCACGGCCGCATCGGGCGAGCCCGCGAACGGCGCTTCGCGGCCATCGCGCGCTTTGTCGGCGATATTCCAATAGGCCACCGGCTCACCGGGCGCCGCATCGCTCGCGGCGATCTCAAGATAGTGGCCGGGCGGCAGTTTGCGGATCCCGGCAAAGATCGAATAGGGACCGGGAACATAATTGTGTCGCAGGAACAGCGCCAGCACATCGCGGTCAATGCTGCCCTGCCAGCCGGGATGCTGGCGCAGCGCCTTCAGCTCGGAACCGAACAGCAGTGCGCCACCCTGCATGCCATAATAGATCGGCTTTTCGCCCATGCGGTCGCGGGCGAGGATCAGCTTGCGTTCGGCGCGATCCCAAAGCGCGAACGCGAACATCCCATTGGCGCGCTCCAGCGTCCCCCGCACGCCCCAGGTTGAAAAGCCCTGCAGCAAGGTTTCGGTATCGGAATGACCGCGCCACGCAATGGCGCCCCGCGCTTCAAGTTCGCGCCGCAGGTCGAGGTGATTGTAGATTTCACCGTTGTAGCTCAGCACATAACGGCCGTCGTGGCTCGCCATCGGCTGATGTCCCGCCGCCGACAGATCGATGATCGCCAAACGGCGGTGCGCCAAGGCGATCCCCGCCTCGCCATCGACCCAATAGCCATCGCTGTCGGGTCCGCGATGAATGATCGTGTCGGCCATCTGCCGCAGCAGCGCCTCACCGTCCGAGAACCCGGCCCGATCCAGAAAGCCCACAAAACCGCACATTAGTCTTCTCTTTTTATCAAGGAATCATAGAGTCTTGAATAGGCATCCAATGTCGCATCAAACCCAAAGCCTGTAACGATTCTCTCACGCGCCGCCATCCCGATTTCCTGCCGCTGTTCGGGACTCAAACGAGCAAGGTCGGTGATCGCGTTGGCCATGGCTACCACGTCCCCCCGGCCCACAATCAACCCATGCCCATTCATCACCCGAACACAATCGCCAACGTCGGTGGCAATGCACGGGAGCGCGCTGGCCATCGCTTCGCCCAAGACATTGGGAAAACCCTCGCTGGCCGACGACAGGCAAAGCATGTCGAAACCGGGCATAATACTTTCGATGTCGCCTCGCCGCCCCAGCACATGTACTCTGTCGACCGGCAAACGCGCAAAATGCGCGGCGAGCGCCGGGTTATCAGCATTCAGTCCCTCTCCCACCAGCGCGACATGCACCCGCGGGTCAGTGGCCATCGCCAGCGCGCTTGCAGCGAGAAAGGTTGGGACATCCTTGATCGGATGATAACGGCCGACAAATCCCACGACAATATCGGCATCGCCGACGGCAAGGGCGCTCCGCGTCGCTTGACGGTGGGCCGGATCCGGGCGCCAGCGACCGGCATCGAAGCCATTCGGGATAACGACCGACCGTTCTGCCCCGAATCCGAAGGTTTCGTGATGGTCGCGCGCTTGGAAGCTGTTATATACGATTGCGTCGGGTCGGGCCGACAGCTTGGCGAGCAGCCGTATGACCTTCTGCGTCCCGCGTTTTTCGGTTCCAAGATCATACAGCGACTGCCGGATATTCCAGGCAACAGGCACGTCCGGGCCAGCGATCAGGCTGGCCAACGACGCGATCAGATTGCCATGATACATCCAACCCTGGATCACGTCCGGGCGGAACCTTTCGACAATGCGATAGAGCCTTAGCGGCGCCGACAGCAGTCGAGACGGATGGTTCAACTCAAGCGGATCGACTGGGATGCCGTGCGCGCCCAGTATCTCACCATAATGGCCCAGGCCCGACAGCGAAACGACATGGGCGTCTTGTCGGTCACCGCGGCGGTCGAGGAGCACGTTCGCCAGCGATCGCTCAGCACCGCCCACTTCGAGAGCGGTGATGATGTGCAGGACGCGAGGGACGGCCATCACCGCCGACCACCGGTCGGACCACGCACCACGATCGCGATTCGCTTCGGGCGCCGCGACGCGAGTTCGATGCGGCCCGCAACGCTAGGTTCGGCGCCCCGCCCAATCCAGTGACGTTCCACCACCGCCTACCCGTTCAACGTGTTCAAGTAATAATACCATTGAGCGAACATATACATCAGAAAGATCACAAGCGTCGGGATGCGTACGGCCGGCCGAGACATCATGATCGCTGCGATCGCAAAGGGATAAAACATCGACAGAAAACGGAGCGAATAGAAAGAGGTAAAAATATTGACGAAAACGATCGCCAGTACGCAGAGCGTAAATCGCCCTTCGAGAGAACGGAGAGTTTCTCGGTAGTTCTGCAAGAAGATGCCGAAGAGGATGACCCAGAAGCTCATGTAAAGCAGGCCGCTCGACGCATCGGCATATTCGGCGCGCCGATCACCTACAAATGTCAGGATCGAACCTCGCAACGGCCCGATCATCAGCCCGACGGCTAGCCCGGCACCAACCACCAGCGCCAACCGAACCTCCTTAGACCACCCCGAAAGTTTCCCGCCCTCGTCGGCCGTGACGCTACAAAGCACGTAAATCGCCAGAAATATGAGCATTGACGTATGGATCGTCGCCGCAAACAAACACAGGGCGATCGCAATCAAGTTCGATTTCGGCCGAACAAGATAGACAATATAGAGGATCGACACAGCCAAAGCGGATCTGAGCTGCGAATAGGCAAGATCGAACACAAGCGGGTTAGCGATTAACGGAAGGCTAAAATAGCCGCCGTGACGATAAATAATCATCGCGGCGGAAACGACCCAAATAGATGAAATAATCTGAAAAAACAGGGTGTGATCGATTGGGATGACCCCGTCTTGGATCATCTTGATCAAAAATTCCCAAGTATATTCAGCTGTAAAATACGACGAAAATGTGTCATAATCAAAGTAATTTAGAACAGAGTCTCCAGTAATAATTTTCTGCGCGTAGATCTCTCGATCCCAAAGCATCTTGTTTGTCGCGGACAGCAATATGTCTGACCATGGGACAATCGAAATCATCACCATGATCAATGCAGGAACAATATACGCCTTACCGCTGAGTTGTCTTGGTAAATTATATTGATTTATTTCACGCATGGCGCAATATCTTTGCTGAATTTCTTTCTGCAGGAAGTTTCACGGTGAAAATTCTTTTCCTGACTTCGTCTATGGGAGGGGGTGGCGCTGAACGGGTGGCTGCGCTGCTCGCCAACGCATGGGCCGCCCAAGGACATGGCGTCACGTTGATGCCGACTTTCTCAGCCCGTGGCGAGTGCGTCTATCGGTTGGCGGAAACGGTCCAATTGGAGTTTCTTTCGGATCACTGCGAGACTGGCGCCGGTCGATTGACCCGGCTCAAAACATTGCGCCGGTTCATAGGGGCGTTGCAGCCCCATGTCATCGTTTCATTTTTGCCGCATGTGAACATTGGCGCGCTCATCGCTGCGAAAGACACCGGAATTCCGGTTATTGCTTGTGAACGCACCTATCCGCCCCGGCTGATGCCGCCGCTCCCCCTATCCTACCGTTTCCTTCGCCGCTTGACCTATCCTTGGGCGGCGGCGCTTGTGGCGCAAACCGAGGCGACAGCGGACTGGTTGCGGCGGCGTGCGCCCCGGGCAAAGACCGTGGTCATTTCGAATCCCATTGCCTTGCCTATGGTCGATGCAGACCCCGTCATCTCGCCGTCAGCGTTGTTGAAGTCGGGGGATCGCGTCATATTGTGGGTGGGCCGAATGGATGCCGCCAAGCGGCCAGACGTCATGATCGACGCCTTTGCATCGCTTGCTGGCGTGACCAACGATTGGAAACTCGTCATGCTGGGCGACGGTCCGTTGCGCCCAGCGCTGCAAACCATGCTCGCCGACCGGGGGCTCGACGGACGGGTGCTTCTCCCCGGCTTCGCCGGCAATCTTGCCACTTGGTACGACCGCGCCGATCTGTACGTCATGACCTCAAGCTATGAAGGCTTTCCGAACAGTTTGCTGGAAGCCATGGCGCACGGCGTCGCGTCGGTGGCGTTCGATGTCGAGACAGGCCCGGCGCAATTGAGCGATGACGGACGCCGATTACGGTTATTGCCGGACAACGACCATGCGCAGCGCCTTCGGGCGACCTTGCAGGAATTGACGACCGACGATCGGCAGCGCGCAGCCCTTGCCGACGCCGCTCGTGAGGTTGCTTGTGTCTATTCGCTCGACGCCATCTTGGCGGACTGGGACAATCTGTTTCGCGACGTCGCGGCTCAGGATCAAGACCGCACCGACCCAAGCTCGTCGTAGGCGAACGCCGCAATACCGACGGGCCAGGCAAGCAGCTTGAGCGCCCAGCCGGCAAAGGTTTGCGGCGGGTGGCGCACGGAACGGCCGCTGCGACGCAGATGCCACGCAAAGCGGGTGTGGTTGGCGGCGATCTTCGCGACATCGACCGGCGCCTTCGCGAACCAGCGCCAGTCATGATCCAGAAATGCCGCTGCCGCGTAGCATTGTCCTTCGGCAACACCGCGCATTTTGGCCACCGTCTTCTGGCTATGAATCAGCGAATCGGGCTCGACATGGTAAATGCGCACGACATCATTGACGTAGCGGGTCCGATATTTCCGGGCGATCGCATTCCAGATCAGCCCTTCGCCGACCAGCCCCTGAATGAACTCGGGAAACGGAAAGTCCCGAAGCACCGCCAACCGCTGAAAGCCCCATTTTTCCCCGCCGATCCCGTCGCCCAGCGTCGATGACAATGTATCGCTGTCATACGGGCTGGTGGGATAGCGGTCGCCGACGATCGCACCCGCTTCGTCGATGCAAAGGCCGGTAACCCCGACATAGGCATCGCGATCCACTTTCGGGATCGCAAACCAGCGATCGCGAAAAATCTGTAAAGCATCGGATGGCGCGGTATCATCGCTATCCCAGCACAGGAACAATTCGCCCCGCGCCTCGCGAACGCCGCGATTGAACGCGGTCTTCTTGTGCCCGTTCGGCTGATGGAAATAGCGGATCGGGAAATCAGCCTCGCGCGCCCATGCCCCCACCAGTTCAGCGGTATTGTCGGTCGACCCGTCATCGACAACGACCCATTCGAAATCGCGAAACGTCTGCGCCGCGATGCTTTCGTAAACCCGCGACAACGTGTGCGCACGGTTATAGCTGGGGGTGAAAATCGTAAAGAGCGGCGCCGCCATGACTATTCGGCCAGCAGGCGCTGGGCTTGGGGATCACGCGACGCGAGGATATTCTGCACCATCGGAAAGGGATGGTCGCGATCGGTGACCGGATGCCATGCGCCATCAGCTTTCGCTTTATCCAGCGCAAAAATCGCAAAGCCCTGCGCGATCAACAGGTCGTGGATATCGGCATAACGATAGCCGAATTGCGCGAAATGCACGTCGCCAACCTCGATGAGCAGATGGCGGGTCCGTCCCAGTGATTTCTGCAGCCCTTTCAACACAAAGAACTCGAATCCCTCGACGTCGATCTTGATCAGATCAATGTCCTCGTCGGGCAGCAACATCTGCGCCGGAATCGTCGGGACGACGATCTCCCCATGACCGATCTGGTTCATGTCATCGGATCGCATGTCGCTAAAACGCGCCCAGCCAAAATCTTCGCCGCAAGCCGCGTTCACCGGGTGAATATTGGGTGCTTGATTCAGTCGCAAGTTTTGCGACATGAGCCCGAAGATCCGCGGATGTGCCTCGAACGCAAAGACTTTTCCATCCGGCCCAACGGCTTTTGCACCAGCAAGAACCAGATCACCGATATTGGCCCCAATATCGACATAGGTGCCGCCCGGTTTCAACAGCGACTGAATGATATCGACATCATCCGACCGTTCGTTCGCGTAAAGCCAGAGCGTCATCGAAAGCGCCGTGTTGAAAAAATGGAGCTGATAGCCGCGGCGCTGGATCTTGAAGCCCAGCTTTTCGGCCAAGCCCGAACGCGCCAAGATGCGCGAAGCCAGAAAGCGCATGGGCTGCCGCTCTTCACCCAGTCGTTTGACGATATGCGAAATTTGCATGTTTACTCCATGTCCGTTCTGAGTGGTGCGGCGCTTCCGACCTTGGGCGCGGGCCCAAATACCGCGCAATTGATCGCGAGAGTCCTGTACACGGCGCGAAAGGCGAGCGCACGATAACTGACCAGCGCGATCGAAGCCGCGAGGGCCGCCCCGGTCAATCCCAAGAGGGGGATAAGGCCAAGGCAGAGCATCAACGATATTGCCAGGCCGATGCCGACGAGCGCGGTGATCCGGTTGTGGTGGCCCGTCATGTTGAGCAGATAGACGGGATCGCCAAAGAAGAAGGTAGCGAAATGACCCGCAGCCAGGATCGAAAGCGCCACGCCGGCGTCGGCATATTCGGCCCCAAAAACCAGCGTGATAATCTGTTCTGAAAAGATGATGAGGGGAAGCGCGGTCGCCGCTCCCGCCAGCATGATCAGTCGGCCAGTTTGCCGGACAATGCGTTGCAACAGTTGATGCTCGCCCGCCGCAAACAGCCGGGCATATTCGGGAGCGAGCACGATCGTAGCGGCGCCATAGGCAAATGCGACGAGCAACCCGCCCTCCACGGCCACGCGATAGAGGCCCACCGCTGCCTCGTCTGCCATCAGTCCCAGCACCAGTAGGTCGACCCGCATCAGCGCCATATAGACCAGCGCGTTCAGCATGAAGCCGAGGCCCGTTTGCAACAGCTCACCGGCACCGCGCACCTGGCTGGCGTCATCGACGACGTGGTGGCGCAGCAGCGACCACAAATGACCGCCCGCGATCAACAGCAACAGCGTGACCGCTATAAATCGCCCCTCAACCGCGATGTCGGCATCGTAGCGGTTCAGGGCGAGCATGAGCGCCGCGCTGATCAGCAACGTCACCCCGGACAGGAGCAATGTGCCATAGAGTTGGAACGACAGGGTGCGGCCCAGCCCGCGCAAAACGCCGATCGTCACCTCAAAAAATGCCGCGGGCACGATCAGCCATAGGCCAAATTTCATCAACTCGCCCAGCGACGTCTGCGGCGCCAATTGCAAGGCCACTTGCCCGATCAAGACGATCGCGAGAGCGGCGGCGCCGACGAGCAGATAGCCTTTGCGAATCGTCGCGCGCACATTCACGGTTGCAGCGCTGCCGCGCGATGCCGCGATGTCGCGCGTCAACAGTTCGGGCAAACCCAGCCTGGCTGGCAACAACAGCAGCCCGATAGCGGCAATGACGAAGGAATAGGCACCAAATTGCGCAGGGCCGAGCCAGCGCGCAAAGATGATGCCCACGCCAACCGCAACAACACGATCAACCAGGCTCACGGCGCCGACGCCGGCGGCTTGCTGAATGAAGGAACGGAGTTGCATACAGATTGAGCCCGTATTTGCGCGCCGGTTTACAGGCGCAAATCGCTTTCGGCGAGCGGCAGGATGCCCTTTACGTCGACCAGAATAGCGTCCGCCTTGCCAAAAGCCCGCAGCGCGGCGCTGCCTCCTTCGGCAAATTCCCGGTGCGCGACCGCCAGGACCACGGCGTCATAATCGCTCGCGGCCGGGTCGGTCAGGTCGATCCCATATTCATGCTGCGCTTCGGCGGCATCGACCCACGGATCGTGGACATCGACCTGTGCGCCATATTCCGTCAGCTCCGACACCACATCAACGACGCGGGTGTTGCGAATGTCGGGGCAATTTTCCTTGAACGCCAGCCCGAGCATCAGGATGCGGGCGCCCTGCACCGGCAGGTTGCGTTTGATCATCAGGCGGACGATCTGGCTGGCGATATAGCCCCCCATCCCGTCGTTGACCCGCCGCCCGGCCAAGATGACTTCGGGGTGATAGCCGACCGACTGCGCTTTGTGAGTCAGGTAGTAGGGATCGACGCCGATGCAGTGCCCTCCGACCAAGCCGGGCGTGAATTTCAGGAAGTTCCATTTGGTGCCCGCGGCGGCGAGGACGCTGTGGGTGTCGATGTCGAGTTTGCCGAAGATGATCGACAGTTCGTTCATCAGCGCGATGTTCAGATCGCGTTGGGTGTTTTCGATCACCTTCGCGGCCTCGGCCACCTTGATGCTCTGGGCCATGAAGGTGCCTGCGGTGATGATCTCGCCGTACAGGCGATCGACCCATTGCGCCGCTTCGGGCGTCGAACCGCTCGTCACCTTGCGGATCGACGGCAGGCGATGCTCTTTGTCACCGGGATTGATCCGTTCGGGGCTGTAGCCACAGAAAAAATCATGGTTGAAAGTCAGGCCGCTGACCCGCTCCAGGATCGGGACGCAATCCTCTTCGGTACAGCCCGGATAGACGGTGCTTTCATAAATGACGATGTCGCCGCGCTTCAGCACCCGGCCGACCGTCTCCGATGCCTTGATCAACGGGGTCAGGTCGGGGCGCTTGTGCTGGTCGATCGGCGTCGGCACGGTGACGATGAACACCCGCGCCGACGCCAGATCAGCAGGATCATGCGAAAAACGCAGATGGTTCGCCGCCGCCAGCTCGTCGGCGGTCGTTTCCAGGGTGTCGTCGCGACCTTCGCGCAGCGCGGTGATCCGAGACATATTGATGTCGAACCCGACGACGGGACGTCGGCGGCCGAACTCGACGGCCAACGGAAGTCCGACATAGCCGAGGCCCAGCACGGCAATGGCAGCGGAGTCGAAATCGGGAAGCGATGCGGGGGAAGTCGCGCTCATTTTTGAAAATAGTCCCTATACCAGGCAACGAATTGGCGGACGCCGTCGCGGAAATCGGTTTGCGGTCGATAGCCGGTCAGCCGTTCGAGCAGGCTCGCATCGGCCCAGGTCGCCGGAACATCGCCCATCTGCATCGGCATCAGGTTGCGCTTTGCGGTCATCCCGAGCGTGTCCTCGATCGCCGCGACGAAGTCGAGCAGCCGGACCTTGTCATTGTTACCGATGTTGACGATGCGGAACGGCGCGACGGGCGACAGGCTGTCGCCAGGCTCGATATCGGCGGCGCTGGCCGGACGCTCCGGCGCGGCGTCGATCAGCAGCCGAATACCGCGAACCAGATCCTCGACATAGGTAAAGTCGCGGTACATATCGCCGTTGTTGTAAAGGTCGATCGGGCGACCATCGAGCATGGCATCGACAAATTTGTAGAGCGCCATGTCGGGGCGCCCCCACGGACCATAGACGGTGAAGAAACGGAACATCGTCGTCGGCACGTTCCACAAATGGGCGTGGGCATGCGCCATCGATTCGGTCGCCTTTTTGGTCGCCGCGTAGATGGTCAGCGGCGTGTCAGCCTTTTCGGTCTCCTGGAACGGCATCTCGTCATTGGCGCCATAGACCGAAGAGGTCGATGCCATCAGCAGGTGCGCTACCTGGTTGCGGCGCGCCGCGTCCATCACATTGAAGGTGCCGACGACGTTTGCCGAGATGTAGGCATGGGGATTTTCCAGCGAATAGCGAACCCCGGCCTGCGCCGCGAGATGGACGATCACATCGGGTTTGAAATCGTCGATCGCGTCATCGACCCGCGTCCGATCCTCAAGCATCGCCTCGACGGCGCGGAAATGCTGGTTCTGCATCAGGATCTGGTGGCGGCGACGCTTCAGATTGACGTCGTAATAATCAGTCATCCCGTCGAAGCCGGCGACTTCGAAGCCCTCCGCCAGCAATAGCTTGGCGAGATGAAAACCGATAAAGCCGGCGGTGCCGGTCACGAATATTTTGCGTCGCACGTAAATCTCCGAAGAACGGGGCTAGTTTTGAACTGGGCGTCGAACCGGCCGGCCTGATCCCGCGACCTGACGCCTAAGGCTCAGGCGGTCGAGCGTGATATCGACGCCGGAATCCACATTCATCGCGTCAAGCTCGAGTTCGAACCAGTACCAACGACACGGCGATGCAGGCAGATTGATCATCTCGCTTCCCGCGCCTTCGCCAAGCTGCCCGGAATCCGCAGACTTGCCGCCACTGATACCCGGGTCGGTGCATGACAACCGATACCGCAGTTCGGCGCCGGGTGACGCCTTCAGCCCAGTCAGTTTCCAGTCCAGCTGATAGCGGCCCGGCGTCAGCGCCGCGATCTGGCGCGCCGCGATACCGCTGGACGACGGCAGACTGGACAGCAGCAAGCTGCTTTTTGCCGGATCGACCGTCACTCCGATTTCGCCGCTCTGCGTCAACTCCCAATCGACGGGCGAAAAGCGCGAAACTTGCAAAAAATCGGAATTTATCAGGCTATCGCCCGCCGTCGTTTTCAGCCCGAGCGCCCGCGCCAGTTTGGACGCCGTGTCATATTGGCCCGACTCGACCAGTCTGGTGACGAGCAACGCGTCGGTTTCCAAGGGCTTGCGCTGGTTCCACGGCGACTGCGCGATACGAAGGCGCAATTCGCCGACCTGCGGCACGGCTTGTGAGAAGCGGAGGGCGGCGGCCCAATATTCGTTACCCCAATCGGGGGCACGGCCCAGCATGGGGGCCAGCGCCTGAATAGCGGCGGGGTTGAGCGTCGCTGTGGCCAACCGCTCGAGATAAAAGCTGCGGACCTCGGTGCTGACGGCCATCGCGCGATCGAACAGCTTGATCACGCGGTCGGGACGATTTTTCGGCAATTCTTCGTCGATCAGCATTGCATTAATTAGCCGATCGCGCCGCGTAACCTGGCCAGCGAGTTGCAGCAACGCGATAGATTTCTGTCGATCGCCGTCCGCCGTCAACCCGGCGACCAGAATCGGCAGCGCATTGGCCGCCAACGGTTCTGCGGCAAAGGCGCGCTCCGCCAGGCGGCGCGCCGCCGCGCCTGGATCAGCCTTGGGATTTTTAACGAGCCGGGCACCATAAAGTGCGCGCGCGACGCCCGCCTGCGCCAGCCCCTGTGGCGGAACGCCGACCGCCATCGCCACGGCGGGTTTGCGCGTCTGGTTCGCGATCGCGAAGCTCGTCGCACCCACCGCAGCGGCCGCCAGCACGCCTACTCCCAGCACAAGATATCGTCTGTCCATTTTCACGCGCCAATCGCTTTCCGACCCGGGACGTTAATCAGACTTCTCGGCGGTCTTGTCGGCACCATAGCCGTAGCCATACCCATAGCCGTAACCATAGCCATAGCCGTAAATCTCGTTCCGGCGGCTGACCTTGGTCACCAGCGCGCCAAAGATCTGGGCGTCCGACTGGCGCAACCGGTTGAGTGCCGACTTGATCGCCCGCGAACTGTTGCTCGACGCGTCGATCGTGAAGATGAGGCCTTCGACACGGCGCGACAGCAGCGGCGCGTCCGCGAGCCCCAGCACCGGCGGCGAATCGAGGATCACATGGTCATATTGATCTTGAAGCAACTCGATCAGCTTCCCAAGCCGCGACGAGCTGAACAATTCGGCCGCGTTGGGCGGGGTCGGCCCTGCGAGCATATAGTCGAAACCGAAGGTGTCCGACCGCGCAATCAAGCCGCCCACGTCGTCGGAACCGGTCAGATAATTGCTGAGTCCCTGCTTGTTCTCGATCCCGAGCATCTCGTTCAGCGACGGGCTGCGGATGTCGGCGTCGATCAGGATGATCTTTTTGCCGGTTGATGCGAACACGTGCGCGACGCTCAGCGCCGAGCTGCTCTTGCCTTCGGCCGGCCGCGTCGATGTCAGCAGGAAGCTGCGCGGCGCGCCGTGATGGGTCAGGAAGGTCAGATTGGTCTGCGCCGCCAGATAGGCTTCGTAAACCATCGACTTTTTGTCGAGCAGGAGATTCTGGAAATCGTCCGATTCCACACGGGGGATCGAGCCCAACAGCGGCAAGCCGAAGCGATCGTTGACCTCCGCCGGATCGCGGATCGATTGGTCGAGCTGTTCCAGAATGAATACGAGGCCGCCGGCAAGCAAAAATCCGGCGATAACCGACAAGAGCAGGTTGAGGAACAGCTTCGGGCTCGACGGCGCACTGGGCAGCGTCGCTTGATCGACCACCGCTATATTGTTCGTCCCGACACCAGCGACACCGATTTCCTTGTAACGCTGGAGCAGGCCGTCATACAGCTGACGATTGGTATCAACCTCGCGCTGCAAAATCGTATATTCGATCGATCGACGCTGCTGACTGCGGTAATCACCAGTGACGCGATCGAGTTCGGCCATCAGGTCGCGCTCGCGCTTTACCGCACTGTTATAGGATTCGCGATTGACGGTTTGCGTCCGCCCGGATTCGGTCGCGAGCGAGCGATTGATGCTTTCAAGCTGCTCGCGCTTGGCGATCAATTCCGGATAATCTTCGCCAAAGGTCGATCGTAGTTGCGCCAGCTCGGCGGTCACTTCGGCGCGGCGCTGCCGCAAGATGCTGACCGCATTGTTACCGGAAGCGTCGGCGGCTGCGGTCGAATTGGCAATCTGGCTTTCCGCCGCGATTCTAGCATCGCGGGCGGCGGACAGTGCTTGACTGATTTGCTCGATGTCCGCCGACACCAGCGTGCGCTCGACCGTGGTGCGGCCATTGGCATCGCTCCGCCCTTGCAGCGTGATGATATCGTTGTTCGTCGCATAGTTGATCAACTCGCGCTCGGAATCTTCCAGATTCCGCCGCAGACTGACGATGCGTTCTTCTAGGAAGCGCCGCGCATCACTCGTCGCAGCATATCGCCGGTCAAGACTGGCCGCCACGAACTGCTTCACCCAGAGGTTGGTCAGGCGCGCCGACAAGGCAGGCGACGGCGTCGAAAAGCTGACGTCCACCAGGCTGGACGTTCGCACCGGCGTGATGGTGACCGCATCCATCAGGATACGCGCTGCCCGCTCCGCCATACGTTGGCGCGCTTCGCTGGTACGCAGGTCACCGTCTTCTGCCTCGTCCAACCCGTAGAGTTTGACAAATTCTTCGTCGTTCAGGAGGTTGCCTGCCCGCACCGCACGCTCGGACAGCGAGCGCGATTCCAACAGGTTATATTGGGTATTGTAGAAGGCGATCTCGTTCGTCAGATTTTTTTCGCGCGCGCCCTCGACCTCGGTCTCGACCGGTGCTTGAGGCGAAATTTCGACGCGCGACGTGCTTGTATAAAGGGGCGTGGTCAGAAACGTCACGATCAGGCCCAGCGCGACGCAGCCCAGCACCGCGCCCAACACCCATGCCTTGTGATTGAGCAACGCGACAAAAGCGCGCTCAAGCATATGCATGTCGAAAAATCCGCCCTGATACGATGCTTCACGCGTTTCGGCATCGGGAAGTCGCGGATTGATCGCCGAACGCCCGGCTTTTACACTGTCCATCTGATTTGCTGTCCGTCTTAGATCTGGTTGCCGAGAATGATGAGCGGCGTGGTCAGCAGCGTCGATGCCTTCAAAATATTGTCGAACATCCGACGCTGCGGGGAGTCGCCCACGACGACGACGTCGTTGGGATAAATCTCCGGATCGCCGTAATTGCCGCGCCGGATCGCCTGAAGATTATAGGCGCCGACATATTGCTGCCCCT
Source organism: Sphingopyxis sp. BE259 (assembly GCF_031457495.1). Lineage (NCBI taxonomy): Bacteria > Pseudomonadati > Pseudomonadota > Alphaproteobacteria > Sphingomonadales > Sphingopyxidaceae > Sphingopyxis > Sphingopyxis sp. BE259. The sequence goes on from NZ_JAVDWM010000001.1 coordinate 2,445,685, forward strand.
CGACCTTGCGAAAGATCAGCACTTCATCCAGCTTGGAAAATTCGGTCGTGCCGCCGGCCAAGGCGATAGCGCGCATCAGCGTCACCTTGCCATAGATCGGAAATTGACCGGGCTTTGTGACTTCACCATCAACCGTCACCGATTGCGCCAGCATCAGCGCCGGGTTGGTCGGCACCTTGAAATTCACGCTGACATTGGGGTTGCGGATATAACGCCCTGCCAGCCGCTGCTCAATTTCGCGCGCCACCTGATCGGGCGTCTTCCCCGCCCCATCGACCAGCCCCACCAGCGGAAAATTGAATTTTCCCTCGCCGTCGGTCAGCACGTCGCGCTGAAGGTCGCGAACGCCATATACGTCGATGGCAAGCTCGGTAAATGGCCCGACAAAAGATTGCCGCGAAGTCTGGCGCGTATCATTGCCGCCTGGCGTCGGCAGGTCGGTGAGCAACGTAACCCCCGACGCGGGGTTTACCGCAACCGGTCCAGGAGCTTTTGTACAGCCGGACAACGCTATTGCCGCGACAACAAAAATGATACGCAGGCCATTCATAAATGAGGATTCCAGACCAAGGATAATTAGGTAAATGAAAAACGCCCATAGGCAGAAACGACGGGCTACGGAAGCCCGCTAGTCCCTTTTTCCCAATCTGTCGCCGTCGGATCGAGCCCGTACCAGGATCACGACAAGAACAGCGAACACCATCATCAACGATGGTTGCCGCAGCGGATAGTCGACGAGACTGCCAATCGCCAGAAACACAAAGCACGTCGCCAGCGTCACCTGTTCGATCGTGGCTGGTCCGCCGGAACCCGTGCGCTGGCGTATCGCACGCAAGATCGTCCACGCCAGCCACCCGATCGCCGTGAGCGCGATCACCATCGCCGGAAGGCCGCCTTCGATCGGAAACTGCAACCAGTCGTTGTGGGCGTGATTGAAATAGGTCGGCCGCAGCAGCGCATCGGGCTCGACGACTTGGAACGCTTTGGCAAAGGATCCAAACCCCGATCCCCAAAGCCACTGACCGCGCAGCAATTCGGTGACGGTGGACAATGCCTCCAGCCGCATTTCCGCGGCGGTGTCTCCCGAATTTCCAAGCATTCGGGTGATCGAACTCGCCCGCCCCGACAAATAGGTCGTCAGGCCGACGATCACCACGATGACGACGGGCACCAAAGTCAGCGATATCCGAATCAGCCGGTCCCAGCGCGCAGACTTTGCCGTGCGCAGTTGATTCACTGGCTGGTGGCGAAACCGATACCCCCAACGGACGACGACGAAAGACAAGATCAGCGCCAATGTGCCGCAAAGCAGGCCAAGGCGCGAACCGGTGATCAGGATGAGGACAAAAAACAAGGCGATACTGCTGCCCAGCGCCGCGATGACGAGCGGCTTGCGCTGCTTGCGGACCATGTCTTTGACGATCAGCCAACTGGCGGCCACGATTGCCAGCGCGAGCAGAAAGGCCTGATGATTGCGATTGGCAAAGAGCCCCACCAGCCCTTCCTCATTGGTAATCCGGTACAGATAAAAGGCGCTGCGCGGTCCGGCGACAAACTGCATCAGGGCAAATGCCGATGACGCGACGGCGAATCCCCAGATAAGCCACCACAGCCGTTCGCGCTGCTCGACAGGCGCCGCGGCCGCAACCAGTAACGCCGCGGAGGGCACGACAAGCGACAGCAGGCTGTTTAGGGTCAGCGACGGCGTCAGGCTGATCGGCCGCCACCGGTCGCCATGCCCAAGCAGCGCATCCATCTTAAAAATGACGTCGCGGCTTGGCAGGTTCCGCCAGACATCCGATGGCAGCGGGACAAGCTGAACCACCATCCAGACTGCCAGGGCCGCGAGCAGCAATAACGGCATCTTGAGCGACCGCCAGGCCGACGCGGGCGTCATCGCCACGGCGCCAAAGGCAAAGAGGACGGCGAAAGCGCGCAAAAAGGGCAGCGATGCGATGTCGCTGCGCGACGAACCACCCATCAATGCGATGATCGCGACGAACGCCGTCGCCATCACCCACCGGCCCCGCGCTGACATTTCGCCAGCGGCGGTAAACAGATGCGCCTTTCTGGTTGACGATCCCTTGGTCGGAAATCGGTTCATCGAACAACGCCGCCGTTCAACCGGCGCAGCGTCGGCGCGGCCCCGTTAAGGCTCATGGCTCCTACAACTCCCATATTGCTTGCCGCTCGCCGCTCGGCTTACGCGTCATCAACTGTGTCGAGAAACCAGCGATTATCGCCTTCCAAACCCAGCGCGGTCAGACGTCCCGTCATATAGGCTCCCGTATCGATTCCGATCCGATTCGCCGCCTCGTCAACGGTTTCGGATATGGTGTGGCCATAAACGATTATCCCGTCAAAGCTATCGTTGGCTTCCAGAAAATCCTCGCGGATCCAGCGCAGGTCGGACAGTTTCTGCCGCTCCAGCGGCACGCCGGGCCGCACCCCCGCATGGACAAAGACATAGTCGCCGATCTGGACCATATCTTCGCCGCGGCTCAGGAAATCGATGTGCGACTGCGGCACCACACCGGGCAACTGCTGCGCCAGCTCTTCGAAACTCGCCGCGGCATAGGCCGCATCATCGCCCCAATAGCTGCGGATGGTGGCGTCGCCGCCGATACGGACGAAATAACGCACCCGTTTCAAATCGCCGGTCAGCGCGGCGAGGAAACATTCTTCGTGATTGCCGATGAGCATCACCACCTTGTCGAACGGCGCCCCCAGCCCGATTGCCCGCTCGATCACCGATGCGGAATCGGGACCGCGATCGACAAGATCGCCAAGTAAGATCAAGGTTGTAAAGGCCTCGCCGCGGGCGGCGTTATCGGCCTCGACCTTGGCCAGCAATTGCGCGAAAAGATCATCACGGCCGTGAATATCGCCGATAGCATAAACGCGCTGGCCATCGGGCACGCGCGAAGGCGTCGCCGACACCCGGTCGTCGCGTTGCCGGCGTTTCAAGAAACCTAGAAATGACATATGGGCGTTATATCAACTATATCAGCAGCTTACAAAACCGAACATGTCCGTCTGCCCCCTCGATGACGGATGCCGTGCCACTTTGTGATACACCAACCGGACAGCCGATCGAGAATCCCTTGCGGTCGGCGCGGCGATTAGAGCCAAGTTAAGCGACCGGCAAGAGCTTTGCGCTAGGACGGCCGGAAGATTAGCCAAGGAACCACCCGATTCATGCCTTTGGAACTGCGTTCACCCCCCCCGCCTGACAGCCGAAAAATCATGGTCGTGTTTGGCACCCGTCCAGAAGCGATCAAGATGTTCCCGGTGGTCCACGCCTTGCGCCAGACGCCGACGCTCGACGTGCGCGTTTGCGTGACTGCGCAGCACCGCGAGATGCTCGACCAGGTTCTCGAAATCGCCCGGATCACCCCGGACGTCGATCTGGATGTCATGCAGGCCAACCAGACGCTGGACGGCCTGCTCGCCCGGCTGGTGGTCGGACTGGGCGAAACATTCGACGGCGAACAGCCCGACCGAGTGCTGGTGCATGGCGACACGTTGACGACAATGGCCGCCACCCTCGCAGCTTATTTCCGCAAGATCCCGGTCGGCCATGTCGAGGCGGGCTTGCGCAGTGGCAATATCTACCATCCTTGGCCTGAAGAGGTGAACCGCAAGGTCGCCGGAGCGGTGGCTGACCTGCATTTCGCGCCGACCGAAACCGCGGCGGGGGCGTTGCGAGCCGAAAATGTGCCCGCTGACCGGATTCACATCACGGGCAACACCGTCATCGATGCGCTGCTCGCGACCAAGGCGCGGATCGATGAGGAGCCGGTGCTTGCCGCGGGCCTTGATCCGCTGCTTGCGCGCTTTGCCGGCAAGCGGATCATCGCGGTGACGTCGCACCGGCGCGAGAATTTCGGTGAGGGGATGAAAGCGATCGCCGATGCCATCGCAGGGATCGCCGCGCGCGACGACGTCGCGGTCGTCTTTCCGGTCCACCCGAACCCACATGTCCGCAGCGCGATGGAGCCGATCCTCGGCAATCTCGACAATGTCGCGTTGATTGATCCGCTGGACTATCCGCACTTCGTCCGCCTGCTTGCCGCAAGCGAGCTGGTACTGACCGACAGTGGCGGGGTTCAGGAAGAAGCGCCGGCGCTGGGCAAACCGGTGCTGGTCATGCGCGAAACGACCGAGCGCCCCGAAGGCATCGAGGCGGGCACTGCGCGGCTTGTCGGAACCGACAAAGCGCGTATTGTTTCCGAAATTTTCAGGCTTCTGGACGATAAAGACGTCTATTCGGCCATGGCGCGCGCCCACAATCCGTTCGGTGACGGCACGGCGGCCAGACAGATTGCGGAGATTGTTGCACGTGCCCATTGATACACATCAGACGGTCACCGTCCTCGGGCTTGGTTACATCGGCCTGCCGACCGCCGCGTTGATCGCGCGCTCGGGTTGCAAGGTGACCGGCGTCGATGTCAGTCAGCATGTCGTCGATACGGTCAACAGCGGCAAAGTGCATATCGAAGAAGTCGACCTCGACGGCTTGGTCCAAGGGGTCGTTGCGCGCGGTGCGCTGGTGGCGTCGGTCGATGTCGCGCCCGCCGACACTTTTGTCATCGCGGTGCCGACGCCCCACGATGACGCGCACCGGCCCGACATTACCCATGTCCTGTCCGCCGCGCGCGCAATCGCGCCGAAACTGGAAGCGGGCAATCTCGTCATCCTCGAATCGACCTCACCCGTCGGCACGACCGAAAAGGTCGCCGCGCTGCTCGCCGAGTTGCGCCCCGACCTCAAGGTTCCCGGCGCCTGCGCCGGCGCCGCCGACATCTTCGTCGCCTATTGCCCCGAACGCGTGCTGCCCGGCCGCATCCTGGTCGAGCTGGTCGATAATGATCGCTGCATCGGCGGCATCACGCCGCGCTGCGCCCGCCGCGCGATGACCTTTTACCGCCAGTTCGTGCGCGGCGCGTGCGTAACCACGTCGGCGCGCGCCGCCGAAATGGTGAAGCTGGTCGAAAACAGCTACCGTGACGTCAACATCGCCTTTGCCAATGAGCTGTCGATGATGGCCGAACAGATGGGGGTCGATGTCTGGGAGGTGATCCGCCTCGCCAACCGTCACCCGCGCGTCAACATCCTGCAACCCGGCCCTGGCGTCGGCGGCCATTGCATCGCGGTCGATCCTTGGTTCCTGGTCCATGGCGCCCCCGATCACAGCCGCCTGATCCGCACCGCGCGCGAGGTCAATCTGGCCAAGACCGCGCATGTCATTGGCGCCGCCGAAATGCTGGTGTCACAATATCCCCACGCGCGCGTCGCCTGCCTCGGCCTCGCGTTCAAACCCAATATCGACGATTTCCGCGAAAGCCCCGCGGTCGAAGTCGCTGCGGCACTAGCGCGCCGGTTCGGCCAGCAGATCCAGATCGTCGAACCCTATGCCCGGGGGCTGCCGATGGAGTTCGCCGGGACCGGCGCCGCGTTGATCGATCTCGACAGTGCGCTGGCCGCCTGTGACATTCTGATCGTCCTCGTCGATCACGACCTGTTCAAATCCATCCCGCTGGAAGAACGCAGCGACAAAATCGTCTATGACACGCGCGGCCTGTGGCTCGACCAACCGAATGTGGCAGGCGCCAGTCCGCTGCATCGCGCGGCCTGAACCCTCCTTGTACATGGCATCCCTTCCCCGTCCGCGCCATAACGCCGGAAACGTCCGGCGACTGCCACGCCTGGTCGTCGAAAAGCCGTGGGGACGCGACGATATTCCGCGCGAATATGGCGATTTTCAGGGACGCCGCATCGGAGAGATCTGGTTCGCTCATCCGGGCGGCGATGCCGCGCCGCTGATGGTCAAATTCCTGTTCACCTCCGAACGCCTGTCAGTTCAGGTTCACCCCGATGACATTGCGGCAAAAGCCGCAGGCCTGGCGCGGGGCAAGGACGAATGTTGGCTAGTCCTCGCGGCCGACGCCGATGCCGAACTGGGCGCGGGGTTGACCGTTGAGGTCGACCGCGACGCACTCCGCGCCGCAGCGCTCGACGGCTCGATCGTCGATCTGATCGACTGGCGGGCTGCGGCCAAGGATGATTTCGTCTACAACCCCGCTGGCACGATCCACGCGATCGGGGCCGGCCTGACGATTGTCGAAGTGCAGCAAAATATCGATCGCACCTACCGGCTCTATGACTATGGCAGGCCGCGCGATCTGCACCTGGACGAGGGGCTGGCCGTTGCCCGGCTCGATCCCGTCGCCGACCCCCGCGACCGCCGTGTCGATCCCGCCGCCGATGCCAGGCTGGTCAGCGGTCCCCATTTCCACGTGCTCCACCTGACCGGGTCGGTCAATCAGGAGGCGATCGCTGATGCCCGTGGTGAACTGACGTTCGTGCCGCTGTCGCCCGGATGCCGCGCGGCGGGCGAAACGGTATCGCTGGGAGAAGCGGTGCTGATCGACGATGCCTCGCTGGTCGAAATCGCACCCGGCGCCCGCGCCCTTCTGTGCTGGGCCGCCTGACCGGCCCATCGCCCTCCTCTTGCGGCCCCGCCCGCTATCTCCCATATCCCGCCCCATGACCAATTCTCATGCGCAAAGTGCCGCGCCTTGGCACGGAACCACCATCCTGTCCGCCCGCACCCCAGACAAGGTCGTCATCATCGGCGACGGGCAGGTGTCGATGGGCCAGACCGTGATGAAGCCCAACGCGCGCAAGGTTCGGCGCCTGCATGATGGCAGCGTCATCGGCGGATTTGCTGGCGCAACCGCCGACGCCTTTACGCTTTTCGAGCGGCTAGAGGCCAAGCTGGAACGCCACAACGGCCAATTGCTGCGCGCCGCGGTCGAACTCGCCAAGGATTGGCGCACCGACAAATTTCTCCGCAATCTCGAAGCGATGATGATCGTCGCCGACAAGGAGGTCACTTTGGTCATCACCGGCAACGGCGACGTGCTGGAGCCCAAGGGTGGCATCGCCGCGATCGGATCGGGCGGCAATTACGCCCTCGCTGCCGCGACCGCGCTCGCCGAATATGAAAAGGACGCCGAAATACTGGTGCGCAAGGCGATGCAGGTCGCCGCCGACATCTGCGTCTATACCAACGACCAGTTCACCCAAGAAACCATCGAAACCCAGGCGTAAAAACAGATGAACAAAGACCTGACTCCCAAGGCGATCGTCGCTGCGCTCGACACGCATATCATCGGCCAGGACGCCGCCAAGCGCGCGGTCGCGGTGGCGCTGCGCAATCGCTGGCGCCGCCAGCAGCTGTCGGCCGACTTGCGCGACGAAGTGACGCCGAAGAATATCCTGATGATCGGCCCCACCGGCTGCGGCAAGACCGAGATTTCGCGCCGTCTGGCCAAGCTCGCCGACGCCCCCTTTATCAAGGTCGAGGCGACCAAATTCACTGAGGTCGGCTATGTCGGTCGCGACGTCGAACAGATCGCCCGCGACTTGGTCGAAGAAGCCGTGCGGCTGGAAAAAGAGCGCCGCCGCGAAGCGGTGCGCGCCGCCGCCGAGGAAGCCGCGATGGAACGCCTGCTCGATGCGTTGACCGGCAAAGGCGCGAGCGAGGCGACGCGGCAGAGCTTTCGCCAGCGCATTCGCGACGGACATCTCGACGACAGCGAGGTCGAGATCGAAATCGCCGATGCGCCGTCGATGCCGTTCGAACTGCCCGGCCAGCCGGGACAGATGAACATGATCAACCTGTCCGACATGCTCGGCAAGGCGATGGGCGGCGCCCCCAAAAAGCGCCGCAAGCTGAAGGTGATTGACGCCGCAACGCGGCTGATCGAAGAGGAACAAGACAAACGGCTCGATCAGGACGACGTCGCGCGCATCGCGCTGGCCGATGCCGAGGCTAACGGCATTGTCTTCCTCGACGAGATCGACAAAATCGCGGTCAGCGATGTGCGCGGCGGGTCCGTCAGCCGCGAAGGAGTGCAGCGCGACCTGCTGCCGCTGATCGAGGGAACGACAGTGGCGACCAAATATGGTCCGATGAAGACCGACCACATCCTGTTCATCGCCAGCGGCGCCTTTCATGTCGCCAAGCCGAGCGACCTGCTCCCCGAGCTGCAAGGCCGTTTGCCGATCCGCGTCGAGCTGAGCGCGCTCACCGAAGCCGATTTTGTCCGCATCCTGAGCGAAACCAAAGCGGGGCTGCCCGAACAATATGCCGCGCTGCTCGGCACCGAGGGGGTTACCCTGTCGTTCACCGACGACGCGATCGCGCGGGTCGCCAAGCTGGCCGCCGAGGTCAATGAACGGGTCGAAAATATCGGCGCGCGGCGATTGCAGACGATCATGGAGCGGCTGGTCGAGGAGGTCAGCTTTGGCGCCGAGGACATGACCGGCACCACGCTGGCGGTCGATGCCGCCTATGTCGATCGCCAACTCGCCGAAGTGGTCGGCGATACCGACCTCAGCAAATATGTGCTGTAGCCCGCGGCGGTTCGGGCGGACGTATTAAGGCATCTTTTCAGCCTTTCGTTCGCCGAACTTCATTTGACTTTTTCCGTTCGTCAATGCGATGAATGGCGCGACACGGTCACACAGGGTTGCAACCGACCGGCGCGGAGACAGTAATGACAGATGAGGACGTCGCCCCGGAACAGGGCGAGTTGGCGATCACGCGCACCGGCGATCGGCTTCGGCTGGCGCGGGAAGCGGCGGGGTTGTCGCTTGCCGATGTGGCGACGCGGACGCGGATCACCCAGCGTCATCTGTCGGCGATCGAAAAGTCGGATTTCTCGGAACTCCCGGGCCGCACCTATGTCACCGGTTTTGCGCGCGCTTACGCCCGCGCGGTCGACCTGCCGGAGGCCGAAGTCGGCGCCGCGGTCCGCCGTGAACTCGAAGAAGACGCTTATGGCGCGCGGCCGCTTTATGAAGCCTATGAGCCGACCGATCCGGCCCGCCTGCCCACCGCACGGATGACCTGGACGCTGGTGATCGTCGCGCTGCTCCTCGCCTCGGCCTATGGCGTGTGGCGTTTCCTGTCAGTCGAACCCGGCGAAGCCCTGGTGGCGGCACAGAACCGCGCGGCCGACGCATCCGAAGCGCCGCAGAGCGACGCCGCCACACCGCCGACAGCCAAAGCAGGCACCGCCGCCGTCGCCGCCAATGCGCCCGTCGTGCTGACCGGCATATCCGAAGTGTGGATCGGATTCGACGACGCGGCGGGTAAGACCGAAAACTGGCGGACGCTCGATCCGGGCGAAACCTATCAGGTGCCGCCCGAATATATCGCGCAATTCACGCTGCGCACGAGCATTCCGCAGGCGCTGAAGGTGACTGTCGGCGGCCGCGACGTCGGCGCGATCGGGCCGGCTGACACGCTGGTAAAAGGCATTTCGCTCAAGCCCGCCGACCTGGTGGCGCGCGCCGAAGGCAATGGCGCCGCGAACGCAGCGGCGACGGCGAGCGCGCAGCCCAAGGGCTGAATCGGCCATCATTCGGGCCGGTCAGAGCGGCAGCGCGCCGAATTGAGTTTGCGCTGGCGCGCGTTGCCGCGTTATGAGCGACAAAATGGTTAATTGGTGGGGGCCGAACGGCAGATGAAGATGCGTGATATCACTTTCCTCGGGGCGGCTTCCGTCGCGCTGCTGGCGACGATGCCCGCGGCGGCGCAGGACGGCGCCATCGACAAGCGGGTCGAGCGGCTGGAAAAGGAAATGCGGGCGGTCCAGCGCTCAGTGTTTCCCGGCGGCAGCCCGACCTTTTTCGAAGGCGAGATCGCGCCCGACAACACTCCAGGCGAACGCGCGCGAACCAATGCGCCGGTCATCGACCTGACCGCCCGCGTCGATGCGCTGGAAAGCCAGCTCCAGACCCTGACCGGCCAGACCGAACAAAATGCGTTTCAGCTGCGCGAGCTGGAAAAGCAGTTCACCGCCTACAAGGCCGAGATGGACAAGCGATTTGCCGACCCGGCGGCCGTGGCAACGCCCGCGAGCCTGTCGCCTACCCCGACGGTGAAGCCGCCCGCGACCACATCGACAGCAGCCGCCGCACCGGCGAAAAAGCCGACAACAACCGCCGCCAAGCCCGCGAACGCCACCCCCAATGCCGCGCGGCTCGCGCTGGTCAAAAAAGTCGAAATCCCTGCGACCGGCAACGACACGAAAGACGCCTACGACTATGGCTATCGCCTGTGGGAAGCCAAGCTCTACCCCGAGGCGCAGGTCCAGCTGAAACAGGTCGTGACCAAATGGCCGAACAGCAGCCAGGCCAGCTTTGCCCAGAATCTGCTGGGCCGTGCCTATCTGGACGAAGGCAAACCCAGCCTCGCGGCCGTCGCATTCTACAACAATTACAAGGATCGTCCGAGCGGCGCCCGCGCGCCGCACAGCCTGATGTACATGGGCGTCGCGCTCGACAAGCTCGGCCGCAAGGCCGACGCCTGCAAGGCGTTCCGCGAGCTCGAAGAAGTCTATGGTGACAAGGCTCCGCAGGATGTCCGGACCGATGCAGCTACCGCCAAAACAAAAGCAGGTTGCTGACCGCGACAGCGCCGACCGGCTGGCGAGCGACCTGCGCGCGCTCGTTGGATCCGATTGGCACCGCTTCCATTATGGCGTCGCCGTGTCCGGCGGGCCAGACAGCATGGCACTGCTCTGGCTGATGGCCACGCTGCTGCCTGGACAGGTCTGGGCGGCAACGGTCGATCACGGCCTTCGCAAGGGATCCGACGACGAAGCCCGCATGGTCGCGGGCTTTTGCGAGCGCGAACATATCCCGCATTCGACCCTGCGACCCGCCGCGCCGATCAAGGGATCGTTGCAAGCCGCGGCGCGGGCCGAACGCTATCAGCTGCTCGAACAATGGCGCGGCGCCAACGCGCTCGATCATATCGTCACCGCGCACCATGCCGACGACCAGCTTGAAACGCTGGTGATGCGGCTCAATCGCAGCAGCGGCGTCAGCGGCCTCGCCGCGATCCGCGCGCGCAACGGCGTCATTCTGCGCCCCTTGCTGCGCTGGCGGCGCGGCGATCTCGTCGATCTGGCGCTCGATGCCGACCTGCCCTTCGTCGATGATCCGTCGAACAGCGACAATCGGTTCGACCGCGCGCGGCTGCGCCAGGCGCTGCGATCGCAGTCGGTGCTCGACCCGGCGGCGGCGGCGCGATCGGCCGAGTGGCTGGCCGAGGCCGACGAGGCGATCGACTGGGCGGTCGAGCGGTCGATCGCATCCTGGCCCGACGCTTCCGACATCGCGGTGATCCGCGATGAGGGCTATCCGCGCGAGATGTTCCGCCGCATCGTGGCGCAGCGCCTGCGCGCCAATGCGCCGCAGCTCGCGGTGCGCGGTGCCTCGCTCGATGGCGTGATTGCCGCGATGCATGGCGGCAAGCGCGCGATGGTCGGAGCGCTGCTGATCGATGCCGTTCGCGGCTTTGAAGGGACAATCTGGCGCATTTCTGCGGCACCGCGCCGGAAAGCGCCCAAAAAGGCCTGATTGCCTCATTGTCATTTAACCCGATTATCCTATCTTGTGGGGACAGGAGCGCATCGCCGCGCCGATTAGGAAAGTACTCGCATGCAGGACGACAAGGAACCGCAGGGCAACCCCTGGATGAAGAGTGTGATGATCTGGAGCGGCATCTTGCTGGCCATGCTCCTCGTCGCCTCGATGTTCGGCGGCGCCGCGCAGCCTGCGGGCAGCGCGCTGGCCTATTCGGAGTTCCGCCAGAAGGTCGAGGAAGGCAGCGTCAAGGACGTCGTGCTGTCCGAAGACAAGGTAACCGGCACGCTGTCGAACGGCGACCGCTTCACCGCCAATGTCGTGCGAGATCCCGACTTGCTCAAGATGCTCAATGACAATGGCGTCAAATATGACGGCAAGGCGACCGAAGCGCCCAATTTCTGGATGTATATGCTCTTCCAGTCGCTGCCCTTCCTGCTGATTCTCGGCATCGCGTTTTTCGTGTTTCGCCAGGTTCAGAAAAACAACGGCTCGGGTGCGATGGGCTTTGGCAAGTCGCGCGCCAAGATGCTGACCGAAAAACAGGGCAAAGTGACTTTCGACGATGTCGCCGGGATCGACGAAGCCCGCGAGGAGCTCGAGGAAATCGTCGAGTTCCTGCGCGATCCGACCAAATTCTCGAAGCTCGGCGGCCAGATTCCGAAGGGCGCGCTGCTCGTCGGTTCGCCCGGCACTGGCAAGACGCTGCTCGCCCGCGCTATCGCGGGTGAAGCGGGCGTGCCCTTTTTCACCATTTCGGGTTCGGATTTCGTCGAAATGTTTGTCGGCGTCGGCGCCAGCCGCGTCCGCGATATGTTCGAACAGGCCAAGCGCAACGCGCCGTGCATCGTGTTCATCGACGAAATCGACGCGGTCGGCCGCCACCGCGGCGCTGGGCTCGGCAATGGTAATGACGAGCGCGAACAGACACTTAACCAGCTGCTCGTCGAAATGGACGGCTTCGAGGCGAACGAAGGCATCATCATCGTCGCCGCGACCAACCGCCCCGACGTGCTCGACCCGGCCCTCCTCCGCCCGGGCCGCTTCGACCGCCAGGTCGTTGTGCCGCGCCCCGACATCGAGGGTCGCCAGAAGATCCTCGAAGTCCACACCCGCAAAAAGCCGCTCGCACCCGACGTCGATCTGCGCCGCGTCGCGCGCGGCACCCCGGGCTTCTCCGGCGCCGATCTGGCCAATCTGTGCAACGAAGCCGCGCTGCTCGCGGCGCGCAAGGGCAAGCGCCTGATCGCCAACGACGAATTCGAAGAAGCGAAGGACAAGGTCATGATGGGCGCCGAGCGGCGTTCGATGGTAATGACCGAAGACGAGAAGAAATCGACCGCCTATCACGAGGCGGGTCATGCGCTCGTATCGTTGCATGTCGACGGTTGCGACCCGCTGCACAAGGTGACGATCATCCCGCGCGGTCGCGCGCTCGGCGTGACGTGGAACCTGCCCGAACGCGACCGTTATTCGATGAGCATGAAGCAGATGAAGGCGCGGCTTGCGCTCTGCTTTGGCGGCCGCATCGCCGAACAGCTGATCTACGGCAAGGACGAACTCAACACCGGTGCGTCGAACGACATTCAGCAGGCGACCGACATGGCGCGCTCGATGGTCATGGAATATGGCATGTCGGAAAAACTGGGCTGGCTGCGTTATCGCGACAATCAGGACGAGGTTTTCCTCGGCCATAGCGTATCGCGCGCGCAGAATATGTCCGAAGATACCGCGCGGCTGATCGACGCCGAAGTTCGCCGGTTGGTCGAAGAAGGCGAGAATGTCGCGCGCAAGGTGTTGACCGATCATCTCGACGAGCTCCACCTGCTCGCTGGCGCGCTGCTCGAATATGAAACGCTGTCGGGAGAGGAATCGAAACGCGCGATCAAGGGCGAAGACATCGGCCGCGAGGACGATGCCGACAAGCGCGGCACCCCGGTTGCGGGCCATGCAGGCTCGCTGCCGCAGATCAAGCGCAAGCCGCGCGGACCGTTCGGCGACCCCAAGCCCCAAGGCGCCTAGGCCTGGAGCCCGGCGCGTCCGATTCAGGGGTTATTCATTGGCTGACGGCATTTTGCGGCGCATGGTCCCGGCGAAACATGCCCGCATCCTGCCAGTCTTGCTCGCCGCGCCATTGCTGGTCGCGATGGCGCCCGGGGACATGAGCGTCGCGGCCTTTCTGGCGCGCGCCGATGCCATCGCCCGGCTCGGGCCGCTTGCGCTGGCCACGCCGCAGGGAAACCAGCTCAAGGGCGAAGTCGTCGCCGCCGGGAAACGGTACAAGGCGCGGATCGACGCCGATCGCCGCGCGGGCCGGAAAACGACGAGTTGCCCGCCCGAATCGGGGACGCTGACCCCCGACCAGTGGTTGGCGCATCTGCGATCCTATCCTGCCCCGGCGCGCAAGGCGGTGACCATCAATACGGCGTTCGATGCGCTGATGAAGAAACGCTACCCCTGCCCTGCCTGATGCGCCATGGAGCGATCGACCAAGGAGACGGTGATGATCGGTAAAGCGTGGAAAATTCTGGCGATGCCAATTGTGGCGATGGCCGTCGGCATGGGGATCGTTGCGATACCCGTCGCCGCGCAAGGCACTGGCGCGCTGACCAGCAAGATCGAACTTGAAAAATTGACCCCGACAACCGACGGGCACGCCCCCGCAAAATCCTATATCGCGCCTGACGTCGTGGTCCCCGGCGACCGCATCCGGGTGACTTTGACCTTCACCAACAATGGCGCCGCGCCCGCGGCCGGGCTGAATCTGACCAACCCCATCCCCGAAGGTCTGGTGTTCGACGAAACCGCTGACACCGCCGGATTTTCGGTTTCGGTCGATGGCGGCAAGACGTTTGGTGCGCTCGCGGGCCTGACCATGCCGGTATCCGGTGCCGATCCCCGCGCCGCGGCGGCGGCCGATGTCACCCATGTCCGCTGGCTGTGGCCCGATGCGGTGGCGCCCGGCCAAAGCCGCTCGGTCGCCTTTTTCGGCCGCGTCCGTTGATCGCACGCGGCGCAAGCCGATGATAATTTACTGCGACGAATCGGGCGGACTCAACGCGGGCGCGATGACCTTTTCAGCGGTGATGCTGACGCCGCAGGCGGCGGCCGATATTCACGCGCGATTTCGCAGCGTCACCGGCCTGCGCGGAGAGTTGAAGGGCAGCCGGATCAGCATCGTCGAGCGGGCCTATCTGCTCGAACTGTTCGACCGCGCCGGTGGCCGCGCCTGGGTCGCGGTAGCAAAGCGCGATACGCTGGCGCAAAACCCCGGCGGGACCTTGCCGAGCGATCTGATGCTTTACGCCGCCCTGCTCGATCTCGCGGTCGGACGCTGGCTGCCCGAAACCGGCGGCGTGTGCACCGATGTGGTGATCGATGAAGGCCGCTATGATGCGTCGATCCTGGCCAAGGTCCGCGAAGACATTCAGGCCGGGCTAGGCGGGTGGGGCCGCGCCTCGCTCGCCGACAGCCGCCGCAGCGACGGTGTCCAGATCGCCGACGTGATCGCCAACAGCCTGTTCAACATCACCGTCGGTTCGCCGCGCGCCCACCGCATCGAGCAAATCATCGAACCGATGCTGGCATCGAAAGCGATCCGCGTGGCGGAGTTGACGCAGGTTTCATAGCTCGATGGCTGGTTTAGGGTGGTTTCCAGGCTGTCCTCTATTTCCGCTCGTGTCGAGCGAAGTCGAGACACCCATCGGTAGCACAGGACTTCCGGGTGTCTCGACTTCGCTCGACACGAACGGAATTCAAAAGGCGGCTTGCACGCAACCGGTCGCCAAGAGACATTTCGTAAACCTCATCCCAACAAAAAAGGGCCGCAGTTTCCCGCGGCCCCTTTTGTCGTCGGCAGTCGCGCCGGTTATTCGAAGTCGCTGCCACCACCCGCGGGGCTGCGCGGCGGGGCTGCGGCGGTCAGGCGAAGCGCTTCTGCCGAGCGGCTGATCGAGCTGATTTCATCCGGCGTATCGTCATCGTCAACGACGACCTTCTGCAACGTCGTGATCAGCACTTCCTTCAGATCCTTCGGACGCACGGTCTGTTCGGCAATTTCGCGCAGGGCCACGACGGGGTTCTTGTCGCGGTCGCGGTCAACGGTCAGTTCCGAGCCGCCCGAAATCTCGCGCGCCCGGTGCGCGGAGAGCAGGACCAGGTCGAAACGGTTGGGAATCTTGTCGACGCAATCCTCGACGGTAACGCGGGCCATGTTGTTTCCTTAGAATATCGGAGAGACCAGCCTTTTTGGGGGCGTGGCGGCAAGCGCTGCGCGCTAGCAGCAAGGCCCGTCGCTGTCAATCGACGCCCTGCCCTTGCCGCGCTCGCAGCGCCATGCCTATGAGCGGACGATGACCGATGCGCCCTGCCCTGCCGACGACCCTGACAAGCTGACGGCAGACGTGGCCGGGCACCGGCTGGAGGTCATCGTCGACGGCGACCAGCGGCTCGAACGCATCCTCGCGCTGCTGAACGGCGCGATCCGCAGCATCGACATCGTCATGTATATTTTCGAGCATGACGGCGCCGGAACCCGCGTCCTTGATGCGATGATGGCGGCGGCACAGCGCGGGGTTCAGGTTCGCGCCGTCATCGACAGTTTCGGCTCGTCGGATACGTCCGACGACATCTTTGCCCCGCTGCGCGCAGCTGGCGGCAGCGTCACCTTTTTTTCTCGGCGCTGGCGGTCAAGCTATCTGGTCCGCAATCACCAGAAACTGTTGCTGATTGACGAAGCGGTGGCGGTGACCGGCGGTTTCAATATCGCCGCACCCTATCTGGGAACGCAGCCCGGCCAATGCTGGTTCGACTTGGGTATCGTCGTGCGCGGCCCGTCGGTTGCGCGCATGGTCGCCTGGTTCGCCGAAATCCACGATTACACTTTAAACAACGACGGCAAGTTGCTGATGCTGCGCCGCCTGATCCGCGAATGGCCGGTGGATAGCGGACCAGTGACCTGGCTGGTCGGCGGCCCGACCCAGCGGCTCTCGCCGTGGGCGCGCGCGGTGCGCACCGACCTAACCGGCGCGCGCCAGCTCGACATGGTCATGGCCTATTTCTCGCCCGGCCAGGGTATGTTGCGGCGGCTCGGCCGGGTCGCGCGCGATGGCCGCGCGCGCTTCATCATGGCGGCGAAGTCCGACAATGCGGCGACGATCGGCGCCTCGCGGCTGCTCTATGGCTATCTGCTACGCAAACGCGCGCTGATCTGGGAATATCAGCCGTGCAAGCTGCACATGAAGCTGATCGTCATCGACGATGTCGTTTATGTCGGCACCGCCAATTTCGACATGCGAAGTCTGTTCGTGAATGTCGAGGTGATGCTGCGCGTCGCCGACGCCGGTTTCGCGGCGCAGATGCGCGCGTTTATCGCGGCGCAGCAGAACGACTGCGACGACATCACGATCGCGGTGCACAAGGCGCGCGCCGGGTGGCTGACCCGGCTGCGCTGGACGCTGGCGTGGTTTGTCGTCGGTGTCGCCGACTACACCGTGTCGCGGCGGCTGAACTTCGGGCTCGGCGAAACCGATCCCGATCTGGAAGTTTAGTCCTTCCAGCCCCAGAAGAGGAAGCAGGGCGGCACGTTCACCCACTCGAACGCATTGTCGATGCGGGCAAAGTGCGGCGCCAGGAAATCGCGGGCGCGAGCGCGGAATTGATAGACCAGAAACGCGCCCCCGGGGCGCAACACGCGGTGCGTCGCGGCGGCGATCGCCGGACCGACACCGGTGGGCAGCGTCGAAAAGGGCAGGCCCGAGAGGACATAGTCGGCCTTTTCAAACCCATGCGCCGCGATGATCGCCTCGACGTCGGACGCCGAACCATGGACCGCGATAAAGCGGCTGTCCCGGATGTCCTTGCGCAAATAGTCGATGAAATCTTCATTGGTATCGATCGCGATCAATGTCGCGTCGCCCGCCATGCGTTCGAGCACCGGGCGGCAAAAGGTGCCGACCCCCGGACCATATTCCACAAACAGCGTGGTATTTTTCCAATCGACCGGCCGCAGCATATGACGGATCAGCGTCGGCGACGACGGGACGATCGACCCCACCATGACCGGATGCTTGATGAAGCCACGGACGAACATGCCCCACGGCCCGAAAAAGCGTTTGAGGCGTGCGCGAAGGCGGCGAGCCAGCGGCACTTTCGTTTCTTGGGCCTGTGCCCGCGGATTGGTCATGATGGCTTTCGCGTTGTTGCGGTTGGCGCTGGCGTGGCAAAAACGGCGCCAAGGCGCAAGGAAAGAGTCAGTCTTGACTCTGGACAGGTCGCCGCTGGCGTGTAGGGAAAAGCCGACTTGCAGGGACCGCGCGGCGAAAGGGATCGGCCATGGCAAAGACATCGGGCGCGATCCCGGCCGACCGCATGACGATCCTGTTCGCGGTGATGCTGGTTGCCGCCGCGGGCAACACCGCGATGCAGTCAATCCTGCCCGCCATCGGTGCCAAGCTGCATATCCCCGACGTGTGGGTCAGCCTGGCGTTCAGCTGGTCGGCGTTATTGTGGGTGATGACCGCTCCCTATTGGGCACGCCAGTCGGACAAGCGCGGCCGCAAGGCGCTGATGGCGCTGGGGGTGATAGGGTTTATGCTGTCGATGGCGCTGTGCGGCGTGGCGCTGTGGTCCGGGCTGCAAGGCTATCTCGCCGCCGGGACCACCTTCGTCATTTTCGCCCTGTTTCGCAGCCTGTATGGTGGCTTCGGGTCGGCGGCGCCGCCCGCGGTGCAGGCCTATGTCGCGGCGCGCACCGACCCGGCGGAACGCACCCAGGCCTTGTCGCTCGTTTCCTCGTCCTTCGGCCTTGGCACGGTGATCGGTCCCGCGATCGCGCCCTTCTTCATCCTGCCGTTCGTCGGGTTGGCCGGTCCGTTGCTCGTCTTTGCCCTGATCGGCCTGCTCGTTCTGATCATGCTCCGCTGGCGGCTGCCTGACGATGTGCCGCGGTTCGCCGCGCGCGGCGCGATCGTCGCCTACCCGACGTCAGCGGGTTCACCCGCCACGGCAACCGACGATAGCGACCACGATGTCGTCGATCCCGGCGCCGCCAGCGCCCCGCCGCTGCGCTGGTCCGACACCCGCGTTCGCCCGTGGCTGCTCGCCGGGTTATACGGCGGGCAAGCGCAGGCGATGATGCTGGGCGTCATCGGCTTCCTGATCCTCGACCGGCTCGATCTGCGCCTCAATCCCGACGAGGGCGCGGCGATGACCGGTATCGTGTTGATGGCCGGCGCTTTTGCGACGTTGTTATCGCAATGGGGACTGATCCCGTTGCTCAAGCTATCGGCGCGGACCGCGGTCTTGATCGGTTCCGCGCTCGGCGCCACCGGGCTGATCATCACCGGCCTGTCGCAGGATCTGCACGGCATCATCATCGGCTTCGCGCTCGCCTCGCTCGGCTTTGGCCTGTTCCGCCCGGGCTTTACCGCTGGCGCTTCCCTATCGGTGCCGCGCCGCGACCAGGGCAGCGTCGCGGGCATGACCGCGTCGATCAATGGATCGGCCTATATCGTCTCGCCCGCGATCGGCGTGCTGCTCTACAACTGGCACCCGATGGTCGCCTATGGCCTGATGGCGGGATTTTGCGGCTGGCTGGTGCTGTGGGGCTGGTCGGCACTGCGGCTCGACCAGCCCGCGGCTTAATCCTTCACCGCACCGTCGGTGTGCTTTTGCTCGCGCACGGGTTTGAGCATCCCGGGCGCAAAGAAGCCGATCGGATTGACGCTCATCGCCGCCTGCTTGATCTCGCCCTGGATTTTTTCATAATCCTTTTCCATCGCTTCGGTCACCGACGCGCGGGTATCCTTCATCGCAGCGTCGAAATCGGCCATGGTCACCAGATCGCTGTCGATCGACCGCTTGAGCGCCGCCAAACCCGCCCGCCGCGTCAAATCCTCCAGGTCCGCACCGGTGAAACGATCAGACTTTTCGGCCAGCACCGCCAGATCGACATCGTCGGCGAGCGGCATTTTGCCGGTCTGGATTTCCAGGATGCGCTGGCGCCCTTCGGTGTTGGGAACCGACACATAGATCAGCTCGTCAAGCCGCCCCGGCCGCAGCAACGCCGGGTCGATCAGGTTCGGGCGGTTGGTCGCGCCGATAACGACGACCGACTGCATTTCCTCGATCCCGTCCATCTCGGCCAGGATCGTGTTGACGACGCGTTCAGTGACCTGGGGCTCGCCCGACGTGCCGCTGCCACGCGCTGGCACCAGGCTGTCGAGTTCGTCGATAAAGATAATCGTCGGCGCGACCGCGCGGGCGCGGGCGAACAGCCGCGCGATCTGCTGCTCGCTCTCGCCATACCATTTCGACAGCAGATCCGACGATTTGATCGAAATAAAATTGGCGTCGGACTCGCGCGCCGCCGCTTTCGCCAGCAACGTCTTGCCGGTTCCCGGCGGGCCATAGAGCAGGAAACCCTTCGCAGGTCGGATGCCCAGCCGACGAAACGCCTCGGGATGCTTGAGCGGCAGCTCGATCCCTTCGATCAGCTTTTCGCGCGCCGCGTCCAGCCCGCCGATGTCGCTCCACCGCGTCGTAGGCGCCTGCACCATCACTTCGCGCATCGCCGACGGCTGGACGCGCTTTAACGCATTGCTGAAATCCTCCCGCGTCACGCGCAATTCCTCCAGCACCTCGGGCGGGATCGTTCCTTCGGCCAGATCGAGTTTGGGCATGATCCGGCGAACCGCCTCGATCGCCGCCTCGCGCGTCAGCGACGCCATGTCGGCGCCGACAAAGCCAAAGGTCGTGCGCGCCAGTTCGGCCAGATCGACATCGATGGCCAGCGGCATACCGCGGGTGTGGATCCCCAAAATCTCACGGCGTCCGCTCTCGTCGGGCACCCCGATGACAATCTCGCGGTCGAAGCGGCCCGGACGGCGCAACGCTTCATCGATTGCATCGGGACGGTTGGTAGCCGCAATCACTACCAGATTGGTGCGTGGCTCCAGCCCATCCATCAGCGTCAGCAACTGGGCGACGAGGCGCTTTTCGGCCTCGCCGGTCACCTGCCCGCGCTTGGGCGCGATCGAATCGATTTCGTCGATGAAAAGGATCGACGGCGCCGCCTTGGCGGCCTGTTCGAAAATATCGCGCAGCCGCTTTTCGGATTCGCCATAGGCCGACCCCATGATTTCGGGGCCGTTGATCAGGAAAAATTGTGCTTCGCTCTCGTTGGCGACGGCGCGGGCAAGCCGCGTCTTGCCGGTGCCCGGCGGCCCGTGGAGTAGCACCCCGCGCGGCGGATCGACGCCCAGACGGCGGAACAACTCGGGGTAACGCAGCGGCAGTTCGACCATTTCGCGCAGCTGATCGATCGTCTCGCCCAGCCCGCCCAGATCGTCATAGGTGACATCGGTGCGGCGCGTGTCCTGCGGCTCCTGATATTCGGGCAGCAGTTCGATTTCGGTATTTTCATCGATGAACACCACGCCCTTGGGCGCCGCCGATACGACGATCAGGCGGACCTCGGCCAGCGCATAGGCGGGCGCGTTGAGCATCTGGCGCAATTGCGGCGGCATGTCGCCCGATTCCAGCCGCTGCTGCCCGGCGGTCGCGACGGTGTCGCCGGCCACCAGCGGTCGCCCGAAAAAGCTGCGTTTCAGCGCGTTCGCCGATCCTTGCAGCCGCAGATTTTCCTGAGCCGGGGCGAACACCACGCGGCTCGCCGGGCGCGTTTCGACGCGGCTCAGCATCACCATGTCGCCCGCGCCCGCGCCCGCATTCGCGCGCTGCAAACCGTCGAGCCGGATGACCTCCAGCCCTTCATCCTCGGCATAGGGAAGGACGACGCGCGACGCGGTCTCGCGCTTGCCGCTGATCTGGATGATGTCGCCCTCGGTGACGCCCAGTTCGGCCATCGCCGAGCGCGGAATGCGCGCGATACCGCCGCCGCTCTCTTCGGCGCGCGAATTCGCCACCTGCAGTTTCACTTGCTTTTCTTTTACCGCTGCATCGGCCAAGGCGCGTCTCCGTCAAAAAGGTCACTATGCCGAAGATAGGATGGTCGTTCCCGATTTGCGACCCCTCGCGCTTGGCGCGGCTCGCGCAATCCTATGACGCACTGCACAAAATTGTGGCAAGTCGCACGGCGGCATGTCATCATCGGCACTCGATATGGCACGCCTTCCTCCCCTCAGCAGCATGGAGGCCTTTCTCGAGGTCGCCCGCCATGGCACGGTCAAGGCGGCTGCGATCGAACTCGGCCTGTCGATGCCGGCGCTGTCGCGGCGCATCCAGACGCTGGAACATGCGGTCGGGCGGCCGCTGTTCAACCGCCATCATCACGGGCTCAGCCTGACCGAGGCGGGGCGCAGCTTGCAGGAACAGCTGGCGCCGATCCTGGATGAGCTCCGGACCGTCATCGGTCAGGTCGGCAGCCCCGACGCCTCGCTGCGCCTGCACCTCAATGTGCTGCCACTGTTCGCGCAGCAGCGGCTGTTCCCGCGCCTGCCTGAACTGCGCCGCGAACATCCCGAACTGCACATCGACATCGACACGATGTCCCACGCCGAAGCGCGGCTGGGCGACGGGATCGACGCCGCGATCGCCCTCGCCCGCTCGATCGACCCAGCACTCTATGCGGCGCGGCTCGATCAGGACAAGGTGTTCCCGATCGCGGCGCGCAACCTGACCGACGCCGACCGGCCGATCGCGGTCCCCGAACAATTGCAGCGCACGACCATCCTGCTCCACCGCGAGATGCCCGAGACCTTTACCGAGTGGAAAAAAGCAATCGGCATGCCCTACCTCGAGCCCGCGGGCATCGACTATTTCGACTCGGGCCCGCTGATGCTCGAAGCCGCGGCGCAGGGCATCGGCGTCGCCTTCATGCACGGCCACCACTTCGACGACGCGCACGACCCGCGCCTCGTCCGTCTGTTCGATTTCGACGTCGACAGCCCGTACAGCTACTGGTTCGTCTGCCGCCCGCGCGCGCTGCGCCAACCCGCGGTAAAACTGTTCCACGACTGGTTGCTGGCAGCAAAGATCTGAAGGATGATGGTGCTGCTGGGGAGGATTGAACTCCCGACCTCGTCATTACCAATGACGCGCTCTACCACTGAGCTACAGCAGCAACCGAAACGCCCGCAAACGCCTGTTCGCTGGGCAGGCGCGGCCTATGGCGGGGCGCCTGTCGCCTGTCAAGGTGCCAGGCTTGACGATATAGCAAATTCGGGCGCATGGGTGGGCGGGTGAGCAAAACACCTTCCCCCGCCGACATCGAACGCGAACGCCGCCTGGCCGAGGCGTTGCGCGACAATCTGCGCAAGCGCAAGGCGCAGGCGCGCGGCGCCAAGGCTGAAACCGCGCCTAAAGACTGACGGTCACGGTCACGGCATCACCCTCGGCCAACTCCTCGGCCTTGCGGACCGCGGCTTTGACCGGCAGCAACCAGCCGCCGCTTTCCTTGTGTGGGAACACTGACGTCTGCCAGCGCGTGTCGCCGATGGCCGCATCGACCCGCGCCGACCCGAAGCCCTTCCGCCCGTTCAGCCACTGCCCGCTGATCGCCGCGATCCGGATGCCGTCGGCGGCGTCGCCGGTAATGGTGACGAAAAACCACGCCGCCGGGGCGGTCGCCGATTGCCAGCGCCAGAGTGGCGTGGTGACGGTGAAATCCTCCACCGCTATTTCGGGGCGGTCGCGCGGACGGGCACCGGGATATTGCAGATGTCGGCGCCACCCGCAGGCTTGATGAAGAAAGGATCGCGGCGATTGGTGCGCGCGTCGGCGTAGCGGGCGAAGCTGTCGCTTTCGGTTGAAAGATATTCAAATCGCGGCTGGTCGGCAGCGGCGAGTTCGGTGGCGATGCGGATCGAGGCGATCGGCACCCGCTCGGCTTCGATCTCATAGAATCCCAGCGCGCCGGTTCCGCGCGGCAAGCTCGACAGATGCTCGATGCCGCTGACAACGCGCCCGATCAGCGCGATATTCCGGTCCAGATGGCGCGGGGCGTGGCCGATCACGGTGTAGAGTTCGGCGCCGCTGCCGGTGTCGGGCGACATGTTGCGACCGACTCCGACCATGCCATAGCAGTGGACGGGCCACCAAACTTGGTCCCAGCCATATCCCGAAGTGGCAACCGGCCAGCCGGAATAGAAGTCCGC
Organism: Sphingopyxis sp. BE259; assembly: GCF_031457495.1. Taxonomy (NCBI): domain Bacteria; kingdom Pseudomonadati; phylum Pseudomonadota; class Alphaproteobacteria; order Sphingomonadales; family Sphingopyxidaceae; genus Sphingopyxis; species Sphingopyxis sp. BE259. The sequence continues at coordinate 2,469,249 of NZ_JAVDWM010000001.1, forward strand.
CCACTGTGCATATGCGTCGCGACTATGCCAGTCGGGATAGGGGTCAGGTTCGACGCGCGGCAACAAGATTGCCGACGCCTGCCGCGGCTGACGCTTTGCATCGCGCTCCGCATTGCGAGCCTGCCATTCGGAAAGGCCGGACGTATACTGACCCTCCGGCACCGTCACTAAACCCTCAGGCAGTGCCTTCTTCTCGGTCGCATCACCCCATTGCACGACATAATTGTCCTGCACCCGGTTGACGCTCGTCCCGTCCCACCAGTGCGCGGCGGCGAGTTTGCGGATGTTGCCGATCCACCCCTGGCTGAAAGGCGCGGGCATCAGCTGGATGACGATGCGGCGCGGCTTGCTCTTGGCGTCGGGCGTCAGGTCCATCACCAGCAGGTCGGACGGCGCAATCGCAATCCAGTCGCTGACCGGCGCGGCGGCCGCGATCTCGCCGGGCGACGGAATCGATGTGAGCTCCTGCGCGGCGACCGGGGCGACGAGTGAAGCCGCGGCGGCGGCCAGAAGCAGATGTTTCATGCCGCCTGTCTGCCACGCTCAACCGGCTTGCGAAAGCCCCGCCGAGCGATTAGGGCGCGCCTTCCAGTGCATGCGGAGCGGTGGCCGAGTGGTCGAAGGCGCTCGCCTGGAAAGTGAGTATAGGTCAAAAGCCTATCGTGGGTTCGAATCCCACCCGCTCCGCCAGCTGCCGCACCGCGGCGATGCCTGCCGCGCTTTTCCCGCTGCATCGTTTGAATTTGGGGGGACGATCGGCGGCGCCGGTTGGCGGCGGCGGTTGACCGTAAATGGTGCCCCTGGCCGGACTCGAACCAGCACTCCTTGCGGAACCGCATTTTGAGTGCGGCGAGACTTCCGTATAACATTGATAACACTGCATGTTTTTGACTACAACCGAAAACTGTGTAAGGATTTGTGTAAGTTTGGATCCTTAGAGTGTCTGCTTTGCACCCCAATTGTCGCCGTTGACCGATCGCGCGGTTGATCACGAAACCCGCCGTTCGTTCGTCTTCGGATGCCTGGATTGCGCCTGACTGACTTTGGGACAAAACGGTCGTTCCCAAGCATGATCGGCAATGGCCAGTTTCGGCGGCACCGGACATTCACTCAGTTGCGACGCTGCCCCCAATGAATGCGCAAGACTGACCGGTTGCAGGCCGGCAACTCCAAAATACCTGATGCGGGGAAGCTGGCATTCGTCCAGTCAGTTAACCGAGCCGATTTCACTGATGCAATGTGACTTGCTTCGCTCCGGCATGTACAAGTAGAATCCGCGGATGGCTGAAAATCAACCTGATACAAAACTGAAGCGCGATCCCGCCGAGCTGTTCGGCGGCAAGCGATTCGATATCGAACACGCTCTCAACATGTACGCGACGAGCTTCGTTCTCATGCCTGCCTTCGGAATCTACGAGGAGACGATTGTGGCGGCGTTCAAGCCGCAGCTCGCGAAGTGTCACATCTACGTCATCGGCACCATGCCGGCGATGGAGACCATCGATCAACGCCTTGAGAATGGGCAGCTTGTCATCGGTATGCTCGTTGCCGGCAAACGTCATGAACTCGCCTGGCCGATGCCTGAAGGCGTCGAGATGGTCGAGACCGAGCGGGGCTGGTTCATCAAGAACGGTGACGGCTACTGGGCGCCCTCTGACGACGAGATAGCGCAACGGTTAAATAACGAACAGGACGCAGTCCACTTCGAGGTACTCTATATCGGTCAGGCTTATGGCAAGGACGGGTCCCGCAACGCCCTAGACCGGCTGCTCAAGCACGAGACCCTGCAGCGGATCTCGGTCAAGGGCGTACCCGCCGATCGTCGACTCACGCTTCTCATGCTTGAAATCGTGCCGGGCAACCGCATGATCACGTTTATGAACCCTTGGGCCCAGGCCACGGAGGACGGCAGCGCCCGCATCTCGGCGGGCTTAGACAAGCTGTTCGGGACATCAGACGCCGAACGCGTGACCCTCTACGAGGCGTCGCTGATCCGTCACTTCCAGCCACCGTTCAACAAGGAGTTCAAGGAAAGTTTCCCTTCGACCAATCTGAAGGTACTGGCGGACTGCTACGACAAGGACTTCTCCGCCTTGATCTCGGAGATCTGCATCGACGAACTACCGTTCAAGATGACCTCGGATGCCGTTCCCCCGTCCCAGTATCACACCGCCAAGTTCGACCTTCACGAGGACGAGGCGCGTAAAGTTTTCTTCGGCAGGAAGAGGTAGCGGCGCGGGGGCCGTGGGCACGGTACGAGGTGGTCAGAGAGACCATCTGCGTCGCTATTCTGCATAGCCAGTCGTCGCGTCAATTTTACCGTTTTTGTCGCACTTCGGCATGAGCGCCGGAGTTCGAAGGGAGCCACGAAGATATGGCAACGATACGGCATGACGCTAGGTGAGTGGCGAACTCGAAGGCGGTCATTTCGACATTACGGTTGACAGAATAGCTATGATGGGAGGGGATTTGACGCACGCTCAAGCAATAGAATTGCTCGACGAAGCGGCGCGCGAACTGGCTGAAATTCATCGCGGGAAGCACTATGCTTTGTGGCGCGATGAAAAACGTCGTTCCCTTGGCGACGCCCTTCAACAAGTCTCGCCGTTCAACGCCTATAGTGACAATTGGATTTTCACTGGCGATGGCGGGGGGGCGATAGCGCAAGGCCGGTTCGGCGATTGGGCGATTGATCGTCTGGTCGAGAAGCTCGACGCTGCCGCGATTTTCGCTGCCTTTGGCGAAGAGATCGCCGGAAATGTTGGACACTATTCCGAACTGAGCGCAATCCTCGGCGTGCAACTAGACGCTACCGTCGATTTGGGCGGCGGCGTGACACTGGATGCAGAGCCCGAGGATTATTTCGAGGGGCTGATGCACCGCATCCCATTCCAGATGCTGCCCGTGCCGTCAGGAACGAGCGTGCTGTGCCATCAATACCGTGTCGAGCCCGCATTCGAGCTCCGCACCGGCGCGCCGCTCGGCG